>NZ_CP064703.1:6191000-6886500 GCF_023101085.1 Bradyrhizobium sp. 170 | reverse complement strand
TGTAGGAATCAATATTGGCGACATCATTATAGACGGCGACGATATTTTTGGTGATGGCGTAAACGTCGCGGCGCGCGTCGAAAATGAATGCGAACCTGGAAGGGTGTGTCTTTCCGGTAGCGCGTTCGAGCAGGTCCGGGGCAAGACAAGCTTTAGCTTCGATGATCTTGGCGAGAGGGCGCTAAAGAATATTGACCGGCCGGTTCGGCTACACGTCGTGCGTTCTCCAGCCGAGCTGACGCCAACCACGGCAAAAGCGTCTGCCGAAGTCCGACAATTACCAGCCTTGCCCGACAAGCCGTCCATCGCAGTACTACCCTTCACCAACATGAGCGGCGATCCCGAGCAGGAATACTTCGCCGACGGCATCGTCGAGGAAATCATCACGGCCCTATCGCGTTTCAAGTCCCTGTTCGTAATAGCTCGAAACTCATCCTTCACCTACAAGGGCAAGGCTGTGGACATAAAGCAGGTCGGGCGCGAACTGGGCGTGCGATACGTGCTTGAAGGAAGCGTTCGCAAAGCGGGCGGCAGGGTACGGATCACGGGGCAACTGATTGAGGCAGCGACGAACAATCACCTCTGGGCCGACAAATTCGATGGAGCCATCCAGGATATTTTCGATCTTCAGACTGCTTCACGGTTGCCTCCAACCTGCGACCCCGAACCCTACGCGCCACCGCATCGCTTCTTGGAACGAAGCGGAGCTGAGTGCGCCTCCTCAATGTCGGCTCGTCGAGGTAAGCGGACATCACTCCGCAGAGCGCCAAGAGGTCGTTAGTGAATGAACTTAACGCCGATTGTCTTGCCCCGCCGCCAGACCACTTCGCAAAGTTCAGTTTTACCAGAGTTGGGAACCAACGTGATCTCGAACCGGCTTGGCAAACCTCTACAACTTCGGCAACAAGTTCTGCGCCGGATCGCGACAGATTGCTCAGGCGGCATTCGTGGTTCGTCAGACCATGGGCTGTGATCCATGCCGATTGGCAGCGCCGCCGCCGCACTTCGCGTTTGACATTTTTACGTCTCAGCCCGTGCAACGTAACGCACTCCTTAGATCGCCAGTCGGCTAACGCGGTAGCTGATACCGAACCGCCATTCCGTGCCCGCTCCTGTCCTGAACAACGATATCGTCATCACGAGCTTCCTGTTCCATCGCTTCGCAGCACGCGTTCAGCCATGCCGTGCCCGATCTGACGGCTCGACATAGATCGTGGGAAGTTACTAGGAGTTGATTGCTTCCGCTCGCAGCGGCTTCATTCAGTTGGCGGCGCAATTCGTAACCAAAATGATCGACCGAAACCATGGTGGCCTCGCGGAAAACTTAGCCGAATGATCTGATAATCTCTTCAACCATGCTGACTGTCGCCCGGCTGTAGCGGGCGTTGCTAAATCGCTCATCCATCAAATTGAGAAGCAGGAGAGCAACTATGGAAGCCATTGCAACTCTCATAAGAGAAAGGATGGTTGCCGGAGCTTAATTCTTCGTTAATGCACGTCCTAACATCCGAGCGCCCTCAGCCGGGCGTCCCGGAGGAAAGAGATAGCTGTTTACGATCTTCAGACCGGCAGCCGTCAAATCGCCAAGAGAATTCTGTCCTGGCTGCGCTCAAGATTTCATCGGCTATATATTTGCGTATGGCCTGATTGTCTCTGTCCGGTGGCAGTTTTCGGCAAACATACTCAAGGGCCGCCGTAACGTTGGCTAAGTTGACTGATCAAAATGTAGGAAAGAGACCATGGCATCGGCATCGCCTGTCGATGCGCGCGGTTGGACATGGGTCATTCATTGCCTTCAGCCTGAACCGGCGGCTTCTGCGCGCTCTGAACGCTCTGGCTCAGCGACGCCAACGCAGTCTTCAGCTCGTCAGAGATGGATGCGAGGTCCTTAATGTCCTCGAAGGCTTGGGCGACGCGCTCATTCGCTGATTTCTCGAACGGTTCGAAGTCTTCAGAGATGCGCGGTCCTGCTCCAAGAACGGTGGCAGAGGCCATTGGCCCGAGCATGAGGATTGCGGTCCCGACGATGCCGATTTTGCGGATGTGAGGGATCGGCGGTGGCTGCACGAGGCGGTCATTGGTCATTGTCTTTACCTCACGGCGTACAGTGCTTGCATCATGCCGATCGTCGCGAACAAACGGTAGATCGAGCGCCTACCATTAAGAGGTACTCAACCAGAGGCGCTTTCTTATCCAGCTATCAGAGAGGCGTCAGGCTACACTTAGTTGCGCTTGCAAGCCGGATCAGGAGGGCACCAAGCTCTCGCTGGGCGAAGAAAACCAGACGGTCGAGAGGCTTTTAGGCGAACAGCTCAGCGCCGGACAGCGGTTTCCAAGAACTCCTGCACAGAGCGCGGCACCTCGTCGTATTCGGGAAAGCGCCGACGCAGCTCATCGGCAATATCGACCGTGACATCGCGCGACCAGCCCTCGGCGGTGTTGAAGGCGACGACACGAACCGGATGGCTATATTGGTCTTCCAAGAGACGGCGGATCAGCGTCTCCCGGTTGGTGCCTTCCTCGTCGGTCTCGCACCAAGCGCGCCCGAGCCTGCCAAAATCGTTCAGCACCAGATAGGTGTCATGGTCGGCGCTTTGCGGCACGATGGACGGGGAGCGAGGCATCACCTTTGGCTCCAGCAAGTTCCGCACAAAGCGACCCCGCCTCGCGGGGCGCTTGGCAGGGCCGCCTGCTCTCCGGGCCGGGGCTGGGCGGCGTGAGCCCGGTAGGCCGAGACACTCTATCGGAAGGAACCCGATGCAATGACTACCAAAAAGGAGGACCCCTCTAAAGTTCCATCCACCTTCCCGGACACGCGAGCGGGACGAACGGTTCCAGTTCCGGTGCTGACCAAGCTGGGCTAGGCGCATGATAGGCGGGCACCCGCCCCGTTTGAAGAGAGCCATCGGCCAAAACGTTCGACACGATTACCGCTATCGAAGTCTGTTTCCTCGCTGACTGCTCTAGGATCACCGGCATCGCCTTCAGATGGATCGGCGCGGACCATCGCGTTCGCCTCGGTCTGACTGGCTCTGGAGCGATCAACGCTCATCTGAAAACCTATGCGAACCCGAACCGAAATAATTCGCAATCAACCGCCCCTCGCTGCCGCAGAGAAGGCAAAAATTAGTTCTGGGTCATAATCATAATGACTCCGACGCAAAAATAAAAAATAAGATGGGAAAACAACGGGAGGATGGGAATGGAAACTATACGCCGCTTGCGCGCAATGGCGTCGTTGTGTCGGCAGAGTGCCGCATATCGTCCCTGACAGGAGCTGGAAGCTGCTCGCGGAGGCAGAGTATTGGGAGCACCTGGCCAATGCCGCGCTCCTTGAGCACTTCCAAGATTGCACCGCCAGCAACCAACTGCAAATGCGATGACATGCGATGCGAGACGATTGCCGGTCGCCTGAGGACTCTCATGCGAACGGCTGGCCTCCGTAGCAGATGCGGCGTTCCTAGACGGAACGGCAAAGAACATTGCCGCCGGTAGCTGCCACGAAACCAATTTCTGTAGCCACGAAATGATCCTGAAACACAGACCGTCAACAATCCGCAGTTTTCGATAAAGGCTTTGCGGAGCTAAACCATGAACTGGGAAACAAATAGAATTGCAGTCGGCACCCGCTTTAAGATCAGCAAACTTGGAGCGGTTCGTTGCCCAAATCTGGCTGACAAGATTGGCATCGTTGTCGGCTTGAGCCGTCACAACACCGGTATCACAGTGCTGTTCGATGGCGACAGAAGACCGACCTGCTTGCACATGGGCTATATATCTTCAACATCTGAAAGCACTAAGGCCACCTTGCGCCGTTCACTGCCGGCGGGCTGATCCCAGCGGTGTTGAAGGGCACCCAGTACCGGTTCTCTGGCTTCAGCCAAGCCGCGCCAGTGCGGGGACGACGTGTTTGCGGATGTTCGTGACCGGTGGCCCGCCGATCTTCGGCGGCGGCCGCATGCCCCAGCGCATCATGGTCAGCTCGCGCTCGGTCCCGGCGTTGCGGACGACTGGCGCAGGATAGTCCGAGAAGACGCCCCGGCATTGGCGGCAGGTTACCGACGTAGCGGTTCATCACCCGGAAGAGCGCGCGGATGGCTTCTTGATTGGTGGTGATGCTGTAGAGATTATGCCGACGTCGGCATAATCTCTACTATGCCGACCTCTGGATTATGCCGACCATTAGCTCAGAGCGGGCTCGGGCGGCGGCGATCGCTGCGATGGAGTCGGCATAATCCGATTGATGGCTACCGCGTATAGCCTCCCTCTTGCCAATCGAAGGGAGGCTTTGATGTTGATTGATCTGTCACGAGTTAGGATTTCGGGTCCGCTTTCGGCATTCGCGACCGGGTTTGCCGACCACCTGACACGACAAGGCTATAGCCCACAGCAGGCCCGCTTTCATTTGTTGCTGCTAAATCAGCTGAGCAATTGGCTTGTGAGCGAGGGGCTCGGTGTAGGGGAACTATGCGCAAAGGAAGTAGAGCGGTTTCAGCGCAGCCGTCATGAAGCTGGTTACAGTTTTCTTCGCTCTATCAGAGCGATGCAGCCGATCCTCGGTTACCTGCGCGGTCTTGGGACCGCACCTGCGGCTTTGTTGCCGCCGGCCAGCGGAGTGCTTGAAGCGGCCCTGGCGCGATACCGAGGTTACTTGATACTTGAACGTGGCATCAAGGATGCGTCAGCGTCCAGGTATGTTGAACTGATGCGTCCCTTCCTTCAAACCAGGGTCTTGCCGGACGGCCTTGCTCTGGACCTTCGAAGCCTGACAGCGGCTGATGTCATTTCTTTTGTAGTGACAAAGTGCTCCCGCCTCAGCCCTGGGACGGCCGGGCTGACGGTGACGGCCCTTCGATCACTACTCGGTTTTCTTTACGTCGACGGCGCTATCGATCGGTCGCTGGTGTCTGCGGTGCCGACCGTTCCCGGTCGGCGATTAACCGGATTGCCGAAGGGATTGGCCTCTGACCAGGTGCAGCGCCTTCTGGCGTCCTGCGACGCCAGCACCCGAAGTGGCTGTCGTGACTTCGCGGTCCTGACCATGCTTGTTCGCCTGGGCCTGCGGGCAGGCGAAGTCGCCAAACTGCAACTTGAGCACATCGATTGGCGAGCCGGCGAGATCGTGATTGCTCACAGCAAGGGCAATCGCACCGAACGATTGCCTTTGCCCGCGGATGTCGGCGAAGCAATTGCGGCTTACTTGCGTCACGGCCGTCCCGCAAGCACGCAAGGCCGCACAGTGTTTGCACGGATCACAGCTCCGCACCATGCTCTCACCACTGGCGCGGTAACGCAGATTGTTCGCCACGCTAGCGAACGGTGCGGCATTGAACCGATCCATGCTCACCGGCTGCGTCACACCGCGGCGACTCTGATGCTACGCGGCGGTGCATCGCTGCCCGAGATCGGACAACTCCTGCGCCACCGCAACGCTATTACGACATCGATTTACGCCAAGGTCGATCGCGATGCTCTGCGGTCGATCGCCCGCCCTTGGCCGGGAGACATCGCATGAACGCTCTCCGCAAAGCTCTCGCTGACTATTTTGCGGTTCGCCGCGCCCTCGGCTTTAAGCTCTATCGAGCCGAGAAACTACTCGGTCAGTTTCTCACCTTCGTCGAGGATCGTGGCGAAGACCATCTGACAACCGAGGCGGCGCTCGCTTGGGCGACACTCCCTAAGCGCGGTCGAACCTGGGCGTTTGCCCGGCTTTCCGTTGTTCGCCGCTTCGCTAAACACCTGCGCGGGATCGACCCCGCGACCGAGGTGCCCCCGACACACTTGCTGGTGCAGCAAAAAGGCCGGGCCACCCCCTACCTATATTCGGAGTCGGATATCGCGGCCCTCATCGCCGCAGCCGGGACGCTGCGGGCACCGCACCGAGTGGCGACATTTCGGACATTGATCGCTTTGCTTGCAGTGACCGGCATGCGGGTTGGGGAAGCGATCGGCCTCGACCGCGACGATTTTGACTCCGTCATTGGACTACTCACCATTCGGAACGCAAAGTTCGGCAAGTCTCGCCAATTGCCGCTGCATCCGAGCACCGTGGCTGCACTGGTTGATTATCTGCGTCGAGACGACCGTCCGAAAAACTCGTCGAATACGCCGGCACTGCTGGTCACTACGGTTGGCACCAGGTTCCGCTACATGGGCGTCCAGCCCGTCTTTCGTCAAATTGTGGATGTCGCCGGCCTCAAGCCGCGCTCTGCCTCATGCCGTCCGAGGCTGCATGACCTGCGGCACGGATTTGCCGTCAATACCATCCTTGACGGATATCGAGATGGCAGGGAGCCGGGGAACCGGATCGCGTTGCTGTCGACCTACCTCGGCCACGTCGATCCCGTCAGCACATACTGGTATATCTCAGCTGCGCCGGAGTTGCTGACGCTGGTTGGTGATCGTTTGGAGCGGCACCTCGGAGGTGCCGCATGACCGCACTTGCCCCAACCCTGCAAGCGTTCTTCACGGAACGCCTCATCTGCCAGCGCCAAGCTAGTCCCCATACACTTGCGGCCTACCGGGACACGCTGCGGCTGCTGCTGGTCTTCGCGTCCGCGAGGAAAGACGTCGAACCATCGAAGCTAGACATCGACGATCTTGATGCGCCGCTCATCGGCGCCTTCCTCGACCATCTTGAGAAGCAGCGGGAGAATAGTGCGCGCACTCGCAACGCTCGACTTGCCGCCGTCCGTTCGCTGTTCCGGTACGCAGCGTTTCGACATCCCGAGCATGCCGCCATAATCGAACGCGTGCTTGCCATTCCACGCAAGCGTTTCGACCGGAGGCTCGTCACTTTCCTGATCGAACCAGAACTCGATGCGCTGTTCCGCGCACCCAACCGCTCGACCTGGACCGGGCGGCGCGACCATACCCTGCTTACGCTCGCGGCCCAAACGGGCCTGCGTGCGTCAGAATTGATCGGCCTTCGCATCAGCGATGTTCATCTCGGCACTGGCGCGCATGTCAGTTGCATGGGGAAAGGACGGAAGTTGCGGATCACACCGATTACGTCGGGCATGGTCGCCCTCCTGCGTGTTTGGCTCGCTGAGCGCGCTGGTCAACCGGCGGAGCCACTTTTCGTCACCCAGTCGGGGACGTCACTCAGCCGTGACGCCGTCGAACATCGGCTCGCCAAATACGTTCAGATCGCCACCCGCGCCTGTCCGTCGTTGGGACAGAAAACCATCAGCATGCATGTGTTGCGTCACAGCGCCGCGATGCGACTGCTGCGGGCGGGAGTTGAGACTTCGGTGATAGCACTTTGGCTCGGCCATGAGCAGGTCGAAACCACCCACATCTACCTACACGCTGATATGGGAATCAAGGAACGCGCACTGGCCGCTACAGCTCCAGCGGTAGCTACTGCCGGTCGTTTTCGACCGAATGATAAGCTTCTCGCATTTCTGGAGGCACTGTGATTATGCCGACTCCAAAGCAGCGATCGCCGCCGCCTGAGGCCGTCCTGAGCCAACGGTCGGCATAATCGGCCCCCTCCCTGCCCCCTGCCGAAAATGAATTGGCTTCAAGCTTAGCAGTCGCCGGGCAGGCTCACTTCGCCGAGCGGCGAACAGACCTTGTTTGTCCATTTGCCTGTTCCAAATCGCAGCGATGCACCACCCCGTCGGAGACAGCGTGCTGGTGCTCGAATCACTGTGATGCGATTTCCTCTTGACTTAGAGCGCGCTCGAACCCCTAGCTTCCGTTGCGTCGTTGATCGAGAAGGGTGCTCATGAAGATTGGTGAACTGGCGAAACGCTCGGGACTGACAGCACATACGATTCGTTACTATGAGCGGATCGGGCTGCTGCCCTATGCTGACCGCAACCAATCGCGCCATCGGGATTACGACGCATCGATCCTGACCTGGATCGAGTTTCTCGGCCGTCTGAAGACGACCGGGATGCCGATCCGGGACATGCTGCGCTACGCAGCACTGCGGGAGCGCGGCGTCGGCACTGAGGCTGAGCGTCGCGAGCTTCTGGAGCGCCACCGTGCGGCCGTCCGTGCCCACGCTGCCGAACTGCAAGCGTGCCTTCTCGTTCTCGACACCAAGATTGCTGGCTACGCCGGCACGAGAACAAGGAGCAAAAATCATGACGCAGTCCACGAAAGCACAGGCTCAACCCGCATGCGCACCCCCCGCACCGGTCTTCTCGCCGCAAGAAAGCCGGCTCGAGCGCGGGCGGCGAGCACTAGATGAGATTGACGGCAAGGCTGGGCATAACGTCATCACGGCGCTGGCGGACATCGCGCCCGATTTCGCGCGCTATGTGATCGAGTTCCCCTTCGGCGATATCTATTCCCGCCCCGGCCTCGATCTGCGGGCCCGTGAGATCGCGACCATTGCCGCGTTAACCGCGCTCGGCAATGCCAGCCCTCAGCTCAAGGTTCACATCGAGGCTGGCCTGAACGTCGGCCTGAGCCGTGAAGAGATCACCGAGGTCATCATGCAGATGGCCGTCTATGCCGGCTTCCCGGCCGCGCTCAACGGCCTGTTCGCAGCCAAGGAAATATTCGCCCTCCGCGCCACGCCCAGCGGGGAGACAACCGGCTCTTGATCGCCAACCGGCGCACAAACAGATTCTTGCTGTGACGGGCGATGGCAAAGCCCGGCCACTCTCGCCCCGGCGACAAGCTGCTCGCATTCCTCGAGGCGCTCTGATTATGCCGACATGCCGCGCCGAGATTGCGCCCCTGTCCTCGGGAATGCGCATCGGCGCGGCATAATACGGAGATCGGCATAATAGAGATTGCACATCGAAGGCTGCCGCAAAGGATCGTTCTTCGCTAGTCTCTATTACTATGCAGGTCCCTTAGCTTGCGCATGTAGTAGCCCTGCCTCTGGAGCGCCGAGCTGATCTCGTCGCTGACTTTGATGACCCTCTTTTTGCTTTTACGCCATTTTCCCTGCGCCGCAGCGGGCGGCATCGGATATCCCGTCTTCACAACGAGCAGATCACGTTTGGTGTTCAAATACACGTCCATATGCCTGTCTCCCAAAGCGATGAACTTATCGCTTGCGAACAAAATAATGGGTTACCAAAGTGCAACACCGAGCCCTATTGTGCGCTCGCGATTTACCACCAGCAAGTGCGCACGGCAGAGGCGCGCGGATCAACGACTATTCTAATACCTCGTACTCGAACGCGACGCCTTCAGGATCATTCTCCTCGAACCACTTTTCCGCGGCATCCACATTTGCGAATAACTTGACGTCGTCTTTGTCTCCGATCTGCTTGCTCGTGTTGACGTAAACGAAAACGGTCATTGGTCCCTCTTCAGCTTGCGTCGGCTGCGCCAAAGCCGAAGCTATCTGGTCAGGTGTGGCAGCATGGCCTCACAGGCCGTCGCGGCTTCGGCGAACGTCTTGAAGGGTGATCCGCCCACCCTGATCGCAGGCTTGTTAATATGGATGGGGCGCCAAGAAGCTACAAAGCCGGGCTTGCCGTGAAGTCCAGGCCCATCTCTGCTCTCGTTACTAATAACGAAAGAAAAGCCGCGTTCGCTCGCGCTCCATATCTCTAACTCCTCTGTTGCAGGACCAACGCGGCTGAAATGCAGGGCCATTTCACTCTCAACGGTGATGGTAAGTCTGACGTGGCTAGACGCTTCTCCGTTTCCACGGTTCCAACCTTGTCTTGCAACTTTTCCCGGCGCTGCGGCGGCTGGCTTGACCAAGTGGAAGTGCCACGGAGCCGATGTCATCCTACGGGTGTGCGCCGTGGAAAGGCGGCGCTTTCCAGTGGGTGTAAGTCCCACCCGGCAACCGCTCCAGCCGGAAGCAACC
Source organism: Bradyrhizobium sp. 170 (assembly GCF_023101085.1). Taxonomy (NCBI): domain Bacteria; kingdom Pseudomonadati; phylum Pseudomonadota; class Alphaproteobacteria; order Hyphomicrobiales; family Nitrobacteraceae; genus Bradyrhizobium; species Bradyrhizobium sp. 170. Next base: position 6,876,710 of record NZ_CP064703.1, on the reverse strand, counting down.
GGAGCAGTCATGGAGGTAACAAAGTGGCTGAAGCCTCTGGTTAGCGTGTCACGATATACGGTGACAGCGCGAGTGTGCAGGCCGTAACGCGAGTGAACGCCCGAGCAAGCCTCGAAAAGGACAATGCGGAGGCCGACCCGACAACCCTTTCGGGGAAGGCTGATACGGCTGGGGTGAATGAGCGAAGCAATACGCCCAGCCGCTGCGCCGGGGTAGTGGCGACAGCATGTACACAAGGAAAGCGTACGCAACACGGGAGACCCCAAGGCGTGGGCAGGGATGACCAACCGGATGCCCGTGAGGGACAGGCCGGGCGCCGTGGGGATGCGGAGGGGTTCGTAGTACCGCTGAAGCCGGGTAACTCCGGTGGAGGGAAGGGACCTTAGTTCGAGACGAACGCAAGACGTAGCGAGGGACTTGGAGATTGGGCAACCTATCAACTCCGAAGAGTGTTCAGAAACTGCAGACGGCGTTGCACGCGAAAGCGAAGGCAGAAGCCGGCTATCGGTTCTATGCCCTGTACGACAAGATCGGCCGCGAGGACGTTCTGGCCCACGCTTATGCCCAGTGTCGCTCCAATAAGGGCGCACCGGGGGTGGACGGTCAGGATTTTGCGGACATCGATGCGTATGGCGTAGAGCGGTGGCTCGGCGAACTGGCGCTTGCGCTCAGGGAGGAGAGCTACCAGCCGGATCCTATCAGAAGAGTGTTTATCCCGAAGGCCAACGGCAAGCTCAGGCCGCTGGGCATCTCGACCGTGCGGGATCGGGTCTGCATGACAGCAACAATGCTGGTGCTGGAGCCGATCTTCGAAGCCGACCTTCCACCCGAACAGTACGCGTACCGCCCAGGGCGGAATGCCCAACAGGCGGTGGTCAAGGTGGAAGGGCTGCTGTTCCGTGGCCACCCGGAAGTCGTGGACGCCGACCTCGCGGACTACTTCGGAAGCATTCCCCATGCCGAACTTCTAAAGTCGGTAGCGCGCCGAATTGTTGATCGGCGCGTGCTGCATCTGATCAAGATGTGGCTGGAATGCCCCGTAGAAGAAACCGACGATCGAGGGAGGAAGACACGCACAACCGAAGCCCGGGACAAGCGGCGTGGCATCCCGCAGGGTTCACCCATCTCACCATTGCTGGCGAATCTCTACATGCGCCGGTTCGTGTTGGGATGGAAGATGCTCGGGTTGGAGCAAAGCCTCGGCTCTCGTATCGTGACCTATGCCGACGATCTCGTGATCCTGTGCAAGAAGGGCAAAGCCGAAGAGGCGTTGCAACAACTGCGCAAGATCATGAGCAAGCTGAAGCTCACGGTCAACGAGGAGAAGACACGAATCTGCAAGGTGCCGGAAGGGGAGTTCGACTTCTTGGGCTACTCGTTCGGGCGGATGTATTCAGCGAGAACCGGTCAGGCACGCCTGGGATATCGGCCATCGCGGAAGAGCATCCGGCGCATGGTGGAGAACATTCACGCGCTGACTGCTCGATCGGGGACATGGCAAGAAACCACAGAGCTGGTGGGCAAGTTGAATCGCGCGCTGCGCGGATGGGCAAACTACTTCAGCGTAGGCACCGTCAACAAGGCGTACAGAGCGATCGACAACTACACCGCTGTGCGGTTGCGCCGGTGGTTGCGCTCCAAGCACAAGGTCAGGCGACGCAAGGGCGGGACTTATCCACTCTCGCATCTCTACGGGCACTTCGGGCTCGTACGCTTAACTGCGCTTGGACACGACGTGCCGTGGGTGAAGGCGTGAAGTCTTGTCCGAGAGCCGGATGCGAGAGATTCGCCCGTCCGGTTCGATGAGCGGGATGTGGAAACGGAGTCACGGTCGAAACACTAAGGCACCGCCAGACGAAAGAGGCGGAAAACAGATATGTTCGAACCTAAAGCCACCGCGCCACATCCCGACTCTACCGTGGATTGCGCGTCCGGCACCGTAGCGCTGTAATCGCTGGCCATGAGCACCAAATCGCGACACGTCATCTGGGCGGCAAGATCATGGGAGCCGACCACTGTCTCAATGGTGGATTGGGCTGGCTGGAGGTGGAATGCAATCGCTGCAAGACGCGGGCAAGCCTACCTCTCGACGCCATCCGCCGACCGCGCGACACGCCGCTCTGGAAGTTGGAGGCTTCGCTGAAATGCCGGTCATGTCGAAAGGGCCGGTACGCGCCACCGGTGCACATGATCAAGCTGACGGAGACCCGCGAGATCACACCTTACAAGTAGGTACACCCGGATGAGGATCGATAACTCTCGATTGCAAGGGCGCTAGACGCGGTTGATCCGCAAATCCACATTACTAACTTACTAACTTACCAACTTGTTGGCACGCGCCAGATCCTCCAGTGCGTCGGAAAAATCAAAATCGGTTCATCGGCCCAAGCATTGTACCAACCCCCCAATTTTCGACGGCATGGAAAACCCAATGGCATAATGCCAATCTTATCAAGTTCGCCAACTTCCAAATCGCAATCTTCCGGCGCGAGTTGGATCGGTAGCCACCGCAGAGCTCGACACGACATCCCTGAGAGCCTAAAGGGCGCGTGTAATTAATGCCGCCACCCGCCTCTGGAAGCTACCAATCTGTCTGAACGCATCCTGCCGCTCTGAACCCTCAGGAAGCTGTTGCGCGGCTTCCCATAAGCTCGCTAACAACTTCGTCATGTCTTTCAATTCATCGGCCTCGGGCATTCCAACTGTGCGTCGGCTCAACGTCAAGTCCTCATTGTACGAACGGATAAATGTGAGCGCGGGGGCCGCGCGGCGAGTAAAGGAAGAGAGTAAGTGCAAATAGCAGTCTCGATGCAGTTGCCGCGCGGAAGCACTGACGCAACAAAAGGTGCTCTCTTCACAAGCGTCGCGTAGCACCGATATCCGTCTCCTACTCATGTTGAATATGAGGATCAGCCAGCGGTTGCGGCATACATTTGCAGGGGTTCCCTGCTTCACTGGGAATAGCTGTCCTTTATAACGCGTTTCGCCAAAAACTGAGGGCACGTATGAAAGAGCCGCAACTCAATCCGCAAGTCGCTGATCTCGCGCCTGGCGGTCCAACGCTCACCGTATAGGACGAGGGCATGCCGTCACCTACGTTCGCCTGACTTGATGCTGATGCGGAAGGTGCCATGGTAACGCTAGTGGGACAGCGCGCGCTCAGGATTTTCTGCTGCACCGTGCGTTCTTGATTACCTGTGAGAACGCCAGCAATCCGCGCGTCACGAATGGCGCGATAACCGTTGCGGCTGAAATGCGTTTCCCGCGCTGGTTCGAACCTACATATGTCTGGCTCTGGCCCTTTGCCTCATCTCTGATTTCGGGCAGTCGCCTTCTCGAGTGGCTGACGACGGGACAGCTTCGCGTCTCGTCCTTCTTCGAAAATCTCGATCACTACGTTTCGCAGGAACCGGTTTTCCTCGTGTTTGGGTTTGTCACGATGTCGGTCATGATGGTGGCTACGCTGATCGCCATCGTGGTCTTATATGTCGAGGACTGAGCAGCCTTGGCGCAACGCTACTGAATGCGATGTCTCCTGTTGGCACCTCTGAGACATGCTCGCCGGTCCGGAGAAATGTCCGTTCACCGGGGTAGACCGGAAGTCGCCATGGTGCGACCAAACCGACGCGAATGACCCAACCCGGACATTAGCTTTTGCAAGAACAGCCCGCCATGCTGTGAAAGGAAGAGCTGAAGTTACCCGTTTTTCCGAATTAATTGTTGCTCTGATCAAGCTGCTGCACTTCGGTGCGGCTTGGACCCCTCGCGGCGTGGACCTTCCACAGCAAAGTCATTCAGTCAATTGGCGCTGGGGATAGGCAGATGCAATCGGCAATCACCGAAGAGAAATCGATGCGGCTGCGCGTGCCATTGAGTTGAAACTAATCGCAGGCCACGAATAGGGCTTTCAATGCCTGCTCCGTTCGAATTTTCCGAGTGACGTTATTCGAGATATGGCAAGAGCTGCTTTGGAGGGTATCGCTCCGGCGAAGGCCGCCTTGCGGGTATGATTGAGATTGAAGACATAGGCGTATGACTGACCATACGCCTATGCCGAAGGTCTCTCGGCTGGAAGTTGTCTCGACGGGCGCTCGGCGCCATTGGACATTCGAGGAGAAGCAGCGGATCGTTGCCGAGAGCTACGGCGGGCCACGATTGGTGTCGGTAACGGCGCGGCGCAACGGGTTGTCTGCGAGCCAATTGTTCACGTGGCGCCGGTTGGCGCGCGAAGGCCGGCTGAGCGGGGATGCCGTGCCGGCGCTTGTTCCTGTGGAGATCGCCTCTACGCTGGCCCCGGCATCGGCGTATGCGCCGAGGCTGTCGTCTTCGTCTCCTGCGCCGCGCACGAAGGCCGGAATCATCGAGATCGAGCTTGGCGGCTGCCGGGTGCGCGTTGATCGCGACGTGGATACCGAGGCGCTGCAGCGGGTCCTTGAGCTTTTGAGGCGGCAATGATCCCGACCCCGAGCGGCGTCAGGGTCTGGATCGCGACCGGCCACACCGATATGCGCCGCGGCATGCAAAGCTTGGCGCTTACGATCCAAGAAAGCCTGAAGCGCGATCCCCATGCCGGCGATCTCTACATCTTCCGGGGTCGCCGCGGTGACCTGGTCAAGATTCTTTGGCATGATGGGGTGGGCATGTCGCTCTATGCCAAGCGCCTGGACCGGGGCAAGTTCATCTGGCCTTCGGCATCTTCCGGCGCAATATCGATCTCCGCAGCACAGATGGCCTATATGCTCGAAGGGATCGACTGGCGGAATCCGCAAGTGACCTGGCGGCCGCAGAGTGCGGGCTGAGCGAAGGCCAGCGGTTACGTACATTTTAGGGAATCCCAACGCATCAAATCTGTGATTCACTGCGTCACATGGATGCTGACCGCGACGCGATTCCGGATGACGTTGTCGCCCTGAAACAGGCGCTGGCGGTCGAGCGCGCGAAGGCTTTGGAGATCGCCGCTGAACTTACGGTCGCCCGTGCGAAAGCGTCTGAGGACGAAGCGCTGATTGCCCAGCAGAAGCTGCAGATCGCCAAGCTGAAGCATCAAATCTACGGCCAGCGGTCGGAACGTTCGTCGCGCCTGATTGAGCAGTTGGCGTTGACGTTCGAGGAGCTGGAAGCCGACGCCACCGAAGACGAATTAGCGGCGGAACAGGCCGTGGCCAAGACGACGACGGTGCGCGGATTTGCGCGCAAGCGCGGTGAACGCCAGACCTTCCCCGAGCATCTCCCACGGCATCGCGTGGTGATCGATCCGCCGACAGCTTGCGAATGCTGCGGCAGCAACCGACTGCGCAAGCTCGGCGAGGACGTGACCCGGACGCTGGAAGTGGTGCCGCGCCAGTGGAAAGTGATCGAGACGGTGCGGGAGAAGTTCTCTTGCCGCGACTGCGAGAAGGTCAGTCAGGCGCCGGCGCCGTTCCATGCCGTCGCCCGGGGATGGGCCGGCCCGAGCCTGTTGGCCATGATCATGTTCGAGAAGTTCGGCCAGCATCAGCCCTTAAACCGCCAGGCTGAGCGCTACGCCCTGGAAGGCGTGCCGATCGCGCTGTCGACGATGGCGGACGCCGTGGGTTCGGTCAGTGCGTCGCTGGATCCCCTGCTGCGCCTGGTCGAAGCCCATGTCATGGCGGCCGAGCGCCTGCATGCCGATGATACGACGGTGCCAGTGTTGGCCAAGGGCAAGACCGATACGGGGCGGTGCTGGGTCTATGTCCGGGACGATCGGCCGTTTGGTGGCGCCGGCCCGCCGGCGGCGATGTTCTATTACTCCCGCGACCGTAGAGGCGAGCATCCTCAGGCGCATCTGGCCCGATATGCCGGCATCCTGCAGGCAGACCCTATGACGGGTACAACCAGCTCTATCTGGCGGGGCGCCAGCCCGGAGCGATCCGGGAGGCGGCATGTTGGGTCCATGCGCGGCGCCCGTTCTTCGCCATGGCCGACATCGAAGAGAATGCGCGTCGCAAGGCCGCCGGTAAAAAGGAGATCCCGCTCTCGCCCATTGCGGTCGAGGTCGTGCGGTGGATCGATGCGCTGTTCGAGATCCATCAATGGCAGGAGTGCCGAGGAACGCGTTCAGGTTCGGCAGACGCTGAGCCGGCCTCTGGTCGAGGACCTTCAGGTCTATATGCGCGACCAGCTCGTCAAGCTGTCCCGCGGGCACGACCTGGCCAAGGCGTTCAACTACATCCTGAAGCGAGGGGCGAGCTTCACGCTGTTCTTGAAGGACGGACGCGTCTGCCTCTCCAACAATGCCGCCGAGCGAGGGTTAAGAGGTATAGCTCTCGGGCGAAAGGCTTGGCTGTTCTGCGGCTCTGACCGCGGTGGGCGGCGCGCGGCTTCCATGTATAGCCTAATCGTCACGGCCAAAATGAACGGCGTTGATCCGCAAGCATGGCTCACGGATATCCTTGCCCGCATCGCCGCCCACCCAGCTCATCGGCTGGACGAGCTGCTGCCCTGGAATTGGACGCCGGGATCAGCGATTGCCGCGCAAGCGGCGTGATCTGCGTATAGATGACGATGCTGGGTGGCGACTAACCCGCCCGTGGCCCACGCCGGATGCTTACTTTGGAGGCGGCGCGCACCGCATAGAACAAGCCGCCCGGGCGATCGCCGGACGGCTCATTCCGCAACTGCCGGCGCGGCGCCGGTTCCACCGCACATTGCTTATTTCGGCGGGGCCGTCGCCCTGGGGGCAGAGCGGCGGTCCCTGGTCGCCCGGTAGACATGGCCGGGGTTGATCAGGCGTCGGCCAAATCCGCACGACTATCGAAACGCTAAAACTTGGAATGCGACTGGCAACTGCAATCTCGAATTAACCCTTATGGCTATGGCGCTGGCGCTCATGGCCCACGTGCCGGCGCTGCTCGCCGGTCCGAAATTGACTCCAACCGGACTCTGACAGTCTCGGCGCTGGAGGCCGGTTGATGATATCTGCTGCACGAGCTGACTGATACTTGCCAGTTCGGAAACGCACTGAGACAGCATTGCATCAATGTTTGACCCGATTCGCCTCTACGATCTCTAGCCTGAAGTTAAATACATTCGGTTCCCTGGGGTCAACGATTGCCCGGACCCAATGCGTATCAGGGTAACCAATAGTCGATACTCTCGTGAAATTTTCGATAGTCCGTCGGCTTGTGGAGCCGAACAAAGGTTTGTCGACGCGAAAGATGTGAGTATCTCCATGCACGTAGACCACGGGCTTGCCGAAGGCCACGGTCTCCTTCTCCAGCGCAGCCAGGAACTCGTCGAAGCCAGTTGCTCTTCTCGTCTCAGGTGATTTGAGACCCAGGCCCTCCAGCATGTATCTCTGCTGCACGTATGCCGGCCAGGTATTTTCAAATTGGGGGTCGGCCTGAGCAACGATCATGATTGCTTTGCTTCCGCTCCGCGTGGCCAGATCGAAGGCTTGTCTCATCCACACCAGGTTGGCCGCGTTACGCTCTGAGTACTCAGCGTCCATCTCCGGAGTGCGGCCCAGGTTATTGTTGCTGCCTGTCACGTGGAGAGTGACGAACATTACATCACCCTGGGTCCAGCGCACGTTCTCGCGGAAGTTAGCGTAGCGGCTGTCTTCGCTCTGCCGCGTCAACCGTATGGTGCGTTGACCTAGGCTGTGATCACCGTGGAAAAACATCTGTCGGAGCTTTGCCAATCTCTCAAGCGGGTCATACGTGCGCGGCTTTGCCCGGTGACAATCGGCCCACTCGTTGTCTCCGGCCACAAATATGAAAGGATGTTTGGAGCTTTGAGCCAGACCGAGGCGATGCTTGAAAGTCTCGTCACCGCATGGCGGGAAGCCCCCGACTTGCTCGGTCCACGCGTTGCCGTCATACCAAAAATCGCCGTCGTGAACGACAAAGGCCAACTCAGCGGCGTCTATCTCCCTCATGACGTTGGCAAACTCCTTTTCTTGCCTGGCGTCATACGGCATGTCGCCGATCAGCGCGAATTCAAATCTGGCGCCTGACACTTCCCCTGCCCCCTGACTGGTGGCGCTGCTTGAAAAGAGTAGCATGAGGTAGGCAACTGTTAGGGCGAATGTCAGTGCCGTCAGCGAACACAGGCTCCAGGTGCGTGCTATGTTTCTCATATCTATCTCCGAACGGCCGGGGTTTTGGTCTCTCTTCCAGCCGGGGATGGGTTCACACCTGACGCTGTTCGACTTGGGTAGTGAAAAGGTGGCGGAAACAGCAAAAACGCCACCGCCCCACGTTCAGATTTGAACAACCTCCTACCCAAGTGTCTGGTTCCCGGCCGACGCTGGATCGCAGGCGCCGCTACATTTGTGCACTGCCGCTGACTCTGCAGGTCGCTGCCGACGAGGTCATCGAATAAAAAGCGCTTTGCTGCAGTGCATGAGTCCGATCATGTGAAGGTTTTCGGATGCCGGCCCCATGACGGTGGTGCCGCGGGCGCGGGGCCGGCGTCCGCAAACCTCCAAGGGAGGAAACCGCGGGAGGGGTACGGGGATGGCGCGGCCTACGCTATGGGGATTTGAGTGCCGCGGATGAGGTGTGTGAATGGAGTCGAGGCGCTCCAGCAGGCCGGTGGACGGTGAAACGGCTGCTGGATGAGGGGCGGGTCGCATCGACCGCAGTGAAGTGTCGGACGATTTGAGACGACGGCTGGATATCTGAGCGCGTTCTACCGTGGCCGGTCGAGAGGCAACTAGTGCGACGATCAGATTTGCGGGGGTGTGACGCGGTCATGAGGTGTCGATCTTGATTGCGGTAGGTGAAGCTGTCGGCCGATGCCGTGGCGTTGCACCGCGCGCGAAGACCTCGATGATGATCATGCGACCGCCGCAGCATGGACAAATCGGCTTGCCGGGATCGGCGGCGGCACCGGTGGGCTCGGCCTGGGAGTTTGAGACGGCGAGCAACTCACGCGCTCGGGCGATGTTGTCGGCGCGCGTGCCGCTGGCCAAAAGGCCGTAGTGGCGGATGCGGTGAAAGCCGTGCGGCAGAACGTGGATGAGGAAGCGGCGGATAAACTCGCCGGTTGGGAGTGTCATGAGCTTCTGGCGATCGCGACCATTGGCACGATAGTCTTTCCACCGGAAGGTGACACCGGTGCGGTCACAGGCGATCAGTCGGCTGTTGGCGATGGCGACGCGATGGGTATAGCGCGACAGATAGGCCAGCACGGCCTGTGGCCCGCCGAACGGGCGCTTGGCATAGACCACCCATTCGGCTCGGCGTAGCGGTGCCAGATACGCCGCGAACGCCCGCGGGTCGGCGAGAGCGGCATGATCGCCGAAGAACTTCAGATGGCCGGTGTTGTGGGCCGCGATCAGCTTCTCCAGGAACAGCCGCCGGAACAGGCGCGAGAGCACGCGGACGGGGAGGAAGAAGCCAGGTCGGCAGGACACCCAGCGCTGGCCGTCGGGCGAGACGCCGCCGCCCGGCACGATCATGTGGACGTGCGGGTGGTGGGTCATGGCTGAACCCCAGGTATGGAGAACCGAGGTGATGCCGACGCGGGCGCCGAGGTGCCTGGGGTCGGCGGCGATCGTGGCCAGGGTCTCGGCCGAGGCCTTGAACAAGAGATCGTAGACCACCGCCTTGTTCTGGTAGGCGATGTCGGCGATGGCTGCCGGCAGCGTGAACACCACATGATAGTACGGCACCGGCAGCAGATCGGCCTCGCGCGCGGCCAGCCAGTCCTTTGCCGCCGCGCCTTGGCACTTCGGGCAGTGCCGATTACGGCAAGAGTTGTACGAGATCTTGGTGTGCGCGCACTTCTCGCAGCGCGCGACATGGCCGCCGAGCGCCGCGGTGCGGCAGTTCTCGATCGCCGACATTACCTTCAACTGGCCAAGGCTCAGATGGCCGGCGTTGGCGCTGCGCCATGCCGGTCCATGATCGCGGAAGATATCCGCGACCTCCAGTGCCGGACGCGGCACGCGAGCCGCGCTTTAGGCCGGTGGCTCGACCCTCTCGATCTTGCGGGCGATATGCTCCAGCGGGCTCATGACTTGTTGGATCGTCTTGGTGGCGACGCGGGTATAGAGCGCCGTGGTGTCGAGCTTGGCGTGCCCGAGCAGCACCTGGATCACCCGGATATCGATGTTCTGCTCAAGCAGATGGGTGGCGAAGCTGTGCCGCAAGGTGTGGAGCGACACGCGCTTGTCGATCTCGGCCCTCTCGGCTGCGGTATGGCAGGCGCGATTGAGCTGGCGCGTAGTCATCGGCTGCACGCGGTCGCGGCCAGGAAACAACCAGCCCTGCGGTCGTGCTGTCTTCCACCAGGCACGCAGCAACTCGAGCAGATGCGGAGACAGCATCACGTAGCGGTCTTTGCGGCTTTTGCCTTGTTCGACGCGGATCACCATGCGCTTGCTGTCGATGTCGCCGATCTTGAGCGAGATCACCTCGGCGGCGCGCAAACCTGCGCCGTAAGCCACACTCAGCGCCGCCTTGTACTTGAGGCCCGGCGCGGCATCCAACAGCCGCGCCACCTCCTCTGGGCTGAGCACGACCGGCAGCTTGCGGGGCTCGTGGAGGAATGTGGTGTGCTCGATGATATCGGAGCGCCTGAGCGTGATCCTGAAGAAGAACCGCAACGCAGCTACGGTATGATTGAGAATCGGGATGTGCGCGCCGTTCGCCGCCAGATGCAGTTGAAAGCGCCGGACGTCCTCGAAGCTCGCCGTGTCGGGCGATCGGCCGAGGAATGCAGCAAAGTCCCTGATGGTGCGGATGTAGCCTTGTTGGGTCTTTGGCGCTAACTTGCGGATCGTCATGTCTTCGATCATGCGCCGCCGTAAAGGGCTCATGGCCTCGTCGGTCATGGGGATGCTCCTGTCTTGAGTGAGGTTGTCGAAACCCCTCGATCTCAAGACAGGACGTCCCGTTGCGCTATCGCCTTGGCTGTGCCTCCCGCCGCAGTGCCCTACCGCGCGAGCGGTTTAGTCCCATGGCACTTTTCGGACCTGACGCACCCGTCGGCGATGTCCGCTGATCGGAGAAGAGCAGAAGTTCGCGGCGCGCTCTCAAAGTGACGCGATTGACCCCGAAACGGAAGTTGGCGGCGTCTCCTTGAGCGGTAGGCTTCCGCTCGTCATGTTGCCGGAAGGCCGTGCAGAAATTCAAGCAGCGCCGCGTTGACCTCGGCCGGCCGCTCTTGTGGAAGCCAGTGGCCAGCATCCTCCATCAGCCGGACGTAGCGAAGGTCGGTGCATTGCGTGCGCGCTCGGCACCGTGTGGTTGGGGCTTTTCGTGGCGCGCGGTTTGGCCACGTTATGTCGTTAGGAAAATGCAGCGCTCCGGACGGACCCACACGGGGCAAGGAACCGTGTGACGAATCCGCGTTCTCCCGACAGGTCAGGGTTCCTTCCGTAGTTCTCCGACCGTGAACATAGTTCCGCCTTCTCGGCTGCTTTAAAAGACCACTAGCGAGCTATTAAAAAAGACGATTGACGTGCAGCTGCATGCCCATGTGCTGAGAAGCGTCGCAGGCTCAAGAACCATCTGCGTTCCATTGAATGTTAGCTCACCGTAGCGCGGATGCGCGGATCGCTCTCAGGTGGATGCCAATGCATTTGATACGGAGCACCAAATGAATTCCATGCTGGACGACAAGGTCGCGGAGGGACAGGTCGCGAGCCTGGAGGAGCAGCTTTCGAACCTGGCGCGCGAAGCGGGAGTCAGCCCTTCGGCCCGGCCGACCAGAATCCCGCCGACCAGTATTAAGACGTCTCGCGCCCTCCTGGCAGCGATTCCTCGATTGGCAGGTTGGCGCTATGTGGCTTTCGTCGGTTCTCTGTTGGCAGCATCCGTTGGTGTCGCTGCCTCGTGGTGGTCATCCTCCGTTGATCCGGCGATAATGGCCCCCGCAGACCCAGCACGTCTGACATACGCCGCGCCGGACGTCGCCGCGTCGAAAGACGTCGTGCCGACTGTCGTTGCCCTGCATTCCGAGTTGGCGCAGCAGTTTCAACCGATCGCGCACGACATCGCTGCCTTGAGCCAAACAGTCGAACAGCTCAAGGTGAGGCAAGAACAATTGGTTCGCGACAATGAAAGTCTCGCGAGCCAACTCAAGGCGAGCCGGGATGAAAGCGCGCGCAACAACAGTATCATCGACCAGATCAAGGCGGACCAGATCGAGATGGCGCGCGAAAGCCAGATGCTCACCGAGCGACTCAGCGCGAGCCAGGAACAACTCGCCCAGGTCGTCGCCAACGCTTCAGAGCCAAAGGCGATGCTCGAAGCGGCACCAAAGGTGAGCCCCGAAGAGCCAAAGGTGATGCCCGACATACCACTGCCGCGTCCGCGGCAGCCGGCCAATGTCGCCCAGACGCAAAAGCCGGCGCCAACCGCGGAGCGGTCGCAAGCCAAGAAACCGCAACCGTTATTGGCATGGCCATGGTCAGTGCGCTAATCCTCACCCTCGGGCCGTTACCGTATCGTCAGAGCTGTTGCTTCGTTGGTCGGCGATCGAGGCGGCCAGGCGGATACAATGTCCGCCTTTCCAATGAGACATATCTGAATCTCTTGCGCTGCTGGATGTTGTCGGACGGTAATTCCAAGGGCTACGCACAAGCCGCCCCTCTGAAAACTAACGCGATTAACGGACATGCTTGTTAATCGGCGATGATCTCTACTTCCACTATTGACCCTTCTTGGACCTCCACGATGTCTGCTTTTGCACCGCGCGCGGAAAAGTACTTGCGCCCGCGATCAGGTTGCGGAAGGGTTCGGGTCCGACGGCGGGCGCGCGGTTTGGGCGGGAAGCGTCGCCTGGCATCTCCCAACGCAATCCGCCATTCTTTGGTCGAGGGGACCATGAACCCGGCGAGACGCCTGCTGCTTTGGATCGTTCTTTCTATGCTTTGGGGCTGTGTTGCGGGCCCGATAGCCATCCTTATTTGGAAGCGAGATGCAGATGCGCGCGCATACGAGCGCGCGGCCGCTGCGGTTTGGGGCCAAGTACGAGAGTGACTGTGGGCCGTCGAAGAGCAAGGGGCCTTTGTGCGATTTTCCATCCGCCGCCCCACGGGCTTCTGCGATCCCGAAAGCCGTCTATCCAGCGATCGTCTTGGGACCTCCTGTGCTGCTCTTTTTTCTTGGCTGGATGCACTTTCGGGTGGCGAGGGGCAAAGCCTCGCAGTGACGGCTTCCAGTATGCCATGTGATGGTAGCTGCCCCATAACCCAAATAGGTAGCTCCAATTCCCCGCTTATCTCTTGCGACAAACCTCTTGCGACAAATTGACCGAGCGTGCTGAATAAGCACGTTGCGTAGCTTTTTGGTGGATGGATCACGTGAGGAACTGGAGCGCCCGGGGTGCATCCGTGCACCACAACTACATAGTATTCATCCTCGACAATGAAGGCCATATCATCAACCGCGCGCGCCTATCGTCGCTAAGTGATGAAGCTGCAAAGGAACGCGCCAGGCACCTCGCCAGCTACGGGCTGGCCGTGGAATTATGGGACGGCCCCCGCAGGATCGCGACCGCTATCGAAAGCCGGACGACGCAAGCAATTGCGTTGTCGCGATCAAGGCGCGTCGCAAGCGTCGAGATCGTCCACGATCTCGCCGCCGCTGAAACGGTCTGGCGCAGTCTTGAGAGTCCGAACCATTCCGCTACACCCTACCAACGGTTCGATTTTCTCGCTGCCTGGCAGCGCCAGGTCGGTGAGCGCGCGGGGCTTTCGCCGTTTCTCGTGATCGCCCGTGATGACGACGCCAGACCGCTGGTCCTGCTGCCGCTCGTGTTGCAAACAGCCCTCGGCGTGCGTTGCGCGAGCTTCATGGGTGGCAACCATTCAACCTTCAACATGGGCCTGTGGGACCGCGAATTCGCGGGGACGGCAACTGAACGTGATCTCCACTCGCTGATGGCGCTGCTCGCAGCGCGCGACGAAGCCGACGTGCTGACGCTACGCTGCCAGCCGACTTACTGGTGGGATCTGCAGAACCCGCTGCGGCTTCTGCCTCATGGGCCCTCGACCAGTCATTGCCCAGTACGCACGATCGAATCCGGCGCAACAGCCGAGAGCCTGATCAGCAAATCCCTCCGCCGCCGGCTACAGCGCAAGGAGCGCAAACTGCAGCCGCTTGCCGGCTACCGCTATCACATCGCGTCTGATGACGTCGACATCACCCGTCTGCTCGACTGGTTCTTCCAAGTCAAGCCGCAACGAATGGCCCAGCGAAAGCTACCAAACGTATTCGCCGAACCGGGCGTGCAGGAATTCATCCGCGCTGCCTGCATAACTCGGCTGGCCGCGCGATAGAAATCCATGCGCTCGAATGCGACGAGGAAGTGATCGCGATCTTCGCCGGTGTCTCGGACGGCCACCGCTTTTCCATGATGTTCAACACCTACACCATGTCGCAGAATGCGAAATTCAGCCCCGGCCTGATCCTCATGCGCGATGTCATCGATCATTTTGCGGATCAGAACTATCGCGCCTTCGACTTCGGCGTCGGCTCGTATGACTACAAGCTGCTCTTCTGCAAGGACCGGGAGCCGATCTTTGACAGTTTGATCGCGCTCAGCGTGCGCGGCCGCTTCGCCGTCGGCGCAATGTCCGCCGTCAACGAGGCCAAACGTTTGGTGAAGAGCAATCCGGCGCTCTCCGTTTTGATCTACGAGCAGGAAGAAGCCCACGACATAGGTGTCGGGCGGGCCTCGTTGGGTTTGCGCACTGGAGAGCTGTTATTCGAAACCCCGTTTACATTGACTCCTCGCATAGTCGCGCGATCGTTCGAGGGATTGGTGAAAAGACTATGGGCGTCGTTCAAAGAAGATCGAGAAGTGTCAGAAAGTCGCAGACACCCTGAGGATGGGCCGTCACTCTCCCGGACCTCAATCGGATATCCCGACATTTGAGTGGCGAGTTGTTCGCATCCGCTCGCTGTAAACTCGCAGCGGAAACGCCACTAACCCATCTCGTCACGTCACGCATTGGCCGTGACTAGTGACCTCCCACGCCGTGCGCGTTAATTAGGTCCGAAATGCGACGGTTCCAATATCAAGTACAATACATAGGCGCCGATATCAGCGGTGGACAACGAGAATATTTTGCTTGACCGTTAGGACCTTCGTTAGCCCTGCAACAGTTTTGGAGCATTGCTAAATGAGTTTCACAGATGAACTTCTCGCCCGTTCCCCTCTATCGAAAACCGACGACATTGAACGCGATATTGGTGACTTGATCCAAATCAGCCATCCCGCACTACCTCCGATCCACATCGTTCCCAACGTCGACCATCCGCTACCGAAAGGCCCCATGCCCGATTACGTCGAGCACAAGGAAGGCGTCAATCAGGTCGGCAAACTTTCCGCCGAAGCCGTTGTTCGCGAATACGATGCGGCTGTAAAAGAGATCGAAGCGCTCGGTGCTGAACTGACAGAGGCTGCCAAGAAGTGCGAGGCAACGGTTGCTGGCGTTCACTCCGTGGTGAACGAGATCAAGGAGTTGGCGGCAAACTATCGCGATCAAGGCAAGCGCTACTTCTTGCAGATCGAGGAGTGCTCGCTGATGACATCCGAAGTTCGCACGGTCTGCGAAGCTCTCAAGAAAAAAATCGCCGCGACCACCATCGCCGCTTGATGTTCCGGCCCTTGGCCGTGCCTGTTGGTGACCGCGCCGTTCATCGTCGCGGTCATCAGCATGGTATTCTAACCACCGTGAATTTAACAGCTGTGGCTTTGGGCTGTCCCGGCCGTGATCGTTGTCGGCAGCGTCCCTTGACCGTGTGATCGAGGAGTTATTGGTGTCAGCGCGAGAACCTTTGTTGGCGTCGGACGGTCGACTTCCGATTTTTGTTCTTGAAATCGACGGACTGCCGGTACTTGCCTTTGAAACAGTCGACTTTGCAGAAGCGTTGGAAATTTGTAGCGATGCCGACCTGAGGGCAGATCTGATGGCCCTCAAGTCGAATGGAGTTTCGGTTTGCTCCGCTGATTCAACGCTTAATACGCGGCCGGCAGCGCAGAAGGAGATTGAGGCGTTCGAGCACGCAGTTGGCGTTGCGCCAGCATCCGAGCTGCCAACCATGACCTTCTTAATTCGGATCGACGGAGTGATGGTGGTAACTGTCGGGCCCGAACAGTCTTGAACCCGCGCGAGCACTCCGTTCGCATACCGTCGTCGTGACTTGTCGGCTTGTCAGGCGGCCTGATGTTACTAGCGCGACTCGGGCTCACGTCTTGGCCGGTGACGGCACCGGCCTTGCAGCAACGCAAGTGCGACCCCCGACGGCACGACGCCAGTCAGCCCTGATGATCGACGCCTGGCGATTCCAAGGCCTCAACCGGACGTTTGCGCTGGGGCGAGATAGTCCCGATGCAATGAGCTAGTTGTCCTATTTCCATCGAACAGCACCGTAATGCTGTTTCTATAAATGCCTCTACCCACAACTGTGCCTATCTTTCCGGCGAGGCGGGGGCAACGAACGGATCCAAGCTCGCTCATCGTGACGCGAGTTCCAATGGGCATTTCGTCTGCATTCTCATGCATCCAAGCTAATCAACTCCTTGTCCGGCAAAGACAAGTGCCTTTCGGCAGGCTATGAGAAGTTGCCCGGGGGCTCTCTCACCAAAGCATCGGTCTCTAATCGCGCTAACTTCACAAAGGCAAAGTCAGTGTGAGAGGTAGTCACCAAACAAGACGGTCTAGTGTTCTGTCACTGACATTTGAATCCCAACTTGTCGCGAACATGATTCACTCGCGGCATGGGAAACGACTTGATTGTACTTGATCGCAAGGCTCGCAGGGAACTGGAGCAATCGACCGGCACTCTTCATTTTGCCAGTCCTAGCAGCATGTGCAATTCGCACGTCTGCGCGCGCATTGCGCATGTGGAAGAGGCAACTCCATAGGAGGATCGCAATGAAAGATGTCGACAGAAGATTCGCGCTTGCTTTCGGCCTCGCCGCCACATCGGCGGTCGTCATGGCGAAAAGTGCTGTGGCTCAACCCTATGTGCCGAATCAGGGTACGGAAATCGCTCCCGGCGTGAGGCGGGTTGACTTGGGTAAGCGTGAGTCGATGATCCCCGCGTACAAGACCGTCTCGATGCGCGACGTAGTGTATCAACCGAAATCCAAATCGACGAATCCCGGTATGGCAAACGACATGGTCTGCCATTGCCTCGAGGGCGAATTGGTGGTCAACCAAGGTCCGGGTAAGGATTTCACAGTTAAGAAGGGTGACGTGTGGAGCTGCAACAAAGGTCTCCCAGAGAATAACGAGAATGCAGGCAGCAGCGTCGCGATCATGCGGGTCATCGATCTGTTGTCCACCTAAGAGCCCCGCCAACTTTTCTCGATAAACCAAAGCTCGGCCCTACGGCCGGGCTGACTATTTGACTTGAGCGGCGCCAGCAAGGTGATGATTAGGCTGACACGCGAGCTGGGTTGGGGCTGGATGGTTCGTGCGCTCGCGCAACTCTTCATCGAACATGCCCGCGAGGTCACGAAGCCGATGCCGAAGCTCGCGTAGCCGGGTCGATCCAATCCTTTTTCGCGCGACACGATCGGTGCGGGTCGTCGGCAACTTCCCAAATGTCCGGAACTGGCACTTAGCGGACGTCGAACCAGCGCTCTGCTGGGTCTGCTACCGTGGGTAAAGCGGACATCGGCAGAGCTTACCGGCCAACCGACCACTTCCAATTAGCCTGCCTCAATCCAAGCCATGGCCTGAAATAGCGCGCCGGCCGGGTCGACTACAATGGACCTATCATGCCATTCATGCTTTTGTTTGGAGCGGCCTCCAACTGGAGAGACTAGAATTTGGATCCTACTTCGAACGTTGCGACCGGAACATCTCTGCAAGATCTGATTGAGCGAATTGGCTCAGAACATGTTGAGCGGCGACTGAAAATCGAAGTCGAGCATGAAGCCCAGCTGTTTGGACAGGGCTGATCTTTTTCAATCTTGAAAACTGGTACGCAGCGCCGTCGATTGTAAGAACTGCGCTGAAGCTGACTGGATTTTATGGTCGTGCGCGTCGAAACGCTGACCACGTCGTTGTCAAAAAACATAGCGTGGCTTTCGCCAATCTTCCCCCGGCATTTGACAATTTCACCATCCTTCACATCAGCGATCTGCATGCCGACATAAGTGTAGGCGCGATGCGGCATCTGGTTAGCGTGGTCGGTGGCCTTCAATACGACATTTGCGTCTTAACCGGCGACTATCGCGGCAAGACATATGGTCCATTCGAAAAAAGTCTAGAAATCATTGATGAACTGCAGGCCCAATTGAAGGGGCCAGTTTATGGGGTGCTTGGTAACCACGACAGCATCCGTATGGCCCCTTCGATGGAAGCCATGGGGATCTGCATGCTGTTCAACGAGTGCGAACCAATTGTTCGTGATGGACAACGTATTTTCCTGGCCGGCGTTGACGACCCGCATTTCTATCGGGCAGACGACATTGAGAAAGCCGCGTCGCAAATTCCTTCAGATGCCTTTTCGATTTTATTGGCGCACACGACGGAAGTTTACGATCGAGCGATGAGCGCCAGATTCGATCTCATGTTATGCGGACACACCCACGGAGGTCAGCTTTGCTTACCCAGTGGAATTCCGATCAAGCTGGAGGCAGCATTACCTAGATTCATGGGCGCTGGACCATGGCGCCATGGCGCCATGGTCGGATATACCTCGGTGGGCGCTGGCACGAGCCTTCTGCCGGTCCGCTTAAACTGCCCGCCGGAGATAACTCTGCCTTGCGCGATGGGCAGCAGCTCTAGGTGGTGTGGACATTTAGCGGAGCCATAGGACGATGGCGGCGAGAGTAACGACGGCCCGATAAATTCGGGCGGTCTTTTCGAAGCGGGTTGCGACGCGGCGGAACTGCTTGAGCTTTGAGAAGCAGCATTCGACCAGATGGCGCTGGGCATAGAGATGCTTGTCGAGCGGATATTTGAGCGCACGTGAAGGGTTATTGGGGATGACGGCGATCGCGCCCTTGGCAGCGATGGCTTGGCGCAAGTGATCGGCATCATAGGCTGTATCGGCCATGACGACCTCGGCGGGTAGTCCCTCGATCAATGCGGCAGCTTGCGGTGCATCGCCCCTCTGACCTGCGGTAAGCGTGAACCGCACGGGACATCCCAAGCCGCGAACGGCCAGATGTATCTTGGTGCTCAGGCCCCCGCGCGAGCGGCCGATCGCTTGATCTTCCGCTTGATCTTCAGACCCCCTTTTTTGGCCCCGCCGGCGTGCTGATGCGCCCGAACGATGGTGGAATCGACGATCAGATATTCGAAGTCCGGATCATCGGACATCGCCTCGAAGATCCGCCACCAGACACCTTTGATGCTCCATCGACTGAAGCGTCGGAACACGCTGTTCCAATCTCCAAACGCCTCTGGAAGATCACGCCAGGGAGAGCCGGTGCGCACGATCCAAAGCACGCCCTCCACGAACATCCGGTTGTCGCGGCCGGTCGAACCCTTCTGGTCTGGCCGGCCTATGATCAGCGGGGCCATCCGCTCCCACGCCGCGTCGCTCAAAACCAACCGATCCATCACACCCAAGACTGCCTCCCCAAAAGCAGTCTTGAATCTGATTTGCCCCTAAAAGGGAATCCTTAGAGTCCACACCACCTAGCTCACGAACAAGTCCGTGGCCGAAAAAATGCAGTATAAAAAATATCCGTCGCGGTATCAAATCAGAGGCAGCGCGCGGCATAAAATCAGACGTTCACTTAGGCCAGCGCCCGAACCTGAAGCATCAGCATATGGCGCATCGATGCATTCTCCTTCATGAAACATTTCTGTCAGCACTCTTTACGAGCCGAAGTTGGAATCAATGTAGGGATGTGGAGAACCGCTTTCATCGAGAGGTTGTGGCATTGCCAAGGCTTGGTCAAGAAATGACCACAGGCTAGAGCGGGATGAGTTTAGGTTTGGTCATATCCAGCGTTGGCGAAGTAATTGGCGCATTCGGCTGGTGAGACGGTGTTGAGGATCGGAGCGATAGCATCATAGACGGCCTCGGTGGTTCGCTGTGCGGCCTTGCGCAGCCAGTGTTTGAACTTGGCGAAGAACTGCTCGATCGGGTTCAGGTCGGGCGAGTATTTGGGCAGGTAGAAGAGCCGGGCGCCGGCGGCACGGATGGCGCGACGCACGGCGTTGGCCTTGTGCGAGCCGAGATTGTCCATGATGACGATGTCGCCGGGCTGCAGGGTCGGGACCAGAACCTTCTCGATGTAGAGAAGGAAGGCTTCGCCGTTGATCGGCCCCTCGATGAACCACGGAGCGGTGATGCGATCGTGGCGCAAAGCGGCCATGAAGGTCATGGTCTGCCAGCGGCCGTGCGGCACCTTGGCTTTGATGCGTTGACCGTGCGGCGCCCAGCCCCGTAGCGGCGCCATATTGGTTTTGGTCCAGGTCTTATCGATGAACACCAGGCGGGAGGGATCAATCCGATCCTGATACTTGGCCCACTGCGCCCGGCGACGGGCAACGTCGGGACGGTCCTGTTCGGCGGCAATCAGCGTCTTTTTTTGTAACTGAGCTTCTCAGCGTGGACGAACTCCCACATCGTGCGGTAATCGACCTTGAGGCCACGCTCTATCGGAATTGCGAGGTTGACAGGAGTGACAATAGCATTGCGATGTCCGTAGCCTGCACTCCGGTCGTCGCATTGATAATGCGCCACGTCTTCAATGCCTCGTCTGGCGAAATCGAACGACGAAACGAGGGATGCGGGCAAGCAAACCATGTCGAAAGCGGGGCATGTAAGCTACCCCTGCGCGCGGGCTAACCTGTACTGAGCCATTAAGACGCCAATTGGAATGTTCCATTCCTTGCTAATGGCGCGGATCATTTCCAATGTTAGGGCCGAATCCAGTTTAATATTTTAGAAGCACTATTTCGCCCAATCAAGTTAGCGAGTTGGGCTTGCGACTTGCCCATGGATTCGATCGCGAAATGCAAGACGTCTACGGGATCGCCGTGGCGCGTTGCGAAGTGCTTGCCTTCGTACTCCTTGATGAGTGTAGACAGAACCTCGAAACGGTCGCCATCGGCGGTTCCAGGCGCGGGCTCGGCCTCAAAATAACGAGTTACTTCGCGGACGGCCAGTCGTAATCCTGTTCATTGTGGATAGGCTTTACGTCCATCATCACACAGTCCCGCGTTTATGCCGTCATACTCTTCGTGCGTACCCGCAAATTTGATGCGAGCGATTCGAAATAATAAGAGGTGCGGACAACAAGTCTTCTCGGCCTACAACTTCATTCGCACAGGCTATCACCTGTTCAGTCCCAAAAATCCTGGGGCGTAAAATAGCGGCTCGTCCGTTGCGTACCTCAAATTGCTCTACTCGCCCGGTGGCCTTATGGCCACCGGGCTTTTTTTGCGTTTTGGGGACCAGCGCCTTGTGGCGGAGTAGCCATGCCCCCCGTGCGCCTTGATCATTGGCGGTCAGCCGGTAGACTGGCAAAGCTCGGGTGGCGCAAAGCAACGGGCAGGCGAGGAAACACATGGCTGGAGACGGTGGAAAGCCGGATGCAGGTTCGCCCGCGGGGCCGGGCGCGGACAGCTATGTCGCCATGGTTGCGCGTGCTAAGGCCTTGATTCCGGAATTGCGCGATCGTGCTTCAAGGACGGAGGAGCTTCGGCGCCTGCCGCCGGAGACCGAGCGCGATTTGCATAACGCCGGATTGTTCCGAATCGTGCAACCCAAACGCGTTGGAGGGGCCGAGCTTGACTATGTCGCTCTGGTCGATTGCGCCGACGCGCTGGGGCAGGCAGACGCTTCCGTGGCGTGGAACTTCGCCAATCTTGCCAGCCATCACTGGATGCTGGGTATGTTCGACCGGCAGGCGCAGGACGCCGTCTGGGGCAGGAATGCCGATGCGCTGATCGCGTCGTCTTTCATCTTTCCGGCCGGTCGCGCGAGAAAGGCGGATGGGGGATATGTCCTTCGTGGTCACTGGCCGTTCTGCTCGGGCGTCGAGTCTTGCGACTGGAACATGCTTGCCGGCGTGGTGTCTTCCGAAGATGAGGCTGACGGCATCGAATACCGTATATTCCTGCTCAACAGGAGCGAGTACAAGATCAACGACACCTGGAATGCGACGGGATTGTGCGGTACCGGATCGAACGACGTATGGGTCGAGGATGCCTTTGTAGCGGAGAAAATGACCGTCGCGGTCAGCGAACTGACCGGCGGACCGACGCCGGGAAGCATGGTCAACCCAAACGCGCTGTATGCGCTGCCGGTATTCTCTCTCTTCCCTTACGTGTTGTCGGGTGTTGGCTTGGGTAATGCGCAAGCCTGCCTGAACGACTACGTCGAATTCGCGCGGCATCGAGCCTCGACCTACAATCGTGCCAAACTGAGCGACCTGCAGACGACCCAAATCAAGATCGCAGAGGCCTCCGCCAAGATCGACGCGGCCCGCCTCGTCATGCGCACGAACTGCGTCGATGCGATGGCTGACGCAAGGCGGGGCTACGTTCCCGACCTCGTGGCAAAGACGAGGCTGCGGCGCGATGGTGCGTTCGCGGTGAAGCTTTGCACCGAGGCGGTCTCGTTGTTGTTCGCGGCAAGCGGTGCGCGCAGCCTGTTTACGTCAGGCGCGCTGCAGCGGCAGTTCCGCGACGCCCACGCGGTGAATTCGCACCTCGCATTCAATTTCGATGCGGCAGGAACCAATTATGGACGCGTGGCGCTTGGCCTGCCGTCCGAAAATCTGACGCTCTGAGGCTTGGCGGATGTCTGACGCACCCAAACATCCAGCCGATCCGGCCAACGAGTTTGCCAGTGACAACTCGGCGATCGATCCCCGGGACTTTCGCAATGCACTTGGCACCTTCGCCACAGGCGTCACCATCGTCACGGCGATGGCGGCGGATGGAAGGCCGTATGGCGTGACCTGCAATTCCTTTGCCTCGGTGTCGCTCAATCCGCCGCTGGTATTGTGGAGTCTGGGGATGTTTTCTCAGGGACTCACGATCTTCCAGAATGCCAGTCATTTCACGGTCAATGTTCTCGGAGCTTCCCAAGAAGCACTTGCGTCTCGGTTTGCAAAATCGTCGGACGACAAGTTCGCCGGCGTGAGCTGGACGCCGGGGCTTGGCAACGCGCCGGTGCTGACCGACAGCGTCGCCAATTTCCAATGCCGCGCGGCCAATCGGTATTACGGCGGCGACCACATCATCTTCCTGGGCGCTGTCGAGGCCTACACCTATAATCGGCAGGAACCGCTACTGTTTGCGCGTGGCAGCTTCGGCCGGTTTATTGCCGGGGACTGCAACAAGTCCTCGTGAGCGGATCGCCGAATCCCGCAGGATCGTCCGCTGCCTTGCGGCAGATATGCAACTTAATGCTTTGCCATCTCTGCGCGATACCAGTCGCCGATCTCGCTGGCTGTCATCAGTGCGACGCCATCGTGACCTAGGACGTAGTCGAGCAGCGCCTCCAGATACTTGATGCGATGCGGCACGCCCGTAATGTAGGGGTGAATTGAAATCGCCATGATCCGCGCGTTCGATGCGCCTTCCAGATATAACCGGTCGAACTGATCGGTGCAGCGTTTCAGGAATTGCTCGGAAGGTAGATGCTGCAGCGCATGGATGACGATATCGTTGGTTTCGACCGAATAGGGAATTGTGGTTATGGTACCGTGAGGCGTGGCGATGTCCTGCGGCAGATCGTCGATCACCCAGTCCGCGACATACTCGATGCCGTTGAGGCGAAGCAGATCAAGAGTTTCCTCGGTCTCCGTGAGGCCGGGGCTTTCCCATGACCGTGGCGGCTTCCCTGCAAATTTCGAAATTGTCTCGACCGAGCGCTTGATGGCATCCGCCTGGTTCTCGACCTTGTGCATCGGCCCCTGCACGAAACCGTGGCCCATGAATTCGAATCCCGCTTCGAGCGCCGCTGACGCGACACGCGGATAGGAATTGCAGACATTGGCATTGATTGCCAGGGTCACCGGTATTTTGCGGTCGGTCAGTGCCGTGAACTGACGCCAGAAGCCGGCGCGCATGCCGTATTCATGCCAGGACCAGTTCGGCACGTCGGGCAAAAGCGGCTGACCCATGGGCGGGCTCAGCACGGTGCGAGGCATGGCGCTCTCGATCCGCCATTCCTCGACATTGAGAATGACCCATACCGCGAGCTTCTTTCCGCCGGGAAGTGCAAGCTTCGGTCGGTCGACTTGTGCTTGATAGGGAATGCGATCGCTCAGCGCCACGGCAAGCTTTCCTGGTGTCGATGGACTATTCGGCGGCCTTGGAGCCGCTGGATGCACTGGCATTGACTCGTGGCACGACCTTTTCGGCCATCAGGATCATTGACTGGCGTCCGAGTTCGCGATCCTTCCAATCCTTGCCAGCATAGAGCAGGGTGCCGAAACGCCCGGTCTCTTCCTGAAAAGCCAGCAGTTGATCGGCCACGCTCTCCGGCGTGCCATGAATGATCAGTTTGTTGCAGATCGACTCCAGCGTCACCTCGTTGTCGGGCTGATCGCGGCGCGTCTTGAACAATTCAAGGCGGCCACCACGCTTCAGCTTGGTGAACAGCGAGCGATAGTAATAAACATAGGGTCCGTTCGGATCGGTGGCGTAGGCCTTTGCGGTGGCTGCGTCCTTGGCGACGAACACGCTCTTGGCAACGCGCCAATTCGCCGAATCCGCAGGGCGGCCGGCGCGTTCGCAGCCCTCGACGTATTTCGGCCAGTGGCTTTTCACCCAGGCCGGCATCAGGAAGTTTGCCGAGATCGGCTCCCAGCCGCGTGCGGCGGCTTCCGTCACGCCTTTTGAGAACGGCGCCACCGCCGTGACCACGATCGGCGGGTGCGGCCGTTGCAGTGGGCGCGGAATGAAGCCCTGGCCGATGTCTTCGATCAGGGTCTTCTGAACCGATATGTTCCAGAACTGGCCCTGAAGATTGTAGGGCGGCTCGCTCGCCCAGATCTGAAGCACTTGATTGATCGCCTCCAGGAACATGGCATTCCTGTCCGCCTCGAGGTTGCCGAATACTTCAGCGTCCGACAGCAGGCCGCCGGGGCTGATGCCGAAGATCAGGCGTCCGTCGAGCATATGATCGAGCATCGCGATCGAGGCTGCAATCGCCGCCGGATGAGCATTCGGCATGTTGATGGTGCCGGTGCCAAGCTTGATCTGCCTGGTCGCCGCCGCGAGCCATGCGATGAAAGCGATGCAGGACGTAATGTTCTCGGCTCTGTCGGTGACGTGCTCGCCGACATAGGCTTCGGTGAAGCCGAGTTCATCCGCCAGCAGGAAAGCCTCGCGATCCTCCTTGAGCGAAAGCCGCCAATCCTTGTCGACGGGATGGATCGGCATCGTAAAGAACCCAAGCTTCATGGTCTGCTCTTCCCCAAAGGCAGGCTTTTTGTTTGGCACAGAACGTGCGTCGTTCGTCGCACGAAAACAAGCTCAAAGTCGAAATAATCACCCGACAACAAACTTGACCTTTGGCGGTCTCAGCCGTCTAATCCCGCGAAAATGCCGATAGTATTGGCCGGAGAGGTCACGCCAGAAATGAAAGCCTCGGCTTTCGCTTACGCCCGCGCGACCAGCGTCGCAAATGCGCTGGAATTGCTGACCGCGCATGGCGAAAAGGCCAAGGTGTTATCGGGCGGCCAGAGCCTGCTGCCGGCGATGAACCTGCGCCTGGTCGCGCCCGAACTCATTATCGATATCGGCGAGTTGGCCGAGTTGCGTGGGATCGTGGTGAGGGCAGGCGTCATCACCATCGGTGCGCTGACGCGCCACGCCGACCTCCTGAAATCTCCGGAAATAGCAGCCCATGTTCCCCTGCTGACGGATGCGGTCGCCCATGTTGCCCATCCTGCAATCCGCAACCGCGGCACCATCGGGGGAAGCCTTGCGCACGCAGACCCGGCTTCCGAACTGCCGGCCTGCATGCTCACGCTTGGCGCTACCATCGTTGCTCGCGGGCCAAGCGGCGAGCGGCGGATTGCGGCAAGCCAATTTTTCGTCGGGATCTACGAAACCGCGCTCAAGCCGGAGGAGTTGTTGGTCGCCGTTGAACTGCCGGTGAGTCCAAAAAATTCGACGCATTTCTTTCATGAGCTTGCCCGTCGACATGGCGACTACGCAATCGTCGGTCTCGCAGCGCAGGCCTTCGTCAGGGATGGGCGGTTTACTGATCTTCGCCTTGGTTTCTTTGCGGTCGGCGATCGCCCGTTACTAGCCAGGTCTGCCGGCAAACTGGTCGATGTAGCCATTACGTCTACGGTGTTGTCCGAGGCGTCTTCCGCATTGAATGACGAGCTGGATCCCCTGGAGGATCAACAGGCGACACCCGCCATGCGCCGGCATCTGGCGAAGGTCCTGTTGGCGCGTTGCGTATCTTCGCTGCTTGATCGCCCTGATCTCCACGCGGGAGTATCAGCGTGACGGCTGCGGTTGCGATTTCGCTCAGTGTCAATGGTGAACGTGTTGAAGCGAGTGTACTGCCGCGCCTGAACTTGGCGGATTTTCTTCGCGAGCGTCTTGAGCTGACCGGCACGCATGTCGGTTGCGAACACGGGGTGTGCGGTGCATGCACGGTCCGCGTCAATGGCGATATCGTCCGTTCCTGCCTGCTGCTTGCGGTGCAGGCGCACAATGCGACGGTTGAGACGATCGAGGGGGTCTCCGACAGCGGCGAGATTGCGGATTTGCAGTCTGCATTCCGGGAACGTAACGCACTGCAATGCGGCTTCTGTACGCCGGGAATGCTGATGGCGGCGCAGGATCTGCTGAAACAATCGCCGTGTCCGGATCGAGAACAGATTCGCGAACATCTTTCCGGCAACTATTGTCGCTGTACAGGTTATCAGGCCATCGTCGACGCCATCGAGACCACAGCGCGGGCGCGCGCCGGACGCTTGCCATGACATCGAAGCAGGCAAATCCTGAAACGCTTTCTGCGCTGGACCGGCCGAACTCCTATATCGGCAAGACAGTGCCGCGGCCGAACCTCGAGCGGCTGATGCAGGGACGCGGGCTCTACGTCAGCGACATGGAGCTGCCGCGAATGGCGCATGTCGTGTTCCTGCGCTCGCCGCATGCGCACGCAAAGATCAATGGCATCGACGCGTCAGTGGCCAAGCAGATGCCCGGCGTGATCGCCGTCATCACAGGTAGGGAACTCTCGGCTGTCATTACGCCGTGGGTCGGCGTACTCTCGCATTTGAAGGGCCTCAAATCCGCTCCGCAAAGCGCTATCGCCGTTGACCGCGTGTGCTGGCAGGGCGAAGCGGTCGCCGCCGTGGTGGCGAGCAGTCGCGCTCAGGCTGAGGACGCCGCGGAGTTCGTCTTGGTCGACTATGAGGAACTCGATGCCGTAACAGACATGCGCACCGCGCTTGATCCGGCCACAACCGTGATTCACGCCTCGCTTGGCGACAACCTGGCTTTTGAACGCAATCACGATGCGGGCACCGTCGATCGGGCCTTTGCCGAATCCGACGAGGTGGTGGAGACAGAGTTCGTTTTCGGACGGCACACCGGCGTGACACTCGAACCGCGCGCGGTGGTAGCGGACTGGAACGCCGCGGAAGCGAGACTGACCATCTATCAAGGTACGCAGGCGCCGCATATGGTGCAAAATATTGCGGCGCTCCATCTCGGTTTGAAGGAATCACAGGTCCGCGTGGTCTGCAAGGACGTCGGCGGCTCCTTCGGCATCAAGGTTCACATCTATGCCGACGAGATGGCGACTTACGCGCTGTCCAAGCTCTTGCGGCGTCCGGTCAAATTCGTCGCCGATCGGATCGAGAGCTTCAACACCGATATTCATGCCCGCGACCATCGCTGCAAGGCAAAGATCGGCGTCAGGCGTGATGGCACTATCACGGCATTTGAGATCGACGACCTTACGGGGATCGGACCCTATTCGATGTATCCGCGCACCAGCGCGATCGAGGCCAATCAGGTCGTCAATCTCGTCGGTGGTCCCTATGTGACGAGGAATTATCGTGCCCGGGCCCGTGTCGTGTTCCAGAACAAGAACGTGATGTGCCAGTACCGCGCTGTTGGCCATCCGATCGCCTGCTCGGTGACGGAAGGCCTGGTCGATCTGGCGGCCATGAAGATCGGCATGGACCCGATCGAGATCCGCCGTCGCAATCTGATTGCCGATGACGCTTACCCCTGCGCTTCACCGTCAGGTTTGCGCTTCGAGCAATTGTCGCACCATGCAGCGCTCGCCAAGCTCGTCAAAATGATGGGCTACGACGCGTTGCGCGCCGAGCAGACCGCCCTGCGGGCGAAAAGTATCCATCGTGGCATAGGTATCGCCAGCTTCATCGAGGTTACCAATCCCAGTGCGGCGTTTTATGGCGTCGGCGGTGCGAAGATATCCTCGCAGGATGGCGTCGCGGTGCGGCTCGACGCGCAGGGGTCAGTGATCTGCCAGACAAGTATCACAGAGCAGGGACAGGGATCGGAATCGCTTACCGCACAGATCGTCGGAAGCGTGCTTGGCGTCTCGATGGACCGCGTTCGCGTGATCCTGGGCGATACCGACAATACGCCGTATGGCGGAGGCACCTGGGCCTCGCGCGGCGCTGGTATTGGTGGAGAGGCCGCGCTTCAAGCCACCAAGATACTGCGCAAGAACATCCTCGACGTAGCGGCCGCCGTCCTGCAATCGACGCCAGGGGAACTCGACATTGTCAACAATGGTGTCGTGAATGCCGTCGATGGTACGCCGCGGATCGATTTGAGCGAGCTCGCACGCATTGTCTATTTTCGTCCCGATACGCTGCCGCCCGGCATTCAGCCCGAGTTTATGGCGACCAGGCACTTTGTCCCGCGTGACTACCCCTTTGCCTTCACCAATGGCGTTCAGGCTTCCTGGCTTGAGGTCGATACCGATACCGGCTTCGTGAAACTGCTGAAGCATTGGGTGGTCGAGGATTGCGGCACCATCATCAATCCACAGTTGGTCGATGAGCAGATCAGGGGAGGTGTGGTGCAGGGACTTGGTGCCGCATTGTTTGAGAAATGCGTTTATGACGAACGCGGCCAACTCACCAACGCCAATATGGCCGATTATCTGGTTCCGATGTCCGGTGAAATGCCAGACATCGATGTCGGGCATGTGGTTTCACCAACCGTGGAAATGGAACTGGGGGCGAAGGGCGCTGGCGAGGCCGGCACGGCAGGTGCGGCGGCGGCCGTAACCAACGCGGTCAACGACGCGCTCCGGCCGTTTGGGACAATCATCACGGAAATTCCGCTGACGCCTCAGGTTATCCTGACTGCCTTGGGGCGAATATAATACGACGCAACAGGATCGATCAGACAGAACGAGCATTCAGATGGGCCAAGCCCAACGCGCCATCAAGACCGAGTGCAACGAATCCCTCTATGACAAGCTCCTGCCGCTGTTCAAAACGCATGACATGCAGGAAGGTATCAAGGCGTTCATGGAGAAGCGCGAGCCGAAATTCGAGGGCCGGTGATCTCTCCCGATTGCGTTACTCGGCCGCGGCGTTAGCGATCGCGCCCGCCTGCCGGTTGGTCACAACCACCTTGATCGCATCCTCGATACGCTCTCGGGCATAGCGCAGCGCAGTCGGCAGGTCAGCCAGCGGGAATGTGTGGGTATGGATTTTCGTCGCGTCGAAGCGCTTCTCCGCCATCAGCGCCATGGCGCGGCGGGTGGCGCTGCGGCCTTCACCACGAATTCCGTAGGCATAGATATTGTTCTTTACGAGATGCGCGAGATCCATCGTGACTGGATCGTGTGGAAACGCGGCGAGACAAATTTTCCCGCCGCGATTGGTCATGTGAATGGCCTGGTTGATCGTCGCCTCATTGCCGGCGCACTCGACCACATAGTCCGCGCCGATGCCCCCGGTGAGTTGCCTGACCACCTCAACCGCGTCCTCGTCGTTGATGTTGACGACCCGATCGGCGCCGAGCTCTCGGCCGATCGCCAGTCGTCTGTTGCGTGTCCCGGTCAGGATGACCGGGCTGGCGCCGAGCGCCTTGGCAACGGCCACCGCGAGTAGTCCGATCGGTCCCGGGCCGATCACCACAACGCTCTCGCCGGCTACCAACCCTCCCAACTCCGTCAATCCATACATCGACGTCCCCGCGGTGACCACCAGCGTCGCCTCGGCGTCGCTCATGGTGTCGGGCACTCGCGCCAGCGTGTTGATGTGATTGACGGCGTATTCGGCAAAGCCGCCGTCTGTCGTGAAGCCGTTCGCGCGATGGCCCTTCTCCGGCTTCCCGTAGTTCAGACATGACGTATACATGCCCTGGCGGCAGCGCTTGCACTGGCCGCAGCCGGCGTGGATCTCCACGCTGATCCGCTCTCCGATCTCGAATTCGTCGACGTCGGGCCCGAGCGCGGCGACCGTGCCCATATACTCGTGGCCCGGCGTGAAATTCTTGTTGAAGGGCAGGCCGCCTTCAATACTGGCCGGCGATCCCGAATGAATGATTTCGAGATCGGTGGCACAGATTGCAACCGCATCGATCCGGATCAGGACTTCGGCGCGTGACGGAACGGGCACCGGCTTTTCAAGCAGCAACAGATGGTCCGGGTCGCCCAGCACCCAGGCCTTCATCTGGTCGGGAATGGGAAGTGCGGGCGATGTCTTCACGCCTGAGGGTTGGTACATGGGCGTATCCTCTCGTCCCCCGGATGCTACCGGAAATCGCCGACCGACAAAATTGCTGAATAGGGGTGGCGTTTGCCGGAGACATTTGCTGCATAGCAAAATGCCCTGTCGCAAAAGCTTCATGCGCGGCCTATACTTGCACACCGGTTGGTGATGAGATCGTCAATTGCCGCCCTGAACCGGAGTGACCCATGAAGACCGTCCGTTTTGTACTTGCCTTGCTCGCGCTGTCCCTGACTGCGCCCTGGCAATCCGCCAAAGCGGCCGACGTCATCTGCTACAATTGCCCGCCGGAATGGGCGGACTGGGCTTCGATGCTCAAGGCGATCAAGGCCGATCTCAACTACGATATCCCGCACGACAACAAGAATTCCGGCCAGGCGCTGGCTCAGATCCTCGCCGAGAAAAACAACCCCGTCGGCGATATCGGTTATTTCGGCGTGACCTTCGGTATGAAAGCCAAAGCGCAGGATGCGCTTGAGCCTTACAAGCCGGCGAAATGGGACCAGGTTCCTGCCGGCCTGAAAGATGCCGACGGCTATTGGACCACGATTCATTCCGGCACGCTTGGCCTGTTCGTGAACAAGGACGCGCTCGGCGGCAAGCCGGTGCCGGCCTGCTGGAAGGATCTCCTGAAGCCCGACTATAAGGGCATGGTCGGCTATCTCGATCCGTCCTCGGCTGCGGTCGGGTATGTCGGCGCGGTCGCGATCAATCTGGCGCTCGGCGGCTCCGAAGCAAACTTCGATCCCGCGATCAACTTCTTCAAGGATCTGCGGAAGAACGATCCGATCGTTCCCAAGCAGACGTCCTACGCCCGCGTTGTCTCCGGCGAGATGCCGATTCTGTTCGACTATGATTTCAACGCCTATCGCGCGAAATACTCAGAAAAAGGCAATTTTGAATTCGTGATCCCCTGCGAGGGATCGGTGGTGTTCCCCTACGTCGTCGGCCTCGTCAAGAACGCACCCGACAAGGACAAGGCCAAGAAGGTGCTGGATTATCTTTTGTCCGACAAGGGACAGGCGATCTGGACCAACGCCTATCTCCGCCCGGCGCGGCCGATCGAGCTGCCTGAGGCGATGAAGAAGAAGTTCCTGCCTGACAGCGACTATGCGCGCGCGAAGAACGTCGACTGGGGCCAGATGGAAAACGTGCAAAAAGGCTTTGTCGACCGCTATCTCGCCGAGGTTCGCTGAGGCAATATGGCGCCTCTCGCCGGGGCGCTATCTTCTGATGTCACATAGGTCCTTTGTCTGGTTCTGCCTGCTGCCGCTTGCGGTGGTGACGGTGGCGTTCTTTCTTTTGCCGATGGCACGACTTGTCGTGACCGGCGCGGAAGGTCCGCAGGGGCTCGCGGGATATCTCGCGATCCTGACCGAGCCGCGTTACCGTGCGACGCTTGTCAACACCATCCTGCTTGCCGCCGCGACCACCATTGTGACGTTGATCGTGGCGACGATCGCTGGAATGTTCCTGCAACGGCACCGTTTCCCGGGTCGCGCGGTCTGATTGCGATGCTGACCTTTCCGCTGGCGTTTCCCGGCGTGGTGGTCGGCTTCTTGATCATTCTCCTCGCCGGGCGACAGGGCCTGATCGGCGATTTCTCCAACCGCCTGTTTGGCGAGAAGCTGGTCTTTGCCTATTCGATCTATGGCCTGTTTCTCGGCTATCTGTATTTCTCCATCCCACGCGTCATTCTCACCATTATGGCCGCGGTACAGAAGCTCGATGTCGGCCTGGAAGAAGCCGCCCGTTCGCTCGGCGCGGGCCCGTGGGCGGTGCAGCGCGATGTCGTGCTGCCGGCGCTGGCGCCGGCTTTCGTTGCCTCCGGCGCCATTGCCTTCGCGACCGCGATGGGCGCGTTCGGTACGGCGTTTACGCTGGCAACGAACATCGACGTACTGCCGATGTTGATTTATACCGAATTCACGCTGGCTGCGAATTTCTCCATCTCGGCCGCGCTGTCGGTCGGGCTCGGCATCATCACCTGGCTCATTCTTGCGCTTGCCCGCTCCTTTAGCGGAAGCGCCGTTGCGGCGGCTGGATGAGACCATGCGCGATCGCCTGATCTTCACCGGCCAACTCATTTTCACACTGTTGGTCGCCGCATTCCTGGTGGTGCCCGCGATCCTGTCGATTTCCGCTGGCGTGACCGTGAATTATTTCCGCGGCATCCAATCGGGCGTGACCCTGCAGTGGGTCGTGCAGGTATGGGAGCTCTATGCCGGCACCATCCTGCTGTCATTCGTAGTCGCATTTGCGACGCTTGCAGTAACGCTCGCCGTGGGCGTTCCAGCCGCCTATGCCTTGCATGTGCGGGGAGGGCGCCTGTCGCGGATCGTCGAAGAGATCATCACCCTGCCGTTGGCGATCCCTGGCCTGGCTATCGCGCTGGCGCTGCTCTTGACCTACGGGGGATTCGGCGATTTTCGCCGCTCCTGGTTATTCATTCTCGTGGGTCATGTCATCTTCACCATGCCCTTCATGGTACGATCGGTCATGGCTGTGTTCGCGACCGTCGACATCAAGACGCTGGACGAAGGCGCAGCGTCGCTCGGCGCATCGCCGTGGCGGCGTTTCCGCGACGTGATCGTGCCCAACGCGGTGCCGGGGATATTGGCGGGCAGCCTGATGGTGGTGACGCTGTCGCTCGGTGAATTCAACCTCACGTGGATGCTCCACACGCCGTTGACCAAGACGCTGCCGATTGGCCTTGCCGACAGCTATGCCTCGATGCGGCTGGAAGTGGCGTCGGCCTACACGTTGATCTTCTTCGTGATGATCATTCCACTGCTGGTTGCCATGCAATTGTTTGCCGAGAAGGAACAGAAAAGATGAGTGCGCAGGCCGGACATGGCGCCTCGGTGCATATCGAGGCCTGCGGCAAGACGTTTGCCGACGGAACGCGCGCGCTTGAACCTGCGACGCTTGACATCGCCCGTGGTGAAACGCTGGTGCTGCTCGGTCCCTCCGGCTGCGGCAAAACTACCATGCTGCGCATCATCGCGGGGCTCGAAGTGCCCGATGCCGGCGGCAGGGTGCTGTTCGACGGCAAGGACATGACGGCAGTGCCGATCGAGCGGCGTAACGTCGGCATGGTGTTCCAGTCCTACGCGCTTTTCCCTAACATGACCGTATCGGACAATATCGGCTATGGTCTGAAGATCCGCGGGATACCGGCCAAGGAGCGGGCGGCACGCGTCGCCGAACTGGTGGCGCTGACAAATATCTCCGGCCTTGAGAACCGCCGCATCGACCAGCTTTCCGGCGGTCAGCGTCAGCGCGTCGCGCTGGCGCGCGCGGTTGCGATCCGGCCGGGCATCCTGTTGCTCGATGAACCGCTGACGGCGCTTGATGCCGCATTGCGCGACCGGCTGCGCGGCGAACTGAATCGCCTGCTGCGCGCGTTGGGTATCACCACGATTTATGTGACCCACGATCAGTCCGAGGCCATGGAGCTCGGTGATCGTGTCGTCGTCATGCAGAAGGGAGCGATTGCCCAGATCGGCACGCCACGTGAGATCTACTTCACGCCGCGAAGCCGCTTTGTCGCCGAATTCATTGGCGCCGCGAATATTGTCGAAGCGGCCATAGAGGGCGGTCATCTCATGTTGCCGGGCGGACGGCAGCCGATTCACTGCGACGTGGACATGCCGGCGGCGGTTGCAATGATCCGCCCCGAAACCATTCGCGTGACGTCAGCCGGAAGTGCGTCGCTTTCGGGCACTATCGACAGCGTGAGCTTCATTGGTGATAGGCAACGGCTGGTCATCAGTGGTGCATCCAATAGATTGCTCAGCGTCGACGCGCCGAATACGGTTCAAGCCAAGGCTGGCGAACGGATCGGACTGTCGATTTCGCCGGACGCCGTCCGTCTGTTGCCGCCTGAGAATTGAGAAGCCCGATGTCGCCAAAGCCGGTTCATATTGCCCAGATTTCCGACCTGCACATCAAGCCGCCGGGATCGCTGGCCTATGGCCGGGTCGATACCGCCAAGGCGCTCGAGCGTTGCGTCGCGGCGCTGAACGAATTCGATCCGGCGCCCGACTTTGTGGTCATCTCCGGCGATCTGGCGGACACGCCGACGGCCGAGGAATATCAATATCTCAAGCGGCTGCTGTCGCCGCTCAAGCTTCCGTTCGCCGGCATTCCCGGCAACCACGATTCGCGCGAGCTGATGCGTGCCGCGTTTCCTTCCGCTTCGTATGCGTTCGTGTCCGGGCCGCTCAATCAGAAGATCGAGGTCGCCGGGCTCGATCTGCTGTTGCTGGATTCAAGCGTGCATCGAAAGCCGCATGGCGAACTCGAAGAGCCTACGTTGCAATGGCTTGATGCCACTCTGGCTTCGTCGTCCGACCGTACGGCGCTGCTGTTTCTGCACCATCCGCCGTTCAAGGCGGGCATTTGGCACATGGATCGCCAGAATCTCCTCAACGCGGGCGATCTCGCGCCCATCGTGCGCCGTCACCCCCGCGTGCAGCTGATCGCAACGGGGCATGTCCATCGCGCGACACTGACCATGTTTGCGGGCGTGCCGACCACTATCTGCCCAGCCCCGAATCATGCCGTCGATCTCGATCTGGCCGAACTGCGCGAACCCTCCTTCAAGGTCGAGCCGACCGCCTTCCACCTCCATAGCTGGTTTCCGGGCGAGGGATTCGGCACGGTCGTGACCCATCAAGTCCCCATAGGGACCTTCGACGGGCCGCATCCGTTTTTTGGACCGGACGGCAAGCTCCTTTAGTCACCGCGCGCACCCGGCATTCGCAGCCGGGGGCAGTCGATTTCCGGACCGATTGCAAAGCGGAGAGTTCGAGCGCAATCTTTCCTCAAGAGAGGCGGCTGCGATTACGCAAAGCCTGCCCGATCGGGAGGAAATGTATGCGTCTGGTCCATTTGCTGATTCCGGCGCTCGTGCTGTTCTCGAGCCACCATGCGATCGCGCAGGGGAGTTATCCCGACCGGCCCATCAAGATGATCGTGCCGCTTGCCGCGGCAAGTGCGGTCGATGTCGCCGCGCGAATCGTCACCCAGAAGATGGCCGACAATATGGGCCAGCAGATCGTGATCCTGAACCAGCCGGGCGCGTCAGGGCTGATCGGGGCGGAGGCCGTCGCCCGTGCCGAACCGGACGGTTACACGATTGGCGGATTCAACGACAGCATCATGACGATGGTGCCGAACCTGCAGTCCAAGATGCGCTGGGATATCCTGAAGGATTTCGAGCCGGTGTCGCTGGTTGCGACGGTGGAATGGGGGCTGGTTGCCAACAATCAAGCCAGCTTCAGGAGCGCAGCGGATCTGATTGCTGCCGCGAAGGCTGCGCCCGGGAAGATCGATTATGGCTCGGGCGGGCCGGGAAGCCCGCAGCATCTGGCGATGGCAATGTTCGCGTCGGCTGCCGGCATATCGCTGACGCATGTGCCCTACAAGGGCGCCACCCAGGCCGCAACCGACATTGCCGCCGGCCAGATTCCCGTCGGCTTCCAGGGGCTGGGCACGGTCGCAACGCTCGTGCGCGGCGGGCAACTCAGGCTGATCGGGGTGACCACCGAGAAGAGATTGTCGCAATTCCCTGATGTGCCGACCGTCTCGGAATCCGGCCTGCCTAGTTTCTTCTTCAACTCATGGTTCACGATTCTCGCTACCGCTGGTACCCCGAAGGATATTGTTGCCCGCCTGAACGCCGAAGTGCTGAAAGCGGTCGGCGATGGCGATGTGCGCCGCAAGCTTGAAGAGCTGGGTTTCGCCGTGCGCGGCAGCTCAGCGGAGGAGCTGCGCGCCATGACGCGCGATCAGCTCGCGAAATATGAGCGCGTGATCAAGGAAATGGGAATCGCCAAGGAATAGCTGCCGGCTGATGCCGCCACAGGCGCCAGTGGCCGGCAGGCCGTCTCGCAATCAATAGCAGGCGTAACGGCGGCCACCGCGGCCGACATAGTAGTCAGCGCCCATTGCACAGGGACCGGCCCCCCAAGCATAAGCTCCGCGGATCTGGTTACGCAGCTGGTAGTCGCCGGTATAGGGACTGTTGGGTCCATTGTTCTGGCAGTTGGCGTTCGGATAGAACTGCGCACAGTAGCCGGGATTGTAGACTACCTCCTGTGCGGCGGCCGGCGCTGCGACTGCAGCGAAAAGGAGGGCTGTCACGCCCAGCAAAGCTAATTTCGTCATGGGTATTCTCCTCAAGGGCTGATCAAAAGCGCGCCGGGTCGAGCGTGTTCGGGCCTGTGCGCGGCTCCATATTCAACGAGCCGTTAGTGCCATGCATGCGGGGAAAGGTTCACGGAGGAGGTGATGCTATGTGGGGCATGGCTAGGCTGTCCGGCATCCCCTAGTTGCATGGCAGGTTATCTGTTACGAGAATCGCAGTTGTGTTTGAATCAATTGCCTTCCGATCCTTCCCAGCCCGAAATCCAGCGCATCATGGCTTGCCGGTCAGAACGCCCACCGATCTCGATAGTCGACCTAAAGACTTGTTCGCCCATGATCTTTCGCTAGTCTGAACCTTATGGATGGAGGAAGCTGAGGGTGTCTTGCCAGGTCTGTTCGTCGACGCTGAGAGCTGGCGATCTGTTTTGCTCTGCATGCGGCGCGGTTGTGCCCAACCATCCGACGAGCCCCCCCGCACCCGAAGCGCGTGGCCGCATCGCCGGCGAACGAAAATTCCTCACCGTGCTCTGTTCCGACCTGCAGCGTTCGACCGATCTGATTTCGGAGCTCGATCCGGAAGAAGCGATTTCCCGGCTCGAGCCGGCCTTGATAGCCATGCGCACGGCAGTTCGCCGCAGCCGCGGGATCGTCAGCAAGGAAGGCGGCGACGGGTTGATTGCGTTGTTTGGTGCGCCGCACGCGGACGACAACCACGCCGTTATGGCCTGTCACGCAGCCATCGAGCTCGTGAGACGCATCAAGCTGCTGGAAGATCCGGAGCTTCACGTCCGGGTCGGCATTCACTCCGGTTATGTCGTCGCGCATGTCATCGAAGCTGACTTCTCTTCGATCTATGAAGCCGGCGGGCCGGCGGTCCATCTGGTGAAACGGTTCGAAAGCGCGGCACTTGCCGGACAGATCCTGGCATCGGAGTCCTGCCAGAGTCTGGCGACCGGAATTGTGACCTTCAATGCCCTGCCGCCGAAACGGATGGAAGGATTTCCCGCACTGG
The DNA here is from genome assembly GCF_023101085.1 of Bradyrhizobium sp. 170. Lineage (NCBI taxonomy): Bacteria > Pseudomonadati > Pseudomonadota > Alphaproteobacteria > Hyphomicrobiales > Nitrobacteraceae > Bradyrhizobium > Bradyrhizobium sp. 170. Next base: position 6,838,936 of record NZ_CP064703.1, on the reverse strand, counting down.
TGCCCTGTTACGAGGTCGTCGATATCAGCGGTTTGAGCCGCTGGCGGGCCCGCTCTACGGCCGGTCTTTCATCCTTCGTCGGCCGGAACGAACAGATTTCGCAGCTCGAGCGCGCGGCGCTGGCAGTCGGTTCTTCCGGGAAGATCGCCGCCGTGGTGGGAACGGCTGGAATAGGAAAGTCCCGTGTAGTCCATGAATTCGTGGCCACGTTGCGGCAACGCGATTGGCAGGTTGTCGAAGCCGAGTGCAATCCGCTCGAGCAGGCAGTTCCGTATGCCTTGCTGAAGAAGCTTGTTCAAAGCGCGCTGCAGGCGGAGAATCTCACCCTCGCGGATCACGTCGGCTCAAGCGGGGACTCCACGCCGGCTCACGCCGAGCTTTGGCCTGCGGCACTCAATTCTGTTCTCGACCAACCGGCCGGGGATCCACGCTGGCGCGATCTCGAACCCTTGCTGCGGCGGCGTGTAATTATCGATGCCGTTCGCAACATGCTGGATCGAGCGGTCTCGTCGCGGCCGACGGTGTTGTTGCTGGAGGATTTGCATTGGATCGATGGCCAGAGCGAGACGGTCGTTGAAGCTTTGATGTCGCTTGCGACCAGCCGGCCGTTGCTGGTGCTGCTGACCTGGCGGACCGAGTATACGCCGGACTGGCTTGAAGGTTTGGATGTACTGCGGATCTGGCTTCGGTCGCTCGACGCGGCCTCGGCAAACGTACTGCTCGACAATTTGCTCGGCACAGCTGTCGATCTCGATGCGCTCAAGGCCCGTATCCTCCGCCACACCGGCCAGATTCCGCTCTTTATCGAGGAGGTCGCCCGGCAGCTCATCGGTCGTCGCGTCGCCGGCGACGCCAAGGCATCGTGGGATACCCTCGAAATTCCTCCCACCGTTCAGGGAGTGATCGCGTCGCGTATCGATCGTTTGCCGAACGAAGATAAGGCGCTTCTGCAGCTCGCTTCGGTTCTCGGACCGCGCATATCGCCGCATCTGCTCGCCGCCGTGACCGAGATGCCGGCGGCGCAATTGCAAAGCCGGCTCTGGTCTCTGGAGATCTTGGACTTCCTTGAGGAGGTACGGTCGGTCCCATCGGTTGAGTATGTCTTTGCCCACGATCTTATTCGTGAGGTCGCTTACGAATCGATCCTCCGTTCGCAGCGGGAAGTGCTGCATCGCCGGATTTTAATGGCTCTGGAAACAACCTCGGCCGGGCGCGAGCATGACGTTGCGGAGGCCCTTTGCCATCATGCGGTCAAGGCGCAGGACTGGAGCAAGGCTGACCGGTATGGGCATTTGGCCGCGAGGAAGGCGTTTGCCAGATCGGCGTTCCGGGACGCTACGGAATATTTCAAGATCGCAATGGATGCGGTGGACAAACAGCCGGAATCGACGGCGCGCGAGCAACGGGCGATCGATCTACGCATCGAAGCGCGACTAGCCTTCGTGTCGTTTGGAAGCATCGAGGAATGGTTCGGTCTTGGTCAGGACGGGGAAGCGCGGTCCAGCAAGATCGGCGATGAAGGACGGCGGCTTGCCTCTATCGCGATCAGGGCCGCGGCGCTGAACTTCTACGGAACGCCATATGAAGCGATTGCGGTGGCGGAAGAAGCCGTCGCCTTGGCCAACAAGATGAGCAACGCCCGTTGGCTCAGCTTCGTCGAATACGGTCTTGGCCAGTCCTATTTTCTCGCCGGACGATATCGGGATGCGGAGCGACATCTCGCGAAGGCAACTGCGTTGCTTACGAGGGCGCCGGAAAACGTTCCTCCGGGAACAACAGGATCCAGCCTTCTGGTGCTCTGCTACATGATGAGCGCCATCGTTCATGCATGGTTAGGCGAATTCGATGAAGCCGAAGGTTGCTCTGAAAAGGCGAGTATCCTGGCCGAAACGAACGATCGCCCTTATGACGTGATCGCAGCCGATTACGGTCGCGGGGTCGTGCAACTGATGCGCGGCGATCTTGAAGAGGCGGAAAACGCTCTCGATCAAGCCTTTCGCGTTTCGCGCGAAAGCGAGGCGCGCTTGTTTCGGCCCCTTATTATGAGTGCGCTAGGGAGCCTTTACACGCAGCAGGGACGTGCTGAGCGCGCGACTGAGATATTGCTGCAGGCCAAGGATGAAGCCGACAAGCTTGGTCATGAAACCAGCAAGGTCGCCGTCTCGGCGTATCTCGGCGCGGCCTATGGCCAACTCGGCAATATCCAGCACGGATTGTCCCTCCTGCGCGCCTGCCAGGCCAGCGCTAGACAGAAGGGATATGCAGGCATCGAGGCGCTGGCGGCGAGTGCAGAGGCGAATATTCTCGCGGCGCAAGGCGGGCACATGCTCGAGGAGGCCATGGCCTGTCTGCAACGAATCATCGAATTCACTGCCAAGCTCGAAGCCTTGCCCCTGCTGGGAGCGGCCAAGGGAGTGCGGGCCCGGCTCCTGGCGGCCTCCGGCCGGACAGACGAGGCAAGGGAGGAATTGGTCCAGGCTATTACCCTCTTCGACCAATCAAAAATGACTGTACATCTACAACGTGCTAAGGCGGCGCTCTCCAAGTTCTCGGATATTTGACATAATATGGCCACGTTATGGCCCCGGCAATTATCGCCGCTTTCAAGGAGCAAGAAATGGGTGGACTAACTTACAGCGGAAAATTTGAAGAACACATCAATGAATTATATAGCCCGCAGAATATCGGCAAAACCGCGAAGAAATTCAAAGAGTACGAGAAGAAGAACGGCCCTTATGCGTTCGGGAAATTTACGAAATTCCTGGTGCCGAAGAAGGAAAACTGGGCCAGCGAATCGGGAGCCACCGATGGGCACGACAGGTGGGAAAAGCACTCCGGCGCAATTCCCAAGGCGGTCCGCGACAAGATTACCGAAGTTATTGCAACCAATCTGAGGTCACCCAACCCGATGCCGCTGGTGCTGAAGGTCGGTGAGAACGTCGATGGCACGCATGACCTGAAAGTTCGGATCTTTGCCCATAATGGCCACATGCATATTGGACTTCACATGCTTTGTCCGAATTCTTCGCTGAAATAGCCCTGATCGCGTAGATTAGAATAGCCAGCAAGACCATTGGGTTTTGCTGGCTTTTTGCTGCAAATCGCCCTCCGCTGCGGCGGCTGTGCGATCCGGCCATGGTTCTGCCGCTATGGGAGGCATTGTTCCTGTTTTCCGCCCCCAAATCGACGCGCCGGGGCGCTTTCCGGTTGAAAAGCCGGCCTGCGTTGATTACGGAAGGGCTGCCATCCCGTGTTCCCAGGAGTTTGACTGGCGTGCCTCAACAAAGGACGGGTGAAGCTCACGGATTCTCGAGCAGCAAACTGTCGGTGTTGCGCAAGCACCCGATTTTTGCCGACCTCGAGCCAGAAGCTTTCGAGCAGCTTTGCCGTTACGCCAAACACTCCACGCTGAAGCGGGGGACCACGCTGTTTTCCAAAGGGGACCCCGGCCACAGCCTGTACGCGGTCATTTCGGGTACGGTGAAGATGAGCATCTCCTCGCCGGATGGCCGCAACGCGATCCTGAACATCGTCGGGCCTGGGGAAATTTTCGGCGAGATCGCGCTGCTCGACGGACAAGCCCGCTCGACCGACGCCATCGCAAACAGCACTTGCGAACTCTTCGTCATCGACCGGCGCGAGTTCATCCCCTTTGTGAAGGCTCAACCGGCGTTGGCAATGAAGTTCATCGAATTGCTCTGCGAGCGGTTGCGATCGACCAGCGATCAGGTCGAGCAGATTATCCTGCAGAATCTGCCCGGACGGCTGGCCAGCGCGCTGCTTCGCCTGTCCGAAAAGCATACGTCTGCGCCGCAGGGCCGAACCATCGCGATCACGCAGCAGGAGATCAGCGAGATGGTCGGCATGACCCGGGAGAGCATCAATAAGCAGTTGCGCGCCTGGGCAGGTCGCGATTGGGTGCGTCTCGAGCACGGCGCCATCGTTGTGCTGAATGCCGAGATGCTTCGCGAGATAGCGGAAGCGGGGTCCGGGCACGACAGCGACTGACCGTCGATTCGCCTCGCGAAGGCGGCCAGCGAAGTCGGGACGCTCAGGGCTCATTGGCTGGCGGGTACGGGATTGGCGCCACGTTCAATCGTGAATTCCACGTCAATCAGCTCACGCGAGTGATTCAGGTCCGATTGCGACATCAGCAAGGTCAGATCCTTGCCTTTGAGGGACGCAAGCACCTCCGACAGCCGTTCCGACAGCGCTGGCGCGATGCCTTCGAACGGCTCGTCGAGCAGCAGGCATTTGGTTCCAATGGCAAGCGCCCGGCCGAGCGCGACCAGCTTTTGCTGTCCGCCGCTCAGCAACAGCGCCTTGCGCTGGCGCATCTCGGTGAGTTCACCGATTACCTCATAGACGAAGTCGAGTCGGGCCTTGCGGTCGAGATGCCTCGCGACCCACAACGGCAACATGATGTTTTCCTCGACCGTCAACTGCGGCACCAGGCAGCGATCTTCCGGCATATAGCCGATCCCGAGTGCCGCGCGCGCATGGCGCGGACGGGACGACAGGTCGCTGCCTTCGAACCGCACCATCCCCCTGGCCGGCGTGAGGTGCCCCATGATCGAACGCATCAGCGTGGTCTTGCCCGCGCCGTTGCGGCCCACCAGGCTGACCATGGCGCCTTTCGCGACGTGCATCGTAAAGCCGCGCAATGCAGGCATCGACTGGATCTCAACGACAAGATTGTCGATTGCGAGCAATGGCGCCGCGTCGTTCATCGCACGCCTCCGGTGACGTAGCGGCGGACTTCCTGATTATTCAGGACCTCGGCGGGCACCCCGTCGGCCAGAATCCGGCCCTGATAGAACGCCACGACGCGATCAGCATAGCGGCTGACGATTTCCATGTCGTGCTCGACGAATACGATGGTCGCTGCGTCGGGCGCGACGGCGTGGATAACGCGATCCATGGTCGTGAATTTTTCTTCCGCCGATACTCCGGAGGTCGGCTCATCCAGCAGCAGTAGTCTTGGACGCCGCACCAAAGCCATGGCGATGTCGATCAGCTTGCGCACGCCGCCCGCAAGCTCCGAGATCGGACGATCGGCCAGATCGGCAAGGCCAAAACGTTCCAGCAACTCGACGGCCTTGTCGCGGCGGCCTTGAGCCTCGGCCGGCGCCCGGAGTGACATCCCTGCGCCGATGCCGGAAATCGCCACAGTGAGATTCTCGGCGGCGGTCAGCTCGACAAACAGTTGTGGAATCTGGAAGGAACGGGAGATGCCAAGCCGGGCTACGCTTCGTGGCGAGCGTCTGCCGATGTCAATTCCGTCGAGCAGGATCGTCCCGCTGTCGGGTTTGAGATAGCCGGTGACCATGTTGACGAAGGTGGTTTTACCGGCGCCGTTGGCGCCGATCAGGCTGATCTTCTGACCGGCCGGAACATCGAGGGTAAGCGCATCGGCCGCAACCACTGCGCCAAAGCGCTTCTCGAGCCTGTGTACCGAAAGAACCGGGTTCACGGTGTGGCTCCTCGTTCGGCGGTGAGGGAAGCCGCCGCCGAGTTGCGCCGTTTGCGCCGGTCCCTGATCCAGAGCGAACCGATGCCACGCGGCAGAAACAGAATGACGCCCAAGAGGAAGACGCCGAGCACGAGCTGCCAGGTATTGGGCAAATAGAGGTTCGAGAACGAACGGACCAGTTCCAGCGCCATCGAGGCGACGAAGACGGCGGCCACGCTCTGGTTACCGGCAAGCACCGCCACGAAGACGAATTCGCCCGATGTGGTCCAGTATGCGAATTGCGGATCGATATGCCGCTGCGCCATCAGGGCAAAGGCGCCGCTGGCGCCTGCGAAGATCGCGGCGATCAGGAAGTTGATCGATATGATCTGATTGGCCGAGAGGCCGAGATATTCGACGCGCAGGTTGTTTTCGCGCACCGCAAGGCTGGCAAGGCCGAATTCGGACCGGAACAGGAAGGTAGCGCCGATGCCGGCAAGACCCGTCACTATGACCGAGACGGCATACAGCATGAAGTCGGCCTCGCGCGGATCGGTGAAGCTCATGCCAAACAGGCTTGGCCGTCCGACATTGAACCCGTCGGAGCCGCCAAGCGCGGTCGATTTCACCAGCGCGCCGTAAAACACCATCGATAGCGCCAATGTCAGCATGCCGAAGAAAATCCCGCTGTAGCGCGCGATCAACGGCCCGATGACCAGACCGAGCAGGCCGCCGCAAGCCGCGCCGACGATCACCTGCGCGACCGCGTCGGTGAGACCCCACGCGTTGGCGATCAGCGCCACGCCATAGCCGCCGGCGGCAAAGAACAGGCCCTGACCAAACGACACGTTGCCGGTGCGGCCCAGCACGACGATGCCAAGCGCGATCAGCGCATTGGAGGCGGCAATCGTCGCCAGCGACAAGGTCCAGGTCGGCAGCGCGCGGCCGGCCAGCGTCACCGCAGCGACAAGACCTATCATGACCAGGGGATGCAGGCCTTTCCTCATCAAATCCGCCTTGCCGTTTCGCGCTTGAACAGGCCCTCAGGGCGAAACATCAGCACTGCCGCCATGATCAAATAGATCATGAACAGTTCGGCTTGCGGCATGAGATGCACCGAAGCAGCGCGCGCCAGCCCGACCAGAATCGCGCCGACTGCCGCGCCCTCGACGCTGCCCAGCCCTCCGATCACGACGATAGCGAAGCTCAGGATGATGACGTCCGAACTGAGGCCTGGCTGCATCGATATTTTCGGCGCGGTCAGGGCGCCGGCGAGGGCGGCGAGCAAGACGCCGAACGCAAAGGCGATCGCATAGACCTGATTGACGCGCACACCCATGCTCACGCTCATTTCCTCGTTGTGGATCACCGCCAGAACGATCTTGCCGATCACGGTTCGATTGAGGCCGAACCAGATCGCAAAGCCGATCAAGGCCGAAATCGGGATCAGCACCAAATCATAGCCGACGTAATAGAGCCCGGCGAATTCGAGATTGCCGAAGAGTTCATATGGCTGCGTCGCATAGATCGGATTGACGCCCCAGATCAGCTTGGTGACGTCTTCAAGGATCAGAAACACGGCATAGGTCACCAGCAGCAACACCACTTCGTCGCGGCCATAGAACATTTTCAGGAGGCCGCGTTCCAGCAGAAGTCCGACGGCGGACGCGATCAGCGCCACCGAGAGCAGCATGGCGACGAAGCCGACACCTGGAGGAAGGCCGCGCGCAGCAACCAAGGTCACCGTGCTCGCCGCGATATAGGCGCCGAGTGCATAGAAGCTGCCATGGGCGATGTTGAGGATCTTCAATACGCCGAAGACCAGCGTCAGGCCGAGGGCGACGATGAACAGCCACGAGGCCTGAATCAGGCCATCGAGAACGATCGTCAAAAAGAAATTCATGGCGATGGAGTCACGCGGGTCGTCGGTGGACAGAAAAAGGCGGCGCGGAGCTTAATCACGCGCCGCCATATGTGATCATTGGATACCGGTGCGGCCTAATTGCACTTGGCACCCTGCATGCCGCCTTTGATCCAGTCGATTGACTTCACGCCCGGGGGAGGGTTGACGCATTCGGCCGCGAAGTACTGGATATCCACCAGGTCGACCCGCTTTAGATCCGGATTGTATTTGGTCCGGCTGATGGCGATCGGCTGGATCGCCTGATGGCCGTCGGCGAGCTTCATCTGAATGAGTCCGCCGGGCGACGGCCACTCCAGACCGGTCATTGCCGCGACCATTTCATCGGTCGAAGGCTTCTTTCCGCCGTTCTTGCTCATGGCCTTCTCGACCGCGGCCTTCAATCCCAGGATCGCTTGTGTCATGCGATAGGCAGCCTGAACCGGATAGACGCCGTTGGCGGCCTCGTATCCCCTAAACAGCCAATCGTTCAGCGGCGATTTCTGCGACATCAGGCCATAGGCGCCGCGTGCGCCGATGATCGTGCCGTCGGGCATCTTGTCGCCGAGCGGCGGCAACACGTGATCGGCGGCGCTGAACACGAGCTGGCTGCGCTTCGGCAGCCCGCGGGGAGCCGACTGCAGGACAAAGGCCTGCAGGTCGCCGCCCCACAGGCTCGAATAGACCACGTCGGAGCCTGCGCCCACCAGCGCGGAGATTTCGGTGCCATACTGGCCCGCGCCGTACTTGGGCAGCAGGTCCGTCTGAACCTTGACGTTGGGATAAAGTTGTTGGGCGGCTGCGACGAAGTCGGCCCGGCTATCCTGACCCCAGGCATAGTCCTGGTTGATCGCCGAAAGCGTGTCCATCTTGATGTTCTTGGCCTTCATGTATCTGACGAGGCCGACGTTATCCATCGTGGCATGAGCGGCGGTGCGGAACACGTAATTGTATTTGGCTTCCTCGAAGATACGTGGCGTGCCGCAATCCATCAGCAGCAGCATCTTTTTCAGCTCTTCCGCGATCGGCGCCACCGCGAGGCAGTCGCCGGAGCTGATATAGCCGAGCACGACGTCGACATTGTCGCGCTGGTAGAGGTTGCGCAATTCCTGCACCTGCTTGGTGGCGCCGCCGTTCTCGTCGATGATGACGGGCTCGATCTTGATGCCGCCGAATCCGACCTTCTCGTAAGGCGAGGGCACTGAACCCTTGTTTAGCTGATCAATGACGAATTGCGCGCCGTTACGGGCAGGAACGCCAAAACTATCCGCCGCCGGGCCCGACAGGAACGTCACGATGCCGAGCTTGAAGGTTTCCTGAGCAGACGCGGGTACCGCCAGCCCAAGCGACGTCACAGCGACTGATGCAAATAGGACAGCACGATTAGTCCGCCGAAGACGGTCCATGTTCTCCTCCCCTGATTCGACGGGTGTTCCCGTCCGATTATCCGCGCCGTTTTGCCCCGGCATCGGCCATTATTGGGATGAGTTTAGGCAAGCTTTCACGGCGCGTCCATACGCGCCTCGTCCGAAAGGGAAGGTAGGGGTAGGCGGCTAGATGCCGCCTTTGTCGAAGACGTTACGCCGGTTCGACGCTTCGCCTGCTTCACATGTCAAACACCGCAACGGCGCGGATCGGCGAAGCCGTCCCGCCGCGCCACTTCATCGGCAGGCCGATGAAGGTGAACTGGCCGCGGCAAAGCAGCGCTTCGAGATTGCACAGGCTCTCGATATGGGTGATGTCGAGGTCGAGGCAGGCCTTGTGGACAAGGGCATTCACCTTGCCCTCGGGTCCCGGCCGCATCGAATCGATACCGAAATGCACGATGCCCTGCTGCGCCAGCCATTCGGTGGCGGCGACGTTCACGCCGGAATTGTCGCTCGAATATTCCTTGCGGGGGAATGTTCGCTCGTGGTGACCGGTGCAGAGCAGCACGGTGCCGCCCCTCGGCACCGGCACGCCGGCCTTCGTCACCGCGGCCTCGAGATCGGCAGGCGTAATCTCGGCGCGCGGTGCAATGTGGCGCAGGTCGATGCAGGTGCCCGGCACGATGCACTTTTCCAGCGGATACTCGTCGATGGATATGCCGCTTTTGCCGAAATGCCTGGGCGCGTCGATATGGGTACCGGCATGGTCCACCATCGAGATGAACATCGACGCCAGCCCGTGTACATTGCCGGACTCGGCAAAGGACTCTTCGTGGCTCTTCCAGACGCCGTGCATGACCGGAGGGTGGCCGGGATAGCTCGGGGTGCGATGATAGAGCTCCCGGCTGAGGTCGACGATCTTCACGCGTGGTCTCCCCGCCGCGGACCGCGGCGCCTGTTCTAGAACCCGAACGCCCTCGGCAACGCCAGCGACAGCCAGGGCACGTAGGTCACGATCATCAGCACCGTAAACATCACGTAATAGAATGGCCAGATGCCGCGCATCACTTCATCGACCGAAACCTTGCCGATGGCGCAGCCGACGAACAGCGTCGTCCCCACCGGCGGCGTCAGCAGGCCGATGCCGAGATTGAGCAGCATGACGATGCCGAAATGCACGGGATCGATACCGAAACTTTTCACGACAGGTAGCAGGATCGGCGTACAGATCAGCAACAGCGGCGCAAGATCGAGCGCCGTTCCCAGAACCAGCAGCATGATGTTCAACCACATCAGCAGCACGTACTTGTTGCTCGATATGGCAACGAAGAAATCGGTCATCTTCGCCGGCATCTGCATCAGCGCGGCGACATAGCCGAAGCATGATGCGGTGGCCACCAGCGTCAGCACCATCGCTACGGTCTGCAACGTCTTGTAGACCAGTAGCGGCAGTTCGGACCATTTGTAGTCGCGATAGATGAACATCGTGACGAAGAACGCCCAGACGCAGGCGACCGCACCCGCCTCGATCGGCGTGAAGACGCCGGTGAGGATGCCGCCCAGCACGATGACCAGCGTCACGATCCCCCACACGGCGTCACCGAGCATCCTGACCGCCTGGCGGATCGGCACAGGCTCCCCCTTGGGATGCTTGTCGCGATAGGCGTAGAACAGGCAGAGCAGCATCAACGAGAAGCCCAGCAGCAATCCGGGAATCACGCCGGCGAGGAAAAGGCTCGTGATCGACACCACGCCGCCAGTCGCCAGCGAATAGATCACCGAATTGTGGCTCGGTGGAATGATGATGGCCTGCAGCGAGGCGCTGATGGTCACATTGGTTGCGAACACCCGCGGATAGCCTTTGGCGGCCATCTGGGGAATCATCACCGAACCGATCGCGGATGTGTCGGCAACCGATGATCCCGAGATGCCGCTCATGATCGTGGTCGCGAGAATGTTGACCTGCGAGAGGCCGCCCCGCATGCGCGTGAACCCGACGACCACGGCTGCAAAGTCGACCAGCCGCTTGGCCATGCCGCCCTCGGCCATGATGGCGCCCGCCAGCACGAAGAACGGGATGGTCAGCATCGAGACCTTACCGACGCCGCTGGCAAATTGCTGCATGACCGCGCCGACCGGCAAGTCGATCCAGAGCGCGCCGACCAGCGATGACAGGGCCAGCGCATAGGCGATCGGCATGCCGATCGCGAAGAAGAAGCACATGCTGAGAAGCAGAACCGCGATATCCATGGGAATTACTCGACCGGTACGTGGGCGTCGCTGCCGTCACGCGGCGGCGGGCCGATGGTCAGGCGTTCGACGACGAACAGAAGCATCATGGCGCCGCTGACCACGATCGGAAGATAGGTGATGCCGACCGACAGCCATGGAAATTCATCGACCGAATTGTCCCAGGTGGTGTGAACGAGCCGCAGCCCCCAAATCACCATGAAGATCGCAATCACGCCCATCAAGACTTCGCTGAGGAACAGCGAAGCGCGGCGCAGCAGCGGCGGTAGCAAATCTGTACCCACCGTCATGTTCATGTGGATGCGCTGCCGATAGCAGTTGGCCGAGCCGATAAAGGTAATGCCGACGGTCAGCAGTACGGCCATCGGTTCGGGCCATGACGCGGCGCTGTTCAGGATGTATCGGGTATAGACGGCCCACGGAATGACCGCAGAGACCAGCACCAGCGCCACGCACGCGATCACGGCGCCGGTCCAGTAAACCGCATCGGTCACACGCCGGAAAGTTCCGGCCGCAGAATTGGACATTTTGACCTCGGAGAATAACGGCGCTTCAAATCGCTTCTGCGGCTCGGAGAGGCGGTGGCCCGAACGGACGTCGTCCGGCCACTCGCCAATCGCGAGCCAGGCGCTAGTTCACCGCCTCGATGCGCTTGACCATCGCCGCGTATTTCGCGCCGTATTTGTCCCAGACCGGCTTGACGGCGTCCTGGAACGGTTTCTTGTCGATGTCGGTGATGATCTCGGTGCCGGCCGCCTTCATTTTTTCGATGGCGGCGTTCTCCGCTTCATACCAGAGCACACGCTGTTCGGCCTGCGCTTCCTTCGAAAGCTTCTTGATCAGCGCCTGATCTTCCGGCGACAGCTTTTGCCAGGAGATGCGCGAGAAGACCAAAAGCTCTGGAATGATCAGGTGTTCGGTCATCGTGAAATACTTGGCCACCTGGTAATGGTTCTGCGCGATGAACGATGGCGGATTGTTCTCCGCGCCGTCGACCACGCCGGTCTGCATCGAGCTGAAGACCTGATCGAAGCCGAGAGCTACGCCATTGCCGCCCAGCGCATTCATGGTATCGACGAACAGTGGATTCCCCATCATGCGGACCTTGAGGCCCTTGAGGTCGGCGATGGTCCGGATCGGCCGCTTGTTGTTGTAGACGTTGCGCGAGCCGGCGTTCATCCAGCACAGCGCGATCAGGCCGGTCTTTTCGGCCGCGGAAATCTTCGCCAGCAATTCGTCGCCGATCTCGCCGTCGATGACTTTCTCCATGTGCTTGGAGTTGCGGAAGACGAACGGCATGTTGAAGACGTTGACGTCGTCCACGACGGGGCCGACGGCGCCGACCGAAATACGGGCGATCTGCAGCGCGCCGAGCTGGGCCTGCTCGATCATTTCCTTTTCGCCGCCCAGCTGCATTGAGGGGAACATCTGGATCGTCAGTCGGCCGTTGGTGGCGGCTTCCAGCTTCTTGCCCATCCGGACGACGGCCTCGACCGTCGGATAGCCCAGCGGATGAACGTCCGATGCCTTCAGCACCATTTTCGTTTGAGCAAATGCGGATGACAGTGGCGTGGTGGCCGCCATCGCGGCCCCGAGCCCTGCGCTCAGCTTGATGAAGTCGCGGCGTTTCATGGTGTTCCTCCCTGATGTTGTTTATCGTTTTATGGACTTTTCGAACTCTAGGGTCGCTCGTCGAAGTACTCCGGATTGATATGTTGAGTAGCCGAGATGTTCTCGAGAAGGCTTTCGAGGTGGACTTCCATCGCCCGCCTTGCGCCCTCTGCATCATGCGCCTCGATCGCGGTCAGCACGGCCTCGTGCTCGACGATCACCTTTGCGATCCGGCCGCGCTGGGGCAGGGTCAGCCGGCGATAGCGATCAACATGGACCTTCACCTGCTGGATATACTTCCAGATTCCGGGATAGCCTGCGACATCGGCGACTGTAGCATGAAACATTTCATCGGCCTGATGGAACGTATCGCTGTCTCCGGCAACGCTGGCCTCGCGCTGCCGCTCCAGGATCGACTGCAGCGCCAGAATCTGGCTCGGTGTCGCGCGTTCTGCGGCGAGCCGCGCGGTGGTTTCCTCCAGCGCCTTGCGGATGATGATGGCTTCCGGGAGCGCAGCGACCGGAATGCGCGAGACGAAGATGCCGGATTGGGGATAGATCTCCAGCAGGCCCTCATCCGATAATTTGAGGATCGCCTCGCGAACGGGGGTACGACTCACCCCGTAGGAGAGCGCGATTTGCGCTTCCGAGATGGCTTCTCCGGGCCGGCGCTGCAGCGACACCAATTCGACCCGAAGATCGGAATAGATTCTGGACGCTGCCGTTGCCGCGCGCGGTCTGCCGCTGCGGCGAGTGCCGGCGGCCATTCGGCGAACCGTTGGATCCGTCTTTTTCGATGCGCGAGCGGGCATGGCTGCTTTCTCGATTGATATATTAGTATATGAATTGGCTTTGACAATCAGAAATCGAGCCGCGCAGTGGTTTTGTGCCGGGCGCCCGGAAGGGGCGCGTCCAACAATTGGGGCGCTACGTTGGCGCCTGGCGCCGGCCGTTGATGAAGCCGGCGTGCTGCCGCTGTTCATGTTGTCCGGCGCCGGACAACAGGTCGATCAGATGTTGGGCTTGTTGCGGGTGGGCGGCGGCGGCCGTGATGCCCGCCGTGTACATGGTCGCGAGTTCGCAGCCCGGCGGTAGTGAACCGGACAAGGTCACGCCTTGGGTGCTGATGATCTCGGTCGATTGCGTACACCCGAGCGGACGTCGCGCCTCGGACGCCGCCAGTTTGCGCATCGCCGTCGCGCCATTCGGGAAAATTTTGAGGCGGGTGGCAACCGCATCGGCGATGCCGAGATGCTGAAGAACATTTGCAATGTGAATTCCAGCCGTCGAGGCTTTGGTATCCGGCACGAAGATCGCATCGGACGCCAGCAAGGCTTCGCGCAAATCAGCGGCATCCTTGACTACGGCTTGGGGATCGCCAGTGCGGACGGCGAGGGCGGTCTCGACCAAGCCGACATCGGCGATCGACGTGGCGACCACCAGCTTCTCCTCCGCCAGCTTGGCGACGAGGGCCGCGGTCAGGATGATGATGTCTGCCGGCGTGCCCTTGCGCAATTTGTCGGCCATGGCGCCGACCGCGCCAAATTCGCCTGCGATATCGAATCCGGTCAGGGCCTTGAAGGCCGGCGTCAGGCTTGCGACCAGACCCTCTGCCGCGCCGCCGCTCAGGATGTTCAGGGTGCTCATGCGGTCAATTCCATTGCGGCAATGATTCTGTCCCGCGTGATCGGCAGATCGCGCACCCGCACGCCGAGTGCGTCGAACACGGCGTTGGCGATGGCTGATGTAACCGGGCCATGGGCAGCCTCGCCGGCGCCGACCGGGTCCATATCAGGCCGCTGGATGACCTCAACCTCGACATCGGGCACTTCGCTGAAGCGCAGGATCGGATATTCCGTCCAGCTGGTGCTGGTGATGCGTTGCCGGTCGAAGCGGAGGCGTTCCTTCAGCACCCAGCTCGTGGCTTGAATGGCACCGCCCTCGATCTGGTTGATGACGCCGTCGGGATTGATCGCTTCGCCGACATCGACCGCCAGCGTCAATTTCCTGACACTGATCTCCTCGGCGCCCTCGATCTCGGCGATCGCCGCGCAATAGGCGCCGGTGTTCTTGTAGCGGGCAAAGGCCACGCCATAGCCGACGCCCGGCTGCTTCTCCGGCTTCCATTTGGCGCGAGCGGCAACGGCGCGGATGACGTCCTTTGCCCGCTCATCCCGCAAGTATCGCAGCCGGAACGCAATCGGATCCTCACCGCGCTCGGCGGCGATTTCATCGAGGATGGATTCAATCGCAAACACATTGCCCTGCGCGCCGAGCGTCCGCAGCGCCGAGGTGCGGATTGGCATGGTTGTCAGGCGATGGCTTTCGATGCGCCAGGAAGGAAAATCATAGAGCGGGACGGAGTTGCGATCGCTGCCGCCGCCATTGGCCTGCGGCGGATTGGTCGAGATCATGCGCGGAAACGGGTCCGCCAGTTCGAACCCCGCCAGCAATGCGGGCTGTGCCGCGCGCCCCGGGCGCGCTACATGACCGTTGCCCCAGATCGAGTGCCGCCAGTCGATGATTTCCCCCTGCGCGTCAAGATCGGCCTCGATCTCGATCGCCATCGCCGCCCCAAAGGGTGCATCGGACATTTCGCCTTGGCGCGACCATTGTACCCGCACCGGCCGACCGCTGGCGGCTTTAGCGAGCAGCACGGCATCGAGCGCGACATCGTCGGCGGCATTGTGCCCGTAGCAGCCCGCGCCCTCCATGTGCTCAACGGTAATGTGTTCGACCGGCAGCTTGAGAACCAGCGCCAGATCGGCGCGCAGGAGATAGACGCCCTGGCTGTGGGTCCAGACATGAACGCGGTCGCCGTGCCACTGCGCCATCGCGCAGGACGGTGCGATCGACGCGTGCGCAATATAGGGGCGGGTATATTGTCGCCTCATGGTCCGCGCCGCCGCGCCAGGTGATGCAGCCGTCTTCTTGTCGATGATCGTCGATTCCGCCGGCTGTGCTTTCAGGAACGAGGCCAGATCGTTTTCGTCGGGGAGGGGCTCGCCGTCAGACCAGGTCGCGCCCTTACGCAAGGCCTGAACCGCCAGTTCCGCGCCATGTTCGGTCTCGCTGACGACGCCCGCGAAACTGCCGTCGCGCACGATCGCGACGAAACCAGCGACGGCGCGGACGCCATCTTCCTTCAATTCGATAAGTTTGGCGCGCGCGTTCTCCGACCGCAGCACGCGGCCGTGCAGCATTCCCGCCAGTGCCTGATCGTGGATGAATCGCGGCCGGCCCAAAACCTTGTCCGGAATGTCGATCCGCTGAATTGAATTCCCGGCCAGCGCCCGGCGCGATGCGATCTTTGGCGTTACTCCGGGCGTGGTATCGCGATCGAGCGATACTTCCTCGGCAAGCTCCCAGTAACTGGTCCTGACATTGCCCGGTCCTGAAATGGTGCCGTCCTCGATGTCGAGTGCATCGATATCAACGCCCAGCCGTTCCACCGCGTGCTGCAGAAAGATCCGGCGAACCTCGGCACAGGCATGACGCAGCGCGCGGCCCGACTGCTGGATGGAGAGGCTGCCCGAGGTGACGCCCTCGTTGGGACTGGCGGCGGTTGACGCCCGGATTATCTGCACGCGAGACAGATCGATATCGAGCTCATCCGCTGCGATCTGTGCCAGCGCCGTCACGATGCCTTGCCCGATCTCCACCTTGCCCGGCGAGACCGTCACCTGTCCGTCGCTTGAGAATTTCAGCCACGACGACAGCTTTGGGTTTGCCGCAAGGCTTACCGGCAGTGCGGGCGGGGAGGGAGCGGGCGCCGGCTGATTCATCCTGCCGCCATTTCTTCCGCCGCGCGCAGCACCGCCCGCACCATGCGATTATGCGAACCGCAACGGCAGAGGTTGCGGTCGAGCGCTTCCTTCACCTCCCGGCTTGTCGGTGACGGGTTTCGCTTCAACAGCGCCGCTGCGCTCATCAGGATGCCGGAGACGCAATAGCCGCATTGCAGCGCCTGCTCGGCGATGAAGGCGCGCTGCAGCGGATGTGGCTGCTCGATCGTTCCCAGCCCTTCGATGGTGGTTACATCCCTGTCCGCCACCGACCAGAGCGGCGTATCGCAGGCGGACAGCGCGCGGTCGCCGACAATCACGTTGCAGGCGCCGCACTCGCCGGCGCCGCAGCCGAAATGCGGCCCGGTCATGCCGAGCTGTCCGCGCAAAATATCCAGCAATGACCGATCGGGATCGGCGTCAATCTCGGTCTCGGCGCCGTTGAGGCGAAATCGAACGCTCGGCATCGAGGGCGAACCTTTGCTCACGGCTTCTTATTGCGGCGGCTTGTCGAATTTCTTGACCACTTCCGCCCACTTCACAATATCGCCGCGCAGGAATTTGTCGAATTCCTCCGGCGTCATCGACATCGGAACCGCGCCCTGCTGGGTCCAGAGCTTGACGACATCGGGCCGTTTCACCGCCGCGTTCACGGCCGCATTGAGTTTGTCGATGATCGGCTTTGGCGTGCCCGTGGGCGCCATCAGGCCGAGCCAGATGGTGGCCTCATAGCCGGGAATGCCCGCCTCGATCACCGTCGGCGCATTGGGCAGCACGGTCGAGCGCGTCTTGCCTGTCGTGGCCAGCGCGCGCACCTGATTTTCGGCGACATTGGGCGCCATCGCCGGAACCGCATCGATCATCATCTGCACCTGGCCGCCGATCACGCCGCTGCGCGCCTCGCCGCTGTTACGGTAGGGCACGTGCACGACGTCGATGCCGGCCATGGCTTTGAACAGCTCGCCCGCCATGTGGTACGGCGTGCCCTGACCGGACGAGGCGTAGTTCAGTTTCGCGGGCTGTGATTTGGCCAGCGCGATGAATTCCTGCAGCGTCTTCGCCTGCACGGAGGGATGAACCACGATGACGAGGTCGGAATAGTTCACCGGGGCGATTGGCGCGAGATCGCGCATCAATTCGTATTTGCGCTGCGGAACCAGCGATTCATTCGCGGTCTGGGTGTTCGACATCATCAGCAGCGTATAGCCGTCCGGTGGTGACTTGACGGCTTCCTGCGTGCCGATCACGCCGCCGGCTCCGGTGCGGTTCTCGACGACGAAGGGCTGGCCAAAACTTTCCTGCAGAATGTTCCCGATCTGGCGGGCGGTGACGTCGGCAGGCCCCCCGGCGCCGAAGGGAACAATCACCTTCACCGGCCGCGACGGATAGTCCTGCGCCAGACCGGGCGTAGCCAGAAGAGGTGGCGCCGCAACAATTGCCGCCAGCGCGAGCGCCGTTCTCAAGCGCATCATATCGACCTCCCCAACTGACTCTTTTTCTGCAAGGGCCCGTTTACCAGCCTCGTGCCAAGTCTAGTGCCAAGTCTAGCTATCCGCGTACTGACCGCTAGTCCCAGAATCAGATATTCGTCGGTGCTCGGCCCATACAATTTCAGGGTGACAGGGAACACGACATGAGAATTGCCCCCAGTCTGGCCGTTGCTGCAATCATGCTTTCGGGCGGGACCTTCGCCAGTGCCCAGACCCTTCCCGCCTATATGGCGCCAATCGCCGGAAAAGCCGCTGCGACACCTTCCGACACCGCGACCAAGGATATGCTGGCGCTCAACACCGGCATGTTCGAGCTCTATGGCGATGCAGCAAAGATTTTCCAGAAGAACATCCTGAGCAAGCATCCGGTGATCCTCGGCCTGTTCTCGGGCGCAGGCGGCCGGATGATCCTCTATCGGCCGGGCATGGCGCCGCTGGACGCGCCGCAGGTGCCGATCGTGTATCAATTGCTCAAATCCGTCGGCCACAGCACGATGGCGCTGGTACAGGTCGTTGGCCCCTATGTCGATAACCCCGATAACAAGTCCTGGCGCGGCTCGATGCTGGCCTATCGCAGCCGCATGCAGTCGGCGCTCGACGGCCTCGATGCAACGCCGATGGAGCCGGGCTGGCGCGACAACAACCGCACCATCCTGCAGAACAACATTGCCTTCATGGACGAATGCGTTGCCAAGGGCGTCATTCCGTTCGCCGCGCTCGAAGCCTTCGGCAAGAAACAGGCGCCATATCTGGCGAAGAATGTCGCCTGGGCAGCGCAAACGCAAGTCGCGCACTGGATGACGGTGCTGGCGGACTGGAAGGCGCAGCTCGGCGCCGACTGGGACAAGACCTATGCCGCCAGCAACACGATCTACGTCGCGCGCCAGAACAACGTTCTGTTCAGCGTGCTGGCGCAATTCTTCGGTCCCGACGCCATCAATAACCGCCTGCTGCTGATCGAGACGATTTCCTTCACCACCACGCCGGCCGACATGCTGGAATCGCTGACACGCATCATCGCGGACCGATCGGTCGGCGCGCTGTTTTTCGGCAATTACCATCTGATGGATTACGAACTGATGGGCGGCGATGCGCGCGCCGCGATCCTTGCCGAGACCGGCAAGCGCGGCATGACACCGTTCCTGCCACCCGTCGTTCCCTTTGGCTCGAAGCAGTGGCCGACACTGGTCACGCCGGGACCGGGGCCTGCGACCATCGCCGACCTGAAGTAGTTCCGGCAAAAGGTTGAATGCATGCGACCTTCGCGGCGTGAATTTCTGAATTGGGTGTCAGCGAGCGGCATTGCGCTCAGTCTTGCGCGCCTCGGCGCGGCGGAGGCCGCCGGCCTGCCGCCGCGCGCGTCGCTTCCCGGTCGCACCGAATGGAACCCGGCCGCCAATGGCGCGGGCCGGGTCGATGGCACGGCCAAGGTAACCGGCGCGAAGCTCTACGCATCCGACTTCCGCGCCGCCGATCTTCCGGGCTGGCCGGCCAATACCTCGCACGCGATGCTGATCCGTGCGCCGGATGCGACGCACGTCTATCTCGGAATGGATCTCGCGCGGCTTGGCGGCGCGATGAAACCGTCGGTCGTGGTGACATCAGCCGATCTCGACAAGATCGGCACCCGCGTTCCCGAATTTTATACCGGCGACCTGTTCTGTCCGCTTGGCAAGACACCGCTCTATCTGGGGCAGCCAGTCGGGCTGTTGATATTCGAGACGTTCGACGCCTTCGATCAGGCGCGCCTCGCATTGCGCGATGGAACGTTCGTGAGGTTCGGCGAGGAAACCGGCCCCGTCGCCATGCCGGCCTACGGCGCCTATCGTTTTACGCGCGTGGCCGGTGCAACGCCGGACGCGCCTGACGTCTATTCGCCGATCCTGGCCGGCTGGGTCAGCCCGGGACGGTCACAGAACGCGCCGCTTCCGATTTGGTCGCCGGCCGCAAAGGACACCGGGGCTTCCTACGCCAAGGCCGCGATCCACGGCGAACGGATCCGCGCTGAACTGGCGGCCAAGAATCCGAACCTTCTGGTGCTGGAGCGCGAGTTCGAGACCCAATCGGTCGATCCGATGTTCCTCGAACCGGAGACCGGCCTCGCGTGGTACAGCACCAACAGCGGCAGCCTCGAGCTCGTTCTCGGCGTGCAGTCGCCCTATGAGGCGGCGGAGTCGATCGCGCATTTGCTCGGCGAGGCCCGCGCTCCCTACAAGCCGGCGCGGATCAATACCCAGTTCACCTACATGGGCGGCGGCTTCGGCGGCCGCGATCACACGCCATTTGTGCTGTATGTGGCGCTGGCGGCGATGTTCTTTCCCGGTCATCCCGTGCGGCTGGCGCATGACCGCTATCAGCAGTTTCAGGGCGGTATCAAGCGCCACGCCTTCAAGATGCGGTCGTGGATGGGGGTCGATCGGGGAAGCGGAAAAATTCAGGCTTTCGCTGCGGACCACGTTCTCGACGGCGGCGGCCTGGCCAATTTCTCGGTCAATGTGGCAACCTGCGGCGCGACCGCCGCGATCGGCATCTATGATGTGCCGAAGGTCGATGTGACCACGGTTGCCGTTCATTCGCGCGGCGTTACCGCGGGATCGATGCGCGGTTACGGCACGCTGCAGACGATGACGGCGCTGGAGGCACTGGTTGACGAAGCGGCGACTGCCTTGCCGCTTGATCCGATCGAGTTCCGGCGACGCAATGCGCTCGCGCCCAAGGGCCGGACCATGACCGGTAATCCCTACGGCGTTTCGGTTCGCACCACTGAAATCCTGGACAAGCTCGAGAAGCATCCGATCTGGCAGCAGCGCGCGCAGCAGAAATCGGCCGCGTCGCCGGGCATGCTCGTCGGTACCGGTGTTGCGTGTGTGACCAAGGACTATGGCACCGGCGCCGATTGTTCGCTGGGGCGTGTCGAGCTGTCTCCCGACGGCAAGATCACCATCTATTGCGATCATACCGAGATGGGCAACGGCATCGGCACCGCGCTCGCCAACCGGGTTGCGATCCATCTCGGAGCGGTCGCTGACGAAGTCTCGGTGGCGCGTGTCGACACGTATGACGCGCTCGGATTGGTCACATCGGGCGATCCCTACACGATGGACCAGAAGACACAGGACGCTGCGGAGAAGAATCCGCGCTGGGTGCCCGCCATCAGCTCGGCGACCAGCGCCTCGATCGGCGCGCATGTCGGTACCCACTCGGTCGCCGAAGCCGCGCGCGTCATCTTCCGTTTCGGCCTGTGGCCGGCGGCGCTGGATCTATGGCGCATCGCTGCGAACGATCCGCGCGCAAAGGATTGGGCGAAGGCGCAATGGAAGGACGGCCAGCTCGTCATGCCCGGTCTTGCGCCGTTGCCGCTGCAGGCTCTCGCCGCAAGAGCGCATGCGCGCAACCTTGCGACCGGGGCGGTGGCGCACAGCTTCTCCCGCTGGGAATGGTCGCGCGCCCGCTTTCCCCTCTTTGGCGAACAGTATCGCGCCGAGATCGACGCGCTGGCCTTGCGCAGGGGCAACGGCAAGTTCGAGCGCATCAACCGCGTCAGCGTCAAATTCCCGCCGACCGACAACAACCGGATCGGCACCAGCTATACCTCGATGTGCGGCACGCTGGTCCGCATCGAGATCGAGCGCGCCACCGGCACGCTGCGCATTGCCAAGGCCTACAGCGTGTTCGAGTGCGGACAGGCGCTGGTGCCCGAGGTGGTGATGGGGCAGGCGCAAGGCGGCTTCGCGATGGGTGTCGGCTATGCCTTGCTCGAGACGCTGCCGCCCTTTGAGGGCGGTCCCGGCAACGGCCGGTGGAATCTCGGGCAGTATCTCGTCGCGCGCGGATCTGATCTGCCGCTGCACGATCTCGAAATCGAAATGCTGCCGCCGCTGACTCCCGACGAGCCGCCGAAGGGCATGGCGGAAGTCGTCATGGTTCCGGTGGTGCCTGCCATCCTGAATGCGATTTTCGACGCGACCGGCCGCCGTTTCCAATCGCTGCCGGTAACCGCAAGCCTGCTCAAGGGAGTTTTGGCGTGACCAGATTGAGCCTCACGATCAACGGCCGGGCGCACGGACCGGTGGATGTGCGCGACGAACTTTCGATGAACGATTTCCTGCGCGAGTATCTCGGCATGACCGGCACCAAGTTCGGCTGTGGCGCGGCGCAGTGCCTGAGTTGTGCCGTGATCGTCGATGATCCCGATGGCATGAGCTACACCAGCCCGACCTGCGTCGCCTCGGCGGCAAGTTTTAACGGCAAGACCATCCGCACCGTCGAGGGCCATGCGAAGGGCGACGAACTAACGGCGCTGCAAAAGGCCTTCATCCGGCACTTCGCCTTCCAGTGCGGCTATTGCACCGCGGGCTTCCTCAACGAGGGGCAGGTCCTGCTGGAGCGTCTGGCCAAGGCGCCGGTGAAGCGCGCTGATCTCGAAAACACCATCGCCGAAGCGCTCGATGGCCATATCTGCCGCTGCACCGGCTACATCAAATACCACGAGGCCGTGCGGGATGTGATCCTGGCGGATTCCAAACGCTATCTCGCAGCGAACCAGTGACCGGCCGGGAGAACGCGACATGAAATCGGAGTTGCGGTTCCAGCTTCTGCTTGCTGTGGTCGCTGTCGTGACGAGCATGTTCGCGGGCTACGCCGTTTCCCAGACGGCACCGCAATCGCTGGCAAGTCCGGAAAGTTTTGCGTCGATATCAGATACGGACGCGCGATCGGCGGCCATGTTCACCGAACTCGGCAAGGTGCTCACCCATCCGCGCTGCACGAATTGCCATCCCGCAACCGATCGCCCGCGGCAAGGCGACGAGGGGCGGCTGCACCAACCGCCGGTCACGCGCGGCGCGGACGGCCATGGCCTTCCGGCGATGCGCTGCTCGAGTTGCCACCAGCATGCGAACTTCGAACCCGGCCGCATGCCGGGCCATCCGGAATGGCACCTCGCACCGCGCGAAATGGCGTGGGAGGGCAAGACAGTTGCCGAAATCTGCGCGCAGCTCAAGGATCCCGCACGCAACGGCGGGCGCAAGCTCGAGGAACTCATCCATCATATCGGCGAAGATACGCTGGTTGGCTGGGCCTGGGCTCCCGGCGCTGGCCGCAGCTCCGTGCCCGGCACACAAAAGCAGGCCGGCGCCCTGGTCGAGGCCTGGGTGAAAACCGGCGCGGCCTGTCCTGCACAGTAGTATTCAGGCTTAGCTGCCATGGCCAGGCGGCTGCCGGCGATGGACAGCGGGCCATCCATAGGAATAATGCGGGGGATCAGGGGTACCTAACTTCGCCGACAGCGCGGGGATTCGAAAACATGAAACACCCAGGGATTTCACGCCGCCATGTGCTGGCTGGCGCTGGTGCTGCTCTCGCAGGCGCAGCATGCTCCACGCGCGTCATGGCGGCTGCGCCGCCACCGGAAACCGTGACGCCGGCGTTGATCGAGGCGGCGAAGAAGGAAGGCAAGGTCATCTATTACACCTCGACCGATTTGCCGGTCGCGGAAAAACTGGCCAAGGCGTTCGAGGCGAAATATCCGGGCATCGCGGTGCGTGTTGAACGCACCGGCGCCGAACGCCTGTTCCAGCGCATCGGCCAGGAATATTCCAGCAACATCCATGCCGTCGATATCGTGAACTCGTCCGATGCCGCGCATTTCATCGTCTGGAAGCGCGACGGCATTCTGGCGCCTTACGTGCCGGAAGACGTGGCAAAATTCTATCCGGCCGAGCACAAGGACCCCGACGGCCAGTTTGCGAGTTTTCGCGTCTGGCTCAGCATCATTGCCTACAACACCAATCTGGTGAAAGCAGAGGACGCGCCGAAGAGTTTTGCCGATCTGCTCGATCCCAAATGGAAGGGCAAGATCGTCAAGGCGCATCCGGGCTACAGCGGCACCATCATAACCGCGACCTACCAGATGCAGCGCGATCTCGGCTGGAGCTTCTTCGAGCAGCTTGCCAAGCAGAGCATCATGCAGGTGCAGTCATCGGCCGATCCGCCGAAGAAGCTCGATCTCGGCGAGCGCGCGGTGATGGCGGACGGCAACGAATACAACATCTTCCAGATGAAGGAGGCGGGCCGTCCGGTCGAGCCGGTCTACGCCACGGAAGGGTCGCCGCTGATCATCGCACCGAACGGCGTCTTCAAGGATGCACCGAATCCGAACGCGGCGCGGCTGTTTCAGTCGTTCAGTCTCAGCCGCGAGGCGCAGCAGCTCATCGTCGACGTCGGCGGCCTCCGCTCGGTGCATTCGCAAACCGTCGAGAAGGCGGGGCGCAAGCCGCTCAAGGACATCAAGACCATGAAGGACGACGCGGCGGCGGTGGAGAAGGAAAGCGAGGCCATCAAGGCGCGCTACACAAAAATCTTCCGCGTTTGACCGCTATGGCCTCCGGACTGCCTGAGACCTCGGTCGCTGAAGCGCTTGCCGAAAAGATCGCCGCACTGCAATCCGGCCCATTGCAGGCTGCAACCGCGCGCAAATGCGAGGACATGCTGATCGACGTGGTCGGACTATGCGTCACCGCGCGCAACGAGGACTACATCAGAAGCGCGCTGGCGGGCTGTGACGATGACGGCCCCTGTACCGCGATCGGGCATAGGCGCACGCTGAATGCGGCGGGCGCCGCCTTCGTCAACGGGACGGCCGCGCATGGCGAGGATTTCGACGACACTTTTGAGGGCGGCCCGGTCCATGCAGGCGCCGTGATCGTGCCGGCGGTGCTCGCCGCCTGCGAGCGGCATAACCCTGACGGTCAGAAGGCGCTGGTCGGGATCGCGGTCGGCACCGAAGTGCTGTGCCGGTTGAGCCTCGTGGCGCCGAAGGCCGTCCACAAGGCCGGCTTTCATCCGACAGCAATCTTCGGCGCGATGGGCGCGGCCGCCGGTGTCGGCGCCGCGCTCGGCCTCAACGCCAGGCAGATCGTCGATGCGCTCGGCGTCGCCGGCAGCATGGCCGGCGGCATCATCGAGTATCTTGCGGAAGGCGCCTGGACCAAACGGCTGCATGCTGGCTGGGCGGCGCAATCGGGTATCCGCGCGGCGCTATTGGCGCGGGCAGGGTTTGTCGGCCCGCGCACGGTCTTCGAGGGCGTGCACGGGCTGTTCCACGGTTTCGCGCACACCACGGAGGGCGACTACGACGCGCTGACCGGCGATTTCGGCACGCGCTGGGTGACGGACACGCTGGCGTTCAAGCCCTATCCATGCGGGACGATGGCGCAGCCCTATATCGATTGCGCGCGCCGGCTGGCTGCGCGCGGCATCAAACCCGAGGATGTCACCGAGATCGTCTGCGAGGTGGCGGAGGGAACAGTGCACCGGCTATGGGAGCCACTCGCCGACAAGCAACGCCCGCGCAACGGCTATGCCGCCAAATTCGCGGTGCCTTATCTGCTGGCCGCCGGCTTCGTGCATGGCGGCGTCGGGCTCGGCGCGTTCACGGAACATGCGATTCGCGATGAGCGCGTGCTGGCGCTCGCGGCAAAAGTGAAGTTCGTGATCGACCCGGACAATCCCTATCCCAACAATTACACCGGCCACATCCGCGCCACCCTCCGGGATGGCAGCGTGGTGGAAGAGCGGCAGCCATATCTGCGGGGCGGCGCGCAGGAGCCGCTGACGCGGGAGGACGTGACCGACAAGTTCAGGCTCAACGCCGAGCATGGCGGCTGGAGCGCGGTGCAAAGCGATGCGGCGTTGAAAGTGATGGCGGGGCTGTATAGTGGCCGCATCGATCTCTCCTCATTGCGTGGGTAGCGGCTCATGACCAAAGAACTCCTAGGCAAAGTCGCTGTCGTCACCGGCGCGGGCCGCAATATCGGCCGCGCGATCGCGCTGACCCTGGCGGAGGGCGGAGCCTCTATCGTGGTGAACACACGCAGTAACCGCACCGAGGCGGATGCCGTCGCGCGCGAGATCGAGACTGCCGGCGGCAAGGCGTTGGTCCATATCGGCGACGTTGCCGACGCCGTGGCGGTGCAGGCCATGGCGGATGCGGCCGTCAAGCAATTCGGCCGTATCGATATCCTCGTCAATAACGCGGCGCTGCGGCGCGAGAAGCCGTTCGCCGAGATGAGCTATGCGGCGTGGCGCGAAATCCTCGACGTTACGCTCGATGGCACGTTCCTCTGCGTAAAAGCCTGCCTGCCGGCGCTGCGCAAGTCGGGTGCAGCGACCATCGTCAATATTGGCGGTCTCAGCGCGCATACGGGTGCAAAAAATCGTGCGCATGTCGTGACGGCAAAGGCCGGAATTGTCGGCCTGACACGAGCGCTGGCCCACGACCTTGCCGATGACGGCATCACGGTGAACTGCGTGGTTCCCGGGCTGATCGGGACGCCACGGCCCAAGGACAAACCGGAGCCGGCGCATCATCTGATCCATCAGACCATCACCGGTAATCGGGGCCTGCCGGAAGACGTCGCCGCAACCGTGCGTTTCCTGTGCGGTCCCGGGGCGCGCTACATCAACGGGCAGGCCATCCACACCAATGGCGGCGCCTATTTGGGCGTCTGATGCATGGCTAAAGGCCGTTTTTGCAGGTGTATTGCCGGACAAACCCTCTCGGCGACCGCGGCGTTTGATGTTACCTAGAAACGCATGAACCAGCATGCCAAGGTCGCTATCCGCCACTCCACCTGTCCGCACGATTGCCCGTCGGCCTGTGCACTCGACATCGAGGTGATCGACGGCCGTTCGATCGGCCGGGTCCGCGGCTCCAAGCTGCAGACCTATACGGCGGGCGTCGTCTGCGCCAAGGTCGCGCGCTACGCCGAGCGCATTCATCATCCCGACCGGCTGCTCCATCCGATGCACCGCACCGGCCCGAAGGGCTCCGGCCAGTTCGCGCGGATTTCCTGGGATGAAGCGCTGGACGAAATCGCCGTGCGCTTCGATCAGGCCGAGCGTGAATTCGGCGCTCAGTCTGTCTGGCCCTATTATTACGCCGGCACCATGGGGCTCGTCATGCGCGACGGCATCAATCGCCTCGCGCATGTGAAGAAGTATTCCCGTTTCTACGGCACCATCTGTGCGACCGTCGCGCGCATCGGGTTTGCCATCGGCACTGGCAAGATCGCTGGCGTCGATCCGCGCGAGATGGGGGTCTCCGATCTCGTTGTGATCTGGGGCACCAACCCGGTGAATACCCAGGTCAACGTGATGACTCACGCCTCGCGCGCCCGCAAGGAGCGCGGCGCGAAGATCGCGGCGATCGATGTCTACAACAACGACACGATGAAGCAGGCCGATATCAAGATACTGCTCCGACCGGGTACCGATGGCGCCTTCGCTTGCGGCGTCATGAACGTGCTGTTCCGCGAGGGTTACGCGGATCGCGCCTATATGGATCGCTACACCGATTGTCCTGACGAACTCGAGGCGCACCTCGCGACCCGCACGCCGGAATGGGCTTCTGCGATCTCGGGCGTGCCGGTGGAAGAGATCGAGGCATTCGCGCGCGTCGTCGGCCAAACCAAACGTTCGTTCTTTCGCCTCGGCTACGGCTTTACCCGCAGCCGCAACGGAGCGGCGCAGATGCATGCAGCGCTGTGCATCCCGGCGGTGACCGGAGCCTGGCAATATGAAGGTGGCGGCGCCTTCTTCAACAATGCTTCGATCTGGAAGTTCGACGAATCCATCATCGAGGGACATGACGCGATCGACCGCACGACCCGCTGGCTCGATCAGTCCCAGGTCGGGCGCATCCTGACCGGCGACGCTGAAGCCTTGAAGGGTGGACCGCCGGTCAAGGCGATGCTGATCCAGAATACCAACCCGATGACGGTAGCGCCCGAACAGGCACTCGTGCGAAAGGGCTTTGCGCGCGAGGATTTGTTCGTCGCGGTGCATGAGCAGTTCATGACGGAAACGGCCGTCATGGCCGACATCGTGCTGCCGGCGACCATGTTCATGGAGCACGACGATCTCTATTATGGCGGTGGTCACCAGCATATCTCGGTCGGGCCTAAGCTGATCGATCCGCCCGGCGAGTGCCGTTCCAACCACGAGGTGCTGCAAGGCCTCGGCCGCCGCCTCAACGCCGTGCATCCCGGGTTTGAGATGACGCCGCGCGAATTGATCGATGCGACGCTGAAAAAGAGCGGCCACGGCGATGTCGAGACGCTCGAAGCGGATCTGTGGCGCGATATCCAGCCGGATTTCCGCACCTCGCATTATCTCGACGGCTTCGCGCATGCAGACAAGAAGTTCCACTTCAAGGCCGACTGGGCGCACCCGCCCGTCGGCAATCCGGGCCTGGGTCCTTGGGCGCAGATGCCCTCGCTGCCCGATCATTGGACGATCATCGAGGAGGCGGATGAGAAACATCCGTTCCGCCTCGCCACTTCGCCGTCGCGGAGCTATCTCAACACCAGCTTCAACGAGACGGCGGGATCGCAGGCCCGCGAGGGCGCGCCGTCGGTGATGATGCACCCGGAAGACGCCGCAAGCCTTTCGATCGCCGATGGCGACGCGGTGACGCTCGGCAATATGCGGGGCGAAACCACGCTGACGGTGAAGCTGTTTGACGGGGTGCGCCGCGGTGTGCTGATCGCCGAGTCCATCCATCCGAACAAGGCTCATGTCGGCGGCCGCGGCATCAACATGCTCACCGGGGCCGAAACGGTCGCTCCCATCGGCGGCGCGGCGTTCCATGACAACAAGGTCTGGGCAAAAAGAGCAACGCCAGCCACTCGGCGCAAGAGTTAGAACGCCCTTGCAGTCCACCGTCGTCTTGCCGCAAATGCTTGCCAGCATTTGACAAAAAGCGAGCGCGACAATGACCAATACAAGCAGCGTGATACGCGAGAAGCGCGGACAGGCGTTCTGGATTACCATCAACCGGCCGGACAAGCGCAACGCCATCAATGCCGATGTGGTCGCCGGCATCGCCCGCGGCTATCGCGAAGCGCATGACGACAAGGAGGTCCGCGTCATCGTGCTGACGGGCGCAGGGGACAAGGCGTTTTGCGCCGGCGCCGACCTGCAGAACAGCGGCGCAGCCTTTGCGATGGATTATTCGCGGCCGAATGTCGACTACGCCGATCTGCTGCGGCTGTCGCAGAACGCCACCAAGCCCGCGATCGCGCGGGTAGGGGGCGTCTGCATGGCCGGCGGCATGGGTCTGTTGTGCATGACCGATATGGCGGTCGCCGCCGATCATGTGATTTTCGGTTTGCCCGAAGTGAAGGTCGGCGTATTCCCGATGCAGGTGCTGAGCCTGCTGCAGTCGATCGCACCGAAGCGGCTGGTCAGTGAATGGTCGCTGACCGGCGAGCCGTTCGACGCGCACATCGCCAAGGAAGCAGGCCTCCTGAACTACGTGGTGCCCGCGGCCGAACTGGACGCCAAGGTCGATTGGCTGATCAGCCGCATCGTCGACAAGTCGCCGACCGCGATCCGGCGCGGCAAATACGCGATGCGGGCGATCGCCTCGATGTCGTTCGACGAGAGCATCGCCTATACCGAAAGCCAGATCGCGTTGCTGGCGATGACGGAGGACGCCAAGGAAGGCCTCAAGGCCTTCGGCGAGAAACGCAAACCGTCTTGGCCGGGGCGCTGATCAGCCCGCGTTTGGCTTCAGTCCGGCGGCTTCGATGCCCGCGACGGCGCAGATCTCGTCATTATCCGAGGTATCGCCGCTGACGCCGACGGCGCCGAGCAGGCCGCCATCGCCCTGGATCAGCACGCCGCCGGGCACCGGCACAAGGCGGCCTTGCGCCAGCGTGTTCACCGCACTGACGAAGTAGGCCTGCTCTTGCGCGCGCTGGAACAACGCCCGCGACCCCATGCCCATCGCGAGTGCGCCATAGGCCTTGCCATGCGCGATTTCGGCCCGCATCAGGCTGGTGCCGTCCTGCGCCGCCGTGACCTTCACGCAGCCGCGGGCATCCAGAATGGTGATGACCAGCGGCTTCAGTTTCTTCTCGACGCCCTTGGCAAGCGCGGCATCGAGAATCTTCCGGGCGACGTCGAGGGTAAGTTCGGCCATGAATTAGTTCCTTTGCGATTGAGTGGGGATTAATGGTTGGGCCGCGCGTTGTCGAGGCTCATCGCGAGCACCCGGGCGACGTGCAAGGCTGCACGGTTCGTGCCATCCTTGATCTGGTGCCGGCACGAGGTGCCGTCGGCGACGATCAACGCAGCCGCATCGGCGCGGCGCACCGCCGGCAGCAGCGACAGCTCGGCCATTTCCATCGAGGCCTGATAGGTGTCGGCGCCGTATCCGAACGCGCCGGCCATACCGCAGCAACTGGATTCGATGGTTTCGACGCCGAGATCAGGAATGAGACGAAGTACCTTTTCAACCGGCTTGAACGCGCCGAATGATTTTTGGTGGCAGTGGCCGTGAACCAGCGCTTTCGTCGGCATGGCGCCGAGCGGCAGTTTCAGGCGGCCGGCTTCCGCCTCGCGAACCAGAAACTCCTCGAACAGCAATGCATGCGCGCTGACGCTCTTGGCTTCGTTGTCCGAGCGGAGCGAGAGCAGTTCGTCGCGAAGCGTCAGGAGACAGCTCGGCTCCAGTCCGACGATTGGCACGCCGCGCGCGGCGAATGGCGCGTAGGTCGTGACCAGCCTGTCCAGTTCGCTGCGCGCCTGTGCGACCAGGCCGGCTGAGAGGAACGTCCGCCCGCAACACAGCGGACGGGCGCGGTCGGCGGGACGCGGAACATGCACGCGATACCCACCCTCGACTAGCACCCGCAAGGCGGCGTCGAGATTTTCACGCTCATAAATGCGGTTGAAGGTGTCGGCGAACAGCACAACCTCATGGCCATCTGCGGCGCCGAAGACCTCGGCGTCAGCCTTGAACATGTCGCGGCGGAAGGCGGGCAGGGCGCGCTTCGCGCTGATGCCGGCAAATTTCTCCAACAGCGCACGCAGCAACGGACTGTTGTTGCGCCAGTTGGCGAGCGGGGCGAAGCGGGAGGCCAGATCCGCATAGCGCGGCAGATAGCCGACCAGCCGGTCGCGCATCGAAAGGCCGTGTTTCTCCGCGCGGGCGGCCAATACCTCGATCTTCATCTTGGCCATGTCGACGCCGGTCGGACATTCGTGGCGGCAGGCCTTGCAGGACACGCAAAGCTTGAGCGTATCCATCATCTCGTCGGAAGCCAGCGCATCCGGTCCGAGCTGCCCCGAGATCGCCAGCCGCAGCGTATTGGCGCGGCCTCGCGTCACATCCTTCTCGTTGCGGGTTGCGCGGTAGGACGGACACATCACGCCGCCCTCGAGCTTGCGGCAGGCGCCGTTGTTGTTGCACATCTCGACCGCGCCCTGAAAGCCGCCGCCGGCGCCGGGATAGGCCGACCAGTCGAGCGCGGTTTTAAGCTCGCCTATGCGATAGTCGGGCCGATAGCGAAACAGCGAACGGTCGTCCATTTTGGGCGGATCGACGATCTTGCCGGGATTGAGCAAATTGTCCGGGTCGAAGCGCGCCTTGACCTCGCGGAAATCGGCCACGATGCGGGAGCCGAACATCGTTTCGTGGAATTCGGAACGAACCAGGCCGTCGCCATGCTCGCCGGAGTGCGACCCCTTGTACTCGCGCACCATCTCGAACGTCTCTTCGGCGATGGCCCGCATCGCCTTGACGTCCTTTTCGAGCTTCAGATTGAGGACGGGGCGGACATGCAGGCAGCCTTCGGAGGCGTGGGCATACATGGTGCCGCGCGTGCCGTGCTTGACGAAGATGGCGTTGAGCCGTTCGGTGTAGTCGGCGAGATGCGGCAGCGGCACGGCGCAATCCTCGACAAAGGAAACCGGCTTGCCTTCCTGCTTCATCGACATCATCACGTTGAGGCCGGCGGCGCGGAAATCGGCGACTCCGGCCTGCAACGCCGGTTCGGTGATCTCGACCACGCCGCCCCATTTGCGTTGCGGTTTGTCCCAGCCGAAACCGAGGTCGGCCATCAGTTCGCCGAGCTGTTTCAGGCGATGCAGGTTTTCGGCCTGGTCTTCCTCGGCGAATTCCACGACCAGCACCGCGTCGGGATCGCCGCGCACGGCGGTCGCGATGATCGGCTGGAACATCGCGATGTCGCGGCCAAGCGCAATCATGGTGCGATCGACCAATTCCACCGCGATCGGCCGCAGCTTCACCAGATGCTGCGCCGCATCCATCGCTTCATAGAAGCTGCCGAAATGGCAGACACCGAGCACCTTGTTGCGGATGACAGGCCACAGCTTGAGTTCGACCTGCGTGGTGAAAGCCAGTGTGCCTTCAGAGCCGACCAGCAGATGCGCCATGTTGTTCGGCGCATTGCGCGGCACCAGCGCATCGAGATTGTAGCCGCCGACGCGGCGTTGCACCTTTGGAAACCGCTCCGATATTTCTGCGGCCTCGCGCTCGCCGAGATCGAGCATGTCCCGGAACAGTTCGAGCCCGCTCTGCGGCGAGTTCACCCGCGCCAGATCCCGCGGCACCTCGCCGAAATGCAGGAGC
Organism: Bradyrhizobium sp. 170; assembly: GCF_023101085.1. Taxonomy (NCBI): domain Bacteria; kingdom Pseudomonadati; phylum Pseudomonadota; class Alphaproteobacteria; order Hyphomicrobiales; family Nitrobacteraceae; genus Bradyrhizobium; species Bradyrhizobium sp. 170. Next base: position 6,806,641 of record NZ_CP064703.1, on the reverse strand, counting down.
GTGCCGTCGGCCAGCGCCGCGTCCATCGACAGCGTGTTGTCGCGCATGGTGCCGTAGCGCAGCGAACGGCCGCCGCAGGAATTGTTGCCGGCCATGCCGCCGATGGTGGCGCGCGAGGCGGTGGACACGTCGACCGGAAACCACAGCCCGTGCTTTTTGAGCTGGCGGTTGAGGTCGTCCAGCACGATGCCGGGCTCGACCACGCAAATGCGGTTCTCGACGTCGAGCGAGAGGATGCGGTTCAGGTCCTTCGAAAAATCGACGACGATGCCCTCGTTGACGGTCTGGCCGCATTGCGAGGTGCCGCCGCCACGCGGGGTGACGATCAGGCCGTCGTCGCGGCAAATGGCGAGCGCCTTGAGGGCCTCGTCCATGCTGCGGGGTACCACGACGCCCGCCGGCATGATCTGGTAGAACGAGGCATCGGTGGCGTAGCGGCCGCGGTCGAAGGCGTCGAAAAGGACGTCGCCGGTCATGTTTGACCGCAGGCGTCGCTCGAGCGTTGAGGCGTTTTTCATCCCAAATCCAAAGTGATCCAAGAGGGCTGTTGTAACCCCTCAACGGGATTATGCACTTTTTACAGGGCGATCTATATTATGAATTCATAATCGGCAAGCTAGCTGCCCGGGGCTGTGGCTGCGTTGGCGCCCCGTGCCACGGCCAGATGTTCAATGGCTGCGGTTCGCTTGTTGCGCAAGTGCTGGAAAAGGATGTCGCTCAGCTCGCTTCCGGCGCGGCGGCGCAGGGCATCCAGGATCGCTTCGTGCTCGCGCATGGCCTCGCCCCAGCGCTGCCGCTTGCGCGCGAAATTGGCTGAATAGCGGACGCGGCGGATCCGGCCGGCAAAACTGGCGTAGGCCGCGTGCAGGGCCTCGTTGCGCGCGGCGGCGACAATGCTCTCGTGGATGCGCTGGTTGACCTGAAAATATCCGTGCATGTCGCTATTGAGGTAATGGCCGTACATCTCGTAGTGCAGCCGCTCGATCGCGGCGATTTCCTCGTCCGTGATGGCTTCGCAGGCTAGGCGTCCGGCGAGGCTTTCCAGGCCGGCCATCACGTCGAAAAGCTCCTCCAGGTCCCGCTCGCTAAGCTGGCGCACGCGTGCGCCGCGGTTGGGCAAAAGTTCGATCAAGCCCTCCGCTGCAAGCACCTTGAGCGCCTCGCGCAGCGGAGTCCTGGAGATTCCGAGCATCTCGCAGAGCTGCCGTTCGGGAACGCGTGCCCCCTCTGGAATGTTGCCTTCGACCACGTAATCGCGAAGCCGCAGTAGGATTTCGCCGTGCAGCGAGGCCTCCTGGCGGTCGGGCTGGGTGATCGGCACCCCGGTTTCGGGAATCGTGGATTTCATTTGCATAACGGTAGTTTGCGGAATCTGCGGCGTCGATGATCTAAAACGAATACCAAAATTAGATTGAAAAGACAAAAAATGAATGCAAAATGAGTCTCAGGGCGCTTTTTGGAGGTTGTCATGCGGCAAGGACGGCATTTTCTGCAGATTCCGGGGCCGAGCCCGGTCCCGGACCGGGTTCTTCGCGCCATGGACATGCCCGTGATCGATCACCGCAGCGCCCAGTTCGCCGAGCTCGGGCGAGCGGTGCTGGAGGGCAGCCAGAGGATTTTCCAGACCGCCGGACCGGTGATGATCTTCCCGTCGTCCGGGACAGGCGCCTGGGAGGCCGCGATCGTCAATACGCTTTCGCCCGGCGACAAGGTTCTGATGGTGGAGACCGGCCACTTTGCGACCCTGTGGCGCCAGATGGCGGGCCGCTTCGGGATCGAAGTCGATTTCATTGCCGGCGATTGGCGTCGCGGCGCCGACCCCGCCCAGATCGAGGCCAGGCTCGCAGAGGATGCCGCACACGCGATCAAGGCGGTGATGGTCGTCCATAACGAGACGTCGACCGGCGCCACAAGTCGTATCGCCGACATCCGCGCCGCGATCGACCGGACCGGACATCCCGCTTTGTTGATGGTCGACACCATCTCCTCGCTCGGGTCGGTCGACTACCGGCATGACGAATGGAAGGTCGATGTCAGCGTCAGTTGTTCGCAAAAGGGTTTCATGCTGCCGCCCGGCCTCGGCTTCAACGCGATCTCGGAGAAGGCCCGCGCCGCCGCCAGGACAAACCGGATGCCGCGCTCCTATTTTGATTGGGAGGAGATGCTGAAGCCGAACGCGAAGGGCTTCTTCCCGTATACGCCGGCGACAAACCTGCTCTACGGGCTGCGTGAGGCGATCGCGATGCTGCTGGAAGAGGGGCTCGAAAATGTGTTCGCGCGTCACCAGCGGCTCGCCGCAGCGACGCGAGCGGCGGTCAATCATTGGGGGCTGGAGGTGTTGTGCCAGGAACCCCAGGAATATTCGCCTGTGCTGACCGCCGTGTTGATGCCGCCGGGGCATGACGCCGATCAATTCCGTCAGGTCGTGCTCGACAACTTCAACATGTCGCTCGGCTCCGGACTGTCGAAGGTTGCCGGAAAGGTGTTCCGCATCGGCCATCTCGGCGAATGCAACGAACTGACCTTGCTCGCGGCGCTGACGGGCGTGGAGATGGGATTGTCGGTCGCCGGCATTCCGTATCGGGCCGGCGGCGTCGATGCTGCGATGAAATATCTGGAGCAGCGTCCGCAAGGCAATTTCCCGGCGCATCTCAAGGTCGTAGGCAGCTAGCCGGCAGCTCGCAGTTGCGCGGGCGCGCGCTGCTCCAGCCCTGCTCCTTATGCATTGACGTGCTGCGTCCGGCGGGCGATAAGCCCGCCAAATGGTGATATTCGAGCGGCTCGAAACGCCAAGGTAATACCGGGAAGGACGCCCATGACCGTGCATACTGGAAGGCATTTTCTGCAGATTCCGGGACCGACCAACGTGCCGGACCGGGTGCTGCGCGCGATGGACATGCCGACCATGGACCACCGGGGTCCGGAATTCGCCGAGATCGGCCATGCCGTGCTGGCTGCCATGCAGCGGGTGTTTCGCACCAAGCAGCCGGTGATCATCTACCCGTCGTCCGGCACCGGCGCCTGGGAGGCAGCCCTCGTCAATACGCTGCAGCCCGGCGACAAGGTTCTGATGGGGGAAACCGGGCAGTTCGCCGTGCTGTGGCGCGGTATCGCCGAGAAGTTCAAGCTCGAAGTTGATTTCCTGCCCGGTGACTGGCGTCACGGCGCCAATCTCGAGCAGATCGAGGCGCGGCTGTCGGCCGACAAGGCGCACAAGATCAAGGCTGTGTGCGTGGTGCACAACGAGACCTCGACCGGCTGCGTCACCCACCCGCAGGACGTCCGCAAAGTTCTCGACCGCGTCAATCACCCCGCGCTGCTGATGGTCGACACCATCTCCGGTCTCGGATCGCTGGAATATGAGCACGATGCCTGGGGCATCGACGTGTCGGTGGCCGGATCGCAGAAGGGCCTGATGCTGCCGCCGGGTCTCGGCTTCAACGCCGTCTCGGAAAAGGCGCTGGCTGTTGCGAAAGCGAACCCCGCGATGCGCTCCTACTGGGACTGGCAGGAGATCATCGCCATCAACAAGGCAGGCACCTGGCCCTATACGCCCGCGACCAATTTGCTGTTTGGCTTGCGCGAAGCGGTCAAGATGCTCGAGGAAGAGGGGCTGGAGAATGTCTTCGCCCGGCACAAGCGCCACAGCGCCGCGACGCGCGCAGCCGCCAAGGTGTGGGGCCTGGAAACGCAATGCCAGGAGCAGGGCGCACACTCGCCCGCGCTGACCGGCGTCGTCATGCCGGAAGGCCACGACGCTGACAATTTCCGCAAGGTCGTGCTGGAAAACTTCGACATGTCGCTCGGCACCGGCCTGAACAAGATCAAGGGCAAGGTGTTCCGGATCGGTCATATCGGGCACTTCAACGACCTGATGCTGATGGGCACGCTGTCGGGCGTCGAGATGGGTCTCGACCTCGCCAAGGTGCCGCACCGTGGCGGTGGCGTACTGGCGGCGATGGAAGTGCTCAAGGGACGCGACGTCGTCGCGATGCCGAAGGCCGCCGTTGCCTGAGATCGTTTGACCGAAACAAAAACAGAGAGAGCTGCGATGAACGCTCCGGTAGCTGCGACCGAAGACCTGATCTATTCCGTCGAGGACGGAATCGCCCGGCTGACGTTCAACCGTCCGCAGGCGCGCAATGCGCTGACCTTTGCCATGTACGAGCAAATGGCTGTTATCTGCGAGACGATCAACAATGATCGCTCGATCAAGGCGATGATCCTGACCGGCGCCGGCGACAAGGCGTTCGCGTCGGGCACCGACATCTCGCAGTTCCGGGCCTTCAAGACCGCGCAGGACGCGCTCGATTACGAAGCGCGGATCGATCGCGTGCTCGGCGCGCTGGAGGCATGCCGGGTGCCGACGATCGCGGCGATTGCCGGCGCCTGCACCGGCGGAGGCGCGGGGATCGCGGCGTGCTGCGACATTCGCATCGGCACCGAGACGACGCGGATGGGCTTTCCGATCGCGCGCACGCTCGGCAACTGCCTGTCGATGTCGAATATCTCCAGGCTGGTTTCGCTGGTCGGCCCCGCACGGACCAAGGACCTGATCTTCAAGGCGAGGCTGGTCGAGGCGCCGGAGGCGCTGGCGCTCGGGCTGCTCAATGAAGTCGTGCCCGATGTCGCGACGCTGCAGCGCCGCGCCGACGAAACGGCGAAGCTGGTCGCCAGCCATGCGCCGATCACGCTCGAAGTCACCAAGGAAGCAGTGCGCCGCATCCGTCGGACGCTGACGCGCGACGAGGGCGAAGACCTGATCCTGCGCGCCTATATGAGCGAGGATTTCCGCGAAGGAATGGACGCGTTCCTCAACAAGCGCTCGCCGAACTGGAAGGGCAAGTAGTCAACAAGCGGTCAAGACCGCCCACTATGGTCTGGCAGCCTTTTTTGCCAGTTCCATACCCAGGTCGAGCGCCGCGATACCTATTCTGTCTGAGGGGGTTGTGAGGCAACGTTGATCCATCCACGCAATGATCGCGTCGAAGTCGCCGCCGCCAACCATGTCCCGTTCGCCGCTGATGTTCAGGCCGCTGATAAATCCAACCAGCCAGGATTCAAAACTTCCTTTGACGACCGCATTCTTTTTGCGATTGGTCCATGCCGTGCAGGTTTGAGAGCCTGCGCCGATGATTGAGGACCCGGCGTCCGCGACGGTGGAAAGGCAAGCCAGAGCCAAACCAATCGCGAACGCCTTCATGCTTCCTCGCCGGCGCGTCATTCGTCGGTTCGCAGCATGGCAGGACGGCTACGGCTTTTTGAGACAGAGACCGACGGCCGGACCGGTGCCGCACTTGGCGCCATCGGGTGCACCGCCAGACGGGCAGAACACCGACACCAGGTTTTCATTCGCATCGCAACTGACCTCGCCGCTCGCCTGAACCGATCTGATGGAAGCGCTAGCCGGTCCGGGATCGCCTTTTGCGCCGGGGGCGCCCTGCGGTCCTTGTGGCCCTTGCGGACCCTGTGGCCCTTGAGCGCCCTGTTGTCCTTGAGGGCCGGGCACGCCTTGCAAGCCCTGCGCGCCCTGCGGCCCGGCTGGTCCTTGTGGGCCGGCATCCCCCTTCGGTCCCGGATCCCGTCCGCACCCGGCGAGGGTTATCGTCGCGCCCATGAGGACGGTTATCAAAATCCTTCTCATTCAGCTTCTCCCCCTGATTTTCCTTGTAGCGTGCATTAAATGGGCCCTTTCACAGCCGTGCAACGGAAAAGCGGCGAGATTGAATCGGCTGTGCGTAGCTTCGAGCCTCCTGCGGGAAAGATTTGCGCCTCATGCGAAAGTCATAGGCGGCACATTGCGGTGCAGCTTGAACTCTCGTCGGTTCGCTCGCAAGATGTGGCAAGCAACCAGCCAAGTCTGATTTTTACAAAGTCTTGCAAATACATAGGGATGAAACTCGTGGGACAGATGCTGAAAGCTGCGGCCGCCTTGACGGCCATGATCGCAAGCACCCCGGCGCTTGCCGCCTGGGAGCCGACCAAACCGGTTGAAATCGTGGTCGCAGCCGGCGCGGGCGGTGCGTCCGACCAGATGGCGCGGATGATGCAGGCGGCCATCCAGAAGAACAATCTGATGAAGCAGCCGATGGTTGTATCGCTCAAGGGCGGCGCGTCGGGTGCCGAGGCGCTGATGTACATGAAGTCGAGCGACGGCGATGCCAATAAGGTGCTGATCGCCTATTCGCTGATCTACATGCTGCCGCTGTCGGCGAAGATTCCCTTCAACTGGCGCGACCTGACGCCGGTGTCGGTCGTTGCGATGGATCAATTCGTGCTGTGGGACAATGCCGACGGACCGAAGACGGTGAAGGACTTCATCGCGGCCGCCAAGGCGGCAAGCTCGCCGTTCAAGATGGGTGGCACCGGCTCCAAGCGCGAGGATCACGTGCTGACCGTGTTCATGGAGCAGAAGACCGGCGCGAAATTCTCCTACCTGCCGTACAAGTCGGGCGGCGAGGCGGCGACGCAGCTGGTCGGCAAGCACACCGAATCCAACGTCAACAATCCATCCGAAAACCTGGAAGTCTGGCGCGCCGGTCAGGTCCGCGCGCTCTGCGTGTTCGACAAGGAGCGCATCTCCTACAAGACCAAGGTCACCGAAACGCAATCCTGGAACGATATCCCGACCTGCAAGGAGGAGGGGCTCGACGTGCAGTATCTGATGCTGCGCGCGATGTTCCTGCCCGGCAAAGTGACGCCGGAGCAGCAGGCGTTCTACGTCGACCTGTTCCAGAAGGTGACGCAGACGACGGAGTACAAGGACTATATGGAGAAGCAGGCGCTCAAGCCGATCTTCCTCACCGGCAAGGACATGCTGAAGTTCCTCGAGGAGGACGACAAGCTCAACACAGCGCTGATGAACGAAGCGGGCTTCGTCGCGAAATAGACCGATCGCTATTTGTCGGCAGGACCGTATCCCGCGATCCTGCCGAGAACGTTTTCGATCTCGGCCTTCGGCAGCAGGCGCGGTGTCCCGATCTGCAGGCAGCCGTGGTATTGCCGGGCCAGCGTTTCGACTTCGACGGCAAGCCACATCGCTTTCGAAAGCGATGCGCCGACCGCAATCATGCCATGGTGTTCCAGCAGGCAGGCCAGCCGGCCTTCCAGCGCGCGCACGGCGTGCTCCGAAAGCTCCTGCGTGCCGAAGGTCGCATAGGGCGCGACGCGGATGGTGTCGCCGCCGGCACACGCGATCATGTAGTGGATCGGTGGAATTTCCAGACCCATGATGGCGAGGATCGTCGAATAGGTCGGGTGGGCATGGACCACCGCATTGATTTCGGGCCGGGCCTTGAGGATGTCGAGGTGAAATCGCCACTCGCTCGACGGCCGCTGGGCGGGATCGTGCGAGCCGTCCAGGCCCATGAACACGATCTGCTCGGGCTGCATCGCCTCGTAGGGCGTGCTGGTCGGCGTGATCAGCAGGCCCTCGCCATGGCGCAGGCTGATATTTCCCGACGTGCCCTGGTTGATGCCGAGCGCATTCATGCTGCGGCAGGCATCGATGATCGACTGGCGTTTTTCCCGGTCCTTCGTGGTCGGCATGTTGAGACCTCTTGCAACCGCGCGACAATGCTTGATTATTGCGCCGCAGTATAGTCGAACATCTTGCGTGAAATCCTGACTGGGAGAAGTCATGACGCGTGCCGTGCTTGGCATCATTGGCGGATCCGGCATCTACGACCTGCCGGGGCTGGAGGACGTCCGCGAGGAAACCATCAAGAGCCCGTGGGGCGAGCCGTCCGCCGCCCTGACGCGCGGCGTGATCGGAGGCTTGCCGATCGCGTTCCTGCCGCGGCACGGCAAGGGGCACGTGCTGTCGCCCTCCGACATCAACTACCGCGCCAATATCGACGTGCTGAAGCGGGCGGGGGTGACCGACCTGGTATCGCTCTCGGCCTGCGGCTCGTTCCGAGAGGAACTGCCGCCCGGCACCTTTGTGCTGGTCGATCAGTTTGTCGATCGCACGTACAAGCGCGAGAGTTCGTTTTTCGGCAGGGGCTGCGTCGCCCACGTCTCGATGGCCCATCCGGTGTCGCCGCGGCTGCACGTGCACCTCGTGGCGGCCGCCAAGGCTGAAGGCATCGAAGCGGTGCAGGGCGGCACTTATGTGTGCATGGAAGGCCCGCAGTTCTCCAGCCTCGCCGAGAGCCTGAGCTACAAGGCGCAGGGCTATTCGGTGATCGGCATGACCAACATGCCCGAAGCTAAACTCGCCCGCGAGGCCGAGATCTGCTATGCCAGCGTAGCCATGGTCACCGATTTCGATTGCTGGCATCCCGATCACGACGCCGTCACCGTGCAGGATATCATTCGCGTGCTGAACTCGAATGCCGGCAAGGCCAAAGGGCTCGTCGCGCGTCTCGCCAGGGATTTTCCGCGCGAGCATGAGCCGTGTCCTGTTGGATCGGACAAGGCGCTCGACACTGCCTTGATCACGGCGCCGGAAGCGCGCGATCCACGACTACTCGCCAGGCTCGATGCGGTGGCGGGGAGGGTGTTGAACTCATGAAGGTCGACGGCCGGCATTTCCGCAGCATCTGGCTCGAGGACGACGGCTGGACGGTGGGCGCGATCGACCAGCGGCGGCTGCCGCATGAATTCGTGGTGGCGCGCCTCGTCAGCGCCGAGGACGCGACCGAGGCCATCCGTTCGATGCTGGTGCGTGGCGCGCCGCTAATCGGCGCCACGGCGGCTTACGGCATGGCGCTTGCCATGCGGGCCGATGCTTCCGATGCGGCACTCGACCGTGCCTATGCGATGCTGCTGGCGGCGCGGCCGACCGCGATCAACCTGAAATGGGCGCTCGATGAGATGGCGCGTTTGCTTCGACCGCTGCCGGCATCGGAACGAACAGCGGCGGCCTATAAGCGCGCAGTCGAAATCGCCGATGAGGACGTCGCGATCAACCAGGGGATCGGCCGGCATGGGCTGGCGCTGATCGAGCAGATCGCGGCGGGGAAGCGGCCCGGCGAGCCGGTCAACGTCCTGACCCATTGCAACGCCGGCTGGCTTGCGACGGTGGACTGGGGCACCGCGACGGCGCCGATCTATCTGGCGCATGATCGCGGCCTGAAGGTCCATGTCTGGGTCGACGAGACCCGGCCGCGCAATCAGGGCGCTTCGCTTACCGCCTGGGAACTCGGCCACCACGGCGTGCCGCATACGGTGATCCCTGATAACACCGGCGGCCATCTGATGCAGCATTGCATGGTCGATCTCGCGATCGTCGGCACCGACCGGGTGGCTGCCAATGGCGATGTCTGCAACAAGATCGGGACCTACCTGAAGGCGCTCGCCGCGCACGACAATGGCGTGCCGTTCTATGTTGCACTGCCATCGCCCACCATCGACTTTAGTATCGATGACGGCATCAGGCAGATTCCGATCGAGCAGCGCAGCGCCGGCGAAGTGGCGAACATGACCGGCCGCACTGCCGACGGGCGCGTCGAGACCGTGCGCGTGGTTCCCGAAGGCTCGCCTGTGGCCAACTACGCCTTCGACGTCACGCCGGCGCGGCTGGTGACGGGATTGATCACCGAACGCGGCCTGCTCCGCCCGGAGCGTGCTGCACTTGCGAGCGCATTCCCGGAGCGCAGCGGCGGACATTGACGCCAGCGACGTCGGCACGTATCCCCGTTCAGGTCTGTCGTATCGGGGGGCACCGTCTCCATGTCCAATACCGACATCGAAATCGTCGTCGAGGATCCGACTGCGCCCGAGGCGGACTCGCCTGCGGTGACGAGCGTTCGCGCGGTCGACGTCGTCGTCTGCCTCCTGCTGCTCGCGCTCGCGCTGACGCTCGGGTACGACAACTGGCGTACGGGAGCCGGCTGGGAATCGACCGGTCCGCAGTCCGGCTACTTTCCGTTTTATCTCTCGATCATCCTCGCCGGCGCCAGCCTCTATGGCCTGGTTGCCGCATTCCTTTCGCGCAAGGAAGCTTCCGAGGTTTTCGTGACCCGGGCGCAGCTCCGCCGCGTGATGGCGGTGTTCGTGCCGACGGTGCTGTTCTGCCTCGCCATGCAGTTCCTCGGGCTCTATGTCGCGAGCTTCCTGCTGATCTCCGGTTTCATGCGCCTGGTCGGCAAGATCGCGCTGTGGAAGTCGTTGCTCACCGCCTTCGTCTTCACCGCCGTGATGTTCGTTACCTTCGACATCGCCTTCGACGTCATCATGCCAAAGGGCCCGCTCGAAGCGGCGCTCGGCCGCTAACGGGTTTGGCATGACTCCTTCCGTCATTGCGAGCGAAGCGAAGCAATCCATTCTTGCTTTGCTGCACCATGGATTGCTTCGCTTCGCTCGCAATGACGAACTGCTTGGGATTACCTGATGGAAGCCTTGTAATGGAAGCATTGGGCCTCTTGATGCACGGCTTCGCCGTGCTGCTGACCTGGAAGACGCTGCTGCTGATGATGCTCGGGCTGGTGCTCGGCATTTTCGTCGGCGTGCTGCCGGGCCTCGGCGGCCCCAACGGCGTGGCGATCCTGCTGCCGCTGACGTTCACGATGGACCCGACGTCGGCGATCGTGATGCTGTCCTGCATCTACTGGGGCGCGCTGTTCGGCGGCGCCATCACCTCGATCCTGTTCAACATCCCCGGTGAGGCCTGGTCGGTCGCGACCACTTTCGATGGTTATCCGATGGCGCAGCAGGGCAGGGCGGCCGAGGCGCTGACCGCGGCGTTCACCTCGTCGTTCATCGGCTCGCTGGTCGCGGTGATGCTGATCACCTTCCTGGCGCCGATGATCTCCTCGTTCGCGCTCAAATTCGGGCCGCCGGAATTCTTCGCGGTTTATCTGCTCACCTTTTGCTCGTTCGTCGGCCTCGGCCGCGAGGCCAAGCACAAGACGGTCATTTCGATGTCGCTCGGCCTCTTGCTCGCCGGCATCGGCATGGACACCGTGTCCGGCCAGTTGCGCATGACCTTCGGTTCGGCGGAACTGCTGCGCGGCGTCAACTTCCTGGTCGCGGTCATCGGCCTGTTCGGCATCAGCGAAATCCTGCTGACCATGGAGGAGCGGCTTGCGCTGCGCGGTCACGCCGCCGGCATCTCCTTGCGCGTGGTGCTGTCGGTCTGGAAGGACCTGCCGAAATACTGGGTGACGCTGCTGCGTTCCTCCTTCATCGGATGCTGGCTCGGCATCACCCCCGGCGGGGCGATCGCCGCGTCCTTCATGGGCTACAATCTCGCCAAGCGCTTCTCCAAGGACCAGGACAGCTTTGGCAAGGGCCGCATCGAGGGCGTGTTCGCGCCGGAGACTGCGGCGCACGCCTCCGGCACCGCGGCGTTGCTGCCGATGCTGGCGCTCGGCATTCCCGGCTCCGGCACCGCGGCGATCCTGCTCGGCGGCTTGATGGTGTGGGGCCTCAACCCGGGTCCGTTGCTGTTCGTCGAGCACAAGGATTTCGTCTGGGGCCTGATCGCGTCGATGTATCTCGGCAATGTCGTCGGTCTCGTGCTGGTGCTCACGACGGTGCCGATCTTTGCTTCCATCCTGCGCGTGCCGTTCGCAGCTGTCGCGCCCATGATCGTGGTGTCCTGTGCGATCGGCGCCTATGCGATCCAGAACGCGATGTTCGACATCTGGCTGATGCTGGGTTTTGGCGTCGTCGGTTACGTCTTCAAGAAGATCGGCATTCCGCTTGCGCCGTTCACGCTGGCGCTTGTGCTCGGCAACCGCGCCGAGGACGCCTTCCGCCTCTCGATGATTGGCTCGGGCGGCGAGATGAAGGTGTTCTGGTCGAACGGCCTGGTCGGTTCGATCACGACGCTGGCGATCGTGTTGTTGTTCTGGCCCGTCATCGACTGGGCGTTCAGCAGCGTCACGCGCAGGCTGCGGCCGGCGAAGGCGTAGTCCCGGATGTCGCGAGTTTCGTAGGGTGGGCAAAGGCGCGTTTGCGCCGTGCCCACCATTTCTTGAAGAGCGCGATCCTGAATGGTGGGCACGCTGCGCTTTGCCCACCCTACGAACTGACAGACGTTCCTCCGTCATTGCGAGCGCAGCGAAGCAATCCGTGTCACAGCACGGGGATAGATGGATTGCTTCGCTGCGCTCGCAATGACGGCTACACGCAACTCCGTCGCGCGCGTTAGTGCACAGCGGCTCTCATTAGCCCGGCAGCAGTCGCTTCGGGAGGCTGAAGGCGAGCCGGTAGAGTGGCAGGCTATCGATGATACCGTGATCCTCGGCAGGGAGCGTCTTGCGCACATGATGGAGGGCGTCGCGGACTGCGGCTTCGTCCAATCCCTCGATCAGCAGCAGAGCGGCGAAGGAGCCGTCGTTGGCGCGCATGCCCTTCTCGCGGGTCTTGATCGAGGTCTGCGCGATGTCGGTGAGCAGGACCCGCGCGGCGATGATGCGGTCGAGGCCAGCCAACTCCGCGACGAGCGTGGCGGCGTCGCAGGGCGGCGCGGCATCGAGGCGCAGGGGAGCGACGATGCCGCCCTGGCCGGTGCCGGCTGAGGCTGCGACGCGGCCGCCGCCGCGCGCGAAATTGCCGAGCTTGGGCATGATGCGCTGCGACCATGGCGTCGGCGCGTTCAGCCGCGCCAGATAATCCGCGCCGCCGACGACGCGTTCGTCCTCGAGCTCGTAGAGGATGAAGTAGCGGTTCACCGAGACGCCCAGCGCGCGGAAGATGCGGCACGCCAGGAAGCCGTTGACGCCGACGCGCTCGGCGGCATGTTCGCGCGTGATCCAGTGCGCCCAGTCGGTTTCGTCCTGCGGCGCCAGATCGCTCCAGATCGCGAGGTAACCAGCTCCCTGCATGTCAGGCTCCATCCGTCATTTCGGGCCGACGCGGACAGCCGCCGGCAGCGACGCCGGCAACTGGCCGGCGCCCTGCAGTGCGGCCTGCATCGCGACGATGTAGCCGTAGGGGCCGAGGCCGGCGATCACGCCTTTCACGGCGGCCGAAAGCTTCGAATGACGATGCAGCTCGTCACGGGCGTGGATATTGGAGATGTGCACCTCGTAGATCGGACCGTCAAAGATCTTCATGGCGTCGAACATCGCAATCGAGGTGAAGGAGTAGGCGGCCGGATTGATGATGAGGGCGTCCGCGGCCGTGCGCGCGGACTGGATCAGGTCGACCAGTTCGCCCTCGTGGTTCGACTGGTGAAACGCCAGTTGCGCGCCGGTGAAAGCGGCGAACTCCTCGCACGACGCCTTGATGGCGTCGAGCGTGGTCGAGCCGTAGATGTGCGGCTCGCGGATGCCGAGCATGTTCAGGTTTGGGCCATTGAGGATCATGATGCGCATGGAATGCCTTTCACGGGATAATGACGGGGCAGTGTAGCCGATCGCGGCCACATGTCAGCCGGTGAACCATTTCGCCGGCACGGTGACGAGCGCTGGAAACAGGATCATCAGCAACAGCACGATCAATTGGGCGATCAGGAAGGGCCAGACGCCCTTGATGACGTCTTCCATGCTGATGCGCGAAACGCCGCAAACGACGTTGAGGACAATGCCAACCGGCGGCGTGATCAGGCCGATCGAGTTGTTGATGATGAAGAGTACGCCGAAATAGACGGGGTCGATGCCGGCTTGTTTGACGATGGGCATCAGGATCGGCGTCAGGATCAGAATGGTGGGCGTCATGTCGAGTGCGGTGCCGACGATCACGACCAGCGCCATGATCGCCAGCATCAAGAGCGTCTGATTACCCATGAACGGACGAACGAGGTCGACGACGTGCGTAGCGATCTCGGAGACCGTGATCAGCCAGGAAGAGACCAGTGCAGCTGCGACCAGAAACATGACGACGCTGGTGCTAAGCGCGGCCGAAACGAAGACTTGGTAGAGTTCGCCGATCTTCAGCTCGCGATAGACGCAAGTGGAGACAAACAGCGCGTAGACGGCGACGACCACGGCGGCCTCGGTCGGCGTGAACACGCCGAATCGCAGGCCGACGACGATGATCGCGGGCAGCATCAGCGCCCAGAAGCCGTCGACGAAGGCCCAGGCGATCTCGCGCAGCGACTTTCGCGGTGGGCTCGCAGTATCTTCGCCACGCGCAACCCACCACCAGGCGAAGCAGAGTCCCACGCCGAGCATAAGCCCGGGAAAGATGCCGGCCAGGAACAGCTTCGAGATCGACACGCCGCCGGTAACGCCGAACAGCACAAAGCCGATGCTCGGCGGAATGACCGGCCCGATGACGCCGCTGGCGGCGACGAGCCCTGACGCATACATCTTGCGGTGGCCAGCCGCGACCATCATCGGCACAAGCAGGGCGGCCAGCGCGGCAGCGTCGGCGGCGGCCGATCCCGACAGGGAGGAAAGCACGCAGGCGGCCAGGATTGTGACGTAGCCCAATCCGCCCTTGACGTGGCCGACAAGCGCCAGCGCGACATTGACAATGCGCCTGGCGAGGCCACCGCGGTTCATCAGCTCGCCTGCCAGCATGAAGAAAGGGACCGCCATCAGCGGAAAGCTGTCGGCGCCGTTGATGATGTTCTGGGCGACGATCTGCGAATCGAACACATTCAGCGAATGCATCAGCGCGACGCCGCATACGATCAGCGCAAATGCGATCGGCATGCCCAGCGCCATGGCGCCGAGCAGCGAGAAGGTGAAGACGGCGAGCGTCACGCGCAGTCCCTCGGCTTACGATCAGACATGCTCTTCGCTTTCCTTCACCGCGACCAGGTCCTCCTCGGAGGCGTTGCCGCCCAGCACGCGGACGAGATCCAGCAACAAGATCACGGCCGCGGAAACGCCGAAGACGAGGCCGGAGGAGTAGAAGAACAACCCGACCGAGATGCCGGAGGCGGGGGCGCTGTCGCCGAAGGTCAGCACCGCCTGCTTCCAGCTGCCGAGCGTGAGCAGGCCGTCGGCGTACAGCATCAACAGGTAACTCGCGACGAAGCAGATCTTCTTGCCGAGGGGAGGGAGCGCGCGGACCAGCGTATCGACGCCGAGATGGGCGTGCTGGCGCAGCGCGACGATGGCGCCGAGGAATGTCAGCCAGACCAGTAGCCAGCGCGACAGCTCTTCCGAGGTCGGAATCCCCGAGTTGAAGAGATAGCGCATCACGACGTTGGTGAAGACCAGCACCACCATCGCGGCGAGGCACGCCGCGATGGTGACCTTGAGCAGCCGGCAGTAGAGATCGATCAACCGTTCGACGGCCGCCATCACGGTTTTCTCGGCCGTTACTTGGCGCCGCGGATGCGTGCCAGCTCGCCGATGAAGAGTTTTACGCGCGCAGGATCATACTCGGCCGAGAATTTCTCGACGACCGGTTTGGTGGCGTCCTGCATGCGGGCGTATTCGGCGGGCGTGATCTCGTTGAACTGCATGCCTTTCGCCGTCAGTTCGCCGAGCGCCTTCTCCGCCGCCAGCTTGGTCTGGTCGCGCTGGTACTCGCGCGTCTCGGCAAAGCTGTCGCGCAGCATCTTCTGCTCTTCCGCCGACAGGCCGTCCCAGAACTTTTTGCTGACGATGATGACGTTCTGCGTGAAGGTGTGGTTGGTGGCCGAGACGTATTTCTGCACTTCGTAGAACTTGTTGGACAGGATGACGCTGTAAGGGTTCTCCTGGCCGTCGACGGTCTTGTTTTCCAGCGCGGTGTACAACTCGCCGAACGCCATCGGCACCGGGTTCGCCTTCAAGGCCTTGAAGGTTTCGAGATAGACCGGGTTCGGGATCACGCGCAGCTTCAGCCCGGAAAAATCCTCGACCTTCGCGATTGCACGGCTGCTGTTGGTGGCGTTGCGGAAGCCTAGCCCCCAATAGCCGAGACCGATCAGCTCCTTCTCGGGCAGCGTCTCGAGCATCGCCTTGCCAAACGCGCCCTGGGCCAGCGCCTCCGCCTGCTCGAACGTGCTGACGGTGAAGGGGAAGTCGAACAGGCCGAGATCCTTGACGACGCCGGCGAGCGAGGTCGTCGACGCCGAGAGGATTTCCTGCGTGCCGCCGCGCACCGCCGACTGCTGCTGCAGCTCGTTGCCGAGTTGCGAAGCCGGAAACTCGCGGATCTTCAGCTTGCCGCCGCTCTTGGCCGCCAGCACCTCGGCGAACTTCTTCACGCCAAAGCTGATCGGGTGGTCGGTGTTGTTGAGGTGGCCCCAGCGGATCGTTCGTTCCTGCACCTGGGCGGCAGCCGGTGTTCCCACAAGCGCACAAAGGCTGACAGCAGCGCACAGCAATCCGATCCGCATGGCGGTTTCTCCCCGTTGGTTCGCGATCTTCTGGATGTCGCGGTGGAGTGAAGTATTCATATGAGAAAATGAAAGTCAAAATATAATTTAGAAGTTACCATATGAAATATGTTATATATGACGAATAGTGGCGCTTGAGCGGAATCGACTGACATGGCACTTGCCGGTTGGTCGCCTTGCGCATGGATTGGCAAATGACACTGGTCGAGCGAACGGAAGAGCAGGAAGCGGTCGGCGATGACGGCTATCGCCGCATCCGCACCGACATCGTGTTCGGCCGGCTCCGCCCGGGACAAAAGCTCCGGCTGGAGGGCCTCAAGGAGGACTACGGCGTCAGCGTCTCCACGCTGCGCGAAATCCTCAACCGGCTGGCGGCGGAAGGTTTTGTGCTGGCCGAGGGGAGGCGGGGCTTTGAGGTGGCGCCAATCTCGGCCGGGAACTTGCAGGAGCTGGCAGAGCTCCGGCTGCTGCTGGAGCAGCATGCGATGGGCGTGTCGTTCGCCCATGCCGATGTCGAGTGGGAAGGGCGCGTGGTCTCCGCCCATCACAAGCTGGCGTCAACCGAGCGGCTGATGGAAACCGGCCTCGGCGAGCTCGAGCAGTGGAAGCGCTATGACGGTGAATTCCATCAGGCGCTGATCTCCAATTGCGGCTCGCGCATGCTGATGGAGACGCATGCCTTGGTGTTCGATAAATATTTCCGCTACCAGATGGTCGCGTTCAGCTACCGCGGCAACGAGCCCGCCGCCCAGCACAAGGCGCTGCTCGAAGCCGCGCTGAAGCGCGACGCCGCCACTGCCGCTGAAACGCTGCGCGCCCATGTGAGCAATTGCGTGGAGCACGCGCTCGCAACGGCGGCGCTGAAGTAGAGCGTAGCTCTCACGGCGTCATTGCCTGCGACAAACGCGAAGCGTTTGCGCAAGGGAGCGGAGCGACGAAGCAATCCATCGTGCCGCAAGCAGATAGATAGATTGCTTCGCTTCGCTCGCAATGACGGCAGGGCTGTTTACACCACCTTGCGCTGGCGCAATTCCGCGATCTCGTCCTTGCCAAAACCGAACTCGGCCAGCACCTCTTCGGTCTGCTCGCCGAACTCCGGCGGCCGCGCAGCCATGCTGCTCGGCGTGCGTGACAGTGTCACCGGCTGGCCGACGAGCTGGATGTGACGGTTCTCGTCGTTCGGGACATGTTGCGCGATGCCGAGGTGCCTGACCTGGGCGTCGTCGAACATCTGGTCGATCGAATAGATCGGGCCGCAGGGCACGCCGGCCTCGTTCAATTCCTTGACCCAGGTTTCCGTCGATTTCTTTGCGGTGAGCTTGCCGATCGCTTCGTTCAGCGCGTCGCGGTTCTTCGAGCGCGCGGGCGCGCTGGCGTAATCGGGATTGGTGACAAGTTCGGGCGCGCCGATCGCCTGCGCGCAGCGTTCCCAGATCCGCCCGCCGGTCGTGGCGATGTTGATGTAGCCGTCGGAAGTCTTGAACACGCCGGTCGGGATCGAGGTCGGATGGTTGTTGCCGGCCTGCTTGGCCACGTCCTGTTCCATCAGCCAGCGCGAGGCCTGGAAATCCAGCATGAAGATCTGCGCCTGCAACAGCGAGGTCTGCACCCACTGGCCCTCGCCGGAGACGTCGCGCTCCAGCAGTGCCGTGAGGATGCCAAGCGCGCAGAACAGCCCGGCGGTGAGGTCGGCGACGGGAATGCCGACCCGCATCGGCCCCTCACCGGGCGCGCCGGTGATCGACATCAGCCCGCCCATGCCCTGCGCGATCTGATCGAAGCCCGGCCGCTTGTGGTAGGGGCCGTCCTGGCCGAAGCCGGAGATGCTGCCATAGACGATGCGGGGATTGATCTTGCGCAAGCTCTCATAGTCGATGCCGAGCTTGGCTTTGACGTCGGGACGAAAATTCTCGACCACGACGTCGGCCTGCTCGGCGAGCCGCTTGAACACTTCGAGGCCCTTGGGATCCTTCAGGTTCAGCGTCATGGCCCGCTTGTTGCGGTGCAAATTCTGGAAATCCGAGCCCTGGCGCGGGCCGCCCGGCTGCTCGCCGCCGCCGTCTTCCAGCAGCGCGTCGATCTTGATGACGTTGGCGCCCCAATCCGCCAGCTGCCGCACGCAGGTGGGCCCGGAGCGAACACGGGTCAGATCGAGCACGGTGAAACGGGACAGGGCCTGCGAAGCGCGGGGGAAAGGCATTGAAAAACCTTGTTTTTTTGGATTTTCGCGGTGGGAAAAGCAGCCCGATCTGACTTAAACAAATCTGGCGTCGATTTCCAACTCCTTGTTCGACGCTCGGCGAGGGGCGGCCATGGGGGGCAAGGCGAGGCACCGTTTTGGGATCGCAAGCCCGACAGCGCGGGACGGCGGAAATGCGGCCCCGCAAGACTACGGATGGACTGGCACGGGCAGCGGGGTTGTACTTTTTCGGCGTAATGCATCGCAAAGCAAGCGCGCGACGAATCCCGCTGGTAAACAAGCGTTAACGAGGCGATTCTAGCCTCCCGAGTGCATTACGATTCTCCGCAACCGAACGACCTTGCTGACGGGCCTGATCGATGAAGAAGAATGATCATTCCGATGAGATCTGGGCCTTCCGGCCGTTCGAGCCTGGGACGAGCCCGGCGGCGCTTCCGCCTGAAAGCATGCATGACCCGAAGTTTTGGGATGAAGGCGACCCTTACCAATTGGCGGATGCGGCCGCCGCCAGCGTGGAAAGCCTCGACGTCTATGCCGGCAAGCCAGTCGCGTCGATCGCGACGCTTGCCGACTATCTCGTCAACGGCTTTTGGCAATACAACAACAGTGTCGCCCATCGCTGGGCTTCCAACACCATCACCTACAACATCACCGGGCTGAATTCGGCGGAGCAGTTCCTCGCGCTGTCGGCGATGCAGGCGTGGTCCGAGGTCGCCAACATCGCCTTCGTCCAGACCTCCGGCTCCGCGAACATCACGTTCACCCACAACGGCACGATGCAGGCCTATGCCAGCGCCTACTGGCCCGGGGGCTCGTTCGCATATGCGACCGTCAACATCAGCACCGACTGGGTCACCACCGACGGCGGCGCGAACGACGGCAAGACCGGCATCGATAGCTACGCCTACCAGACCTACATTCACGAAGTCGGACATGCCCTCGGGCTTGGCCATCAGGGGCCGTATAATGGCAGCGCGTCGTATTCGACCAACGCGACCTACGCCAACGACACCTGGCAATATTCCATCATGTCGTATTTCGGCGAGCACAATTATTCCGGGAGCTCATACCGCTACGTCGTGACGCCGCAGATGGCGGATATCTACGCCGTGGCTTCGATGTACGGCGCGGCGACCTCGACGCGAACCGGCGACACCGTCTATGGCTTCAACAGCAATGCCGGCGCGGTCTTCAATTTCGGCAACTACACCTCGGCGCCGGCGCTGACCATCTATGACAGCGGCGGCACCGACACGCTCGATTGCTCCGGCTATTCGGCGGTGCAGACCATCGACCTGCACGCGGGCGCCTTTTCCTCGGTCGGCGGCCTTACCAACAATATCGGGATCGCACTCAACGCGACCATCGAGAAAGCCATTGGCGGCAGCGGCAACGACACGCTGATCGCAAGCGACACGGGCTGTACGCTTTCGGGCGGCGTCGGCAACGACACGCTGATCGGCGGCGCCGGAAACGACAAGCTCATCGGCGGCTCCGGCGTCGATAATCTGACCGGCGGCAACAGCGGCGACATATTCGTGTTCCTGCTCGGCGAGAGCTCCGCCACGAGCGGCCAGCATGATCGCATCACCGATTTCGTTTCCGGAACCGACGATATCGACCTCAGCGGGTTCGACGCGATCAGCAGCACCGGCAGCTACGATCAGTTCAAATTCCTCGCGACCGCCGCCTTCAGCGGCGCGGCCGGCGAACTCAACTATTTTTATAACAGCTCCACCGGCGTCACCACGCTGCAGGGCGATACCAACGGGGACGGGGTCGCCGATTTCGCGATCGATATTTCGGGCAATGTTGCGATCAATGCGGCCGATCTGCTCGGGATCATCGTCGGTCCTGTCGCGGTCGAATCGGCCGGAGTGACCAGTCTGACCCAGGTTGGAAGCAACTATTATCTCTACAATTCCGGCGCAGGTCCGCAGTTGAAATACGGCGGCGCGCCCGTGGTTGTGGGGCAGATCGCGGGCTGGGCACCGATCGCGGGAGAGCAAATCTCGGGTGGTTACCAGGTCGTCTGGAAGGCGAACGGAGCCGATCAGTACACGCTCTGGACCACCGACAGCAGCGGCAATTTCGTCTCTTTCATTCCGGCGATGCCGGGGTCGAGTTCGGTGCTGAAATCAGCCGAGACTACCTTCCAGCAGGATCTGAACGGTGACGGCACCATCGGAAATCCCAGCGTCGTGATCGAGTCAGCCGGAGTGACCAGCCTGACCCAGGTTGGAAGCAACTATTATCTCTACAATTCCGGCGCAGGTCCGCAGTTGAAATACGGCGGCGCGCCCGTGGTTGTGGGGCAGATTGCGGGCTGGGCACCGATCGCGGGAGAACAAATCTCGGGTGGTTACCAGGTCGTCTGGAAGGCGAACGGAGCCGATCAGTACACGCTCTGGACCACCGACAGCAGCGGCAATTTCGTCTCTTTCATTCCGGCGATGCCGGGGTCGAGTTCGGTGCTGAAATCAGCCGAGACTACCTTCCAGCAGGATCTGAACGGTGACGGCACCATCGGAAATCCCAGCGTCGTGATCGAGTCAGCCGGAGTGACCAGCCTGACCCAGGTTGGAAGCAACTATTATCTCTACAATTCCGGCGCAGGTCCGCAGTTGAAATACGGCGGCGCGCCCGTGGTTGTGGGGCAGATTGCGGGCTGGGCACCGATCGCGGGAGAACAAATCTCGGGTGGTTACCAGGTCGTCTGGAAGGCGAACGGAGCCGATCAGTACACGCTCTGGACCACCGACAGCAGCGGCAATTTCGTCTCTTTCATTCCGGCGATGCCGGGGTCGAGTTCGGTGCTGAAATCAGCCGAGACTACCTTCCAGCAGGATCTGAACGGTGACGGCACCATCGGAAATCCCAGCGTCGTGATCGAGTCAGCCGGAGTGACCAGCCTGACCCAGGTTGGAAGCAACTATTATCTCTACAATTCCGGCGCAGGTCCGCAGTTGAAATACGGCGGCGCGCCCGTGGTTGTGGGGCAGATCGCGGGCTGGGCACCGATCGCGGGAGAACAAATCTCGGGTGGTTACCAGGTCGTCTGGAAGGCGAACGGAGCCGATCAGTACACGCTCTGGACCACCGACAGCAGCGGCAATTTCGTCTCTTTCATTCCGGCGATGCCGGGGTCGAGTTCGGTGCTGAAATCAGCCGAGACTACCTTCCAGCAGGATCTGAACGGTGACGGCACCATTAACTCGACGCCGCTTCCGGCGGCCGGGCAAATCGCTTTGAGTCCAAATCTTGCAGCGCTGGCTAATGCGAGCCTCGCTGCCGGCAACGATACATTCGTATTCGCGTCAAATCACAGTGCGATCACAAATGCCGCGGGCGTGACGGCGCCGGATGATCTTCCGGCGACTGGCCGGGAACTGGCGACGCTCGTGCAAGAGGCGCAAAGCCAGCACGTAGCATTTCAATGGATCGGTGAACATGGATTTGGTAGTCCGGGCGGCTTTGCCAGCGTAGTTCCGACTGACGTTGAAATAGCCGATTTGCACGCCAAGGGCTTCATCTTTCACTGAACCCGGAGCAAGGATGGGAGCGCGCCGTAGTGCGGCTCGCGGCATGCTGATTGCCGCGAGGGACCCTTGATTCACCCAACCGAGGTCGCCTAAAGTAGCTATGGAACAGATGCATCGGCATCCGTTGTGGCACGGCCGTTTGTTCCTAATCCGTCGGTCGGACGCCTCGAAAAATCGGCGTTACTTCACGCAGCCCGTGAGTTCCGACCATATCCCATCGCTCGCGATATCTGACAAGGACGCTGCGTGAAACTCTCAATCGTCACAACTCTGTATCAGTCGGCGCCGACGATCGACGAATTTTGCCGTCGTGCGCTGGCGGCAGCCGAGCTCATCACCGACGACATCGAACTCATTATGGTCAACGACGGCTCGCCAGATGACAGTCTCGCCCGCGCGCTTGCGCTGCATAAGGCAGACCCGCGGGTGGTGGTGATTGATCTTGCGCGCAACTTTGGCCACCACAAGGCACTAATGACGGGCCTCGCTCATGCGACTGGCGATCTCGTGTTTCTGGTTGACAGCGATCTCGAGGAGGAGCCCGAACTTCTGACCCCGTTTTATGATCGACTGGTCAAGGAGGATTGCGATGTAGTGTTCGGCGTCCAGGAGGCGCGGCGTGGCAGTTTGGTCGAGCGCGTTACCGGTACCATATTTTTCTCTTTCGTCGATGCGGTCAGCGATCAAAAAATTCCGCGAAATACCGTTGTAGCTCGCCTGATGACGCGTGACTACGTTCGTTCGCTCATTCGTCATCTCGACAACGAGTTCATGATGATTCATTTGATGCAACTGACTGGTTATCGGCAGGTTCCCGTTACGATCCACAAGCATGCGCTTTCGCCGACTACATACTCGCTCCGCATGCGTATCGAAATGGCAATCAAATTTCTGACGACCACTTCGACGAAGCTGCTCTATCTGATCTTGTACACCGGCATTTCAATCTTCGGTCTGTCGATCGTCGTAATTGTCTATTTCGTCGCCCGATACTTCGCGTCCGGTATTGGCGTCGATGGGTTTACGTCGCAGATCGTTTCAATCTGGTTCCTTGGCGGGTTGATTACGCTCATCTTGGGTATTCTCGGGATTTACATTGCTAACATTCTGATCGAGACCAAGCGACGGCCTTACACTGTGGTCCGTCGTGTCCATCGCGCGGGGCCGGCCACACCCGACCTGGCGGCTAACAAGCTGGATGAGATGTATACCCTGAGCAGCAAGACCGAAGCCCATCAACAATTCTAGTTTTGTTGCCGGCCAAGAACGTGGCTGATGAGAAGGAGAATGATCTATGCGCGTCAATGAGATTTCGCGGCAAGACTTCATGGATCTCGTTTATTCGCGAACGAACGAGTTCATGGAGCGTATCAACGCGCCA
The DNA here is from genome assembly GCF_023101085.1 of Bradyrhizobium sp. 170. Lineage (NCBI taxonomy): Bacteria > Pseudomonadati > Pseudomonadota > Alphaproteobacteria > Hyphomicrobiales > Nitrobacteraceae > Bradyrhizobium > Bradyrhizobium sp. 170. The sequence continues at coordinate 6,783,344 of NZ_CP064703.1, read as the reverse complement.
GAAGCGTTCGTAGTAAAGGCATTTTACGACGCTCGTCACATTCTTCAACTTCGAGACGCCGCGTTTCAAACCGGGCTGACATCAGAGGCGAGCTGGCATCCGCTGCACGATGATTGTCCGGATTATCATCGTCTGCACGACAATTATCCGAAGGCCCACGTCAAGCAGAAGCTGCATGCGTTCTATTACCATGGCTGGTACCCGCATAATAAGGAAAAGTTCGACTTCTTCTCTGAGGTATTCTTGATGAAAAATTTTCTGGCGGGTTTTCCCGAAACGGAATTTCTCGGCAATGTGCCGTCGGACGGATTCATTGCGCGCATCAACATTCATCACTACCCTAGGGGTGGTGGATACCAAGCAGAACACATCGACCCCGTCGGCAAGCACGCCCAAATCCAGACGCTCATTGCCGCGTCAGAATTTGGTAAGGACTATTCAAAGGGTGGCGTCTTTGCGCGATCGGACGCGGGGGCCGAAAAGGGATATCTCGATCCCTACATGAAGCCCGGCGATTTGCTGGTGATGTCGCCGGGAATTCAGCATGGGGTAGAGTCCGTCGATCCCGACCTGCCTTACGATTGGCGTAGCAACGACGGACGTTGGATGATCCTGCCGATCATTGTCAGTTCGGATTACGATGCGAAAGCCACGAAGCCCGTGCAGGTCGGGGCTACAACGTGAAGCCGCCAGCAATGTCGGCCATTGCCGCGCAAGATCACTTTCACGATCTGAAGAATATCTTCGAGCACGAGGAGCTTTGCCGCTTCGCCAAGACCGGCATCGTGCATGTAGGCGCCGACGTCGGCCAGGAAGTCGCGCAGTATTTCAGCTACGGATTTCAAAACATCATTCTGATTGAGGCGAATCCCGAATGTTGCGAGGTTCTGCTTTCAAAATTCGGCGAGGATCCCAGAGTCAAGATTTTCAACTATGCGATTTGCGACAGGTTGGGTGCGATCGACTTTCATATCCATACGAGCCGCTCTGGAAGTACCGAGCCGGCAAGCATTCTGCCGATGAAGCGATTTAAGCAGATCGTGAAGACGCTCCATACTCCGAAAACGATTCGGGTCCCAGCTATCACCCTTGATGCGCTTTTTGAGAAATATCAAATTGCGTACACCGATTACAATTTTATCAATATCGACATTCAGGGAGCCGAATTGCTCGCGTTCCGGGGCGCCACAAAGTTGCTTTCCTTCACCGACGTCATCGTCTCGGAGGTCAATCTTGTTGAGATGTATGAGAATGGCGCACTTGAGGACGATATTGTCGCGTTGCTTGAACAAAATGGATTTGAGAGGAAGCACGCTATCTATCACACGCTCTATGACGAGGACGCAACTTTTCCGGCATGGGGCGAATGCCTGTTTGTGAAGCGGTGATTGCAACGGTGCCAGGACAATAGATGAGCGAATCGGAGTCCATCCGCAGCAGCGTCGCGACTTACTATGCGTCGAAGCTGGCGGCACACGGTCCGACCCCACAAGGGGTCGATTGGAATGGCGTTGCCTCACACGAGTTGCGCCATCGGCAGTTTCTTCGTTTGCTTGACGGCATTCCTGATGCCTCCCTCTTGGATCTCGGCTGTGGTTTCGGAGACTTCTTTCGGTTTCTCCGCGCGGAAGGCTACCGGGGTCAGTACATAGGGTATGACGTCGCGCCTAATATGATTACGGAAGCGTTGCGACTCCATGGACAGGGAGCAGATCGCCAATGGCGAGTCGGAGCTGAACCAGAGGAGGCGGTAGATTTTGCGATCGCAAGCGGCATCTTGAATGTCAAAGGTGACGCTCCGATCGAAGTGTGGGAGCGCTACGTGCGGGAGACCATCGATATCCTGGCGCGTGTCGGGCGCCGCGGCTTCGCCTTCAATGTACTTAGCCTATCGAGCGACCCGGAGCGTCGGGCCGCGAATTTGTATTATGCTGAGGCAAGCAAGATGCTGTCGTACTGCTTAGGTCGTTACGGCCGCTCGGTGGCACTCCTACAGGACTATGGTCTCTACGAGTTTACAGTGATCGTTAGGCACCCTTAATGCCCAGGTTACCCCTGTTCCAGCACCGCTATCCCGAAACCGGCGTCGCCATATCGTCCGCCGTTATACAGCATCATCCGTCCGATCTCGGTGTCGAACACGAATGGATAACAGATCATCGACCCCTCCCAACTGTCTGGGTTGCGGTCGATCCCGGCTTTATCGTCGCGACGGGTCCAGTTTAAGCCGTCCGCAGAGACGGCAAAGCCGATATGGTAGCCCCAGTCGTTGCCGCGGTACGAGTACCAGGCTTTGTAGCTTCCATCGGCTTCGCGTAGCGGACAGAACCGCGCGATCGCGATTTCCCCAGGGTGCTCGAAGGTCAGGACTTGTTGGCCGGTGAGGTTCCAATGCACTCCGTCTGACGAATCGGCATAGTGAACGTCATACGACGGAAGCACTTTATCGGCGTGCCGGGTCCAGGAACGTCCGGACAGATACCACATGCGCCACTTGTTATTCTCGACCATTACTGCCGGATTGGTGATGAAGAGCGGCTCCGCCATACAACGGTCAAGGATTGGTCCCGCGCTGATGCGTTCGAATGGATGATCCGGATCGCCAGCCGGCCGCTCGGCAACGCCGACCGCAACGTAGAAACTCACAGTCACCCCAAGATTCCAGCCTTGATAGTAGAGGCGCTCAATACCGTCGCGCTCTACGATCCAGCATGCCATCGCGCCGTTGTCGTCAAAGCAGCCCAGAGGGCCCGGTGCAAGCAGCGGCTGCTTCGACAAGTTCAATACTTTGGTGGGATTGCGAATGTCGATGTCGAGCCAGTTCACATTGGAACGTGATTGTCGATCCCGCGCGCTGAAATAGACGCGGTAGCGATAATTTCCGAGCGGCTGCGCGATAGGGACAGTACCATGGCTGTGCAACCATTCCGAATGGTTGTCGGCCACGAAAATACGTCCAAGTTTCTTCCATCGCATGGACGATCCCTCAGATGCGCCGTAACCGCGTACTGGGCACGGGCGAGCGCTCGGTGCCACGTGGGGCAACGACAGAAAAGTCGGGCTGATCCTCAAGCACCAGCGCACCGGCGCCTATGATGCATTTTTTTCCAATTGTCACGTGGTCGCGCAAGGTAACGTTGACACCTATAAAGCTGCCTTGGCCGATCCTGACGCCGCCGGACACCACGACGTGAGAGGCCAGGAAAACATCGTCCTCTATCACCGAGTGGTGGCCAATATGATTGCCGCTCCACAGCGTCACGTTGGCGCCAATTCGGGCAAAAGGCTGGATAGTATTGTCCTCAAGAATGAAGCAGTTTTCGCTGATTTGCAGTTCGGGGAATACGGTCGCCCGACTGCTCACATAGGATACCAGCTCGTAGCCAAGGGCGCGGGCTGCCGCGACTTTACTCGCCCGGAGATCGTTGATCTTGGAGTAACTGACGGCGACGAACAGCCCGTATTGTTGCTGCGGGAATGTGCTTGCTACCTCCTCAAACGGCACAATTGGGCGTCCGAGAAAGGTTGTCTCTTTCAAATACGCCGCATCAACCGTGAAACCCGCGACCTTGAAGCTTGAATCGCGGGTGAAGTAGTAGTCGGCAAGCTCAGCAATCTCGCCAGTGCCAAATATGACAATTTCCCGCATTTGGTCGCTCTGTCAGATCGAGGTTGGTGTAGGTGGGACCGAATTCATTGTAGCCGCTCGGGGATTCCAGAAAGATGAATTTCGGTCATTGGATGACTGAACACCAGATTGTAGGTTGGGCGCGTTTGATAGTGCTCTTCGCAAAATTTTTGGAGCTGTTTGATATTTAGTGTGCTCGCGATCACGCGAATATCCGGCTTGGTGCAAAGCGTCGCTCCGAGGTCCATTATGCCGAGTCGCTCCAAGGTAGATTGCGTGACAGGCATTCTGGTGGCCACGCCAATGGAGGGAATGATAGCACGATCGACGGGTGCATACACCTTTGTTGGCGTAATCAACCATTCCCATACAAAGTTCGACCCCCAGGAGATCACCGTTCCGGTGAAATAAGAGTGTGCTTCGAGAAGCTTGGCGCGATAGGCTGTCGCTTGCGTTGACACCGCCCTGTGTGCCCGAACCGCTGTCCATCCCGCGTACAGCGAAATACCAAGAAGCAGAACGGCTGCCAGGCTGCGAAGAGGCCATGCGCCTGATTCCTTCGCAAGCAGAAAGGGGAGCATGCAAAGAAACGAGACGCTGAGAGCGGAAAACTGAACGCGGAAAAGCGGTGGCCGCCCCGTCAAACCAGAGATCGCCAGCGCGAAAAATGTGCCAATCATCAGCAGCACTATAATGACGCGGCATGATGGAAGCAGAGCGAACAACAGAAGCTGACCCACACAGATCGTAATCAAAAGCGGTGAATCCAGAAGCGTCAACAGCCAGTCGCGCACTCCTGAGGGTACAAAGAGTGGTGCCTGCGTCAGGAGTGTTCGCGCGAGATAATTGATGTTGTCGTAATCGAAAATGGGATGAAGAAAATACCAGTTCATGAACATGGCGTGGTCATTTTCCGACCACCCTACCTTGGCATATTCGGGAGCTCCGGGCATCCATGGAATGCGGAAATAGTCGTTGAACAGGCTCCGTACCTGATTGTACGCCAAGGCGTCACGCCAGTCCGGCGAAAGCGCATAAGCCGCATTGTCTGTCACGTATATCGCGGCCGCCATCACCGCGATCACAGCCATGAGACGCAACGTTGGTCTCCGACTACTCACCGGCCCGAGCCATACGAGCCAGATCAGGGCAGGGACGACAACGACGAGCCCCAGCGTTACCGCTAACGGTCGGATCAGGAAGCTCAGGACGATCGCCGTGTAAATCACCGTACGCAGCCATGGCGACCGCGCTCCGCTTCGCAACACGGCCAGCCAGCAGCCAATGGCTGCCCCAAACAGGACTGCTGCAGTGCTGGTAAACTGCTGGAGTAGGAGGGCTCGCGTAAACACGCAACCAACGGCGATGATCACGGCGGCTCCCACGAGGTACCCGTTGGGCCGCGATTGCTCGCACAGGGCTCGCGCATATAGTCCCATGCTGAGACCAAGCGCCGCCAGCGTGGTCCAACCGTGCGCACAAGGTCCCGCGAATTGGCTGACTATTCCTAGGAGAATGCCATAACCGAAATGAGAAAAGATGAGATGCGGCTCAGGCTCAACAGCAAGTCCGAAACCGGAGCCCAACATGGCGAGGCCGGCATCATCATTTCCGTCGAAAAGCGGGTTGGCGAAAGCCAGCACCCCGAATATTGCGACGAGCGGCAGTCCGACGTAAATCGCGTACCGCTGCAGTTCCGAAATGGAGCCAGAGCGGGCAAAAGACATAATCATTCTTCTCGCGAGACGTCGTTTTCCGCCAAAGGCGGACTTGGCAGCACTTGTGGTCGCCGTGACGATTGCACGCAAGTAGCCAACATTGGAAAAGGTTCCGAAGCAAAGCTCTAGCCTCGTCCGGTTTCCCTCCGCCGACTGCATCGTATCTCAGGCCTTTCTGCTGAGGTACTGCGGCGCCTCGGCCCCCGCATGGAAAAGTAAATCAAGCACGGTCACAGCGTGTTCGAAGTCTCCATGAAGCTGCGGGTATTCGGTGTATCCTTCGTAGCTCATCCACTCCGTGGTAATTCCAGCCGACGTGAACAACTGTTCGTCGAAATAGGAGCGCGCCGAGGGGCCACTGAGATAGCAATCGGCCCCGGCTGCGCGCGCGATTCCCAACAGTCGTTCGGTTTTGGAGCCGTGCGAGGGATAAGTGGCGTCACTGACGATCCGGGTCTTCAAGCCCAGCAACTTGGAAATCTCGCGCAGGAAGAGCGCGTTGACATCACTCAGGCGATGTAGCTTGTCTGCGGTTTCATACCAGTTCTTCACTACCGGCGCAAAATGCTCGAAGAACGCGGCGCGCTTATATGCAAGCTCGATCGCGCGCCAGTGTTTTTCCGCCCACGGTTTTTCGATTTCGACCTGGTCAATCGCCTGGTCGAACCTGCCCTTGACGATGACCGGAATGGTGAGCCATTCCACGCCGTTGGCGGTCTTGATGCGATTGCGATTATGCCAGTGCCGCTTTACGTATTGCGCGCTGTCAAACACCACATATTCGTCGCATCGACCGATCAGGTCGAAAAACCCCTTCCAGGGAATGTAGCAGGACTGGATGATACAAATGCGCATTGTATTCGGAACCAAAACTTGACTTCGCTGGAACCTGACGGTCGAGCTGGCGCCATATGGAATCAGGGAGACTCTGCCGGTTGAAGCCTCGGGTTGTCGCCGTTCTCGTGTGGAGAGTCCATGGGGCATCGCAAGATCGCGGAACAGCCCGACGGGGCTGGGGATCTCCCCCCTTCAGGCTGACCGTGTCGGCGTGCATCAGCGGCAGGGCCCCTCCCGCGCCCGACAGTCTGTTGGGGATGATATGGCGGAAAGGGACGCTCGCCCTCCATTGCGCCGCATCGGCGGGCCCAGTAACGCCTCCAACGGTCGTCCGACCAGGCCCCGCGGCAAGACAGGCCAAACCGCCGGCGGCAGTGTCCGACGGCCCGCCCCCAGGCGGTTTCGAGACGCCCTATGCCCCATTCGTTCCGCGCTCACGCCAAGGATCGGCGAGATGGCCTTCGTTTCGAGCTATTTTTTCAACAGCGCGGTCAGCACTTCGCACACTCGCACTTGCTGGCTCTCGTTCAAGCCAAACCACATCGGTAGTCTGACCAGGCGCTGCGATAACGAGGTCGTAAGAGCCAACTCGCCATGCGCACGTCCATAGCGCCGGCCGGCCGGCGACGAATGCAGCGGGACATAGTGGAATACCGCGCCGATCCCGTTCTGTTTCAATCCGTCAAGTACCTGCTGGCGATCGATTTCGGGCGCCAGCAGAACGTAATACATGTGCCCGTTGTGCTGACAATCCGCCGGCACGATCGGCCGGCGAAGCAGCCCCTGCTGTTCCAGCGGTTCGAGCATTTGATGATAGCGGCGCCAGATCGCCATCCGTTCGCTAGTGATCTGTTGGGCTTGTTCGAGTTGTGCCCACAGGAAGGCGGCGGTGATCTCGTTCGGCAGAAATGACGAGCCGACATCCTGCCAGGTGTATTTGTCGACCTCGCCGCGGAAAAACCGGCCGCGATCTGTTCCCTTCTCGCGAATGATCTCGGCGCGCTGCACCAGCTCCTCATCCCGCACCAGCAGGCTGCCGCCTTCGCCGGAGATGATGTTCTTGGTTTCGTGAAAGCTGAAACTGCCGAGATCGCCGATCGCGCCTAGCGCGCGGTTCTTGTAACCGGCCATGATTCCCTGCGCGGCGTCTTCGACGATTTTCAAGTCATGGCGCCGGGCGATCGCAGCGATCGAATCCATCTCACAGGAGACGCCGGCATAATGCACCGGAACGATCGCGCGGGTTCGCGTCGTGATCGCGTCCTCGATCAGCCTTTCATCCAGATTGAGCGTATCCTCCCTGATATCGACGAACACTGGCACCGCCCCGCGCAGCACGAACGCGTTGGCGGTCGATACGAAGGTGTAGGAAGGCACGATGACTTCGTCACCGCTTTCGATGTCGAGCAGCAGCGCCGCCATATCCAGCGCGGAGGTGCAGGAGTGGGTCAGCAGCGCCTTGGCGCAGCCGGTTCGTTCCTCGATCCAATGATGGCAGCGCTTCGTGAACGCCCCGTCGCCGGAGAGGTGGTGGCTGCCCTGCGCCTCGGCTGCATAGATCATTTCCTTGCCGGTGGAATAGGGCAGGTTGAACGGAATGTAATCTGCTGTCACTGTTTCACTTTGGTGCTTGCCGGGAGCGTTGGGTCCCTGCTTCGAAGGTGCGCAAATTGGCGGTTTTTGCCGCGGGAATCAACGGCCGATCTCCGCCTGGTTGTAACGACACCGATGCACTGGCGGGCCGCGGACGCCAAAGCGCGTGGGGCACCGAAACTGCCGCGTCCGGCAGGCTTGCTGATTGTTGTTGCATACGTTAGTGACGGCCGGAAAAGCACTTCGTCGCGCCGTGGCGGGCCCTGGAATCCCCGGACTTTTCGATCAAGATGGGAGATGTTCGTTGAAGCGGCTTCTGGTATCCGTCCTGAAGGGCATCAACTGGTTCATGCGCCTGTTGGTCGGTTGGACCCACTTTGCGCAGTTTGCCGTGCAATGGGGCATCAAGCCGAGGCCCGAATGGTTCGATCATTTTCTCGATCAGTACTGGCAATGGGGCGCAACGAACAACAGTCTGTGGGTCGAGCGCGGCGTGTTTTCCCGGCTCGTCCTCAAAGAGAATTCGAGGATGCTCGAGATCTGCTGCGGCGACGGTTTCAATGCAAGGCACTTCTACTCGACGAGGGCCCGGTCGATCATTGCTCTCGATTTCGACGAGGATGCGATCCCGCACGCCAGGCGGTACAATTCCGCGCCAAATATCACCTTCATCAAGCAGGACATCCGCGCCGGATTGCCGGAGGGGCCGTTCGACAACATCGTGTGGGATGCGGCGATCGAGCATTTTACCGAAAAGGAAATCGATTCCATCATGAGTGCGATCGTCGAGCGCCTCGGTGCTGACGGCATCCTCAGCGGTTATACGCTGACCGAAGACAAGACCGGCAAGAAGAGCAATGCCCTGCACGAGTACGAATTCAAGGACAAGGAAGATCTGCGGCGCTTCCTCACGCCGCACTTCAAGTTCGTGCGCGTTTGGGACACGATCTATCCGACGCGGCACAATCTGTATTTTGTGGCGTCCCAGACCCCGGTCGAAATGTGTGGCTAGGCCGTTGCCGTCTTGACCGCATGCCATTGGAGCGCACCGCTCCGGAGAGGGCGTCGATGACCGGTTCCCCAAGCCGCGCGCGCCGTCTCTCGGAAGGCTGGTCGGCAAATCTCCTGCAAATGGCGTTGGGAATCGCGCAGCAAGTCGCGCTGGTCCCTATCTTCCTGCACTACTGGTCGAACGACGTGCTCGCCGCGTGGCTAGCGATCTATGCCGCCGGGAATCTCGTTCTGGTCGTTGATTCCGGCCTGCAATTTCGCGCGATCAACCGTTTTTTTGCGTTCAAGTCCAGCGTCGACAGCGATCGTCGTACCGGACAATTCTATGCCGAACTGCGGCGGATCTATCTTGGGCTCGCGGGGACGCTCGCTGTCGTCACGCTGATCCTCATTCATGTGCTTCCGCCTTCCGCCATGCTGGGTTTTGGGTCGATCCCACAGTTTGATCTGGCGTTCGGCGCGATGATCGTCGGTACGCTTCTCACGCTCCCGGTCAATATTGCGGCGGCACTTTACCGCGCGCGCGGCCTCTACGGGCGAGCGGTCAAGCTCATGAATCTCGGGATGCTTGGAGCCCTGCTCGGGCAACTTGTGGCCGTCACGCTGACCCAAAGCCTGTTTTACGTCACCATCGTCTATGTCGCGGCGCAAATGCTGGTTGCGGCCTATCTTCTGTTGTCAGATGCGCCGCGGCTGTTTCCGTTTTTGCGCGGGCTGCGCGCAACGCGTTCGACAGGCTGGATCGCCGGCCAATTCCGCAAAGCGGTCCCGTTCGCAGTCGCAAGCGCCGCCGATCTGGCGTTGCTCAACCTGCCGGTGCTGCTGGTCAGCGCGCTGGTGTCCGACCGGGTCGCCGTGGCGCAATGGGGCCTGACCCGTGTCGTTGCCGGGCTAATACGGGTGCTTTGCGTCCAGACGACGCTTCCCCTGGCCGCCGAGCTTGGCCACGATTATGCCGTCGGCCACCGGGAACGGCTGCAGGGCCTGTACGCGCGCGGTTCCGTGTTGGTGGCGCTGCTGGCGAGCGTCGTGGTTTCGGGCCTGTTGCCGTTCTGGCCGGATTTTTTCGCGCTTTGGACACACGGCGCCATCCCTTACGACGGCCCGCTGACCTTTGTGTTGCTGATCGGTACGGCTGCGGTGGCCCCCTCGATCCTGGCGCTGGGCTACGCGAATTACAGCGATCAGGGGCAGCTTTTGCTGCGGACCAAGGCGATGCAACTCATCCTGTTCCTCGTTCTGTCGGCGATCCTGATTCCTTCGATCGGCCTGCTTGGAGCGGCCATTGCCGTCGTTGCCAGTGAACTCCTGATCCAGTTCGGAGTGCTGGGACGGATCATCATCGGGCAAACGCTGCAGCATCCGCTGCGGCATTTGTTCTTCCTGGCCGCGGTGATGGTCACGGTGACGCTCGCCGGCTGGGCGCTTGGAACGGCGATCCGGCTGGCCATCCCGCTGGCAGAACCATTGCGGTTCTTCGTTGAATGCGGGCTATGGCTGGTTGTCGTCGCAGTTGCAGCCAGTCCGCTCGCGATCGAAAGCGTCCGCGCGCGATTGACTGCGGCGATCCCCCACTAACGCTCTAACGCGATATCGCCGCCTGGCGAATGAGGTATTGGCCGTAGCCGGTGTTTTTCATCGGCTCGGCAAGGCGCAGCAATTGCTCGGTATCGATGAAGCCCTGGCTGAACGCGATTTCCTCCGGACAGGCGATCTTAAGACCCTGACGTTTCTCCACGATGTGGATGAACTGGGAGGCTTCGAGCAGCGATTCATGCGTGCCGGCGTCGAGCCAGGCATAGCCGCGGCCGAAACGTTCGGCATGAAGCTCGCCGCGTTCCAGATACCACTGGTTGACGTCGGTGATCTCGAGTTCCCCGCGCGGCGACGGCTTCATCTCGCGTACGACGTCGACGACGCGTTCGTCGTAGAAGTAGAGACCGGTCACGGCGTAGTTGGATTTCGGCGCCTTCGGCTTCTCCACGATCTGCAACGGCCGATGCGAGGAATCGAACTCGATGACGCCATAGCGCTCGGGATCGTCGACCCAGCACGCGAACACCGTCGCGCCGCGGCTCTGTTGCGCGGAGGTGCGCAGCAGCGCCCGCAGATTGTCGCCGTAGAAGATGTTATCGCCGAGGATCAGCGCGCAGGATCCACCGGCCAGAAAATCCCGCCCGATCAGGAAAGCTTCCGCGATGCCGCCGGGATGATCCTGGATGGCAAAGGAAAGCTCGATTCCCCATTGCCGTCCGTCACCGAGCAGGCGCCTGAACTGGTCGATCTCCTCCGGCGTGGTGATGATCAGGAACTCGCGCAGGCCCGCCATCATCAGCGTGGTGAGCGAGTAATAGATCAGCGGCTTGTCGTAGACCGGCAATAGCTGCTTCGAGGTCGCGAGCGTCAGCGGATAAAGCCGCGTGCCGCGGCCACCTGCCAGAATGATACCTTTGCGATTCATGCGCCGAACTCTTCGCGGTTGGCGGGGAGATGGTAGCCTCGTTAGCATGCGCCAAGCGACCTACAAAGGGCCTTCCTTGCCGTCCATAGCGGAAATATTTCAATGGTTTACGCTCGAAATGACCGCGTTGCGCGCTCTCAGCGGGTGGGATAGGAATGGCGCCATCGCGGCGGTTGGCAACGCAATGTCGGTGACACACCAGCGCAATCAGCGACCTGGACTGCGACGGGAATCATGGCCGACCGCGTTTATTGCACCTATTTCGATCATAACTACCTGCCGCGCGGGCTGGCGCTCTATCATTCGTTGCAGCGGCACGCGCCAGGCGCCCGGCTTTGGGTGCTTTGCCTGAGCGAGGCCTGCCATCGGGCGCTGCTGGCGCTTGATCTTCCAAATCTGCTGGCGGTGAGCATGGCGGACTTCGAAGCCGCCAATGCCGACGTCGTTGCGACCCGGCCATCCCGCAGCCAGATCGAATATTATTTCACGTGTTCGCCAGCCTGGCTTCTTTTCGTGCTGGAAAGCAACCCGGATGCGGAGTGGGCCACCTATCTCGACAGCGACCTGTTCTTCTTTGCTTCGCCCGATCCGATCTACGAGGAAATGAAGGATGCCGCATTCGGCATCATTCCGCATCGTTTCTCCCGTGGATTGGAGGACCAGCGCAGGTTCGGGCTTTACAATGTCGGCTGGGTGAGCGCGCGCAGGCGCGACGACGGCCTCGCGGCGCTGCGCTGGTGGCGCGAGCGCTGCATCGAATGGTGCTACGACAGGGTCGAGGGCGACCGTTTCGCCGACCAGCGCTACCTCGACCGAATGCCCGAAACGTTCAGCGGCGTTCACGTGATATCGCATCTCGGCGCCAATCTCGCGCCCTGGAATCTTGCCGATTGCCGCCTGGAATGGAACAACGGCAGGGTCGAGATCGAGCGGCGGCATCCGCTGTTGTTCTTTCATTTTTACGGGGTCAAACGCAGCGGCGGCTATTATTTCAATAGCCACCGGTTCTATCACGCGCCATTTTCCGGCCTGATGAGGGAAAAACTGTACAAGCCATACGTGGCGGCGCTCGCCGAGGCCGAACGGTCGTCGGCGCCTCACTTGCAGGGGCAGCAGAGCGAGACGATCCGAAAGCCCGTCGCCGCTAATCCCATCGACCGCCTGTCCAATGCGTTGCGCAAGATGCGAACGATGGCCTACCGCGGCCTCGATATCATCACCGGCCGGGCCATTGCCGTTCGATAGCCCGATCCACCGCCTTGAGAGATTGTGCGAATGCGACTGCTGATCGTTGGCTATTCCTCGATCGTCGAACGACGGGTGATGCCGGCGGCGGCGAAAGTCGCTGAGATCGACGAGATTTCGATCGCAAGCAAGAGCCGCCCCAGGCCGGAAGGCTGGCCGAAGCAGGGACTCTTTTTCGACGACTATGAGGCCGCCTTGCGCGGCAGCGATTCCGACCTCGTCTATCTTTCGCTGCCCAATGCGCTGCATGAGCGCTGGGTCATGGCCGCGCTGGCCGCCGGCAAGCATGTCGTGGTCGACAAACCGGCCATGATGACGTTGGCGGGCAGCGAACGTGCCGTGGGCGAGGCGCGGCGCGTCAATCGCCTCGTCGCGGAGGCGACAGTGTTCGGTTATCATCCGCAGTTCGAAACGCTGGCAGCGTTCGTCACCGAGACCGGCTCGTTGACGCAGGCCGCCGCGCAATTCATCATCCCACCGCTGCCGATCGGCAATTTCCGCAACCATGCCGAACTGGGCGGAGGCTGTCTGCTCGACATGGGACCCTACGCCGCCGCCACGATGCGAATCCTCGGCGGTGGGGCGGCGTCGGAAATCACGGCCCTGGCCGGCGGCCGGCATCCGGAAACCGGTGTGGACATGGGCTTTTCGGTCCTGGCCCGGCTCGGCAATGGCGGCGCTTTTTCCGGCCATTTCAGCTTCGAGGGCGAGTATCAAAATCGCTTGCTCGTTGTGGGCCGTTCGGGGTCTGTGTTAATAGAACGCGTCTTCACCCCACCCGCCGATCATCAGATGGAATGGCGCCGGCGCCTACGCAATGTCGATGATGTCGTGACATTCGAGCCAGCCGATACGTTTGCACGCTTCCTTGCGGCGGTGACGTCGGCCATTGCCGCCGGCGATCACGAGAGCTACCACCGCGATCTCCTGAGCGATGCCCGGTGCCGGGATATGATCGCGACGGCGCTCGCATCCCAGAATCCGGCGCACCAGTCCGTGTGAGAGACAATGCCAATCAACGTGTGGGACTATCTGCGGGAATACGACGAACTGCGCGACGAGATACTCGCTACCGTCGATCGGGTGTTTCGCTCCGGACGGCTGGTGCTTGGACAGGAAGGCGTCAAGTTCGAGCGCGAGATGGCCGCCTATCTGGGGGTCGCGGGCGGCGTCGGCGTCAATAGCGGAACTGACGCGATCTACATCGCGCTGGCGTCTTTGGGCGTGAAGGCCGGCGATGAGGTCATTACCGTGCCCAATACGGCCGTGCCGACAGTCTCGGCGATCCGCACGCTCGGCGCCAGGCCGGTCTTCGTCGACGTGCGCGAAGATGATTTCCTGATGGATGTCGGGCAGGTCGAGGCGGCGATCACGCCGCTCACCAAGGCGATCGTTCCGGTGCACCTGTACGGCCAGTGCGTGGATCTCGATCCACTGATGGCGATTGCCGGGCGGCGCGGGCTGAAGGTAATGGAAGACTGCGCGCAGTCGCAGGGCGCGCTCTACAAGAATCATCAATCCGGCAGCGTCGGTCACGCCTCGGCGTTCTCGTTCTACCCGACCAAGGTGCTGGGCGCCTATGGCGACGGCGGCATGGTGTTGAGCAACGACGAGGCGGCGATCCGGCTTGCGCGCAGTCTTCGCTTCTACGGCATGGAAACGCAGTACTACTCCGAGCGCCACGGTTACAATTCGCGTCTCGACGAGGTGCAGGCTGCGATCCTGTCGCTGAAATTGCCGCGCATCGATAGTTGGATAGAGCGGCGGCGGGAGATCGCCGCGCGCTACAATCAGGGTCTCGCCGGAAGCGGCCTCGTGCTGCCGCGCGAAAACCTCCATAGCCGCCATTCCTATTATGTTTATGTGGTAGAACACCCGACGGATCGCGACGGGGTGCTGGAGCGGCTGGCGAAGTGCGACATCAACTGCAATGTGTCCTACCGTTGGCCGATTCATACCATGCGGGGCAGCGCCGATCTCGGCTATCGTGAGGGGCAATTCCCGGTCGCGGAGCGCAAGGCGCAGCGCATTTTCTCGCTGCCGATGTATCCGCACCTGAAGGACGAGGAAGTCGATACCGTGATCGAAGTGCTCAGGGACGTGGTTTGATGGCCGAGCGCGCGCATCTCGACTGGTTTCGCGGAAGGCTCGCAGCTTCCGCCGCGATCGAGCCGACGGATCCCGCGCCGATCCTGGCGTGGCGGGACGAGTGCTGCCAGGCTATCCGCTTCAAGGCCGAGTTGATCGGGCTCGACGAGGTTCGCGGCTGGTCGCGCGACGCGCAAGGCAACGTGCGGCACAAGACCGGGCAGTTTTTCGGGGTCGAGGGCGTACGCGTCGAAAGCGGCGACCTGCGCGAGGTCGCCTCGTGGGATCAGCCGATCTACACCCAACCCGAAGGCGGTATCCTCGGACTGATCGCCCGCGAGACGCCGGATAACGGCGTCCAGTTTCTGTTGTACGCCAAGGCCGAGCCGGGCAACGTCGGCGTGCTCCAGCTCTCTCCCTCCGTGCAAAGCACGTGGTCCAATATCAGGCGCGCGCATGGTGGAAAGCTGTCGCCGATGCTGGAGGTGCTCACCGCCAAGTCCGGCGTTCGTATCATTTACCGGGCAGAGCACAATGAAGAGGGCGGCCGGTTCTGGCGCAAGTCGAACGAGAACATCATCGTATTTGTCGACGATGAGAGCGTGATCGAGTCCGACATGGCGATGTTTTGCTGGGCGAGTCTTGGGCAGATCAAGGAGCTTGCCTTGATCGACAACGTGCTCAGCCCCTTCGTAAGAACGATCATCGCGCCGCTTTAATTCGAGGAACGGGCCTGCGCCCGGTCAGCGCGCCTTTGAAAACAGGTAGGTTTCGGTCGTCGAGCGATGGCCCGTCACCTCGGATACGTCATAGGGGATGCACGGCCATTCGCGTAGCAGCTGAAGTCCTGCGTCCCGGCAAAGCGACATCAATTCGCTCTTGCCGAAGATGATCTCGACGACGGGCGCCCCATAGGCGAACTTTTTCAGATATGTGGTCTGGTGATCGTCGAATACCGGCACGGTGTGCAGGACGCAGTAGCGTCCGGCAACGCGCGCGGCCTCGCGGATCGCCGCCTGATACTCGATGATGTGCATCAGCGACACGCCATTGAAGACGATGTCGAATGCAGCGTCCGGGTACGCCAGCCGGGTCGCGTCCGCTACCTCGAAAGTAACGGACGGATAACAGGCGCGGGCCCGGGCAATCATAGCTTCCGAATAGTCGATGCCGGTATAGCTGACGCCGCCGGCGACGAGATCTGCAAACACTTCCGAATAATAGCCGCTGCCGCAGCCGACCTCGAGCAGGCGGGGGGTGGCAATGCCCGTCGCCATGACAGCCTCGGCGGCGACGGTGAAATCGAGCCGCGGTTTTCCATTCTTCATGTCGTCGATCAATGCCAGATAGGCGCGTTCCTGGCGAGCCACGGTGCGCGCCGCAAGCCAGCCCTCGGACGACGCGGCTGCATTTCGGGCAGCCTCCACGCCGCCAAGCACCTTGTAGTCGGTCGAGGTCAGAACATGTCGGCGCAGGATCGGCGTCGCCTTGACCACGCGCTTGCCGACCTGCCTGACGATACGGGGTAGCTTCATCGTGGCTTCCGCAAGGTTTCAACGAAGCCAAGGATCTCCGCGGCGCGATGGCGGTAGGTATGTTGTGCCATGGTTCTCGCCTGGCCCGCGTGGGCGATCGCAGCGCGACCATTGGGGTCGCCGATCATGCGGCCGATGACCGCAAGACAGTCGTCGACCGAGCGCCAGACCGCGACCTCGCTGTCCGGTTCGAACAGCGTGTGCAGATTGTCCTTGAAATCGGTCAGCAGGCACGCGCCGACGCCGGTGGCCTCGAACAGCCGCATGTTGCCGGCTTCCCGCCCGGCCATGTCGATGTGGGAATTGAGCGTGATCTTCGATCGCCGCAGTGCCTGATACATCTCGGCGCCCCACACTTCGCCTTGAAAGCAGCGATGCAGCGGGGAGGAGGCTGGCAGTGTCTGCGGCGGGTTGCCAAACAGCTTGAGATCGTAACGTTCGGCAACGGCCTCGAGCAGCGCAATCCGCTGCTGGTGATCCGGCGACACCGTGCCGACAAAGGAAACCTCGATGTCGATGGCAGGCGCCGGCGGTAGCGCTTCGAGAATAGCGGGCTCGAACGCCAGATGATTGACTTCCGCCCGCAAACCGAGACGACGAAAGAAATCCACCGTCGCTGACAGCTGCGACATCATCAGATCGTAGACGGACCAGTCCACGCCGCGCGACGGCGCGATCCCGATCTGTCCGATCAGGATCGGGTTGCCAATCGCCTTGATACGCCGCATCAGCCGCGGGTCGACGTGAAACGTGTCCTGGTTGAGCACCACGTCAGGTTTGAAATCCTCGATCTGGGCCAGCAGGATGGCCTCGGCCTGTGCGTCGAGCCTGGGACTGAGGCCAACCTTGCGGGCCAACGGCCGCAGCATCGGCTTCAATGGCGTCACGGCGCGCTGCAGCCAGGCCGGAAGCGAGGTGCTTCCGCTGGTGGTGGCGGGCCCCGCCGCTTCGACGGCCATGCCGTGCTCGCGCGCCCACGCCGTCTGTAGCCAGGCATTGTTGACGTGTATCTCTGCCGCCGAATGGCCGAGCGCGGAAAAATTCCGCGAATAGAAATCGGCGACGCCGAACAGGCTGGCGTTTCGCGCCGCCATCTGGGCCGCGTAACCGGCGCTTCCGAGCCCGGGCTGACGGCGATACAGCCAGCTGAGGAAGCGCGGGTAGTCCGCATTGAGCACGAGGATGCGCATGAATGGCTAGACCGCGCGCCGGAAGCCGTAATTCTTGTCGATCCACGCCTTGTAGGCGCCGCTGGTGACGTCGCGCCACCATGGCTCGTGGTCGAGATACCATTGCACGGTCTGCTTCAGTCCGCTCTCGAAACCGACACTGCAGCGGCTGCCGAGTTCGGTTGCGAGCTTGGTGGCGTCGATCGCATAACGGTGATCGTGGCCGGGGCGGTCCGTCACATAGGTGATGAGCGTGCGGCAGGAGCCGGCGCTAGCTGCGGGACAGGACGGAAAGCGCGAGGCGAAGCGAGTGTCGGCTGCGAAGGCGGCATCGATCGTATCGCAGATCAAGCCCACCACATCGCGGTTGTTGCGTTCGTTGCCGCCGCCGACATTGTAGGTTTCGCCGGTGCGGCCGCGCTCGATCACGTTCATCAAGGCGCCGCAGTGGTCGGAAACGTGCAGCCAGTCGCGGACATTGGAGCCGTCGCCATAGACCGGCAGCGGCTTTCCCTCCAGCGCATGGATGATCATCAGCGGAATGAGTTTTTCCGGGTGCTGATAGGGGCCGTAATTGTTGGAGCAGTTCGTGATCAGCGCCGGCATGCCGTAGGTCGCGACAAAGGCGCGGACCAGATGGTCGCTTCCTGCCTTGCTCGCCGCGTAAGGCGAGTTCGGACGATAGGACGAGGATTCCGTGAAGGCGGGGTCGGCGGCGCCGAGCGAGCCATAGACTTCGTCGGTCGAGACGTGGAGAAATCGCGCCTCATCGAGCATCGCCGCCGCGCGCCAGCAATCGAGCGCCGCCTTCAGAAGCGTGAACGTGCCGAGCACGTTGGTCTGCAGAAAGGCTTCGGGATCGCTGATCGAACGGTCGACATGCGACTCGGCAGCGAGATGCGCCACGCGGGAAAATTTTCGTTCATCGAACAGGCGCTGCATCAGCGCCGCGTCGCCGATGTCGCCCTTTACGAACTGGATACTGCGATCGGCAATCAGCGGCTCCAGGCTGCGGACATTGGCCGCATAGGTCATGGCATCGACCACGGTCAGGCGGTCGCCCGGCCGCGCGGCTCGCCACGCATGCACCAGGTTCTG
Organism: Bradyrhizobium sp. 170; assembly: GCF_023101085.1. Taxonomy (NCBI): domain Bacteria; kingdom Pseudomonadati; phylum Pseudomonadota; class Alphaproteobacteria; order Hyphomicrobiales; family Nitrobacteraceae; genus Bradyrhizobium; species Bradyrhizobium sp. 170. The sequence goes on along the minus strand of NZ_CP064703.1, from coordinate 6,764,961 downwards.
GCCGATAAAGCCCGCGCCGCCGGTGATCAGAACGCTTTGCATCGAAAACCCCTCTGTCACGAAGCCGCCGCTTCGATCTTTCGATCGAACATCGTGCGCGGCATGATGTACCACAGCAGAAACAGGAACCCGGCGCCATGTGTCAATAATGCCGTCGCAAAGGGCACATTGAGAAAGGTTTGGGGAAGCAGCGCAGCCGAGATCAGCACGAATCCCGGCGGCAGTCCGGCCGACACGCGATTGCCGAGCGCGATCACAAAGCCGCACAGCAGTGCCACCAGCGGCGCGAAATACAATCCGACCGAGGCGATACCCTCTGTCGCAAACAGCGAGGCGTTGATGTTGCCGATCTGGTATGCCTTTTCCATCACGATCGATAGCTGCTCCTGATAGGGGCAGCTCATCAGCGGTTTCAGGAACGATATCTGGCAGAACCGGGTGAGCGGGTGACTTGAGAAGAAGTCGCTGTAGATGTCCATGGCGCTGGATGGGGTTGCCATCATCCGGATATTCACCAGGCCGAAATAATACAGCGTATAGCGGTTGAGGTACCATGCCATCAGGATCACGCCGAGAAGCATCGGCAGGAAGATCGCCAGAATAGTCGCGGCCCTGGCCTCGAAAATCCTCGACAGCACCAGCACGATAATGACCCACGCTGTTGAAAAAAGCGCAAACTTGCTGAGCGTGATCGGATAGAAAAGCAGCATCAGGAGGAGGGGCACGGCAGCCCACCAGCGGCGATTGAGCGCCAGATAACAGGCGCAGGCGAACGGCAGCAGCACGGTGGACACAATTCCGGTCAGGTAACGTACCGGCGCCGGAAAGTAGAGTTCGTTGCGAAAATCGTAGATCTGCCTGATCGACACCAGTCTGAAATTGTAGAGTGAGGCCGCGACGATCGTGCCCAGCGCCAGCACCAGAATGAACATCAGAAAGTATTCGAGGGCGCGAGGCGACAGCACGTACGTCTGTTTGGCGGGCGCCTTGACGAGGAGGGCGGGAAACAGAAACAGCACCGCCGAAGCGGCGGCCGAAAGGCCCGCCAGTCGGTGATCGTAGTTGAATTTGGAGAAGTTGTTGAGCCAGATGAAGCCGAGTATCATCGTGAACAGGCTGAAGCCGACGAAGTAACCAAAGCTGAAGCGGGCGAATATGAAAAACAGCGAGACGACAGAAAACGCTCCGACCGCAGCAATCGCGTAGTTGGCCCGCGCAGCGTCGTACAACATGTACGACTGCCAATGCGCAACCTGTGCCAGCGAGGTGCAGCAAATGACGATATGAAGGCATACCAGCACGTACAGGCTGAGGCGCGAGCCGGATACCAGCCGAATGCGTTCCATAATGTCCGGAGCGCGCTTGCTTTCTGACGAATGCATCATCGACATCGCGCCGCCACGCGGGGTAACCGAAACGAAATTGGCTCTGTCCGACCTACGACAGTTCGAGCGAGCGCCTGAAATAGGCGATGGTCTCCTTCAGACCATCGGCGAGCGCGACCTTCGGTTCCCAATTCAGCAGCGCCTTCGCTTTGGAGAGATCGGGCTGGCGTTGCCGCGGATCATCCTGCGGCAACGGCTTGAAAATGAGCTTCGAGCGCGAATTCGTATAACTGATCACTTTCTCGGCCAGTTCCAGAATGGTGAATTCCGAATTGTTGCCGAGATTGATCGGTCCGGTGCAGTCTTCGCCGGTCAGCATCAGCCGGGTAATCGCTTCGACGAGGTCGTCGACATAGCAGAACGAGCGGCTTTGGCCGCCGTCGCCGAACACGGTGATCGGGTCGCCCTTCAGCGCCTGGACGATGAAGGATGAAACGACCCGGCCGTCGTTTGGCTGCATCCGCGGACCATAGGTATTGAAGATGCGCGCAACCTTGATCGGCAGGGCATGTTGCCGCCAATAGTCGAAAAACAGGGTCTCGGCGCAGCGCTTGCCCTCGTCGTAACAGGAGCGAATCCCGATCGGATTGACGTTGCCCCAGTAATCCTCGGTTTGCGGATGGATCAGGGGATCGCCATAGACCTCGCTGGTCGAGGCCTGAAAGATCGGCGCCCGCAGACGCTTGGCGAGGCCGAGCATGTTGATTGCGCCATGCACGCTGGTCTTGGTGGTCTGCACCGGATCGCGCTGATAATGGATCGGGGAGGCCGGGCAGGCCAGGTTGAAGATCGCGTCGACCTCGATGTAGAGCGGAAACGTCACATCGTGCCGGATCGCTTCGAACATCGGGTTTGACAGCAGATGCGCAATGTTCTTGCGGCTGCCGGTGAAGTAGTTGTCCGCACACACCACTTCTGCGCCCGCGGCGAGCAGCCGTTCACTGAGATGGGATCCGATGAAGCCTGCGCCGCCGGTGATGAGGATGCGGCTGTCTTTGTAGTTTCGGTCAAACGCCATCATGATTCCCGGGTTGCCGCTTCGAGCGGCTGGCTTGCTTTACGTCCTGTGACGGGCAGCCGGAGTGGTATCGGCAACGGCAAAGTTCGCCAATAGCATTGTCCGCTGTGGAGGTATAATAGTAATGATATCCCCGTTAAGTCCTTGAAGGAACCACTCAATGGTTTTTGCAGCAAGGCACTTCCCGCAAGGTCAGTGGCCCGGCCTGTCGGTCATCAGAACTCTCGCCGCTTCAGCCAGGCGCGCGCGCCCCAGTGCGCGAAGCACCATGCGGATTTGATCGGCGAAAGCTGCTCCACGTTGCGGTAGATGTGCCAGACCCACCCGGCGGACCGGAGCGGGCGGCTGGAGACTGAGCTGCCTCGCACGCGGTAGCGGGCGAGATCCTCGTTGAGCCCGTGGGCAACATGTCCCGGCTTGAGGATGCTCAGCCAGAGGCAGAAATCGTCATACGGTTCGTTCTTCATGGCAATGTTGCCCGCGACGTCGCGGTCGACGAGCGCCGTCAGGGTGGCGATCGAGGTGTTCTTCAGCAACTGCTCATAGTTCAACGAGGCCGGCATCTCGATCAGGCGGCCGGTGACCGATCCCGTCTCATTGATGCGGCGAAACGCCGTATAGCTCAACGCCGCACGCTTTTGCTGCGCGAAGGCGATCTGCCGCTCGAGCTTGGCGGGCAGCCACAGGTCGTCGCTGTCGAGAAACGCGATGAAGCGGCCCTGCGCCTGCTCGATCGCGGCCTGGCGGGCAAGCGCCGGGCCTCCGTTACGAGGCTGGCGGATCAGCTTGACCCGCGGATCCTGCGCCGCGTGGCTTGCCACGATTGCGGCTGTCTGGTCCGTCGAGCAGTCATCGGCGATCAATAGCTCCCAGTCCGTCATCGTCTGGGCCTGAACTGATGCAATGGTCTCGCCGATCAGCCGCGCCACGTTCCACGATGGGGTGATGATCGAAACGAGCGCCATGGAGAAGCCTTTCAATCCGCGCGGCGCGGTTCGGCAATCGCAGACAGCAACGAAGTCGCAAATGTGTCGAGCTGCTTGGGATCGCTGATATAAAGTTCGCCGGGAAACGATTGCCGCCAGGCGGTTTCGAAATAGGGCGCGGTGTCGGCAGGGTCGAAGGGCGGTGCGGCCAGCGCCTCGCGAAGCCGCTGCGGAACGTCCGCCAGGCGATCGACGGCGAACAGAAGGGGGCAGGAGCGATAGAACGCATCGCCCATCACCACGACGGGCTTGCCGAGCAGCACCGCTTCGGCGCCCGATTTGCTGTTGACCGAGACGATCGCATCGGCGCGGCCAAGCACGGTGTAATTGTTGGTCTGCGGTGGCAGCAGGATGAAATTGTCGAAGCGGCGCGCGAGTTCGAACAGGCGGCCGGCGGGTATAGCGCCGATCTGGGCCGGATGCTCCTTCACCACAAGAACGTGCGTATCCGGGATGGTGCGCAGCAGGAAATCGATGGTCGCGACCTGATCGAGATATTCCGGCGAGCGAAGCGTCAGCGCCATATCGGCTGGCACGTGCAGGGGGTAGTAGACGAACGGCGTGTCCGGCATCTCCCGATAGAGTTTCCGCAGCCGCGTTGCGCCCACGGCCATGGCGGCATGCGCGCGGGCATGGCGGAGGTTATGTCCGAACTCCTGATGCTTGCCGAGTGCGAACTGGTCCCAGAGCTTCTCGACCAGGCGGCGTGCGTTCCGTGCGCTGGCGATCTTGTTGAACGCCGCCGAATATTGGTGCCGGTCCTTTTGCGGAATCACAATGGATTGCTGCCGCAAGGTTTCGTCGAGGTAGGCGCGCACCTCAGTGGAGACCGCGTCCGCAGGCGTCCGCATCGTATCGGGGGCGGCCAAGCTGTCCGGCGTATAATAGAGCCTGCCGCGAAAGAACGATGGCTCGATGAACCAGTTCCGGACACCGCGCTTCTTCGCGGCGTAGAAGCAGGCGAGGACAGAGAGAAATCCGCCGAGCTCCTGAACCGCAACCGCCTGCCGGCCCGAGGCCGCCAACCGATCGAGCGCGACTTCCATCGCGTTGGTGTAGATCATGAACCGCCGGCGCAGCGCGGCAGTCTCGCGAATGCCGAACGTGACGCGTTCGTGGCTGAACAGGAAGTTCGTTCCATCCAGACCGTAATCGACGATCCTTGCAGCGAAGGCGCGCTGGTCTTCCACCGGCGCGCCCCCCTGAAGACCGGTCCGGTACATGTTGACGACGGGGATGCCTTGCGCCTCCGCCATTTCCGCGCTGCGATCGTCGAATGCGAGCAACTGCACCTCGCGCCCCGCGCTGCGCAATCGCTGCGCCACGGGAATCCAGAACCGGGTCTGATATTCGGCCAGCGTCGTGATCAGGATAATGTCGTCGTTGCGCGGGGGCATGCCTTGCCGGAATGTTGCTTTGCTGGTGTCCGGGATTATAGAGTGTGGTGCGATGGTTCAAGTGGCGCTTCGGCGCAACCTGGATCTTACATTGGCGGCTGGTTCGTGGGTCGGCGGATAGCACGGCTATTGTGACAGGTCGACCTCTTCCGCCACCAGATGTTCCGGAAATATCCAGGGCTAGTTTGATGAACGCGGTGCAACGGGTCGTAGTCCGCGTCGATGCTTTCACCGAAATGGGCATGGGGCATCTCATGAGATGCCTCAGTCTGGCCCGCGCCTTGGCCGACGACGGTGCGAACGTATTCTTCCTGTTGCGCAGCCATGCCGCCGGCCTGACACGCCTGATCGAAGGCGAGGAGCATTCCGTGCGGCTGCTGCCCGATCCCGAGGGCCGTCCGGACGCTCTGGCGGCGGACGGAACCGCTCATGCGCGCTGGCTGCCGACGAGCTGGCAAAAGGACGCCGAGCAGACGTTGGAGGCGATCGATCGCATCGGGCCCGTCGACTGGCTCATCGTCGACCACTATGCACTCGATGCAAGGTGGGAGCGTATGCAGCGCAAGCGGGTGCCGCGCATTCTTGCGATCGATGATCTTGCCGATCGGGACCATGATTGCGACATCCTGCTCGACCAGAACCTGGTTCTGAACATGGAACACCGTTACCGCGGTCGCTTGCCTCCGATATGCCAGGCGCTGCTGGGTCCGGCCTATGCATTGCTTCGCCCGGAATTCGCCGGGCAGCGCGAATCGCTGGTGGGGCGCAGCGGCAAGGTAAGCCGCATTCTCGTGTGCTACGGCGGCTCCGATCCCGGCAATGAGACCGCGAAGGCATTATCCGTCATCAAAAGCCTGTCGCTCCCTTGGCTTGCCGTCGACGTCGCGATAGGCCTGAGCAATCCGCACGCCGATTCGATTTCGGGTCTTTGCCGGGAAATGCCGCTCGCCGAGTTGCATCGTGGTGCGGACAATATGGCCGAACTGATGATGCGCGCAGACCTCGCGATTGGGGCGGGCGGCGTGATGAGCTGGGAGCGCTGCTGTCTCGCGCTGCCGACCATCGCGGTTCATATCGCCGACAATCAGACCGGCGCGTTGACCGCACTCGCCAGTTGCGGCGCGGTCGCCTATCTCGGTTCGGCGCCCTCGGTCACGGTGGATCAGATTGCGGGAACCCTCCGGTCGATGCTGGACGATCCGGCGCGGACCCGCGCGATGGGAGAGGCCGCAGCGGCCCTTGTCGACGGGCTGGGTACCTCCCGGGTGCGGGAAGCGATGAAATCGCTGGACGGCGTAGAACCGACCGGCAGCCGAAGGCTGGCGGACGAGGGAAACGCGGCTTGAGGGCGGCCAATAGAGGCCAATTCCAGCGGCGACCGCGGGCGCTCTTAATTGGTGTTTGACCGTATTTTCTATGCTAATTGCGCTCCGGCAGGGTTCCACAATTCCGCGGAATCGCCAGTGATGGTCGATAATGAAGGTTTCAGTTCTCTGCTCGAGCACGACGCACCCCGTCTATCCGCATCTGGAGCAGTGGGTGAGGGGCGCTGCGGCCAATCACAGCGTCGAACTGGTTCGGCAAAAAGGCGAGCTGACCGGCGGGGACGTTCTCTTTCTCATCTCGTGCCATGAGATCATCTCTCCCGGCGATCGGCAGAAATACGGAGCGACCCTTGTCATTCACGCGAGCGATCTTCCGGAAGGGCGTGGCTGGTCCCCGCACATATGGCAGATCCTCGAGGGAAAGAATCGCATCGTCGTGTCGCTGATCGAGGCGCAGGACCCGGTCGATACCGGCGCCATCTGGGCGCAGCGGCATCTGGTGCTCGAAGGGCATGAACTGTGCGAGGAAATCAACGAAGCGCTGTTCGCCATTGAGCTTGAATTGATGGACCACGCGCTCAAGGTCATTGGGTCTGGACAGGCGACAGCCCAGGACGATCGGCCGCCAAGCTACTACCGGCGCCGTACGCCCGAGGACTCCCGGCTCGATCCAGCACGATCGATCGTGGAACAATTCGACCTGTTGAGGGTGGCGGACCCGCAGCGCTTTCCGGCATTCTTCGACCTGCGTGGCCATCGCTACTTCGTACGTATTGAAAAAGCGGGAGCTTCCGATGAGTGACACGATCATGATTGCGGGCCGCGCGATCGGCCGTTCGCACCGGCCGTTCATCATCGCGGAAATGTCGGGCAACCACAATCAATCGCTCGACCGTGCGCTGGCAATCGTCGATGCCGCGGCAAAGTCCGGAGCGCATGCGCTGAAGTTGCAAACCTATACCGCCGATACGATGACGCTGAACCTCAGCCGCGACGAGTTTTTCATCGACGATCCCAACAGCCTGTGGAGCGGCCGATCGCTCCACAAGCTCTATCAGGAAGCGCATACGCCCTGGGAATGGCACGCTCCGATCTTTGAGCGTGCGCGATTGCTCGGCATGATTCCGTTTTCGACGCCGTTCGATGCGTCAGCGGTGGATTTTCTCGAGCAGCTCGGCGTGGACTGCTACAAGATCGCGTCGTTCGAGAACACGGATCTGCCCCTCATTCGCAAGGTTGCCGCGACCGGCAAGCCGATGATCATCTCGACCGGCATGGCGACCGTCGCCGACATCGATGAAGCCGTTCGTTGCGCAAGGGAAGCCGGCTGCAAGGATCTGGTGCTTCTCAAATGCACGAGCACCTATCCGGCGGCGGCATCCGACACCAACCTCCTGACGATCCCGCATATGCGCGCGTTGTTCGGTTGCGAGGTGGGGCTGTCGGATCACACCTTTGGCATCGGAGCGGGGGTTGCGAGCATCGCACTCGGCGCCAGCGTCATCGAGAAGCATTTCACGCTGTCGCGCGCCGACGGCGGAGTCGATTCGACGTTCTCCATGGAGCCGGACGAAATGGCGGCGCTGGTGGTCGAGACCGAGCGCGCCTGGCTGGCACTTGGCCAAGTCTACTACGGATTGACCGAAAAAGAGCAGAAGTCGCTGATCTTCCGCCGCTCGCTGTACGTGGCTGAGGACCTCGCCCCCGGTGACGCCCTGACTGAAGATAACCTGAGAATCATCCGCCCCGGCCTTGGCCTGCCGCCCAAATATTTCGAGACACTGATCGGCAAGCGTGTCGGCCGCGCGGTGCGCCGCGGCACGCCGATGAGCTGGGAGCTCTTGACGTCGGCCGACGACAATGCGGCGCCGTCGCAGGAATTGCCGAGGGGCGCTCGTGCCTGACAAGCCGCATGTCTGCCTGATCGTCGATAACCCGCTTCGCGATCTCGAGGGACTGGTGTTGCTGGGTCGGCAGCTCGCGGCCAAGGGGGTGACCGCAACCTTGGTACCCATGTATGAGCAGGGCTTCGACGTACCGGCGCTGCGCCCGGATATGGTGCTGGTGAACTATACGCGGCCCAACAACGCCGATCTGATCAAGTCCTACAAGCGCGCGGGAATTCTGGTCGGCGTGCTCGATACCGAAGGCATCGGCGGCAAGAACCCGGATCAGTTTGCCGAGATGGTCAAGAGCGTCGGCTGCACCGATCTCGTGGATCTCTATTGCGTCTGGGGCCAGGCGCAGCACGCGGCGTTCTTGCGTCGCGGCACGGTGCCGGCGGCGCTGCTTCGCGCGACGGGATGCCCCCGCTACGATTTCTGCGCCTCGCCCTGGCGCGCCGCGCTTCCCAAACCGTCGGTCGAGCCTGGCTACGTCCTCATCAACACCAACTTTCCCGTCGCCAATCCGCGGTTTTCCGATGGTTCATCGGATGAAGAAGAGACGATGGTGCAGGCGGGTTTTTCGCGGGAGTTCGCGCGGCAGTTCGTCATCGACGCCCGCAAGGCGTATCGGTCGGTACTGGAGACATCGACCAGGCTGGCGAAGCACTTCACCGATGTCCAGTTCGTCCTGCGTCCGCATCCGTTCGAGAACATCGCCTCCTATGACGCGCTCGCTGAACTGCCGAATTTTCATGTACGCCAGGACGGTACGTCGCTGGAATGGATCAGCGGGGCGCGGCTGTTGATTCATCAGAATTGCTCCACCGCGATCGAGGCGACCATGCTGAAGGTGGAGCCCCTGAGCATGGAGTGGTTCAACACGCCGTCCTTGCGGCTGGATGCCGCGACCCAGGTGAGCCGCGGCGCTGAATCCGAGTCTGATCTGATCGAACTGGTTCAGCAGAGACTCGACGGACGGTTGCCCCCGATTACCGCGGAAACCGAGCAATTTCGGCAGCAAATCATCAGCGACCTCTTTACTGCGGTCGACGGGGCGAACTCGTCGCGCGTCACGACGGCGGTTCTCGATGCGATCGCTGCGGCACGCGGTGGAAATCGCGGCACGCCCAAGCTGGAGCGGCCGTCACTCCGCGGTAGTGCGGCGGAGACGGTCCGGCGCATTCTCGGCTACAAGGCAAGCTCAGCGCTCCGCCGCAGCTACAGCGCCCCGGAAAACGAACGCCGCCGTCTTGGCAAGGCGTTCGGGCCCGAGCTGGTGAATTCGGTCCTGCAGCGCGTTTGCGCCGCTGCAGGCGATGGCCGAAATTTTGTCGCTCAACGGGTCACCGGTAACTCGCGACGAATGTCCTGGTCGTTGAGCGGCGCAAGCCTGCGACTAACGGAAGCGAGCTGATCGTGCTGCGCCGATTCGTGCAGAACACAGCAATTTCCGCCGCCGCCTATGCGCTGGCGGGTGTGCTCGGCCTGTTCGCGGTCGGATTGATTGCAAAGTCATATGGCCTGGCGGTGCTGGGGTTGATCGTGCTCAGTCGCGCGTTCCTGCCGACAGGGTTTCTGGCGCTGCTCGATTTCGGGGTTTCGGAAACGACGACCCAGGTCGTCGCCAGGGGGCGCGTTGGCGATTGGGTCGTTGCGGGCGAAAAAGTGTCGCTGCTTGCCGCGATCGCCGCTGCCGTCGGGACCGCTTCCGGCGTCATACTCTGGAGCGCGGCGTTTCAGCTCACGGCGATCTTCAAGGTCGCGCCCGACCAGATCGCGGCATTTGTTGCTATTCTCCGGGTCACCGCGCTGGCGCTTCCGATTGTCTTTCTTGGTCTGATCGCGGAAGGCACGCTCAAGGGATTCGAGCAGTACGGCTGGCTACGTATAACCGAGATCGGCAGCAACGTGCTGTATGTTGCAGCCGTCTACACGCTCGTGTGGCGTGGTGCTCCGTTCGAGTGGGTGGCCTATTCCTATCTCGCGATGATCGTGACCAAATATTTCGTGCTTGCGGCGGTCGTTTGCCGCGCCGCGGTCGGAACGTCGCTCCGGCTCCGGTCATGGACGGCATCGAGCAGCAAGGACGTGTTTCATCGCTGCTGGCTCATGTTCAATAACCGCATTGCCGGTACGTTTCAGCAGACCCTGGTTCCTCTCGCAATCGGTGCTCTTTACAGCCCGGTCGAGGTCGGGACCTTTGACTTGATCACCCGGCTGGCGCGCTTCTTGAAAGCAACGATGGCGCCGCTTCACTCCGCGATTCTCCCGATCTCTACCCACATCGATGAGGCCACCGACACGCGGCGGCTCCAGATACTTGGCCGCAACGGCCTCGTATTGCCGGGGGCCATTATCGTTCCGACGCTGGTCGTGATGGCGCTCTTTTCGGAGGAGATACTGAAAGTCTGGGTTGGACCGCAGTTTTCCGACCAATGGCCCTGGCTCGCTCTCTCGATGTTCATACCTGCGGTAGCTGCGATCCTCGGCCCGGGGCAAACGGCCTTGATGGTGAGGTCTGACTTTCTTCGCTTCAATAACCGGCTGCTCTATTTGCAGGTCATTGTGCAGTATCTGGTAACGGGGCTTACCCTCTTCTGGTTCCGTGAGCGGGCGTTTATCCTGGGGTGGGTGGTTTCCTACGTCGCTCTTGCGCCCTTTATCGCCCACCACATGCTCTTGCGGATGGAACTTCCTCGCTCGTTGTTCTGGGGTGTGCTTGGCAGGCAGATGCTTGTCGCATTGATGCTTGCCATCGTCGTTGCTGTCACCAAGGCGTATTTTTATCCGGGCAGTCTGGTGGCTCTAGCGATCGTGGGCGGGCTTAGCTGCATGATCGCTTGGGCACTGAGTGGGGTGATCATCCTCTCGGGGAACGATCGTGCGATGTTCGGCAGGTTTGCCCGCGCGATTGGCCCGCGTTCCTGATTGCGGAATTCACCGCTTCTTCGACCGAATCAAGGCTCCCGCTCCGGTGTGACAGCGCCGGCTGCTTGCTCCTGCTGGTTGATTTTGCTAGGAAATGGCCGCACGTTCCAGGCCGTTTCAGGTCCAATGATGTGCCTAATCTTCGAGGGGAATGGGTGCGTCCAGATGGGATTGGTGTCCAGAGCGCTTTGGCATGTTAACCGCTCGCCGCTGCGTTATGCAGTCAAGTCCGGTGTCAGTGCATGGCATCTTGGCGAGAAGCGGGAACGCAGGCGCCAGGCTCAGCTCCTGAATGTTACTGCGGCTGAAAGAAGCTGTGCCGACGAATTGAATCGCAATGGCTATGCCGTTGTCACCGAGCTGATGGATCCGGCCCTGCAGCAGCCGTTCGCGAATGCCGGCAAGGCGAAACTTGACGACATCGAGACGGCTGAAGCCAAGCAAACCTCGAACTGGAAAAAGTTTTGGGTTCGGTTGCTCGACGCCGAGATGAAAGATGGCAAGCTTAGTGCCGACAATATCTTCGTTCAGTATGCGTTGCAACCGGCGGTAGTCAATGTAGTCGCAACGGCACTCGGCGAAATTCCCTGGCTCGACTATGTTTTGCTGTCCTATTCGCGCCATACCGGCGAGCAGCTTGCCTCTTCGCAGCTCTGGCACCGCGACCATGATGACGTCAGGGTGATAAAGCTGTTCAGCTATCTCACGGATGTCGAGGAAGACGGCGACGGGCCGTTCACGTTCCTGCCACGACAATCAACCGACAAATTCGGCTTTCCGCTTCTGGGCAGCCATTTCCCCGACGATCAGGTGTTCGAAAAAGTTCCGCGGGAGGACGTCAAGGTGATGAAGGCGCCGCGTCTTGCGTCGTTCATGGTGGACACCGCGAAATGCCTCCACATGGGGAGCCGGATGGCGCCTGGGCATGGAAGACTGCTGTACACCGCCACGTTCTTTGCTTTTCCGCGGATGTATCCGGGGGCAAGGAACCGGCCTTTCTCGCCTGCACCGGGCACATCGGCCCTGCAGAAATTGATCTTGGGCCTTTGATCGGTTACGCCGGTCGCCGCATGCAGGATTCGGTCTGGGTTTCGTTGAATCCGGTATTGCCGAGGGGGAATTTCGTGAAGTTCGAGCCAGACGTGACGCCGGCGTCGAGATTGGATTTGTCGCGGGCCTATACCATCGATCTCGCGCGCAGTCTTCGCCGACTCGCTTTCAAGAACGTGCGGCGGACGCACGATGTCGTCGATTCCGAATATAATTCCGGCGAGTGGGACCGGGTGCTCAACCAGCGCGCCTGGATCGGCGCGGCAACGCTGGAAGAGTTCCTCGTCGGGCAGAACACCGCTCCGCGTCTTGCGAAGGTGGATGGTCGAATCGTCCGGATCCCCACTCGCGACTACTATCGCTACCGGATCGGTGTGCTCTCGGAGCTCATCAAGCGGTGTTCCAGCCCCGCGACCTCACTCATCGAACTCGGCGCAGGGTATGGCTACAACCTGTTCTCGCTGAGCCTCGACCCGCACTGGAGCAAGCTGCGCGGCTACGATATTGCGCCAAATGGCATCGAGGCGGGTCAGCAGATCGCGAGCCATTTCCAGCTTGGCGACCGCGTGAGTTTCGACCGGATCGACCTCACCGATGCCGGCGATCCGCATTTCAGCGAGCTGGCGGGCGGCACCGTTTTCACGTATTTCTGTATCGAGCAGATTCCTTATGCTGTGGAAGCGGTAATCGAAAACATCATTCGGGCAAGGCCGGCCCGCGTGGTGAATATCGAGCCGGGCGTCGACATGCTTAACCTGTCTCAGCCGCGTGACCTCGCCAGCCGCGTTTATATTCGGTCGATGGACTATCAGACGCGTCTCTTCAAATTGCTCGACACGCTGGATGCGCAGGGGCGAATCCGCATCCTAGCCCGGGAACGCATGGGGTTTGCACCTACCTTGCACAATGATGGGCTTTTGTATGCCTGGGAGCCTCGCTGACAGTTCGTTGCTTCGCTGTCCGGACTCATAAGAAACAGGCGTCCGGCGCCTCTGACTTATGCTGGATTTGCGAATCGGATGGGGGAATGGCGTGACAGCTTCAGCGGTTGCCTCTGATTCTCTGATTGCCGCGTTGGCGAGTGTGACAGCGGTCGCCATTTTCCTGAGCGTCGGTCTGTGGATCGCAGTCAAGCGTCCCGGGCTCGGCATGATCTTGTTCTTTGTTCTATTTGCTTTTGCCTGGAGGCTCGCCTCGGTTCTCTACATCGATGTGTTCGGGCCGATTTTTTCCGATCAGTTGGCATCTGAGATCGGCCCCGGTGTTTCCGCCTTGCCGATTGCGATGGCGCAGGGGATCGTCGTCATCGCGCTGCTGTTTTCGTTTCGATGGGAGCGGGTGCGGCAACTGGTCGGCCCGGACGAATCGGGCCTGGCAAGCTGGCTGCCCCCCGGACGATTTTCGCTCTCTGACCTTGCGTTCCTGGCTGTCGCTCTTTTTGTCGTCGCACTGTGGCTGGAGCTATTGATAAGAGGCCCGATCCCGCTGTTCGCAGGAATCGAACGCTTTGACTACTCGCGGCTGCATGGCGGCCCTCTGCATCATCGCCTGCTGGAATGGGGGCCAATGCTTGCGTTCCAGCTCGGAATATTTTTCTCGGTGCCCTTGTTACACAACAGGCCGTCAGATTGGCGGTTCGGCGTATTGTTCGGAACGCTGATCCTGTACCTGTTTCTGGCTGGCCACCGATTTTCATCCCTTTATGCGTACACCTCGTTCTTTATCATGCCGCTCGGCGCGGTCCTGATCGGGCGTGAAGCAAGGTCGCCGTCCCTCGGTGAAATGCTGTCAAGAAAGATACTGCGTTGGCTCGCGGCCGCCGCAGTGCCGCTGTCGCTCCTGATCGCCGCCGCCGTGGTCTATTCCTATGTCGTCGTTCGCGGCGAAGGAGGGGAACTGCTTGCGAAGCTTTCGCAGCGTATCCTGGTTCAGCAGGGCGAGATGTGGTGGATGACCTTTGAGCGCGTGTTCCTTCGAGGTGACTGGGACGGAATGCTCGCGGCTTACAAATTGTTCGTCGACCCGTTTGATCCGTCCCGCAACTCGACCATGCAGTTCCTGATGGAACAGGCGCTACCTGTCGTCCGCGCCCATTTCATCATCGCGCAGGGATCGGCTTACACCGGCGGGTGGCCGGAGGTTTTTTTCGAGTTGGGTGGTCCGGTCGGTGGCTTTGTGTTGGTCGCGCTATCGGCAATCGTGTTCTCTGAATTCATGTTCCTGGTGACGCGGTGCATCGTGCAGGAGCGTTTTGCGACGTGCTTTTTTCTGACGCCGATATTATTCGCGCTGTCGGTCACCATGGTCTCGGGGATGGTCAATTCGTACATTCAGGTGACTTTCCTGTTCAAAGTTTCTGTCGCTCTGGTAGTGTATGTAACCGAAGACAAGTGGAGGTCGAGTCTGGTTTTGTCCCCCTCGATCTCTGGTCCGGAGAAAAAGGCAACGACATGAGCGGTCCGACAGCCACGGTGCCCGGCGATCAATATCTGGGTGGGCTATTTATGTTCCTTTACCGGGCCATACGGGAGCATCTGCTTTTAACGATACTGCTGCCGCTCGTCGCGATGACGATCGCATATCTGGCCGCCCAGCAGCTTCCGGCCGTCTATACAGCGCAGGGCAACGTTCGAATAGGAAGAGTGGATGGCACGGAAACCGTGAGCGTCACGGGCGTGGTTTCCCGATTGAATTCCCCTTCGTTCAAGCACCGTGTAATCGAGGCGATGGGCTTGCACCCTGTCGCCAGCGATCGGACTGCGCGACTGATTTTTCAAAGCCTGGCCGCAAAGCAGGAAACCGCCGATACCCTCGCGGTGACTGTGCGCGCAACCGATGTTCAGCAGGCGCGTGCCGCTGCGGCCACGGTGGTAAGACTTCTGGACGAGGAGCAGCGCAAGATTAGAGAACCGCTCGAAGCGGACATCAAGGAGCAGCTTGCGACCATCGATGCGACGATCACCGGCCTGCTTGAGACCAGGGACTCGTTATCCGCCCTGATAAAGGAAAATGCGCAAGGGGCGTCCATCGACCCGACATCGCTCGTGATGAGAAGAGTGTGGTTGGCCGATCTCATCTCGCGTAATGAACAGCGGCTGACTGCGGCGAAGGCCGAACGGCACGCGCTTTCCGCGAAGCTTGGAGCCTGGAAAACCTATCCAACCACGCTTCTCGATGATGTTTTTGTATTGCCAGGATTCGCGCTTCGGCCGGCTACGATGGCGCTTCTGGCAGGCGGAGCCATGTTCATGATCGTTCTTCTCGGCGTCGTACTTCGCGGGTCGAAGGCTGTTCGCTCGGCTTAGAAAGCCTTCGCTGATCTCTGTCGCGATTCTCACTTGAAGAAATCATTGCTCGCGAGGGACTTGCGGGGCGCGTTTTGGGCATCGAATTCTGCACCATTCGCGTCGACGATTGTGTCGTCGTAGTGTTGCACCGATTCATCGAGCCTTCCTTGCTGACACTCTCCGATTTGCGGCTGCCAAACTATGAGGCTCAATGCCCTTTGACGGCATAGACATTATGGCCGAATATCGAGAGGCCGGCCGTTTCCGCCAACGCGCGGACATAGAACTTGAAATCCTGAAGTGAAAGCGGAGCAAACTTGAAACGCCTTGGCGACATTCCGGCGCGCGCGAACATTGCGGCAATATCTGCCGCCGAGAAGAAATTGATATGGTCCGGCGGTACCCACAAATGACGCTTTCTCCAGCTCGGGGAAAGCGCGCGTATGTCGTTCACGTTCGGCGTGATCACGATGAGTATCCCGCCCGGATTCAAGGCGCCGGCGGCGATCTCCAGCATTTCGGCGGGATGGGCTACATGTTCCAGCACATTGTCGATCACAAGCGCGTCGGCACGCTGGTTGCCCTCAAAAGTCGTCTGGGTGATCGGTACGCCGGCGCGAATGCCAAAATCTGAAAGCCCTCTGGCGGGCTCGTAGCCGATGTACTCAACCGGATCGTTCCGCATGAGATAGCCGACTTCACCACGCCCGCAGCCGATTTCTATGATCCGGCTCCCGGCAGCAAGATGAGAGAGCAACAGCCGGCGTATCTGGTGATGGCGGGGCCTGAATGCCCATCCGATTTTTTCGATGTCGATATGATTGGCGGTGTCAGCTTCGGGATCGACTACAAAGATGAAACCGCAATCGCTGCAGGTCACGATCTCGAAGCTCTCACCCGACCGGGTCAGGCCAAGCTTCGGGTCGAACCGGGTACCTTTGCAAATAGGACAGTGCGAGCGCGGACTGCGGGGGGACGGCAAGACAAACTCCCTTAGAACCCCTTGTTCCTATCGGTGTAGCAGCATACAGGCAAGCGTGAGCTATTTACCGGCACCTTATTGTCGTGCTTAGGTCGGGTTTCACCATGGAGCCAGTGGCGGAGAACTTGTCTTGTTCCGATTGTCGAACTTCCATCCAAGGACCGCGCTTTGGCGAGCCGTTACAAATATTGGTCCATTGCCTGTCTTGATACGCGCCAAGACATCCACCACTTGGCAGGATTTTTGGAGGACTGAAGGGGCCGAGGCTGTATTCAAGGACTATGCAAGGCCGTCGCCCTTGAGAGACTGGCTCGCCGCCAAGCTCGTTTCTCTGGCTCCCACGTCGGTATTGGAGCTCGGTTCCAATGTCGGCGCGAACCTCCACGCCATTTGGAAGGCAAACGCCCAGATCAGACTTTACGGAGTGGAACTCAACGAGAACGCCGTAAAGTGGGGAACGCAGAATATGCCGACGGGATGTGAAGCTCGCTTGATGGCTGGCTCCATGTCTGACTTGGAAGGGGTGCTCGCACGCAACGGTATCGGCCCTGTTGATATCGTGTTTAGTTGCGGCGCTACAATGCATGTGAACGACGATATATTCGCCGCCGCCAAGCAGCAGGCTTTGAAGATGGCGCGGAAGGCCATCGTGCATGTGGAGTATCATGCATGGACCCCGGCTGATCTCCAGAACGGGCGGAATTGGCGATCGTCGTTCTTGTCCGACAGGTGGGTGCGCGATTACGTAGCCGAGTATGAGTCGATGCCCGAGGTCGCGCGAGTCGAATACTTCCGTATTCCACCTGAAATGAATGTTACCAGAAACATCGGCCGGTTGATGGTCAATGATATGACTGGTTTGATCATTGCGTATCTTAAGTGATTGAATCCACGAAGACTCCTTGCCCTTTGCGGTTAATTTCGCCCAGCATTCGCAGGTGAGGCATCGTGCTGAAGCAGGCCGTCATTCTGGTCGGTGGGTTGGGTACCCGGCTGGGGGAGATCACCCGACTGGTCCCGAAGCCGCTGCTTGAGGTGGCCGGTAAGCCGTTCCTCGATTACATCCTCGATGAATTATCTCGCTATCCGGCCATTCAGGACATCGTTCTGCTGGCCGGCCACCAAGCAGGGCAGGTGATCGGCCGCTATGACGGCAAGCGCTGGCGTGGTGCGTCGATCTCGGTCATATCCGAGCCGGGGCCGTTGGGCACTGGCGGGGCGCTGAAGCATGCGGCTCCGCAGTTGGACGCCAGGTTTTTGCTTCTCAACGGGGATTCTTTTTTCGATTTTAACATGTTCGATCTCACCGCACCCGTACATCCGCGCGCGATCGTGCGTGTGGCCTTGAAGCGGGATCATGCCGGTGATCGCTATGGGCGAGTCCTGCTCGATCAGGATTTCATCAAGACGTTCCTTCCAGCGGGAGCGCGACCGAACGGGCCGATCAATTCAGGCATTTACTGCGTCGATCGGGATGTGCTGTCGTTTATCGATGAGGGGCCGTGTTCGCTAGAGCAGGCTGTTTTTCCGCGCCTCGCCGAGAAGGGGCAATTGCGGGCAACGATGTATGACGGGTTTTTCATCGACATCGGCGTGCCCGCCGACTTTGAACGTGCACAGACCGAACTTCCCGCGCGCGTGCGGCGTTCCGCCGTTTTCTTCGACCGGGACGGGGTCCTCAACATCGATAAGGCCTATGTCCACAAGGTCGAGGATTTCGAGTGGGTGGCCGGTGCGCGCGAGGCCATCAAGCTCTGCAATGATCGTGGCTACCTGACGTTTGTGGTCACCAATCAGGCCGGCGTGGCGCGCGGCTATTACGGGATCGAGGCCATTCACGCGCTGCATGACTGGATGAGCGCCGATCTCGCCCGGATTGGTGCGCATATCGACGAATTCCAGTACTGCCCCTATCACGAGGAAGGCGTTGTCGCCGAGTGGCGGCAGGCAAGTGACCGGCGCAAGCCGGCGCCGGGCATGATCCTCGATTGCCTCAAAGGCTGGCCGGTGCGCAAGGAGTCCAGCCTGCTTGTCGGTGATATGTCGCACGACCTCCAGGCCGCGGCTGCTGCGGGGATAAAGGGGCATCTTTTCGAGGGGGGCGACCTCTTGTCGTTCATTCGGCCGCTGCTGGATGCGGACGCGACGTCGCAGCTTACGCGCGGTTGACGGCCTGGTACATCAGTTCGGCCCGGTCCCAGTCTTCAAGCGTATCGATATCCTGCACCAGATGCCGCGGCAGGATCACGCCGATCGAATGCGGCGCGAACAGCGGCATGTCCTCCAGAAAGGCGCGCGCCGTTCCCCAATAGAACTGCCCGGCATCGTGGTAGGCGTGCTCCAGATCCTGCGATCGCGTCATGCGGTGTTCCGGATAGATCGCGTCCACCCGGCCCTCCGGCGTGATGCGCACCGCGCGCTGGATTGGAAACGCATAACTGGTGACGGAAAAGGCGAAGGCAGCGTCCGAGCGGGAGAGGGCCTCGTAACCTTCCGTGATGAAGTTGCCCTGCACCAGCGGCGCGGTGGCATAGAGGCAGCACGCATGCGTGACGTCGTTCGACTGCTCGTTGAACCAGGCTACCGCGTGCTTCACGACGGCGTTGGTACCAGTGAAATCGTCGGCAATCTCTTTTGGTCGGATAAAGGGCGTCGTGGCGCCGAACTGGCGGGCCACCGCTGCGATTTCCTCGTCATCGGTGGAGACGACGACCTGATCGAACAATCCCGTCTGCTGTGCCGCGGCGATCGAGTAGGCGATAATCGGTTTGCCGCAGAACATGCGGATGTTCTTGCGCGGGATCCGCTTGCTGCCGCCTCGCGCCGGGATGACAGCGATCTTCACGCGAGGATCTTCTCCAGCGCCGCGACGACGGTGTCCTGTTCGTCATTCGTCATGCGCGAAAACAGCGGCAATGTGATCGCGTCCTCATAATAACTTTCAGCTTCGGGGAACATGCCGGTCTCAAAACCGAGCTTTCGGTAGTAAGGCTGCGTATGAACCGGAATATAGTGCACGTTCACGCCGATCCCGGCGGCACGGAGCGCATCGAACACCTGGCGCCGGCTGAGCTTGATCTCGTTGCGGTGCAGGCGAATGACGTAGAGATGCCAGGCCGAGTTAGTATCGGGATGCTGCCACGGGCACGTCAGCGGCAGCTTCGCCAGCAGGCGATCGTAGCGCGCGGCGAGTTCGCGCCGGCGCGTGACAAAGGGGTCGAGCCGCGCGAGCTGGCTGGTGCCGAGCGCCGACTGAATGTCGGTCATGCGATAATTCAGCCCGAGCTCGATCTGCTCATACATCCAGGGGCCGTTGCGTTCCTCGTTGACCCGCGGCTCGCGAGGGTCTTCAGGCCGCTGCGCGGGGCGGATGATCCCGTGCGTGCGCAGATAGGAGAGGCGCTCGGCGAGCCTCGGATCGTTGGTCAAGGCCATGCCACCCTCGCCAGTCGTGATGATCTTGACCGGGTGGAAGCTGAAAATCGTCGTATCGCCGTAGTCGCAGGAGCCGACCTTGCGCCCCAGATACTCGCCGCCGACCGCGTGCGAGGCGTCTTCTACGATGTGAAAGCCGTAGCGATCCGCCAGCGCCCGGATTTCGCGCATCTCGCAGGATTGGCCGGCGAAATGCACGGGCACCACGATCTTGGGCAGCCGGCCCCGCGACGCCGCGACTTCAAGCTTGTCTGCCAGCGCCGAGACGCTCATATTGTAGGTCCGCGGGTCGATGTCGACGAAGTCGACGCTGGCGCCGCAGTACAGCGCGCAATTGGCCGATGCCACGAAGGTGTTCGGCGTCGTCCAGAGCAGGTCGCCGGGGCCGAGATCGAGCGCGAGGCATGCGATGTGCAACGCTGCCGTTGCATTGGCTACCGCGATCGCGCTGCGGCTGCCGCAATAGGCCGCCATCGCCTGCTCGAAGCGGGGGCCGGCCTGACCCTGGGTCAGCCAGTCCGAGCGCAGCACCTCGGTGACTGCGTCGATGTCCTCAGCGGAAATGTCCTGACGTCCGTAGGGGATCATTGGACCGCAATTCGGTTGAATTCCCTGATCTCGGATACATCAAGGAAGTGATCGTTCCGGCCGGAATTATACTCGAATCCATCCGACACCGGCTCTCCGAGTTCGCCGATCTGGTTGGTAACATAGTCGACGTCTTTGCGGAAAAACTTGATGGTCGGCTTGATCACGAAATGATCGTGGAAGCGCAGGGTCAAGTGCGAGTCGTCAGTCGGGCACATGATCTCATGCAGCTTTTCGCCGGGACGGATGCCGATCACCCTGGTCGGGAGGTTTGGCGCCACGGCTGCTGCGAGATCGGGAATACGCACGGACGGGATCATTGGAACGAAGATCTCGCCGCCGGACATGCGCTCGAAACTCTTGTTGACGAAGTCGACGCCCTGCTGCAGCGATATCCAGAACCGGGTCATGCGGGGGTCGGTGATCGGCAGGTGATCACAGCCCTCCGCCAGAAGCTTGTTGAACAGCGGCACGATCGAGCCGCGGGAGCCGACCACGTTGCCGTAGCGCACGACGCCAAAGGCCGTGCGATGTCCCCCCGCCATGTTGTTCGCCGCGATGAACAGTTTGTCGGAGGCGAGCTTGGTGGCGCCGTACAGGTTGATGGGCTGCGCGGCTTTGTCGGTCGACAGCGCAATGACCTTCTCGACGTTGGCCTCCAGCGACGCCTGAATGACGTTCTCAGCCCCGTGGATGTTGGTCTTGATGCATTCCATCGGATTGTATTCAGCGGCCGGCACCTGCTTCAGGGCTGCGGCATGGATCACGAAGTCGATGCCCTTCATCGCCGTGCGCAGGCGCTCGCCGTCGCGCACGTCCCCGATGAAATAGCGCATCGGCGATTGATCGAACTCCTGCTGCATCTCGTATTGCTTCAGCTCGTCGCGCGAGTAGATCACGAGACGGCGAGGCTTGAAGTTCTTCAGGAGATTGCCGACGTATTTGCGTCCAAACGAACCAGTGCCGCCGGTAATCAGAATGGACTTGTCGTTAAACATGATTGCTGCTGCGCCGGCTCATTATTGCAGGAAAATGGGGGAACGCGCGGTGGTTACCACACGCTCCTGCCGCCGTCCATGACCATGTTCTGACCGGTCATGTAACTCGATGCGTCCGAGCAGAGGAACTGAACGGCTGCGCAATATTCGTCGACCCGGGCCATCCGTCCCATCGGGATCAGCCGCGTCAATCGTTCGACGAAAGCGGGATCCTGGTTGTTGAAAACGCCGCCCGGCGAAATCGCGTTGACGCGAACGCCCTGGTCCGCCCAGTAGGTCGCGAGGTATTTCGTCAAACCGATCAGGCCGTGCTTGATGACGGAGTAGGTCACGGGTTTCACCGGCTGCTCCTCATCCCGCGTGATGTTGGGCTGCCGGTATAGCCGCTGGTCCGGCGCGATCACGCCGAGATCGGACGCGATGTTGAGGATCACGCCGCGGCCGCGCCGGGCCATGGCGCCGCCAAAGACCTGCGAGCACAGCATCGCGCCGGTCAGTCCCACCGCGATTTCGGTCTGCCACTGCGGAACCGGAAAGGCCTCGAAGCGTGACGAATGCATCACACCCGGCGTCGAGGTGACCTTGGGATCGATCGCGGCGTTGTTGACGAGGATGTCGACGGCGATGCCGCGCCCGGCGAGATCCTCGCCTGCCGCGGCAACCGATGCCTGCGACGTCACGTCGATGATGGCGGAGACAAGATCGGCGGCGGGCGCGATTTCCTTCACCGCAGCGATGGTCGCTTCAGCCTGCGCCAGTCCGACGTCGCTGACGACCACGCGTGCGCCTGCATCGACCAGGGCGGCGACGTGCTGTCGCCCCAGCAAACCGCCGGCGCCGGTGACGAGCGCGGTGCGTCCCGTGAGGTCGTATCGAGCGGAGGGGGCGGTCATGGAACGCTCCTGTTCAAGCACGCAATTGTCCGCCGTCAGCCACGATCACGGTGCCCGTGATGAACGCGGCGCGGGGGGAGGCGAGAAAGGCGACAATGTCCGCAATCTCTTCGGGTTTGCCGAGCCGGCGCAGCGGCACCTCGCGAGCGAGCATCTCATCCACGGCGGCTTTGTTTTCGGCGATCTTGCGCGCCCAGGTGCCGTCGGCGCTAAGGATGTTGCCGGGCGCAACGGCGTTGATGCGGATGCCTTCGAGCGCCAGCGGCCGGGCCAGGCCGCGCACGGTCGCGTTCAAGGCCGCCTTCGCCGCCGAATAGGTCACCGGCGCGCCGAGCGCTGCGAGCCCGCAGATCGACGACACGCAGACGATCGCGCGGTCGCCGCTGCCGCGGCTCATCAGCGGCCTCGCGGCTTCGATCGTGTTGGTCGTGGCGAACAGGTTGATGTCGATTACCCGCGACCACTCGGCCGCGGTTTCCTTGCCCGGAGGCACGGAAGTGCCGCTGCCGACGTTGCAGACGAGAATGTCGATCCTGCCCCACTGCTTTTCGACATCGTCCACCAGCGCCAGCGCGGCGGCGGGGTTGGTGACGTCGGCGGCATGGCACGAGGCGCCGCGGCCGATTTTGTCCGCAGCCGATTTGATCCCGTCGAGGTCGCGCGCCGCTATGGCCACCGTGGCGCCCTCGGCGGCAAGCGTGTCGGCAATCGCAAAACCGATGCCGCGGCTGGCACCGACCACCAATGCGACCCGGTCCTCGATGTCGAGTTTCATCGCCTGGCGTCCTCGATCCAGCGCACCGTCATGTCGCGATATCGTGCAAGCGCGCCGGCATGGTCGCCGTCGGCAGCGCGCGCCGTCTGCAGAATATATTGTCCGCGATAGCCGGACTGCTCGATCAGCCGGATGGTCTTGGCGAGATCCGCAGCACCCGTTCCGAGCGGCACGGTGGTGCCGCCAAGCAGCCGGTCCTTCACATGCACATTGAGAATGCGCGGGGCGTAGGCCGGAATCTCCTCGGCGGAATCGTAGCCGAGCGCGGCGCTGTTGCCGCTGTCGTAATTGATGCCGAACACCTCGCGCGGGAATTTGTCGATGAACTGCGCCAGCGTGGCAGGCGGCAGGTCGGATTCGAAAACGATTCTGACGCCCTGCTTCGACAGTGAGGAGGCGCGATCGAGCAGAACGCGCAGCAGGGTTTCGGTCTGCGCGGCGCTCTCGATCCTGCCGTTGTCGACCAGCGGAATCACGACGAATTCGATGGCGAGGGTGCTGCAGGAGGCGAGCACCAGATCGAGATCGGCCACCAGCGATTTCTGCGTCTCGCCATCGGCCTTCCAGAATGGCGCCTGCATGAAACAGTCGCCGGTCAGGCTTGCGGTTCTGAGCGTGTGGCGGCGGGACAGCTCGATAATTTCCTTCTGCCCGGCGGCGGTGTTGAGCGGGTTTTCGCGCAAGCGGTCCTGGTCGATGGTCCATTCGATGCGGGTCAGACCAAGCGCGCTGCCACGCGGAAATTCCTCGTGCCATTCGTTCCATGGGAAGGCCTGGATCTTGCCGCCGACCATCGCCGACAGCCGTCCCTGCATGAAGCCGATGCGTTCGAGCGTCGTCACGACTTGTCCTCGCTGATCGCAAGGCCCTTCGTGGTCCAGCCGCCATCGACGAACAGTTCCTGGCCGGTCACATAGGCCGAAGCGGATGACGCCAGAAAAACCGCGGCGCCGGCCAGATCGTCCGGGTTACCCCAGCGGCCGAGCATGGTGTGGCGGCGGCGATCCTCATGCTTCGCCGGGTCGGCAAAGCTTTTCGCGGTCATCTCGGTCGCGACATAGCCGGGCGCGAGCGCGTTCACGCGAATACGATCGCGCGCGTAGTCCGCGGCAAGCGCCCGGGTGAGGCCGGCAAGACCGGCCTTGGCCGCGACATAGCCGGGATTTCCGGGAAAGCCGCGCACCGAGTTGATGCTGGTGACGTTGATGATCGAGCCGCCGCCCGCCTTCTTCAGGAGCGGATAGGCCGCAAGGATCGTCGCGTAGACGCCGCTCAGGTCGACCGCCAGCGTGTCGCGGAATCTCTGGAGTTCGCTGATCGTCGCGGAGGCGGGAAGGCTGATGCCCGCCGCATTGACCAGCACGTCGAGCCGTTCTCCGGTCTTCGAAAGATTATCGAACACGGACCCGATGGCGGCATCATCGGCTAGATTGCATTTGACCGCCGTGACATGCGAAGGCGCCGTGCCGCTCCGGCTGAGGCCGAACACCTTTGCGCCGCTGGCCTGCAGACCGCCAGCAATGGCCGCGCCAATGCCGCGCGACGCCCCGGTGACGACGGCAGTCTTGCCTTCCAGCGAAAAGGCTGCGGGACTATGCATAGCCGTAGCTGCGCATGATGGCCGCACAAAGCCTGATGTCTTCCGGGCGATCGATCTGGAACATTTTGTGGCGCTCCATCAGATGCATTCCGATCTTGCCGCCGAGCCGGTTGTTGTGTTCGCGTAGCAGCGAGGGAATTAGAACGTAGAACGAGCCGTTTTCCAAATACCGCTTTTCGATCTGCTGCCGCATCCGCCGATTGCGGAAATCGTAGTTGATCGGTTCGGGCCCATCGGCGCCGATGCGCCAGTTGAAATAATCCTCGACCTCGCAGACCGAGAGCAGGCTGTCGAGTTCCTCCCGGTCGAACGTCGCGAGCGCCTGTTCGATGTCGCTGGATTCCCGGATCGGCGATGTTGCCTGCAGCGCGACGACCCTTCCGAACGGGCCGAGCTTTCCATCGAGCTGCTCCAGCGCGTGCAGCCACGCCGCTTCCGACGAGGCGAGATCGCCGGAGATATCGTCAGGACGCCGGACGCCGACGGCGCCGGCGGCTTCCGCGGCCTCGAGGATCTGGTCGCTGTCGGACGAGACCGCCACGACATCGACGCCCTTCGCGGCGGCCGCCTGCATGACGGTCCAGGCAATCAGCGGCTTGCCGCACAGATCGATCAGGTTCTTCTGCGGAATTCCCTTGGAGCCGCCGCGCGCCGCGATCACGGCCAGCGTCCGCCCGGGCGTAACCCTCGTCATATCCGGTCCTCGAGGCGCTCGAGCGCCGTCCAGAATCCTTCGCCCATGTTCTTGTGGCCCTGCCATATCTCGGGGATGAACGAGGCTTCGGGAGCGTGCTTGCGCAGCACGGCGCCGATCTCGTCGAAATCAATCTCGCCTTCGCCGATCTGCAAGCCTTCGCCATCAAGGCCCTTGGCATCGCCAAAGTGGAGATGCGCTGTATGGGGGCCGAGCAGCGCGAGTCCTTTCGCGAAATCGAAGCCGAAATGATTGGCGGCAAGCTTGGTATGCGAGATATCGACACACATCCGCAGATTATGCCTGGCGCAGAATGCGGCCGACTCGTCCGGGAAGATGAAGATGTTCTGGTGCCGCTGCCCGCCGAAATGCCACGGGAACGGCGCCATGGTCTGCGGAATCAATTCGACGCCGTCGAGATCGAGTTCCGCGAGACTGGCGGCGAAAATGCGGTAGCACTCCGCCTTCCATTCCGCAGACAGCGGCTCGTCCATGGTGAAGCCGCCGATATTGGCGACGATCGGCGGACGTTTGGTCTTGGGAAAGAACTTCTTCAATCCGCGCGTGATGTCGATGACGGCCTGGGTCTGCTCCAGCGAATAGCGGCGCAGCCCTTCGTCTGATGTCGCCAGGTCCATCAGCTTGCTGCCCGCGAACAGTTCGGGCGCGTGCACGACGAAGCCGAGATCGTAGGTGCCGGACAGATAAGCGGCCGGATCGCGCTCCATGTCGCTGTAGCTGAGATGGAATTCGATGATGTCGGGCTGGCAGATTTCCAGAAACCGTTGCGTGTCGTGATAGCGAACCGGTACGCCCCAGGGACGGTCGAAACGATAGCGTCGCGCGGTTGTGGCGCCGTCGGCGAGGTCGCTCTGAAAGAAGTAGTCGTCTCTCGCCATCGCGCGGTTGAGGCGCCGGCCGATCAAGGCAGGCATTTTAAGCGGCGACAGGCCCTGGCCCGGGCTTTTGACGGCGACATCGCTCTCGGCGACGACAGTGCCGGCCGCAATGTCCCGGGCCGCCACCAGGCTCTTGGCGAGGTTCTCGCGGTTGATCAGCTCGCCCTGGCTCAGCGCGCGCTCCGCAAGCTTTTCGCCGCGCGCCGTTTCCAGTTCGCGAATGCCTGACACCAGCGCCTTGAATTCCTCCGGCTCGAGGCTTGCCGCGTGGTCCGGGCCTTCCATTTCGCGATCGAGCGTGATGTGGCGTTCGATCACGACCGCGCCCATCGCAACCGCGCCGATCGAAACCGCGGTTCCGCGCTCGTGACCGGAATAGCCGACGAAGGGATGGATCTCCCTTAAGGTCTCCATGAAGCGCAGGTGAATATTGTGAAGCGCGGCAGGGTAGGTGCTCTGGCAATGCAGCAGCACATAGTTGGCCGAGCGGTCGTCGAGAAATTTCGCCGCTGCGCGAATTTCATCCGACGTGCTCATGCCGGTCGAGACGATCAGCGTCTTGCCGGTCGCGGTCAGTTTCGCCAGCAAAGGCAGGTTGGTCAGGTCGGCGGACGCCACCTTGTAGGCCTGAACCCCGAACGTCTCCAGCGTTGCGACGCTCGACGCGTCCCAGGGCGTGCAGAGGTACTGGATGCTCTTCGAGGCGCAATAGTCCGCCACGCGGCGCTGCTGCTCTGTGGTCAGCTCGAAGCGGCGCAACAGGTCGAGGGTGTATTCGACGGCGAGGTCGTCGTCTTTTCCGGAAAGGCTCGATGCGCGGTAAACCTCGTCCAGCTTGCGCATCTGGAATTTTGCACAATCCGCGCCGGCTGCGACCGCGGCGTCGACCAGCGCGATGGCGCGATCGAAGTCGCCGTTGTGGTTATTGCCGACTTCCGCAATGACATAGCACGGCTGACCGTTGCCGATCGAACGATTGCCGATCCGGATTGGTGCCGCCTGGTTGGTTGAGTTCATGAACCTTCTCGGTATCCAGATTTATGCGGCGCCGCCCTTGGCCGGCGCTCCTCGAATGCGCGATTTCCAGGTCCGCAGCCCGTTTTCCTCAAATGCGATGCGGGAGCAGGACAGGCCTTTCTGCTCGAGCGCCGCGATCAGCGGATAGCGCTGGAACGGACGGACGAAGAAGATGAAATAGCCGCCGCCGCCGGCGCCCAGCAGCTTGCCGCCGACCGCGCCGTTGGCTTTCGCGAGATCATAGATCGCATCGAGGTCGTCAGAACTGATGAGCGAACTCAGGCGACGCTTGGCGTGCCATGCCTCGTCGATCAGGCGGCCGCACTCCAGAAGCTGGCCGCGCAGCAGATGATGCCGGATTTCGCGCGTCACTTCCTTTTGCTTGGCCGCGGCCGCGACAGCATCGCTGGTTTCATGCTGCTGCTTCTGATCCCGGTGGATCGAACCGGAATCATGGCTGGCGCCGGTGTAGCAAAGCACCAGGCTTTCCTCGAGCTCGGCGACGATATTGGGTTCGAGGCGAAGCGGAACGATGGTGTTCTGCTCGGACGAAAACTCCATGTGATTGAAGCCGCCGAACACGGTGGCGTACTGGTCCTGCCAGCCGCCGGGAATGTTGAGCATCAGCCGTTCGGCCTGAAAGGCCATTTCCGCAATCTCATGGCGGTCCCACCGATCGGAGCGGAATTCGTTGAAGCAGCCGATGATGGCGGACGACACCACCGCCGAGCCGCCGAGGCCGGAGCCCACCGGAAAATCGGCCGAGACGTCGAGATCGAAGCCGTAGGCCGGCTGGATCAGGCGTACGACCGATTTGATCAGCGCCAGTTCGCCTTCGCTGCCGAGGCTGGCGAGATTTTCCGCTTCGACCGTGCAGCGAAAATCGTGCGAGTAGATTCTGATCCGGTTGTCGTTGCGCCGGCGCAGCGTCGCATGCGCGTACATCGCAATGGTCGCGTTAATGACGGAGCCGCCGTCATTGTCGACGAAGTAATGCGTGAGGTCGGTGCCGCCGCCGGAGAAACTGATGCGAACCGGCGAGCGCGCGCGGGCGAATACTTCGCTCTCCTGGCCGAGATTGAACAGATCGCGGCTGAACACGTCCACCAGCCGGCCGTTGGCGTCGAGGATCGGAACGACATGAACCCGCTGGTCGAGCAGCTTGAGGATTTGTTCGCGGGGCGCTCCGGCGCGCGCCCATACAAAGTTGCGGTTGATGCAGCTTGCGACCTCGCCCTGGATCGATATTCCCGTCAGCAGCCGCCGGCGGATGTCGCCGTCCGTGACGGCGCCGATGACACGTCCGTCGGCGTCACGGGCAAACAGGATCCCGAGCATGTTGGCATTGAGCCGCTGGAATGCCTGCTCGATCGTGTCGCTCTCGGCGATGGTAAGGTGGCTCTTGTCTGGCAATTTGGCGGATCCAAGCGGCAACCGGTTCCGGTTTTGGCCCGGAAACGCCTCTATTTTCGGGTCGTTAGATACGGCAGGGGGGCAGATCGTGCAAGCTCCCATGGAGTGGTGAATTCCGGCCGAATATGCTAGCGCAAGGGCATGGATTGACCTATTTCGGGCGCGTTCTGCGCCGCGTCTTCGGCTCGTCGCCAGATGAGCGCCAGGCGAGGACTATCCCTTGAGTCCCCTGGTCAAAAAGCAGGTTCGATCGCGTGCAAGCTACTGAACAATTGTCTCGGCGCTGGCTGGCTGAATCGGCGCCCGATCCAACGCAGCTGCTTGCCGCCCGCCAACCAAGCCCGATCTATTTCGCGGCTATGTTCTGCTGGACCATGACGGCGGTGTCGGCGGTCATGGTGGCCATCGTGCGCTGGCCGTTGGGGAGCCCACACTGGTTCGTTTTCGTCAAGGCGTTCCTGTTGCCATGCGCTGTCATCGCCTGTGCGACGTTGTTGACGGTCCGCCACGTCGAGCGCGGTGGCGCGTACAGCGCACTGCTGATTTCGACCGTGGCGGTGATTTTTCTGCCATGCCTTGCCTGGTTGAACGGGCCTTTGGCCGACGTCGTCACCTATCCGCTGTTTATTGGACTGCTGGCTGCGGGCATCTCGCACACCGCCTGGGCCATGCGCAAAGCCCCCGCCGGCAGGTGGGTGTTCGCCGTTGCCTGCGGTGGCCTCTTCGGTTTCGGCTATTTCCTGGTGATCAATTCGCGCGCCTATGGATCGGTCCTCACGCTCGAACTGGCGCTGACGGGCATCCACCAACTCGACACTATTTTTCATGCCTCGATCGCCAACATGCTCGTCAAGTATGGTGTGCTGAGCACCGGCCTCGATGGACTCCTTTCCACCAAATACCATGTGCTGTCCCACATCTGGCTCGGCTGCATCGGCCTTTGGCTCGGGGTACCGACGCTGGAGGCCTACTCCATCGGCGGGCAAATTATCGCCATTCCGATGCTGCTGTTCGGCCTGTCGCTCGCGATCCACCTGTTTCGCCGGCCCGGAGAGGGGCCCGCCAATGGTGCCCTGATCACGCTGGGTTCGCTGCTGCTGCTGTTTGTGGCCGACCTGTGGGGATGGACGTCCTATCTGGTCTCGGAGTCCTATTTCCTCGCGATGATCATGTTTTTGTTGGCGTTGCCGCTGCTGGCGGAGATCGCCGATTCTGAGCGGCGTCATCGCCTCAGCTTGCAGGTCACAGCGCTCGGCGTTGCAGGCCTGCTGATTCTGCTTTCGAAGATTTCTGTCGGCGCCGTTCTCGCAGGTGGGGCCGGATTCCTGTTGTGGCGGCGAATGGGCACGACGCCGCTGGGCCTGATCAAGCTGGCTGCGCCACTCCTTCTGCTTGTGATCCTTGCAATCGCGATCATCTCCCCCAGTGCGCGGATGCTGCTGGAGGCGCTCGAACCGTTGGGCTTTATCCGCGAGCATCCGCGCGGCGCCTTGCCGAACATCGCTGCAAACCTTGTGCTGCTTTATGTTGCGTTTCAGGTATGGCGGGGTGGAACGCCGCAGGACCAAAGATGCGCCGAAGCGGTTGCCGTGATGGCGATCGCCAGCGTGGTCCCCGTTCTGCTGATCAATGTCCCCGGTGGATCCGGCTATTACTTCGTCAACGTCGGGACCTGGACGGCAATCGTATTTGTCTGCGCCTACCGCGGCGCTCATTTCGAAAAACTTTTTCCCAACCCTCGTATGCCGGGCTTTGTTGTGGGTGCGCTGCTGCTCGTCGCGTTTGCGACTCAGGAAAAGCGGCAAAGCGCGTACAGGTTGGGTGCTCTGTTTGCGGAGGTTCAGGCGCGGGCGCGCGTGGTTTCTGGTGAAAGCGCCGGCGCCGAGACGACAACCCGGCAACGCCTCATCGAACTTTTGACGCCGGGGCATCCGGCCCGCTATGCGCTGGCGAGCGATATGAAGCGTACTCCAGGATGGCAGGTCAAAGCGACATTGCTGGCAATGGGAATCACGCAGTCGCACCGCGCGGCAGTATTCGTACCGCCCGACAACGTACCTTTCTGGACCATCGCCGTGGAGTGCCGCCAGGATCCGCTTTTCGTCCCCGCGATCCTCGGCGCGCCCATGCTGAAAGGACTGAACCCGCCGGCGCTGAAATGCCCGAAGGAGCCGCATTACGGCTTTGCGGATTACAAGGACGCCAGCTCCGAACCGTTGAGCGACCAGCAACTCTGCGCCCGGGCTGCGCCCTGGAAGCTCGACACGGTGTTGATACTCACGGCGCCTACCACCGGCCGAAAAATCCGCTGCAGTTGAGGCATCCAGCCGCCAACGGATAGCGGGCGCAGATCGCTCAGGATGGCTTCCAGCCGATCGAAAGAAGTTTTCTTGGAGGGGCCACCAGGGGCCGTCCAATTCGCTCCCAGATCGCGCCCTGGCCCATGACCTTGAGGGTCGCCTTGAGCCAGCTTTCGGGTACAGGCACCAACCAGGGTGACCTGCCGAGGCTGGTGCGGTGACGGGCAATGAGATTTGCTACCGTGATCGGTGCAGGATCTGATACGATAAAGGTTTCTCCCCGCGCGCCGGGATTGTTCAGCGCGGTCTCGACGGCCGAATTGAAATTCTGGATCGACAGTACGGATCGCTGCGCGGTCAACCCTCCGAACGGAAGCGGGATTGGAAGCCGTGAAAGCCGGTGAACGACCGCAAAGTTTCCCTTCTCGCCTTCGCCGTAAATCACGACGGGACGCAGTATTGTAAACGAAATGCCGGCCGCGCGTATGGCCTGCTCGGCGGCAAATTTGGACCGCCCATACGCATTGTTCGGTGTCGGAAAATCATCCTCAGTCAGGTGATGATCCGCAAATGAGCCGGACTGGGCGGCGATCGAGGAAATGAACACCAGATGCTTTGTCGCGCCGCGCGATATCGCCCGTGCCAGCGCCGACGTCGCGCGATGATTCACGCGATCATAAAAATCGTCGCCGGCGTATTTGTGAGCAATGCCTGCAAGATGAACGATGGTGTCGCATTGGTCCAGCAGGGGTTGCCAGTCGAACAGCCGCGAGAGATCCGGAAGCGGAATGGCGGTCACGTTCGGATTGTCGAAGGTGGTTGCCGCTCTCGATGCA
Source organism: Bradyrhizobium sp. 170 (assembly GCF_023101085.1). Lineage (NCBI taxonomy): Bacteria > Pseudomonadati > Pseudomonadota > Alphaproteobacteria > Hyphomicrobiales > Nitrobacteraceae > Bradyrhizobium > Bradyrhizobium sp. 170. The sequence goes on along the minus strand of NZ_CP064703.1, from coordinate 6,733,269 downwards.
GCGATCACGGCATATCCCTGCGCGACAAGATACGGAACCAGATGACGTCCGACGAACCCGTCGGCGCCGGTTACGAGCACCCTGGTTTTCTTGCTGTCGCGGCTGCACGGCACGTCCGACGCGGTGCTCGACTGCGCACCGGCTCCCTCGCCAGCAGGTGTGGGGCGTGAATTCATCAGCCCGGGGACGCCTTTTCGCCGCTGAGTTTCCTGTTGCATCTAATCTGAAAAAGTCGGCTTTGCGTTTAAAATAGACCACCGCCAATCTCTAATATAGGCCAGCGAATCGTATGGGGGCAACCGAGGGTTGACGGAACCCTTCTAAAAGCGGCTCTTTTCTGTATGAGCAGGGAGATACGGTGCCAAGCGGGCAGCGTTTGGGAGCTGGGACCCCGTCGAGCCATCTGACCCATCCGCCGAGGGTTGAAATCCGTCATTGGCGGACGCCACTGCGTCGTTGCAGTCTTCCGGGGTTGTTGTCAACGCCTTCGGACGGATCAAAATCCGGCGGCCCGGGCGAGAGGCGGGGGGCTCCGCCACCCTGAAGGGTTGGCTGCGATCGATCAGGGGGCTAACGTCGATTCTGACGGCTAATGGAACAAAGCTCCCCATGATCAGAATAGGCCTGCTTGGATGCGGGCGTATCGCAAAGCGCCACTCGGAACTTCTGGGCGGCAATCATATCGACGGAGCCAGGCTCGCTGCCGTTTGCGATACCGTTCGCAACCGCGCCGACGCGATCGCGTCGAAGTTCGGCGTCCCGGCAATCCATGACATGAATGACTTCCTCGCCCGGAAGGACATCGATGCGGTGGCGGTGCTGACGCCGAGCGGGATGCATCCCGCCCATGTCATCGCCTGCGCGAAGGCCGGAAAGCACGTCGTCGTCGAGAAGCCGATGGCGCTGCGGCTGCAGGACGCCGACGACATGATCCGCGCCTGTGACGAGGCCGGCGTCAAGCTGTTCGTCGTCAAGCAGAACCGCTTCAATGTTCCTGTGGTGAAGACGCGCGAGGCGCTGGAGGCCGGCCGCTTCGGCCGCCTGATTCTCGGCACGGTTCGCGTCCGCTGGTGCCGCGACCAGGCCTATTACGATCAGGATGCCTGGCGCGGCACCTGGGCTTATGACGGCGGCGTGCTCTCCAACCAGGCCAGCCATCACGTCGACATGCTGGAATGGTTTTTCGGCGATGTCGTCAGCGTTCATGCCCGTGCCGTCACGGCGCTGGCAAAGATCGAGGCCGAGGACACCGCGGTGGCAACCCTGAAATTCCGCAGCGGCGCGCTCGGGATCATCGAGGCGACGACGGCTGTCCGGCCGACCGACCTCGAAGGATCGCTTTCGATTCTCGGAGAAAAGGGAACGGTCGAAATTGCGGGCTTCGCGGTCAACCAGATCCGGCACTGGCGCTTTGTCGAAGAACTTCCGTCCGACAAGGATGTAATCGAGAAATTTTCCGTCAATCCGCCGAACGTCTACGGCTTCGGCCATCAGGCCTACTACCAGCACGTGATCGACTGCCTGGTGAACCAGCGTTCGGCGCTGGTCGACGGTCTCGAAGGGCGCAAGAGCCTGGAACTGATTTCCGCGCTCTACGAATCGATCGAGACCGGCGCCGAGGTGCCGCTTCGCTTCGCGCCGCGGCTGGGCCGGCTCGGTGTCGTCTCGTGAGCCGGCCCGAGATACACCAGGCCGGCGTGCGTGACGTTGTTTTCGGCACCGGCGTCAAAATCGTCGAGCCGTGCAATCTCTATGGCTGCAAGATCGGCAACGGCTGCTTCGTCGGGCCGTTCACCGAGATCCAGAAAGACGTCGTGATCGGCGCCCGCACGCGGGTGCAGTCACATGCCTTCATCTGCGAGCTGGTCACCATCGGCGAGGACTGCTTTGTCGGCCATGGCGTGATGTTCGTGAACGATACGTTCTCGACCGGCGGCCCGGCCCGGGGCAACAGGGAATTGTGGCGCGAGACCGTGATCGGCAACCGCGTCTCGATCGGCTCCAACGCCACGATCATGCCGGTCAGGATCGCCGACGATGTCGTCATCGGCGCGGGCTCGGTGGTAACCCGGGACATCACGACGTCAGGAACATATGCAGGCAATCCTGCGCGCCGGCTGCTGGTGGACAAGTAGGAAAGACGAAGATGCCGGTGCCTTTTGCGGATCTGCAACTGCAGTATCAGACCATCAGAAGCGAGATCGACGGCGCGATTGCCTCCGTGATCCGCGACAACGCTTTCATTCGCGGGTGCTACGTCGATGCCTTCGAGCGGGAGTTCGAAGCTGCCGTAGATGTCAAGCATTGCGTATCCTGCGCGAACGGCACCGATGCGCTGTATCTCGCGATGGCCGCGCTGAAGGTCAAGCCGGGTGACGAGGTGATCACCACGGCGCATTCCTGGATCAGCACTTCGGCGATGATTACGCACGCCGGCGCCACGGTGGTATTCTGCGATACCGATGGCGCTACGTTCACGATCGAACCAGCGGCGATCGAGGCCGCGATCACGCCGCGCACCGTCGGGATCATTCCCGTGCATCTGTACGGCCAGCCGGCGGACATGGACGCGATCATGGCGATCGCGCGCAAGCACAAGCTCTGGGTGGTTGAGGATTGCGCGCAGGCGCATCTGGCCCGCTATAAAGGCCAGCAGGTCGGCACCTTCGGCACGGCTGCGACCTATTCATTCTATCCGGGCAAGAATCTCGGCGCGATGGGCGATGCCGGCGCCGTCGTGACCAATGACGAGCGACTAGCCGAACATATGACCATGCTGGCGCGTCACGGCGGTCTGGTGAAGCACCAGCATTATATCGAGGGCATCAACAGCCGGCTCGACGGCATGCAGGCAGCGATCCTGTCGGCGAAACTGCCGCACCTGGCCCAGTGGACAGAAGCGCGGCAGAACGCCGCGAAAGTCTATGATGCCGGCCTCAACCAGATCGAGGACGTCGTCGTGCCGCAGGTCGCGCCCGACCGCACGCACGTCTATCATCTCTACACGATCAGGCATCCGCGCCGCGATGCACTGGCCGCGCACCTGAACGCCAACGGCGTGCAGACCGCGATCAATTATCCGACGGCGCTGCCATTCCTTGCCGCCTATGCGCGCTTCGGGCATCGTTCCGAGCAATTTCCCAATGCATCCAGCGATCAAGGGAAAATCCTGTCACTGCCGATGTTCGCGGAGATCACCAGGGCGCAGCAGGACGAAATCATCGATCTCGTTCGCAAGTTCTGAGACGAGGCGGGCACGCTTACCGCTCGTCCGCGATCACCTTGCCATCGTTTGGCAGCGAGCCTTCCGCGACGAGTTCTACATTCCCGCCGAGCTTTGTCACGGCGCGCAGCGTCGCGGTGAGTTCGTCCTGAAGATTTCCGGCAGCCGAGGCCGTTTCCGCCTTCAGCGTCATCAGGTCGCTTTCGCCGGATCGCGTGACCACGAGGCGGAGCCGACCGAGTTCGGGATGGCGCTTGCCGATCTCGGCGATCTGCTCGGGGCGCACGAACATGCCCTTGACCTTGGTGGTCTGGTCGGCGCGTCCCATCCAACCCTTGATGCGCATGTTGGTGCGTCCGCACGGGCTCGTTCCCGGCAACGCCGCGGTGAGGTCGCCGAGCGCGAGGCGGATCCACGGATGCTGCGGATCGAGCGAAGTGACGACGATCTCGCCGACGTCGCCGGGCGCGACGGGATCGCCGGTGCCGGGACGTACGATTTCCATGATCAGGTCTTCGTTGACGACCATGCCATCGCGCGCTGGCGTCTCGAACGCGATCAGGCCGAGGTCGGCGGTGCCGAACGCCTGATAGGCATCGATGCCGCGCGACTTCACTTCATCCTGCAGCGACTTCGGAAACGCCGCGCCTGATACCATTGCGCGCTTGATCGAGGAGACGTCGCGGCCTGCGCTTGCGGCGGCGTCGAGCAGGATCTTGAGGAAATCCGGCGTGCCGCTGTAGCCGACCGGGCGATAGGCCTCGATCAGTTCGAACTGCTGTTCGGTATTGCCGGGGCCGGCCGGGATCACCGCGCAGCCCAGCGCCCGCGCCGAGGCGTCGAAGATGAAGCCGCCGGGCGTCAGATGGTAGCTGAAGGTGTTGAGCACGACGTCGCCGGGCCGGAACCCGGCCGCAAACAATGCGCGCGCGCCGCGCCAGGGGTCGGCGTGAACAGGCTCGGGTTCGAAGATCGGGCCCGGCGAGGTAAACAGCCGCCCGAACGACCCCAAAGGCCCGGCCACGAAACCGCCGAAGGGCGGCGCGGCCTTGTGCAGGGCAGGGAGTTCCGACTTGCGCAGCACCGGCAGGTGCGCCAGCTCGGCCCGGCTGGTTACGGAAGCGGGATCGATGCCCTTCAGGCGCTCGGCATAGGCCGGCGCGGCCAGCGCCTTGCGCAGAACGTCCGGCAGGCGGGAAAACAGCTCAGCGTCGCGTTTGGCCGGCTCGCGGGTTTCAAGGGCGTCATAGTGATCGGTCATGGCTGATGATCCCGCAGATTAGGGCCGATTGCGTGCCGCCGCTGGCGTGCTATCAGACGGCGGCTACCGGTGTTGCTCGTGTTCCAGGGGACGCAATGGCTGAAGGACATACCGCTGCGGCAGGAGACGGTGCCGTTTCGGCCGATATCGTCGCCAGGCTGAAGCTTCGCATGATCGACCACTGCTTGCCGCTGTGGTCGACCGAAGGTTGGGACGACAAGGCGGGCGGCTTTATCGATCGGCTCGATGTGGACGGCCGTGCGGACCGCTTGGCGCCGCGCCGGGTCTTCGTGCAGGCGCGCCAGATCTATTGCTTCGCCAAGGCGGCGCAAATGGGCTGGTATCCTGATGGCCGCGCGATCGCGCTGAAGGGGCTGGAACACCTCCTGGCGAAGGCGAAAGCCCCCGATGGCGGACCCGGCTTCGTCCACACGTTGACGCCTGATGGCGCGGTGCTGAACCCGCTCCGCGATTCCTATGACCACGCCTTTGTCCTGCTCGCCCTTGCAGCCGTCCATGGGCTCGAACGCGACGCACAGGTCCGCGCCGAGATCGACGCGCTGTGCCATTTCATCGAGACGCAACTGCGCTCGCCGCACGGCGGCGTTCATGAGGGATTGCCGGTGTCGCTGCCGCGGCGGCAGAATCCGCAGATGCATCTGTTCGAAGCGATGATCGCGGCATTCGACGCGACGCATGATGTGGTGTTCCAGAACAGGGCCGGGAATTTCTTCAGCCTGTTTCTGGCCAACCTCTACGACAAGCAGCGGCAGGTGCTTGGCGAGTATTTCGAGGAGGATTGGTCGAAGATCGAGCCTGTCAGCGTCGAGCCGGGACACCAGGCGGAGTGGGCGTGGCTGCTGAAGGGCTTTGAACGCATCACCGGCTGTCCGACTGGCCGCTACCGCGGCGAATTGCTGGCGTCGGCGCTGCGCTACCGCGATGAGGCGACCGGCTGTCTGATCGACGAGGGCGACGCCCACGGCAAGATCAGGCGTCATACGCGGCGGCTGTGGCCGCAGACCGAAATCGCCAAGGCGTGGATCGCGCAGGCCGAATCGGGCGAGGCGGGAGCCGCGGATGAAGCGCGCGCGGCACTGGCGCGGCTCGAACGGCATTATCTCAGCCATCCCGTGGCGGGCGGCTGGTACGACCAATTCGATCGCGACGGCAACTCGCTGGTCGCAACCATTCCTGCGTCTTCGTTCTATCATGTTCTTTGCGCGGTCGCGGAAGCGGAACAGGTGATCGGCTAAATGATGGGTGGCGGTTCTGATGGAATCAGAACCGTTCAGTTTTTTGTTTTGACGCGTCTTCTTCACGCGAACCGGTACCCACTTCGCTCGAAAACGCTATGGCCGATCACAGCCACCGCTTTCGCCGCTTGAAGCTTTTGAGGTTCTTGAAGCTCTTGCGCTGGTCGCCGGCGCCGCCGAGGTAGAATTCCTTGACGTCCTCGTTGTCGCGCAATTCGTCGGCCGTGCCGTCGAGCACCACCTTGCCCTGTTCCATGATGTAGCCGTGGCTTGCGACCGACAGCGCCGCGCGCGCGTTCTGCTCCACCAGGAGGATGGTGACGCCGAGATCGCGGTTGATTGCCTTGATGATCGCGAACACCTCCTTGACCAGGAGCGGGGACAGGCCCATCGACGGCTCGTCCATCAGGATCATCTTGGGCCGCGCCATCAGCGCGCGGCCGATCGCCAGCATCTGCTGCTCGCCGCCGGAGAGATAGCCGGCGAGCCCGGTGCGCTCCCTCAGCCGCGGGAAATATCTGAAGACCATGTCGATGTCGTTGCCGACCTCGTTGTCGGTGCGGGTAAAGGCGCCGAGCTTCAAATTCTCGATCGACGTCATGTCGGATATGATGCGGCGGCCCTCCATCACCTGGAAGATGCCGCGGCGGACGATCTTGTCGGGATCGATGCCGTTGATGCGCGCGCCGTCGAAAAGGATCTCGCCGCGGATGACTTCACCGTCCTCCGTCTTGAGCAGGCCCGAGATCGCCTTCAGCGTCGTCGACTTGCCGGCGCCATTAGCGCCGAGCAGGGCTACGATCGCACCCTTCGGCACGTCGAGGCTGAGGCCGCGCAGCACCAGGATGACCTTGTCGTAGACCACCTCGATGTTGCGGACGCTGAGCAGCGGAGCGGCGGCTTGTGCCGCCGTCGCGGGACGATTGATTACGGTCGATTCAGTCATGTCCTGTCTCATCACCTCTCGGTGTCGTCACCCGCGAAGGCGGGTGACCCAGTATTCCAGAGGCGGCTGTGATCCACCGAGAAGCCGCGGCGTACTGGGTCCCCCGCTTTCGCGGGGGACGACAGCCGAATGCGTTCGGCGCCTCTCGGCAACCGTTGCCTTACCAGCCGAGCCACTCGGGCTTGCGCGGCAGGTCGATCGTCTTCACCTTCTCCATCTTGATGCCGCCGTTCTTGACGAGATCGTTGAGCGGGGCGTCGGTCGCGCCTGCGACCTTCATGCGATAGAGATCAACCTTGAGCGTGCCGCGGTGATCCGTCTCGGTGAAGGTCGAGGGATTGCAGATGCCTTCGCCGCCCGCGGGCACCCAATCCTTCTTCTGATAAAAGCCCTTCTTGACGTTCTCGCCGGTGGCGCCGCCGTTCTTGGCAGCCCATTCCACGGCTTCCTTCATGTAGAGTGCGGTGCAGACGCCGGCGATGTAATGCACGGGACGGTAGGTGGTACCGGCGGCGTCCGACATCTTCGAGATTTCCATGAAGGTCTTCATGCCGGGGGCGTTGCCGCCCCACGCCACCGCGGTGCGCAGCGGGAATACCACGCCGTCGGCGGCAGCACCTGCGGCCTTGGCGGCGTTCTCGTCCATGCCCCAGACGTTGCCGAGGAACTGCACGTCGACGCCGGCCGCCTTGCAGGCGTTGAGCACGGAGATGTTCGAGCCGGCGGTGTTGCCGAGATAGGCGTAGTTGGCGCCCGAGCTCTTCAGGGTCAGGCACTGCGCGCTGTAATCGCCGGGCGTCAACGCGAACACGATCGGCGGCAGCAGTTCGAAGCCGAGTTCGGCGGCAATCGCTTCACCCGCGGCCTTCGGCGCGTTCGGATAGGGATGGTTCGCACCCATATGGACGAATTTCGGCTTGCCGGACTTGCCCTTGGACTTCCAGTCCTCGGCGGCCCAGGTCAGCATGCCGCGAACCGCGTCCGAGTAGCTCGGGCCGTAGAAGAAGTTGTAGGGGGCAGGCTTGGCCTTGCCGCCGGCGCCAGTCGGGTCGGAGAGCGCCGCGGCATAGGATGCCGAAATATCCGGGATCTTGTCCTGGGCTAGGAATCCCGTCAGCGCTTCGGTGTCGGCGGTGCCCCAGCCGAGAATGGCGGCGACCTTGTCGGAGCCGGACCACTTCTTGTACTGGGCGATCGCGCGCGGCACCTGGTAGCCGTAGTCGACGGTATCGAGATTGATCTTGGCGCCATTGATGCCGCCGTTCTTGTTGATCCACGCATAGGTGTCCGCGACACCCTGGCCGAACGGCGTTCCGACATCCGAGGTGGGGCCCGAATAATCGGTGAGATGTCCCAGCGCGATCGGCGCTTGGGCCGATGCCGCGGTGCTACCCAACAGCAAAGCAAGCGAGGCTGTGCTCAACAGAGTCTTCATCGTCATGGACATAGTCCTCCCGGTTACTTCTCGAGGTCTTATTGTTGTCCGTCCCGTTCCGACCTCAATGCGAGAACGGGTAGAGTTTCCAGTACGCCTTGATCTGTCGCCAGCGATGCGCGAGTCCGTCCGGTTCGAAAACCAGAAAGACGATGATGATGACGCCGATCGCCATCTCGCGCAGGAAGGCGATGTTGTTCTTCAATCCCAGGAACTGGTCGATCGGACTGCCGCGCAACGCGACGCTGAGCCATTCCATCGATTCCGGCAGCAGCACCATGAAGGCGGTGCCCATCAGCGTGCCCATGATCGAGCCGAGCCCGCCGATGATGATCATCGCCAGGAAGATGATCGAGCGGTCGATGCCGAAACCTTCGTTGGAGACCACCTGGTTGTAATGCGCATAGAGCGCGCCGCCGACGCCGGCGAAGAAGGCGGCAAGGCCGAACGACAGCGTCCGGTATTTGGTCAGGTTGATGCCCATGATCTCGGCGGACAGATAATGGTCGCGCACCGCCACCAACGCACGCCCGTCGCGCGAACGGATCAGGTTCGTGACCAGGAGATAGCAGACGATGACATAGGCCAGCACGACATAGAAATATTGCTTATCGCCGCGCAGCATATAGCCGAAGAGGGAGAACGGTTCGGCGCTGGCGGGAACGCTGCCGCCGGTGAACCATTCGGCGCGGGCAAAGAAGTCGAGCAGGATGTACTGCGCCGCCAGCGTCGCGATCGCGAGATAAAGCCCTTTCAGCCGTGCGGCAGGCAGGCCGAAGATCAGGCCGACTGCGGCCGTCACGACGCCTGCAAGCGGGATGCAGAAGAAGACGGGAATGGCGAACCGGTTCGAGAGATAGGCCGAGGTGAAGGCGCCGAAGCCGAAGAAGGCGGCGTGGCCGATCGAGATCTGGCCGGTGAAGCCGACGACGATGTTCAGCCCAAGGGCGGCGATGCCGAAGATGCCGATCTGGATCAGGAGGCTGAGGATGTATTCGTTGACGACGTGCGGCGCAAAGCAGATCAGCACGATGCCTGATATCATGGCGTTCCGGCTGGTCGCGGTCGGAAACACCGTGGTATCCGCCGCGTAGGTGGTGCGGAAATCGCCGGCGGGAATCAATGTCTGGCTTGCCATGATGGTTTACACCCGCTCGATGTCTTTGGTGCCGAACAGGCCGTATGGCTTGATCATCAGGATAATGATGAGCGCATAGAACGGCGCGATCTCGTAGAGATTGCCCCAGTGCAGATATTCGCTGTCGAGAAAGTGCGCGAAGTTTTCCAATAGCCCGATGATGATGCCGCCGAGCACCGCGCCGCCGACGCTGTCGAGACCGCCGAGGATCGCCGCCGGAAACACCTTGACGCCATAGGCGGAAAGCCCGGCCGAGACGCCGTTGACGACGGCGACCACCACGCCCGCGACGGCGGAGACGGTCGCCGAGATCGCCCAGGCCATCGCAAACACGCTCTTCACGGAAATGCCGAGCGACTGCGCTACCTGCTGGTTGAAGGCGGTGGCGCGCATCGCCAGACCATATTTGGAGAGGCGGAAGAACCACGCCATCCCGATCATCATCGCCACCGAGACCGCAAGACTCATCAGATAGACGGTCTGCACCTGCAGTCCGAGAATGTTGACGTTCTGGGTCTGGAAGACGCGCGGGAACGGCTGCAAATTGACGCCGAACATCCACTTCATCAGCGCGGCAAATACCGTCGACAGCGCGATCGTCACCATGATCACGGAAATGATCGGTTCCCCGATCATCGGGCGCAGGATGACGATCTGGATCGCGATGCCGAACAGGAACATGAAGACCAGCGTGATCGGCATGCCCAGATAGAACGGCACCTGATACTTGGTGAGCAGCCACCAGCACACCCAGGCGCCGACCAGCAGCAGTTCGCCCTGCGCGAAGTTTACCACCTGGGTCGCCTTGTAGATCAGCACGAACGACATCGCGACCACGCCATAGAGCGTGCCGACCACGAGGCCGTTGACCAGGAGCTGGATGAGAAGCTGGGTGTTCATGCTGCTTGACGCCGTTGGATTGCGCGCCTGTTTCCCTCTCCCCTTGTGGGAGAGGGTGGCTTCGCCACCGGGTCGGCGCGAAGCGCCGCCCGATGACGGGCTCCGCGAAGACGGGTGAGGGGTTCTCTCCGCATTCGCGCATGTGGAGAGAAATCCCTCACCGAAGTGAGTGTGTGTTGAACGGCGGTGCTGCCCTCTCCCACAAGGGGAGAGGGCACATCGACTGGCGCCGTGCGAGTTCGTTGCTGCGTCATCATTCTGCGGCCTCCGCCATCGGCGCATCATGGCCGAGATCGACCACCCGGAGGGTGGTGCGGATGCGCTGGGTGGTGCCGTCCTGGAAGCGGATCACGGTATCGACCGGAATATCGCTCTTGCCGCCATAGATCGCGTCGATGATGTCGGCGTATTTCTCGTTGATGACGCTGCGGCGGACCTTGCGGGTGCGGGTCAGCTCGCCGTCGTCGGCGTCGAGTTCCTTGTAGAGCAGCAGGAAGCGGGAAATGCGTTGCGCCGGCGGCAGCGTGGCGTTGACGCCCTCGACCTCCTTGCGCAGCAGCGCATAGACTTCGGGACGCGAGGAGAGGTCGGTGTAGGTCGTGAACGAGATGCGGTTCTTCTCCGCCCATTTCGAGATGATCGAGTAGCGGATGCAGATCATCGCCGCCAGCGTGTCCCGGCCGGCGCCGAGCACGACCGTCTCGGCGATGTAGGGCGAGAACTTCAGCTTGTTTTCCAGATATTGCGGCGAGAAGCGCTCGCCGCGCGAGGTCTCCGCGAGATCCTTGATGCGGTCGATGACGACGAGTTGCCTGTCGGCGTTGAAATAGCCGGCGTCGCCGGAGTGCATCCAGCCGTCCTTCATGTCGGCGGCCGAAGCTTCCGGACTCTTGTAGTAGCCGAGGTACATGTTGGGATGACGCACCACGATTTCGCCGACGCCGTTGACGTCGGGGTTGTCGACGCGGATCTCGATGTCGGCGGCCATCGGCACGCCGGTGGTATCCGGATCGACCTTGTCGAAGGGATGCAGCGTGTAGGCGCCGAGCAGTTCGGTCTGGCCATAGAGGGTGCGCAGCGGCACGCCCATGGCCCGGAAGAACTTGAAGGTATCCGGCCCAAGCGCGGCGCCGCCGGTCGCGGCCGAGCGCAGCCGCGTGAAGCCGAGCCGGTCGCGCAGCGCGCGGAACAGCAGCTGGTCGGCCAGCATCGAATGCTTGCCCTGCGCCAGCGCCGAGAGTCCGGCCTTCATGCCGATATCGAAGAGTTTTTGCTTCAGCGGCGAGGAGTCCATCACGCCGGCGCGCACATCGGCGGCGATCGATTCCCAGAGCCTGGGCGCGAACAGCACGAAGGTCGGCGCGATCTCGCGGAAATCGTGCATCATGGTCTCGGGCTCTTCGACGAAGTTCACCTTCATCCGGCAGAGCAGCCCTTTGCCGAGCGCGTAGACCTGTTCCATGATCCAGGGCAGCGGCAGCACCGAGACATATTCGTCGTCCGGCCCCTTTGGATCGAACGCCAGATAGGTCGCGCAGTGTTTGAGGACGCGCCCGGCCGCCAGCATCGCCAGCTTGGGGTTGGCCGTCGTGCCCGAGGTGGTGCAGAGGATCGCGACATCTTCGCCGCTTGTCGCATCGACCAGCCGATCGTAAAGGCCCGGCTCGCGCGCGGCGCGGTCGCGACCCATCGTGGCCAGCTTTTCGGCCTCCATCAGGCGCGGATCGTCGTATTTCCGCATGCCGCGCGGATCGGAATAGACGATGTGCTTGAGGTTGGGCGCGCGGTCGGCCAGCGCCAGCAGCTTGTCGACCTGCTCCTCGTCTTCGGCGAACACCAGTTTGGCGTCACCGTAGCTGAGCAGGTACGCTGCTTCCTCGTCCAGCACGTCGCGATAAAGGCCGAGGCTCATGGCGCCGATCGCATGCGTTGCGATTTCGGCTGCCACCCAGTCCGGGCGGTTGTCGCCGATGATGCCGATGACGTCGCCGCGCCCGAGACCCAGTTCGATCATGCCGAGCGCGAAATCATGCACGCGCGTCTGATAGTCGTTCCAGGTGAAGACGCGCCACAGCCCGAGATCCTTTTCGCGCAGCGCGATCTCAGCGCCGTGTTCTTTCGCATTGAGGCGCAGGAGTTTTGGATAGGTGTCGGCTTGGGCGGCGCGCCCCGCGTAATCCATCATGCTGCGCTCTCCGCAGGTGCCGGCGTATCGTCGGGATCGATGAGGAGTTCGTCCTCTTCACCGAGATAGGCGCGCTTCACATGTGGATCGGCGAGCACGGACGCCGGATCGCCCTCGGCGATCTTGCGGCCGAAATCCAGCACCATGACGCGATGGGAGATATCCATCACCACGCCCATGTCGTGCTCGATCATCATGACCGTCATGCCGAACTCTTCGTTGAGATCGACGATGTAGCGCGCCATGTCCTCCTTTTCCTCGAAGTTCATGCCGGCCATCGGCTCGTCGAGCAGGATCAGCTGCGGCTCCAGCGCCATGGCGCGGGCAAGTTCGACGCGCTTGCGCAGGCCGTAGGGCAGGGTGCCGGCGGTGGCCTTGCGCACCGACTGCAGGTCGAGGAAATCGATGATCTCCTCCACCTTGCGGCGATGCTCGAGTTCCTCGCGCCGGGCGCCGGTCAGCCAGTACAGCGAGCCCGTGATGAAATTGTTCTTCAGGAGGTGGTGCCGCCCGACCATGATGTTGTCGAGCACACTCATATGGTGGAACAGCGCGAGATTCTGGAACGTACGGCCGATGCCCAGCCGGGGCCGCGCGTTCGGATTGAGGCCGGTGATGTCCTTGCCGCGGTAGAACAGCTGGCCTTCGGTCGGCTTGTAGCGACCTGAAATGCAATTGACGATTGAGGTCTTGCCGGCTCCGTTCGGGCCGATGATCGAGAACAATTCGCCCTCGTTCACGCCGAAGGAGACTTCGGTCAGCGCACGGACGCCGCCGAAGCGCAGAGACACCCCGCGCACTTCCAACGTGTAAGCCACTCATTCCCTCCAGATACGGCGCTTGAGCAGCGCTCTTTATCTATCGTTTGCAATCGCATGCGATCCTACATCGGCGGTGACGGGCAAGCCATCCGACTATCGGTACCGGCCCGATGCCCCGCGTCACGCGTGATAGCGTCGCACCCCCGCCGCACCATAGGCCGCACGTATCGAGGTGGCCCTCCTTAGGGCAATGCGATAGTTTGAAATGTCTTTTGCCTGACAATTGGTCGGGAAATTTCACGGGCGGCACTCCTGCTGCAGTGCAGCACGAGAGTCGATGGGGACGCGACGGTCGATGCGATCATGATTGCTGCGGATTACCTCAAGCGCATCGCGGCCTGGTCGCGCGAACTGAACGAACGGGAAATCGAGGTCGCCCGCGCCGGCATCGTGGAGAAATCCTATCGCGCCAATGAGCATATTTTCATGCGGGGCGATGCCTTCGACTACTGGACCGGCATCGTCACGGGTCTTGCCCGGATGAGTACCGTGTCGAGCGGCGGCAAGGCCGCGACCTTTGCCGGCCTCACGGCCGGCGCCTGGTTTGGCGAGGGGTCGGTGCTGAAGAGCGAGCCGCGGCGTTACGACGTGGTCGCATTGCGCGATACCAGGCTGGCGCTGATGGATCGCAACACCTTCTTCTGGTTGTTCGAGAACAGCGTCGCGTTTAACCGCTTTCTGGTCCGGCAGCTCAACGAGCGGCTCGGCCAGTTCATCGGGGCGGTGGAACATGGCCGCACGCTCGATGCCACCAGCCGCGTCGCGCGCTCGATCGCCTCGCTGTTCAACCCAATCCTGTATCCGGACCTGACGCGTCATCTGGAGGTCACCCAGGAGGAGATTGGCGCCTTGTCGGGCCTGTCCCGGCAGAATGCCAACCAGTGCCTGAAGCGGCTGGAGAAGGAGGGCCTGCTTCGACTGGAATATGGCGGGGTCACCATCATCGAACTCGAAAAGCTGCGCTGTCACGGCGAGTAAGACCGGCCTCGACGTCCTCAAAACCAGGCAAAGGCACCATGTTGCCGGTCGCTCTCGTTGTTGTGTTCGCGGGCGATACGGCACCGTATTGAAAATCGAAACTACAAGTGGTAGTGATACGGTACCGTATCGAATGATCGGTTTTGAGACCACGGCCAGCCGGAGGTGTCCGATGAGCAGGCAGGATCAGATCAACCTTTTGAAGCGGCTGTTGCATTACGTGGAGACCCGGACCACGGCGATGGCGGATAGCCCCTGGCGAAACGACGTGTCGGTCTACACGGACGCGGAACGCCTCGCCGAGGAACAGCGGGTTCTGTTCCGCAAGCATCCGCTGGTCATGGGCTTCGCTTCGGACTGGCCCGCGCCGGGGAGCTTCAGCACCGACGACCATGCCGGTTTGCCCGTTCTGATCGTGCGGGGGCGCGACAGCAGATTGCGCGCATTCCTGAACGTATGTCGCCATCGCGGCGCCAAGGTAGCCCAGGGCTGCGGCAAGGCGCGGCTGTTCTCCTGCCCCTATCATGCCTGGACCTACGATCTCGCAGGCCAACTGATGGGCATTCCCGACGAGCGCTGCTTTCCTGACGTGCGCAGCGAACGCGCATCGCTTGTCGAGCTGCCGCTGTGTGAAAAGCACGGTCTTGTATGGGTGATCCCGACCGCGGACGGTTCGACGAATTTCGACATCGATCCATGGCTTGGAGGGCTCGCCGACGAGCTCGCTTCGTTTGGATTTGCGTCCTGGTCGTTCCACGACCGGCGCCTGATTCCGGAGACCATGAACTGGAAGATTGTCGTGGATACGTTCAACGAGGGCTACCACGTCGGTTTCTTGCACCGTGATTCCCTGCGCGACATCTTGCATGGCAACGTGACCGATTTCGAGGCGTTCGGTCTCAACCACCGCCTGACGTTTCCGCGCAGGAAACTCGAGCGGCTCAAGGCCGAGCCTGAGGACAAATGGGATTTGATGTGGAATACGACGCTCGTCTATTCGCTGTTTCCCAACACCGTTCTCCTCGTGCAGGGCGACCATGTCGAACTCGCGAGGGTGTTTCCCCGCGAGGGACGCACGGATCGCTCCGTCATGGACCTTGGGCTTTACGTGCCGAAGGCGCCGAGCACCGAGGAAGAGCGCATCCATTGGGACAAGAACATGCAGCTCGTCCTCGATGTAGTTACGGGCGAGGATTTCCCGACCGGGCGCAGCATTCAGATCGGTCTGACTTCGGGCGCGCAGACGCACACCGTCTACGGTCGCAACGAGCCGGCCATGATCCACTACCATCAGTCGATGCGGACGGCGCTCGGCCTAAGGGTCTGAAATTGAGCGACTTTCGGATTAGACTCTGCCTCTAGCGGATGCTATGGCCTGCGCCGCGCAGGCCTGCCTGGCAGGCTCTTGGAGGGACTATGACGGCTCACAATCCAAAGCGCGTTGCGCTGATCACGGGCGTCACCGGCCAGGACGGCGCCTATCTGGCCGAATATCTGCTCGGCCTCGGCTATGAGGTCCACGGCATCAAGCGGCGGTCGTCCTCGTTCAACACCGCGCGCATCGATCACCTCTACCAGGATCCGCATTCCCGCAATGTGCCGTTCCTGCTGCATTATGGCGACATGACCGACTCGACCAACCTGATCCGGCTGATGCAGCAGATCAGGCCGACCGAGATCTACAACCTCGCCGCCCAGAGCCATGTCGGCGTCAGCTTTGAGAGCCCGGAATACACCGCCAATGCCGATGGCATCGGCGTGCTGCGGCTTCTGGAGGCGATCCGGATCCTCGGCATGGAGAAGGAGACACGGTTTTATCAGGCCTCGACCTCGGAACTCTACGGCCTCGTCCAGGAGGTGCCGCAGAAGGAAACCACGCCGTTCTACCCGCGTTCGCCTTACGGCGTCGCCAAGCTGTACGGCTACTGGATCACGGTCAATTACCGCGAGGCCTATGGCATGTTTGCGTCGAACGGCATCCTGTTCAACCACGAGAGCCCGATCCGCGGCGAGACCTTTGTGACGCGCAAGATCACGCGCAGCGTCGCCCGCATCGAAACCGGCCTGGAAGAGGTGCTCTATCTCGGCAACCTCGAGGCCAAGCGCGACTGGGGCCATGCGCGGGACTATGTCGAGGGCATGCACCGGATATTGCAGGCGGACGCGCCCGACGATTTCGTGTTGGCGACCGGCGAGACCCGTTCGGTGCGCGAGTTTGTCGAACTGGCGTTTGCCGAAGTCGGCCGCCGCATCGAATGGCGCGGCCAGGGCGTCGACGAAACCGGCGTCGACAAACAATCCGGCAAGACCGTGGTCCGCATCGATCCGGTGTACTTCCGGCCGACCGAAGTCGACCTTCTGGTCGGCGATGCCAGCAAGGCGCGCGAGAAGCTCGGCTGGAAGCCGAAGACGTCGTTCGCCCAACTGGTCAAGGAAATGGTCGCGGGCGATCTCGCTGACGCCCGGCGGGAGGTGGCCAATGGCAAGCCTTCCGTTTGAGCTGAAGGGCAAGACGGTCTACGTCGCCGGGCATCGCGGCATGGTCGGCTCGGCGCTGGTGCGCCGGCTGGCGGCCGAAAACGTCGAGCTGCTGACGGCGACCCGCAGCGAGGCCGATCTGCGCGATCAGGCCGCGGTCAACAAATGGTTCGCCGCCAAGCGCCCGCAGGTGGTGTTTCTGGCGGCGGCCAAGGTCGGCGGCATCGTCGCCAACAACACGCTGCGCGCCGAATTCCTCTACGACAATCTGGCGATTGCGACGAATGTGATTCACGCGGCGCATGTCCATGGCGCCGAGAAGCTGATGTTCCTCGGCTCGTCCTGCATCTACCCCAAGCTGGCGCCGCAGCCGTTGCGCGAGGATGCCATGCTGACGGGGCCGCTGGAGCCGACCAACGAGCCCTATGCGATTGCCAAGATCGCGGGCATCAAGATGGTGGAGGCCTATCGCAGCCAGTACGGCGCCGACTTCATCAACGTGATGCCGACCAATCTTTATGGAAGCGGCGACAATTATCATCCCGAGTACAGCCACGTCGTCGCCGCCCTGATCCGCCGCTTCCACGAGGCGAAAGTTTCCGGCGCCAGCGAGGTCGTGGTCTGGGGCACCGGCACGCCGCGGCGCGAATTCCTCTATGTCGACGATCTCGCGGATGCCTGCATCCATTTGATGAAGAGCTATTCCGCGGACGAACTGGTCAATATCGGCACCGGCGAGGACATCACGATTGCCGAATTCGCCCGCGTGGTCGCGGCGACCGTCGGCTATACCGGCGAGATCGGTTTCGACACCTCGCGCCCGGACGGCACCCCGCGCAAACTGCTCGATGTCAGCCGGCTGGCGAAACTCGGCTGGCGCGCCTCTACCTCGCTGGAAGAGGGCATCAGGCTCGCCTACCGGGCGTTCCTCAGCGAGACGAAGTGACGCGGTGAACCTTCCGCCCTTCGGGCGAGAATACTTGTCGGCTTGGCGACGCTGCACGGCTAGGATGCGCGCACCCAGGCTGCCGCAAGAGCCGCCAGTGCGTCGGAGGAAACATGAAAAAATTTCAGCGTCGTCAATTTTTGCAACTTGCAGCCGGTGCGGCTGCACTTCCGCTCACATCTGGAAACGCAAGCGCGCAGGCCTATCCATCGCGGCCGGTTCGCCTCGTGATCGGCTATACCCCGGGCGGCTCAGCGGACCTCACGGCGCGGCTGATGGGGCAGTGGCTGTCGGAAAAGCTCGGGCAGTCCTTCGTCATCGAGAACCGGCCGGGTGGCGGCACCAATATCGCCACCGAGTCCGTGCTGCGCGCCACGCCGGATGGTTACACGCTGCTTCTGGTCGCCCCGGCCAACGCCATCAACGCTACGCTTTACGACAAGCTGCCCTTCGATTTCATGAAGGAGATGGAGCCGATCGCCGGCATCATCCGCTTCCCCAACGTCGTGGTGGTGCATCCGTCACTGCCGATCAAGTCGATCCCGGAATTGATTGCCTATGCCAAGGCCAATCCGGGCAAGCTCAACATGGCGTCATCAGGCAACGGATCGACGATCCACATGTCGGGCGAACTGTTCAAGATGTTGACCGGCATCAACATGCAGCATGTGCCCTACCGCGGCGGCGCGCCGGCGCTCACCGACATGCTCTCCGGCGTGATGCAGGTGATGTTCGACAACCTTCCGACCTGCGCCGAGCACGTCAAATCCGGCAAGCTGCGCGGACTCGCGGTCACCAGCACGGCCCGCTCGGACGTGCTGCCGGACCTGCCGCTGGTCGCCGATTATCTGCCGGGCTACGAGGCAAGCGCCTGGTATGGCCTCGCGGCGCCGAAAGGCACGCCGCCCGAAATCGTCGACCGGCTCAACAAGGCAGTCAACGAAATCCTCGCCGATCCCAAGGCCAAGGCGCGGTTCACCGAGATCGGCGCGATTCTGCTGCCGGGCTCGGCCACCGACTTCGGTAAGCTGGTGGCGGACGAAACCGAGAAGTGGGGCAAGGTGGTCAAGTTCGCCGGCGCGAAGGTAGACTAGGGATTCATCAAACTAGCGGCGAAGTGAGCCTGCAATGTTTTCGGGGGTAAAGCAGACACGGATCAGCTGCGTCGGGATGTCCGCAAGTGCCCCTAGCAGACTGTATTGGGCTGTCACTTTTTTCTATAGTGGTGCTTATCCAAATGAGTTACACGGGAACTTATTAGAGCTATCGAAAGAAGCCACCGGTGAACCAAGGAAGCTGAGAAGCGCAGTACCTGGCTACGCGGACTCTCGTGAACTGCTGTAGTTCGCGGCCATCAACTGCGCACCTCTTTCCTTCAGCTTTTTCATCGGACGTCCTCCATCATGAACGATCTCACTCGCGGCTCGATCTCGAGCCATGTCCTCGCCATGGCGGTCCCGATTTTCGCCGGGCTCATTTTGGTACTACTCTGCGGATTGATCGACCTCTACTTCGTGGCGGGTCTAGGTGAAGCCGCCATCGCCGGTGTCGGCACTGCTGGCAATGCTGGGTTCATCATCAATGCTCTCACGCAAATCGTTAGCGTAGGCACCTTGGCGGCTGTTTCAAAAGCCGTTGGCCGCGGCGATCGCGCCGATGCAAACTTCGTCTTCAATCAGTCGATCGGGCTATCCATCATTTGCGGGACGTGTACCTTGGTCGCAGGCTTCGCCGTTGCCGCGACTTACATGCGTTCAGTCGGGGCGGATGCCGCTACCGTCGAGGCTGGCACGACCTACCTCGTCTGGTTCATGCCAGCGCTCGCGCTACAGTTCGTCATGCTGGCGCTGTCATCAGCGTTACGCGGCATCGGCGTAGTGAAGCCGACGATGTACGTTCAAGTGCTTACGGTGGCCGTTAATGTTATTCTCGCGCCAGTGCTCATAGTCGGATGGCCAACGGGCCACGCCCTAGGTGTGCAGGGGGCGGGCTTGGCCAGTTCGATAGCAGTCGCAATTGGCGTCATTACACTCTGGCTTTATTTCCAAAGGCCAGGAAATTACCTCACACTCAATCTGAAGGAATGGCGCCCCCAATTTGGTCTTTCGAGGCGCATTCTGGCCGTTGGCCTTCCTGCCGGCGGAGAGTTCGCCATCATGTTCGCTTATATGGCGGCAATCTATTATGCCCTCGGAAATTTCGGTTCAGCCGCACAAGCAGGATTCAGCATCGGTTCTCGTGTGCTTGGACTAATTCAAGTACCCGCTATGGCCATCGCATTCACGGCAGCGCCTATCATCGGACAAAATTTCGGCGCTGGAAACGCTGCTCGCGTTAAGGAGACCGTCCGAACCGTCTTGGTCATCGCCACCGCAGTGATGGTGGCCGCCACGTTCGTTGCGCATTGGCGGCCTGAATTTTTGTTGGCCGGTTTCACGTCGGACAAGGCCACGATTGACGAAGGCGTCCTTTTCCTCAAAATGGTTTCTCTGAACCTCGTAGCGCAGGGCATTATTTTTGTGTGTTCGAGCACGTTTCAGGGGCTTGGAAATACCAAGCCGCAACTCGTTAGTTCGACGTTTCGCTTAATAACCTACGTGGTACCGACGTTGTGGCTATCGACGCAAACTGGTTTTCGAGTTGAACACATCTGGTATCTGTCGATTGCCACAACCACTATGCAAGCCCTCTTGAGCCTCTGGCTTCTAAGCCGAGAGCTTAGGCTTCGGTTGAGCTTTTCGCAGCAACGTTAAAACCGAATCATCTATCTGGGGCGAGTTCTCAGGTGCAAAAGGTTTCGAAGCAGGCGCATCGTCCGCTATTGGACCCAAAGCGGACAAGGGCCTGGCCCGAATACTGCCTGACGTGCCTTGATTGATCAGGCTGAGTTTCAAGCTTTTGGGGCATCGTTGACGGGGAAAACTCAACGTCGGCGCCAGCGCGTTCAACACCGCCGCGCCGTCCGGCTTCTCGGCGGCTAGGAGCCGGATCTGCCAAACAGGAGATGCCCCGATCGCCACATGCGTTCGCAGACGGCGAGAGCGAAATTCGTCCTTTGTTCGGGCTCAAGCCGCGCGAACAAGGAGTGGGACAGAATTTCTGATATGCTCTTGTTTCCGTCAAGCTGCTCCAGCAGGAGCGCTTCCGATTTCGATATTGGGGGTAACAACTTCCCCATGAAGCGAACGGCGCGTCAGGATCAACGAGTTGACGTCACCAGCAAGCTTAATGCCGGATCGAACGCGAGGGACATACGACAGATAATCATCTGTATCGAAACGAGTAAGGAAGCGCGTGCTTTGAGGCTTCCTGACGAAGAAATCGTGCCTGTCGTTTAGCACGGTAAGATTATCGATGACGGCCCACTGCTCCGCGGCTGGGAGCGCCAAAACCCTTTCCAGCATCTCTCCGCTCAGAAAACGATCGGCGCAGTAGAGGGCGTTGTCGCTCCAACCGAAGAAAATGAGCCCAGCCGCTGCAACAAACTCCATGATCTCCGGCACCGAGTAGGCTCTATCTTGCGGGTGAAGCAGCATGTCCACTATCCCCGCATCGTCGGCAAGGTCATGGGGTAGTTTGCCGGTCGTCGAGATCAGATAATGGTGCGATGGGACAAGCTTCAAAAGCTCACGGGCAATCCTGACGCCCTCCGCATTTTGACCGGCTCCAAGTCGCCGCAAGATATCCTGAACTAGATATACTCCAGCGCGCCCAGCCTTCCCGTAAAGCATGATTGCCATGCTTCCTGATGGATCGAGTATATCTGCGAGAGCCTTTAATCCGGCGTCCGGATTGGGAAGGTGGTGAAGAACGCCAGTGCAAAGGATCAGGTCAAAGGAGCGATTCAACTCGCCGACGTCCAGCAGGCTCATTTGCCGAAGTTCAAGGTTGGTGAGGCTGTGTCGATCGCGAAGACGCTTCGAATGAGCGAGGCTGGTCTCGGAAAGATCGATACCGAGGACGGAACAGTCCGGGTTATTAAGGGCGATCAGAGCCGCTTGGGAGGAGCCGCAACCGGCGCATAATATGCGCAGGTCTTGCCGAGGTCGGCCCTCAGGCCACAACTGAATGCCCGCAAATTTGGGGTCACAAGTCAGCGGTCCCCATTTCTTTCTGAATTCCTCGGCGTCCTCAATTGGTGGCGGATAGCTATACGCCTCGTACTGCTTCCTGACGGCTTCTGTAACTGTATCTTCCATGACACAACTCTAGACCGGACCGATCCGGCCGGCCACCGCCCGCGGCGGATTTTTCCCAAGCGCCGCCGCCATCGCCGAGATCAGCGGCCGCATGAAGAAGGCGTCCTCGGCCGGATAGATATCGGTGCGCAGGCCGTGGGACTTGAGTTCGTCCGATACTGCCGGTCCGACGGAAGCGATCGGCGTGCGCTCGAGCCCGTCACGTAACCGATCCTCGCAGCCTCGCGCCCGCGCAACCTCGATCAGGCGGCGGATCTGGCCGAGATTGGTCAGCGCGATCGCATCGATGCGGCCGGCGGCCATCTCGTCGATGGCGGCGATGATATTGGCGTCGGCGGCCTGCGCGTCATAGGCATAGGGCAGCACGGTATCTACCTCGGCGCCTTGCGCCTTGATCGCGCCGATCAGGACGCTGTGGTCCTTGTCCGGGTAAAGCTGCAGGCCGAGGCGATGGCCGCCGAGATCGAGGCGCGACAGCATCTCGGCAATGCCTTCGGAGGTTGGCTTTTCCGTCGTCATCTGCGGTTCCAGCCCGATTTCGCGCAGCGCCTTGCCCGGTTTGGGCCCGCGCGCGAATGTGCGCGCCTTGCCGAGCGCGGCAATGAATTCCTGTTCGACACCGATCCGCCGGACTACCTTCATCAGCCGGCGCAGGCCTTCGCCCGTCATCAGCACCAAATCGTCAAAGGGCTTTTCAATGCACCGCCCGATCCAGGCTTCGACCGGCGCCGGGTCCGGCGCGTCGTGGATGGTGAACATCGGACATTGCAGCACGTCGGCGCCCTGCTCGGTGAGCAGGCGGGAAAACTGCGCTTCCTCGCGCGTTTCCAGGATCAGAATGCGGTAACCGTTCAATCTGTCAGCCATGATCTCGCTCCAACGCTTTTGCTTCGCGCTTTGTTCATCCTGACCCCGGTTTCGGGATTGGCGCAAGCGTATGTGCGGTGATAGAGCAGGGCCGCAATCGCCGCTTCACCCTATTGCCTGAATTGTAGCCAGCTTCGCCATGCCCGATCACCAGTTCGTCCTGACCCTGTCCTGCCCGGATCGCCCCGGCATCGTTTCCGCGGTGTCGACCTTTCTCGCCCATAATGGGCAGAACATCCTGGACGCCCAGCAGTTCGACGACATCGAGACCAAAAAATTCTTCATGCGGGTGGTGTTCACTGCTGCCGATCTCGCGGTCGAATTGCAGGCCCTGCAGACCGGCTTCACCGCGATCGCCGACCGCTTTGCCATGGAATGGCAGATGCGCGACCGCGCCAATCGCCGCCGGGTGATGCTGCTGGTCTCCAAGTCCGATCATTGCCTGGTCGACATCCTTTATCGCTGGCGCACCGGCGAACTCGAGATGATCCCGACTGCTGTTGTCTCCAACCATCCGCGCGAGACCTATGGCAATCTGGATTTCGGCGAGATCCCGTTCCACTACATGCCCGTGACGAAGGAAACCAAGCGCGAGCAGGAAGAGGCGGTCTGGAAACTGGCTCAGGACACCAAGACCGATCTCGTGGTGCTGGCGCGTTACATGCAGATCCTGTCGGACGAAATGTCGGCAAGGCTGTCGGGGCGCTGCATCAACATCCACCACTCGTTCCTGCCGGGATTCAAGGGCGCGCGGCCCTACCACCAGGCGCATGAGCGCGGCGTCAAGCTGATCGGCGCTACCGCGCATTACGTCACCCGCGATCTCGACGAGGGCCCGATCATCGACCAGGACGTCGAGCGCATCAGTCACCGCGACACGCCGGAAGATCTGTCGCGCAAGGGCCGCGACATCGAGCGCCGCGTACTGGCGCGCGCCATGCGCCATCATTTGGAGGATCGCGTGATCCTCAACGGCCGCAAGACCGTGGTGTTTATGGACTGACGTAGCGTTTTCGAGCGAAGCATGCCCTCGGACTTGATCCGGGGGTGGGTACCGGTTCGCGTGAAGAAAACGCGTCAAAAAAGATCTAGAGTCTGATCAATGATCAGGCTCTAGCGAGCCGTATCCTGCGGCGCAGGCGCGGGCTTTTCCTCGCCCCGTTCGGAGGCCGGCAGCAGGCGCTTTCGCTCGCGCTCTCGCATGTACTCGTCGTACTTCGCGGTGCCGGGACGCGGCGGCGCGTCCGCGGGCATGCCGCCGATCGCCGCCGGAATGGCGTCACTGACTCCGGCGGCCAGCTTCTCGTTGATCGTTCCGCAGCCGCTCACGCCGCAGCCGGCAAGGGCAACGGTAATGATCGTGACAATATGGCGCGCGCTGGTCAGCATTGGCAGAAGGTACAGCCTGACCCTTTAAGGATGATGGATTTAGGGCGGCGCTGCCTTTTCAGGAACCGGCAAGGGCGCTTCTTTGTTGACAGGACCATTTCATTTGTACAATCGTACAAATAGGCCATCGCGCCTGGGAGACGTCGGGCAGCAATATCGGATTATATTATAATACCGTCGCCTATTTCGCGACAGTTCCCGTTGCCCCGGCAACTTCGCCGCGCCACGCCAATGGTCCGGTTGACAAAAGGGCGGCCAAGGACGCCATGTTGCCACGCTACCCGGCCGAAAAATCTGGGTTATGGTGAGATCAAGGGCCGGGGACTCGGTTCGAGGACACAAGGCCGATCAGGGGGAGAGATGTTCATGTCTATTCGCAGTCACATGTTGCTGGCCGCAGGCGCCGTCGCCGGGATGCTGGCGCTCGCGCCGGCTCACGCCCAGGAGACCGTCAAGATCGGCCTGATCCTGCCGATGACCGGCGGCCAAGCGTCGACCGGCAAGCAGATCGACAACGCGGTCAAGCTCTACATGCAGCAGAACGGCGATACCGTCGCCGGCAAGAAGATCGAAGTCATCCTCAAGGACGACGGGGCGGTTCCCGACAACACCAAGCGCCTGGCGCAGGAACTGATCGTCAACGACAAGGTCAGTTTCATCGCGGGCTTCGGCGTGACCCCGGCAGCCCTTGCCGCCGCGCCACTGGCGACGCAGGCCAAGGTTCCGGAAATCGTGATGGCGGCGGGCACGTCGATCATCACCGAGCGTTCGCCCTACATCGTCCGCACCTCCTTCACGCTGGCGCAGTCGTCGACCATCATCGGTGACTGGGCCGCCAAGAACGGCATCAAGAAGGTTGCGACGCTGACCTCCGACTATGCGCCGGGCAACGACGCCTTGAACTTCTTCAAGCAGAACTTCACCGCCGGCGGCGGCGAGATCGTGGAAGAGGTGAAGGTGCCGCTGCAAAACCCTGATTTCGCTCCGTTCCTCCAGCGCATGAAGGATTCCAAGCCCGATGCCGTGTTCGTGTTCGTGCCGGCAGGACAGGGCGGCAATTTCATGAAGCAATATGCCGAGCGCGGGCTCGACAAGGCGGGCATCAAGGTGATCGGCCCCGGCGACGTGATGGACGACGACCTGCTCAACGGCATGGGCGATGCGGCGCTCGGCACCGTCACCGCGCATCTCTATTCCGCGGCCCATCCCTCGGCGGCCAACAAGGAATTCGTTGCTGCCTACAAGAAGGCCTTCGGCTCGCGCCCGGGCTTCATGGCGGTCGGCGGCTATGACGGCATCCGCCTGATCTACGAGGCGCTGAAGAAGACCGGCGGCAAGACCGACGGCGATGCGCTGATCGAGGCGATGAAGGGCATGAAGTGGGAAAGCCCGCGCGGCCCGATCTCGATCGATCCGGAAACCCGCGACATCGTGCAGAACATCTACATCCGCAAGGTCGAGAAGGTCGACGGCGAACTCTACAACGTCGAGTTCGCGACCTTCGAGGCGGTGAAGGATTCCGGCAAGACCAAGAAGTGACTTCGCTCTCACCACGTCATGCCCGGGCAAAAGCGCGAAGCGCGTCTTCGCGCAGATGACCCGGGCATCCACGCCTTTCTTCGTCATGAACGAAGAACGTGGATGGCCGGGACAAGCCCGGTCATGACGAGGCACCGGTTTTCTCATCATTCAAGCCAATACTGATTAAGACGGCTCCCATGACCACGCTCTTCACCATCCTGTTCGACGGTGTCGCCTACGGCATGCTGCTGTTCGTGCTCGCCTGCGGGCTGGCGGTGACGCTGGGGCTGATGAATTTCGTCAATCTCGCCCATGGCGCCTTTGCCATGACCGGCGGCTATATCTGTGCGGTGCTGGTGAACAATTCCGGCTGGCCGTTCTTCACAGCACTCCCGCTCGCCTTTGTCTCGGCCGCGGCGATCGGCGTGGCGCTGGAGCGCACGCTCTACCGCCACCTCTATACTCGCAGCCATCTCGATCAGGTGCTGTTCACGATCGGCCTCACCTTCATGTCGGTGGCCGCGGTGGACTACATCATGGGATCGTCGCGCATCTTCATCAAGCTGCCGGCGGCGCTCGAGGGCCAGTTCGATTTCTTCGGCGTCGGCATCGGCCGCTACCGGCTGATGATCATCGTAATCTGCGGCCTGCTCACGGTGGCGCTGCAATTGATCCTGGCAAAGACCCGCTTTGGGAGCCGCCTGCGCGCGGCCGTCGATGATCCCCGCGCCGCCAGCGGCCTCGGCATCAACGTGCCGCAGGTGTTCGCGTTCACCTTTGCCTTTGGCTGCGGCCTTGCGGGCCTCGGCGGGGCGTTGAGCGCCGAAATCCTCGGGCTCGATCCGTATTTTCCGCTAAAATTCATGATCTACTTCCTGATCGTGGTCACCGTCGGCGGTTCCTCCAGCATCACCGGGCCGTTCCTCGCTTCGCTTTTGCTCGGCATCGGCGACGTCGCCGGCAAATATTATGTGCCGAAGATGGGGCCGTTCGTCATCTACACCATCATGATCGTGATCCTGATCTGGCGTCCGAACGGCCTGTTCGGCCGCGCCGCCGCGCGATGAGCCCGCGATGACCGCAGTCTCCGATGTTTCATCCCATGCCATCGCCCGCGCCCGCTGGCGTCCGGCCGAAATCGCGTTCTGGATTCTCGCGGCGTCCTGCGCGTTCCTGTTTCCGTCCCGCTATCTGATCATGACCGATATCATTCGGCTGGCGTTGTTCACGCTGTCGCTCGATCTGATCCTCGGCTACGCCGGCATCGTCTCGCTGGGCCACGCTGCCTTCTTCGGCGTCGGTGCCTATTCGGCGGGGCTGTTGGCCCTGCACGGCATCATCAACGAGCCGGTGATCGCACTTGTCGCAGCCGGCCTGATCGCGACCGTGCTCGGCTTTCTTACGAGTTTCCTCGTCATCCGCGGCGTCGACCTGACGCGGCTGATGGTGACGCTCGGCATCGCGCTGCTGCTGGAGGCGCTGGCGGAACGCTTCTCCAACATCACCGGCGGCACCGACGGCCTGCAGGGCATCGAGATGCAGCCGGTCCTTGGCCTGTTCGCCTTCGACATGTTCGGCAAGACCGGCTTTTTCTACTCGCTGATCGTGCTGTTCCTGCTGTTTCTGCTGGCGCGGCGGATCGTGAATTCGCCGTTCGGCTTGTCGCTGCGGGCGATCAAGAACAATCCGCTCAGGGCGTCCGCGATCGGTGTGCCCGTCAACCGCCGCCTGATCGCAATCTATACAGTGGCAGCGTTCTATGCCGGCATTGCCGGCGCGCTGTTCACCCAGACCACGGCGCTGGCTTCCCTCGACGTGTTCGCGTTCGAGCGCTCGGCCGATCTGATGCTGGTGCTCGTCATCGGCGGCACCGGCTATCTCTATGGCGGGCTGATCGGCGCGGTCGTGTTCAAGATGCTGCAAGAGTTGTTCCAGACCATTACGCCACAATACTGGATGTTCTGGATCGGGCTCGTTCTGGTCGTGATCGTACTGGTGGGCCGCGAGCGCATCCATCGCTGGGTGCTTTGGGGCCCGAACCTCGTGATCCGCCAGGTCTTCGGACGCAAGGCCGGCGTCGCCGTTCCCGAAAGCGATGCGCCATGACGATCGCGCTGGAAACCAAGGGACTGGAAAAATCCTTCGGCGGCTTGAAGGTCACGCGCGATCTGTCGCTGCAGGTGGAGCAGGGCGCCCGTCATGCCCTGATCGGGCCGAACGGCGCCGGCAAGACCACCGTCATCAATCTCCTGACCGGCGTGCTCAAGCCGAATGGAGGGCGGATCCTGCTCGAGGGCAACGACATCACCGATCTGCCGGTCCACACCCGGGTGCTGCGCGGGCTGTCGCGCACCTTCCAGATCAATCAGCTCTATGCCGACCTGACCCCGCTCGAGACCATCGGGCTTGCCGTCTCCGAACGGCTCGGCCGCGGCGGCGACTGGTGGCGGCGGATGGGCACGCGCGCCGACGTCAACGAGGAGATTGCGGAAACGCTGGCGCGCTTTCATCTGCTTGACGTGATGAACGAACGCACCGCGACGCTTCCTTACGGCAAGCAGCGCCTGCTCGAGATCGCCGTTGCGATCGCGACTAAGCCCCGCGTGCTGCTGCTCGACGAGCCCGCCGCCGGCGTGCCCGAGAGCGAACGCCACGATATTCTGGCGGCAGTCGCCGCGCTGCCGCGCGATGTCACGGTGCTGCTGATCGAGCACGATATGGATCTGGTGTTCTCGTTTGCCGACCGCATCTCGGTGCTGGTCAATGGCGCCATGCTGGTCGAGGGCCCGCCCGACGAAGTGGCGCGGGATCCCCAGGTCAAGGCGGTCTATCTCGGTGAGGCGGCGAATGCCTGAGCTTCTCGTCATCGATGCCTTGCGCGCCGGCTACGGCGAAGCGGTCGTGCTGCCCTCGATGTCGCTGACGCTGGGCGAGGGCCAGGTGCTGGCGCTGCTCGGCCGCAACGGCACCGGCAAGACCACGCTGATCAATTCGATCGTCGGCATCACCCGCCGTTTCGGCGGCACGCTTGCACTCGGCGGGGTGGACATCACGGCGATGCGGCCGGACCAGCGGGCGCGGGCAGGGATCGGCTGGGTGCCGCAGGAGCGCAATATTTTCCGCTCGCTCACGGTCGAAGAAAACATGACCGCCGTGGCCCAGCCCGGCCCCTGGACCGTCGAGAAGGTTTACGAAATGTTTCCGCGGCTGAAGGAACGCCGCAGCAATTTCGGCAACCAGCTTTCCGGCGGCGAGCAGCAGATGCTGGCGATCGGCCGCGCGCTGACCCTCAATCCGAAGGTTCTGCTGCTGGACGAGCCGACCGAGGGCCTGGCGCCGATCATCGTCGAGGAACTGCTCCGGGCGCTCGGCACCATCACCCGCTCGGGGGGCATCTGTTCGATCATCGTCGAGCAGAATGCGCAAAAGATTCTGGGGCTGGCCGATCGGGTTGTGATATTGGAACGCGGCGCAATCGTGCATGATGCGCCAAGCCACGCGTTGAGGGCCGATCCCGCGGTGCTCGAACGCTATCTCGGCGTCGCAGGCGCCGTCGCGCATTAGATTTGATGGGAGTTGAGACCATGCAGAGAACCAAAGCCCCGTTCCGCGCCGACGAGGTCGGCAGCCTGTTGCGGCCACAGCGCATCAAGGAAGCGCGCGCCAAGCTGGAGAAGGGCGAGATCACGGCGGAGGATTTGCGCAAGGCCGAGGACCTCGAGATCGAAAAGGTCGTGCACAAGCAGGCCTCGATCGGCCTGAAGCTCGCGACCGACGGCGAATTCCGCCGCTCTTGGTGGCATTTCGATTTTCTGGCCAAGCTCGGCGGCTGCGAGCTCTTCCACCCCGAGACCGGTATTCAGTTCGCAGGCGTCGAGACTCGCCATGACGCCGTCCGCGTGATCGGCAAGCTCGACTTCCCGGACGACCATCCGATGCTGGATCATTTCCGCTTCCTGAAGAAGCACGCCGATACGGCCCACGTCACGCCGAAGATGACGATCCCGTCGCCGGCCGTGCTGCATTTCCGCGGCGGCCGCAAGGCGATCTCGAAGGAGGTCTATCCCGATCTTGAGGAGTTCTATGCCGATCTCGGCAAGACCTACCGCAAGGCGGTGAAGGCGTTCTACGACGCCGGCTGCCGCTACCTGCAGTTCGACGATACCGTGTGGGCCTATCTCTGCTCGCAGGAAGAGCTGCAGAAGGCCCGCGAGCGCGGCGACAATCCCGACGGCCTGCAGGAGATCTACGCGCGCGTCATCAACTACGCGCTGGCTGAGCGTCCGGCGGACATGGTGATCACCACGCATGTCTGCCGCGGCAATTTCCGCTCGACCTGGATTTCGTCCGGCGGCTACGAGCCGGTGGCCGAGACCATGCTGGCCGGCACCAATTACGACGGCTATTTCCTCGAATATGATTCCGACCGCGCCGGCGGCTTCGAGCCGCTGCGTTATCTGCCGAAGGGCAACAAGGTGGTCGTGGTCGGTGTCATCACGTCGAAATTCGGCGAACTCGAGAAGAAGGACGACATCAAGCGTCGCCTCGAAGAGGCCGCCAAGTTCGCGCCCCTCGACCAGCTCGCGGTCTCGCCGCAATGCGGCTTTGCCTCCACCGAGGAAGGCAACATCCTGTCCGAGGAAGAGCAGTGGGCCAAGCTCAGCCTCGCGGTCGAAGTAGCGAACGAGGTGTGGGGGAAGTAAGTCTCTCAGCCGTCATTGCGAGCGAAGCGAAGCAATCCACCTCTCAGCGTTGGGATAGAATGGATTGCTTCGTCGCTATCGCTCCCTTGCGCAAACGCTCCGCGTTTGTCGCAGGCAATGACGGAGAGCCATCACCGCCATCACTTCTCCGCCAGATAGACCTCGCCCAATAGCGACGAGTTCGACCACGGCACCTGCTTGCCCTTGGTCGCCGCGACTACCTCGGCCCGTACTCGTGTGAGCATCTGCTGTACCTCTAGCCCCGGCGTGCCGATGTGGCGCGTCAGCGCGGCCGAGAACGGGCTGTTGGCGCCTTCGCCGTCGAGCGCGACCTGTCCGGGCGCGGTTGCAAATGCGATCAGCGTGCCCGCACCCAGGGTCGAACCGGCGCCGAGCGTGGCGGGCGCGGCGAGCCCCGAGCCGGCTTCGATGCCACGGGCAGGACCTGCGGAAGCCAGCTTCGGCGCCATCGGGTTGTTGCGGCAGGCATCGAGGATCAGGATGTTGGTGCGGACCTGATCGTCGAGGCCGGCCATGATGGTATCCATGTCCATCATCGTATCGGTCATACCGCTGCCGGCCTGAAACTGGATATCGACCGGCACCAGGTAATTACGGCCGTCGACCTGCACGCCGTGACCGGCGTAGTAGACCACCGCCACCTGCGCCCGCGCGGCCTCGCGGAGAAAATCGCGGATCGTCGCCTGCATCGCCGCGCGGTCGAGGTCGGTGCCTTCCGTCACCACGAATCCGATGTCGCGCAGGCTTTTTGCCATCGCGCGCGCATCGTTGGACGGATTGGGCAGCGGCCTGACACGCGCATAGGCGCCGTTGCCGATCACCAGCGCGACGCGCCTGACCGTCTCTCTGACGGTCTCTGCGCGCTGGCGCTGCTCTGCTGCGGGAGGCGGGGACGGGCTCGCCGCGCCCGCCGGCGAAGCTGGCGCGGCCTTGCTGGCTGGCGGGGTTGGTGGTGCGGTTGCAGTTCGCGGCGCGAGCGGTACCGTCTCTGACAACAGCGACAGGCGAACTTTTGCGGTTGCCTGGTTGGCCTTGCTGCCGGCGTCGGAGGCCTTGCCTTCGAGCGCCGCGGCGTAGTCCTGCCTGGCGCGGTCGAGATCGCCCTTGGCCTCATAGGCGAGCGCGCGATGGCTATAGGCCGAGATCAGCACGCTGCCGGGCGGCGTCATGATGTTGGCCGGCGCCTTGGCCTTGGCGAGCCGGATCGCTTCGGTCGTATCAGCGATGGCACGATCAAGATCGCCCTTGGCGCGCCAGATCACCGCGCGGCTGGTCAAAGGCTGCGGCAAAGTCGGGTCGAGCCGGATCGCTTCGTTGATGTCGGCCAGCGCGCCATCGAGATCGCCGAGTGCGCGTTTCGAAATGCCGCGGTTCTGCCAGGAAAACGCCGACGGCGGGCCGAGCTTGATCGCTTGATCGTAGTCGGCGATCGCCTTGGCGTATTCGCCCTTGGAGCGCCAGGCGTTGCCGCGGTTGTGAAAGATGATGCCGCTCGGCGGCCCGATCCGCAGCGCGTCGTTGAAATCGGCGATCGCGATATCGTCCTCGCCCTTGTCGTAATAGGCCGAGCCGCGCAGATTATAGGTGGCGGTGCTGGGGTGCAGCCGGATGGATTCGCCGGCATCGGCGATGACCTGCGCGTAATTGCCCTTCTTGTTCCAGCCCACCGCGCGCCAGAAGTAGATGGTCGAGAGCTTCTCGCCGGAAAATACTTTCAGCGCGATGATCTTGTTGCAGGCACCGATCTGCTGATCGGCCGGCGTGGTGTCGGTCGTGCAGAGCGGCCCGAGTTGCGCGCGCGATTGGGCAAGGGAGGGCGCCGACCACAGCGCGGCGGCGAGCAGGGCAAGTATCAGGATCGCGCGGCGCATCGCATCAGGTCCCCGTGATTGGCGGTCGCAGTGGCGGATAGTGCTTTGTTGCCTCCCGCGGAGCGGGGGTTCAAGCAGGGACGCCGATCCGTGCCGGACGCAGACGGCAGGATTTCCTTCGTTGGGCAGATGGTGGTAGGACGGCTCGGCCATCCCATCCTGCCCACCGGTGTTTCCCAAACCCTTACCCGATGAAGAACGACCAGATTCTCAGCCAGATAACGGAATTCTGCCGCCAGGCCGACATGGCGGAGACGACGTTCGGCCGCCGGGCGGTCAACGACGGCAAGCTGGTGCACCGGCTGCGTGAGGGCAAGCGCATCACCATCGACACGCTGGACCGCATCCAGGCCTATATCGCCGCCTCCACGCCGGGCGGGCTGCCGCCGCCCCGAGGGCTCGAAGTGCCGCCCGAGAAGCGCGACCCCCGCGGCAACTTCCGCTTTTTCGAGAATCGCCAGAAATACCTGCTGTTCGTCCACACCTGCAGCGAGAAGCGGGTGATCGCCGAGCGGGTGGCGCTGGAGTTGTCCAGCCTGCATCCCCGCCCGCCGGCACTTCGGGTATTTGACGCTGGCGTCGGCGACGGCACGGTGCTGGCGCGGGTGATGCGCTCGATGCATGGCCGGTTTCCCCATATGCCGTTCTACATCGCCGGCAAGGAACTCAGCCTGGAGGACGTTCGGCTGACGCTCGACAAGGTGCCGGACCGGCTGTTCGAGCACCCGGCGACCGTCGTCGTCCTGACCAACATGCATTATGCCGAGGCGCCTTGGCTGACGCCGGCCTCGCCCGCGGCCGCCGCCGGAATGATCTGGCATGAGGTCGCCCTGCGGGGGGCCTCTTCGGGGGAATTCGAGACCCAAATTACCGAATTGGGGCCGTTTCTGGAACAAAACTGGCGGGCCAACATCAGCCCCAAATCGGGCATGCCGATCTATGAACGCCCGGTGGCGCTGGTCGTATACCGGGAGGACCACCGGTTCCTGCTTGATTCGATCATCCCCCGGGCGGGCCGAACCGAGGCCAATTTCGACCTTGTGATCGCTTCCCAGCCCTATCGGGCGAAATCCTCTGTGAATTTCCGCGCCAAGCGGATTATTGCGCCGCTCGCCCGTTCCCTGCGGGCAGGAGGCCGTTTGATTGGAATTCACTCCCACGGGCAGGATCCGGGCCTGGAAATCATCCAGTCGGTCTGGCCGGGAGAAAATCCTTTCGCCGTGAGCCGTCATGAGCTATTGCGCGCGGTGAAATACGAGCTGGGATCGGCCGGACGCGACCTTAACTTTAATGCGTACGCCGATAACCGTTCCATCTTCCGTTATGATATGGAAGCGCTGCCCAACGAGGTCACCGGCCAGATCGGAACCTCGACGGCCTTTGCAGCGTGGAATGCGGCGGTGTATGTCGCCCAGATCGAAGACGACCGGTTGACGGAAATGACTGAAAACAGCCGAACCCTCGATGCCACCAGAGAGGTTCTGCGCAAGCATAATGGGCTTTGGTTTTACGACGAATCCTACGTCATTTCGCGCCGTCGCGACTGACATTCCGGGATAATCACAGACAGCCGCCGGCATCCGGCGGGAAACAAGGGGTTGTTGATGCGCGCGTCCTATCTGTTCACCAGCGAGTCGGTTTCCGAGGGTCATCCGGACAAGGTTTGCGATCGAATCTCGGACGAAATCGTCGACCTGTTTTACCGGGAAGGGCCGAAGGCAGGCATCGATCCCTGGCAGATCCGCGCGGCCTGCGAAACGCTCGCCACTACCAACAAGGTGGTGATCGCCGGCGAAACCCGCGGCCCGGATTCGGTCACCAATGAGCAGATCGAAAACACCGTGCGCGAGGCGATCAAGGATATCGGCTACGAGCAGGAAGGTTTTCACTGGAAGACCGCCGACATCGAAATTCTGCTGCATCCGCAGTCCGCTGACATTGCGCAGGGCGTCGACGCCAAGCAGCCCAGCAATCAGGAAGAGGGCGCGGGCGACCAGGGCATCATGTTTGGCTATGCCTGCAACGAGACCCCGGACCTGATGCCGGCGCCGATCTTTTACGCCCACAAGATTTTGCGGCTGATTTCCGAAGCCCGCCACTCCGGCCGGGAGAAGGTGCTGGGGCCGGACTCCAAGAGCCAGGTCACCGTGCAGTACGAGAACGGCAAGCCGGTCGGCGTCCGCGAGATCGTGGTCTCGCACCAGCATCTGGTGGAGGACCTGACCTCCAATCAGGTTCGCGACATTGTCGAGCCCTATGTGCGCGAGGCGTTGCCGAAGGAGTGGATCAACGGCAAGACCATCTGGCACATCAATCCGACCGGCAAGTTCTACATCGGCGGTCCCGATGGCGATTCCGGCCTCACCGGCCGCAAGATCATCGTCGACACTTATGGTGGCGCGGCCCCGCATGGCGGCGGTGCGTTCTCGGGCAAGGACCCGACCAAGGTCGACCGTTCCGCCGCCTATGCCGCGCGCTACGTCGCCAAGAACGTCGTCGCGGCCGGCCTTGCCGACCGCTGCACGCTGCAGCTTGCTTATGCGATCGGCGTGGCGCGTCCGCTGTCGATCTATATCGATACCCATGGCACCGGAAAGGTGCCGGAGGACAAGCTCGAGAAGGCGGTCGCGCAGGCGATGGATTTGACGCCGCGCGGCATCCGTACCCATCTCGACCTCAACCGGCCGATCTACGCGCGTACCTCGGCCTACGGCCATTTCGGCCGCACACCCGACAATGAAGGCGGCTTCTCCTGGGAGAAGACCGATCTGGTCGAACCGCTCAAGCGTGCGGTCTGACTTTCTCCGTAATCGTCTCGCGTATTCCGGAAAGCTGAATGCTTTTCGGAATACGCTTTTTAAGGGATCAACCGCATGACCGCTGCCGCCAAGAAGCCTGCCTTTACCGACTATGTTGTGAAAGACATTTCGCTCGCCGAATTCGGCCGCAAGGAAATCTCGCTGGCCGAGACTGAAATGCCCGGCCTGATGGCGACGCGCGAGGAATACGGTCCCAAGCAACCGTTGAAGGGCGCCCGCATCGCCGGCTCCCTGCACATGACGATCCAGACCGCGGTCCTGATCGAGACGCTGGCAGCGCTCGGCGCCGACATCCGCTGGGTCTCGTGCAACATTTATTCGACGCAGGACCACGCGGCAGCCGCGATCGCCGCCGCCGGCATTCCGGTGTTCGCGGTGAAGGGCGAGACGCTCGCCGAATACTGGGACTACACCGCAAAGCTGTTCGACTGGCACGGCGGCGGCACGCCCAACATGATCCTCGATGACGGCGGCGACGCCACCATGCTGGTGCATCACGGCCTGC
This sequence comes from Bradyrhizobium sp. 170, assembly GCF_023101085.1. Classification (NCBI taxonomy): domain Bacteria; kingdom Pseudomonadati; phylum Pseudomonadota; class Alphaproteobacteria; order Hyphomicrobiales; family Nitrobacteraceae; genus Bradyrhizobium; species Bradyrhizobium sp. 170. Next base: position 6,697,807 of record NZ_CP064703.1, on the reverse strand, counting down.
GCGCCGAGAACGGCGACGTCGAGTTCCTCGACAAGCCGGAGTCGGAAGAAGAGGAAGTGTTCTTCGCGCTGATCAAGAAGCTCCTGAAGGAAAAGCCGAAGGGCTACTTCGCCGAGATCGCCAAGAACATCAAAGGCGTTTCCGAAGAGACCACTACGGGCGTGCACCGGCTCTACAATATGGAGAAGGAAGGCAAGCTGCTGTTCCCCGCCATCAACGTCAACGACAGCGTCACCAAGTCGAAATTCGACAACCTCTATGGCTGCCGCGAGTCGCTGGTCGACGGCATCCGCCGCGGCACCGACGTCATGATGTCCGGCAAGACCGCGATGGTCGCGGGCTTCGGCGACGTCGGCAAGGGCTCGGCCGCCTCGCTGCGCCAGGCCGGCTGCCGCGTCATGGTCTCCGAAGTCGATCCGATCTGCGCGCTGCAGGCGGCGATGGAAGGCTATGAAGTCGTGACCATGGAAGACGCCGCCCCCCGCGCCGACATCTTCGTCACCGCGACCGGCAACAAGGACATCATCACCATCGACCATATGCGCGCGATGAAGGATCGCGCCATCGTCTGCAACATCGGCCACTTCGACAACGAGATCCAGATCGCAGGGCTCCGTAACCTGAAGTGGACCAACATCAAGCCGCAGGTCGACGAGATCGAATTCCCCGACAAGCACCGCATCATCCTGCTGTCGGAAGGCCGCCTGGTGAACCTTGGCAACGCGATGGGCCATCCGTCCTTCGTGATGTCGGCGTCGTTCACCAACCAGACGCTGGCGCAGATCGAGCTTTGGGCCAACAACAAGGACGGCAAGTACGAGAAGAAGGTCTACGTGCTGCCGAAGACGCTGGACGAGAAGGTGGCGCGGCTCCACCTCGCCAAGATCGGCGTCAAGCTGACCGAGCTGCGCAAGGACCAGGCCGAGTACATCGGCGTCAAGCCGGAAGGCCCGTTCAAGGCGGATCATTACCGGTATTGATTTCAGCCAGGATGCGCCGCTGCAGGTGTCGTCCTGAGGTAAACACCCGAGCCTCAGAAAGCCCCGGAGCGATCCGGGGCTTTTTGCTGGTCGGCCGCACAATCTGTGACAGTTGAAATTCAACAGTAAATTTCGATACAGCCTGTATCGCCGCGGCAACCTGACAATGCGAGTTGCAATTTCTACCTGCTGCCCATTAGATCTGAAAGCAGGGAGATCGCCATGACCGAGGCAACTGAACATTTCGACGTGCTGATCGTCGGTGCGGGCCTGTCCGGCATCGGCGCGGGCTATCACCTGCAGGAGAAGTGCCCCGGCAAGAGCTACGTGATCCTCGAGGGGCGCGACTGCATCGGCGGCACCTGGGACCTGTTTCGCTATCCCGGCATCCGCTCCGATAGCGACATGTATACGCTTGGCTATTCGTTCAAACCGTGGACCGAGCCGAAGGCGATCGCCGACGGTCCGCGGATTCTGAATTACGTCTGCGAGACCGCTGTCGACAACGGCATCGACAAGAAGATCCGCTTTCACCATCGCGTCAAGCGCGCGTCGTGGTCGTCGCCGGATGCGCGCTGGACGGTGGAGGCCGAACGCAACGTAGGCGAGGGCGCGACCGAAATCGTCAGCTTCACCTGCAATTTCCTGTTCATGTGCTCGGGCTATTACAAATATGAGGAAGGCTACACGCCGGAATTTTCCGGCACGGCCGACTTCGCCGGCCAGATCGTGCACCCGCAGAAATGGCCCGAGGATCTCGACTACGCCGGCAAGCGCGTGGTCGTAGTCGGCTCGGGTGCTACCGCCGTGACGCTGGTGCCGGAGATGGCCAAGACCGCCTCGCATGTCACCATGCTGCAGCGCTCGCCGACTTACGTCGTCGCACGGCCGGCTGAGGATGCGCTCGCCAACAAGCTGCGCAAGAATCTCTCCGCGAAGCTCGCCTATCACATGATCCGCTGGCGCAACGTGCTGTTCGGCATGTATTTCTTCCAGCTCTGCCGGCGTAAGCCGGATCGCGCCAAGCAGTTGATCCTCGGCGGCGTCAAGATGGCGCTGGGGCCGGAATACGACGTCGCCAAGCATTTTACGCCGCGCTACAATCCCTGGGAGCAGCGGCTGTGCCTGGTGCCCGACGGCGACCTGTTCAAGTCGATCCGCGACAAGCGCGCTTCCGTCGTCACCAGCGAGATCGATACCTTCACCAAGGGCGGCATCAAGCTCAGGGATGGCAGCGAGCTCGAGGCCGACATCATCGTCACCGCGACCGGGCTGAACCTGCAGGTGCTCGGCGGGCTTGAAGTCAGCGTCGATGGCCGCACGGTCGATTTCGCGCGAACGCTGAACTACAAGGGCATGATGTATTCGGACATTCCGAACATGGCCTCGGCGTTCGGCTACACCAACGCGTCGTGGACGCTGAAATGCGATCTCACCTGCGAATATGTCTGCCGTCTGATCAACTACATGGATCGCAACGGCCACAAGCAGTGCATGCCGCACAATGTCGATCCTGACGTCACGGAACTGCCGTCGCTGGATTTCTCGTCCGGCTACGTGCAGCGCTCGATCGCTAAACTGCCCAAGCAGGGCTCGAAGCGGCCGTGGCGGCTGTACCAGAACTACGCGCTCGACATCGTCACGCTCCGCTACGGCAAGGTCGACGACGGGGTGATGCAGTATTCGTGAGCGGTTCCACCGCGCGAGGTGCGTTCCGGCGCCCCATGCGTTATTTCGCGTATACGTAGGCGAGCGCGAATCGTTCAAGGTTCCCTCACGGTTAACGCCGGATTAACCGGCGTCCCTATACGCTGCGCGGCTTGTGGCCCCTGACAGCACGAGGAAGCCCATGGACGCCCAGCGAATAGCCGTCGATGCCATCGTGGCGCTGACCGATTGCGACCGCGAGGCGGCCGCAGCCTTCATCCGCAAGTTCTATCTGGCCGGAGTCAGGGACCCGAAGCGGCTGACCTTCAAGGGCCTGCAGGCGCTGCGGAGCTGAGGCTTCAGCGGCCGTCATGCCCCGCGAAGGCGGGGCATCCAGTACGCTGCGGCTTACCGATTCAATCACTGCTGCCTCTGGAATACTGGATCACCCGCCTTCGCGGGTGATGACGGCGGTTATCGTCATTGCGAGCGCAGCGAAGCAATCCATACCTCAGTCCGTAGGATGGGTGGAGCGAAGCGATACCCATCGCCATGCGCACCGGCATTGATGGGTATCGCTTCGCTCCACCCATCCTACGATAGACACACATTCGCCTTCTCGCGACACAATGCGCCCGAGGGCAGGGAAGACCGGGTGCTTGCTGCACCCGCGGTCTCGCGTGCGATTTGCGCAAACAAAAATGCACACGAGCATACAGGGCAGCGGGAACACTCCGGCCTTCCCTGCGCAATGGCTTTACGGCTTATAGCGAGCTCTCCCCGGTGAACGGCTCTTTTGCCACCGTCGCCCCCAAGAAGCATGCTTCTCGAAGAACTTGACGCCAGCACCGCGACGTCAGGACCACACGACTTCGCCGTACGCGTCCGGCGCGTACGTCTATCGCGCCATTTGCGTCCATCGCATCTCACCGCACGTTCGTGACGATCGCGAGCCGCCCCTCAATCGGGTGAGACGGGCGGAGTTATGCCGATGATTTGCTCTATAAGTTAAGCGGAATATTTTTGCGGGAAGGACTGGACAGGTTTTTGGTGATTTGCCCGTCGTGTTGATTTGTCGCAGTTGTGCGTCGAGATTTGTGCTTGCGCGTCAAGCAAATCAGTTTGCAGAGAAAACAAAGATTGTAGCGGGGATGAGGACCAGGAAGAGCCCCGGATGTCGCTTCGCTCATCCGGGCTACGCCAGCTACGCTTGCTTGCACATGTTTTGTAGATGACGCAGAGCTTCGTCGGCTCTGTGCTCCGGCACAAATAAATGATCGTGATAGAAGGCCGACACTGCATTCACGCTTATGCCGGCTTCCGCGAATCGACCGGTGATTGCCGCTAGAAAGCCTACCGCTTCAAGCGAGGAATGAACGGTCAGCGTGATCAGTCGCGATGCAAATTGATAAGGGAGCCCTGCAGCTTCGGCTTCCTCACGCCGTATGATGAAAGCCGTTCCTTCGCGTTCACGGAAAATGTGCACCGGCTTGAGCGTGGCTGGAATTTCCTTGTCTTCCGAAATGCTGCAAAAAACGAAGACGCCTTCGTGCATTTCGGGCTTCATATTCTGCAGCAGCGTCTTGAGATTGCGTTCGCCCGGCATGGCCGTGTGCTCTTTCAAAAGGGAGCCTGCAGACTGCGGGTTGGAGCGCGGCTTTGTTCAAGCCGCGCTCGATCTATTTCAGCAAGCAAGTAGCCCGCATGAGCCACCGGGTCGCGCGAATGCGCGCCGGCGACGAGCGCAATTGCGCTCGCACAGTGATGGCAGGCTTCGCAATATGCGGGAACATCGGCCGGATATCGCTTCCGCCTACGCTCTTTGAACTACGGCGGACAAGTCGCTCATCCGGGCTACGGTCAGCCTACGACGACTTCACTGATCTGGATGACCGGAGACTGGTCGGTATAGTTCGGGATGTCGCCCATGATCTCCTTGGCGTGAGGCCCGAAGCCGGCCTGGAAGGCCTCGATCGAGTCGCAGAAGATGTGACACATTCCGACATAGGTTGCGGGAGCGCCGGGGGCTCCGCCGGCCATGCCCTTGTCGACGGTGTAGGACTTGCACGCATCGCCCATGCGGGCCTTCACGAGGGGCATATGCTTGTCGCGGTAGTAATCGTGATCGAAGCGCCCGCCGGGCGTATTGGGATACATTACGCTTACCTTGATCATAGACGTCTCCTTCGATCCGACGTTCGCCGTTATTCTCCGGCAATATCCGGAATCTGCGGCAGTTTTGCGGATCTTGCAACCGGAGGGCGGCGGATATCCGGTGACCGGGGACAAAGCGGACGTTATTCGCCATCGCGCTCACATCCAAAATGACCCAAGGGGAACACTGGTAACGTGGAGTTGCAGTCCTTGACGTCATCCGAATTCGTGTCCATATGTCGGGAAATCGACACTTGGCCGAACGGCTGGGCCGCTTTGCCTTGCCACTGACGGGCGCGTACGTTTCAGACCCTTCCCCAAAAATCGATCAACCAACGAAGGTGCCGATCCCTCGGTGCCTCGAACTTACGTGCGCTGTCAGAAGAGGATATCTTTGTGCATCAGAGAGCTGTGCAGTGCGCTAACAGGCAAGACGGCCCTGGCTTCACTCAGCCTGCCCATGGCGGCGATGGGCACCTCGACGCCCGGCGCTGGAAGCGCATCTTGGGCAACTACAGCACCCCAAATCGGCTGCGCAGCGTTGCCGAGTTGGCGATCACGGCTTTGCCGCTCATCATGTTGTGGACCGCGGCCTGGTTCACGTTCTCCCTTGGCCATGCCTGGGCTTCATTCCTTATCGCGATTCCGGCCGCCGGCTTTCTCGTACGCCTGTTCATGATCCAGCACGATTGCGGTCACGGCACCTTTTTTGCCGGCCGTCTGGCGAACGACTGGGTCGGCCGCGTCATTGGCGTGCTCACGCTCACGCCCTATGACTGCTGGCGCCGCTCGCATGCGATTCACCATGCCACCACCGGCAACCTCGATCGCCGCGGTATCGGCGATCTCGATACGCTGACCGTGCGCGAATACCGGGCCCTTTCCTGGTGGGGTCGTCTGAAATACCGCCTTTACCGCCACCCGCTGATCATGTTCGGGGTCGGACCGGCCTATCTGTTTCTTTTGCAACAGAGGCTCCCGGTCGGCCTCATGCGCAACGGCTGGCAGCCCTGGGCCAGTACAATGGCAACCAATCTCGCGATCGCCGTCATCGTCGCGGTGCTCACATGGTTTATCGGCATCAAGGCGTTCCTGCTCGTGCATCTACCGATTACGCTCCTCGCCGGCACGGCCGGCGTATGGCTGTTCTACGTGCAGCATCAATTTGAGCACACGAGCTGGGAGCGCGACGAGAGCTGGAACCTGCATCAATCCGCGCTGCACGGCAGCTCGCATTACGACCTGCCGGCGCTGCTACGCTGGTTCACGGCCAACATCGGTGTGCACCATGTGCATCACCTCAGCAGTCGTATTCCCTATTACCGGCTGCCGCGCGTGCTGCGCGATTACCCTGAACTGCGTGACGTCGGTCGCATCACGCTCCTGCAGAGCTTTCAGTGTGTACGGCTTGTGTTATGGGACGAGGCGCAGCGCCGCCTGGTGTCGTTCCAGGAAATCAGGGCCCGGGACTTTCAGTAAACAGCGCCAAATCGCGCCGCACCATCGCCATAGCGGTCGCGGCTTCTCGCTTCGCTTCACCCATCCCACGCACCAGCAAACGCACCAAAAAAGCCCCGGACAGGTCCGGGGCTTTTCATTCGTGAGAGCTTGCAGGCGACCGTCTATTCCGGCTTGCCGATCGCAACCTTCAGCGTGCCGACGCCGTCGACGCCGCACTCGATCTTGTCGCCGGGATTGAGCTGGGAGACGCCGGCGGGCGTGCCCGTCATGATGAGGTCGCCGGCGGCGAGTTTTACCTGCTGCGAGAGCTGCCAGATGATTTCCGGCACGTTCCAGATCAGCTCGGTGAGATCGCCCTTCTGGGTTTCCTTGCCGTTGACCGTCAGCCAGATCTTGCCGTTGGTGGGATGGCCGATCTTGGACGCCGGCTGGATCGCCGAGCAGGGCGCAGAATAGTCGAACGACTTGCCGACTTCCCACGGCCGCTCTTTCTTGCGCGAGGCGAGCTGCAGGTCGCGGCGGGTGAGGTCGATGCCGACGGCGTAGCCGTAGACATGGTCGAGCGCCTTGTCGGCAGGGATGTTGAGGCCGCCGCTCTTCATCGCGACGATCAGCTCGACCTCGTGATGCAGGTCCTTGGTCAGCGGCGGATAGGGGATCGTGGCGCCGTCTTGCACCAGCATGTCGGCATGCTTGGCAAAGAAGAACGGCGGGGCGCGCTCGTCATTGCCCATCTCGCGGATGTGCTCGAGATAGTTGCGCCCGACGCACCAGATGCGGCGGACGGGATAAGAGCCGGTCTCGCCGACGACGGGAAGCGAGGGCTGCGGGGCTGCTGATATGACGTAGGAGGCTGCGTTCATGAAAAGGTCTCGGAAGGTTACAGGTGGAAATTCGGGAATAGCTCTACGCGCTTGCGCTGACCGGCGCCAGACTGGGATGGCCGGCATCGCGCTGCTGCAGGCGGAAGAACGAGGCGTAGCGGCCGCCGCGCCGCAGCAAATCGTCATGCAGGCCGCGCTCGACGATCTCGCCGCCCTCGACTACCAAAATGGCGTCGGCGTGCATGATGGTGTGCAATCGGTGGGCGATGACGATGGTGGTGCGGTTCTGGCAGAGATGCTCGATCGCCTCCTGCACGGCTTTTTCGGATTCCGAATCCAGTGCGGCGGTGGCCTCGTCGAGCAGGATGATCGGCGCGTTCTTGAGCAGCGCCCGGGCGACTGCGATGCGCTGACGCTGGCCACCGGATAGCTGGGTGCCATGCTCGCCGACGGGAGTGTCGTAGCCGAGCGGAAAGCCCATGATGAAGTCATGCGCGCAGGCGGCTTTCGCCGCCGCCACGATCTCGTCCTGCGTGGCGCCTTCCTTGCCGAAGGCGATGTTGGCGCCGATCGAGTCGCGGAACAGATAGACGTCCTGCCCGACATAGCCGGTCTGGGCGCGCAGCGAATGGCGCGATACGCCCGAGATGTCCTGGCCGTCGATCAGGATTTCGCCCTGCTTCACTTCATAGAGCCGCAGCAATAGCGCCAGCACCGTGGACTTTCCGCCGCCGGAGGGGCCGACCAAAGCGGTGGTCTTGCCGGGCTCGGCGACGAAGCTCATGGCCTTCAGCACCGGCTCGTCCGGCCGATAGGCGAAATTGACGTCGCGGAACTCGACCCGCGCGTTCGAGAGCTTCAGCGCCGGCTTGTCGTTGTCGGCAGGCTCGCTCGCCGGGCTGTCGACGATCTCGAGCAGCATCCGCGCGCCGACCAACTGGCTGTTGAGATCGATGTTAAGCCGCGCCAGCCGCTTGGCCGGCTCGGTCGCCAGCAGGAACGCGGTCATGAAGGAGAAAAATTGTCCGGGCGTGGCGCCGAGCGCCACCACGCTGTAGCCGCCATAAAGGAGGCAGCCGGCGACCGCAAAGCCGCCGAGCATTTCCATCAGCGGGTTGGAGCGATTGGAGACCCGCGCCATCTTGTTGGCGTTCTGCTCGACGATCGCGATATTCTCGTCGATGCGCCGTTGCATGGTCGCTTCCAGCGTGAACGCCTTCACCGTGCGGATGCCCTGCAGCGATTCCTGCATGGTCTCCATGATGTCGGCGCTGCCGGTGAACTGATTGTGGGCGAGGCCCTTGATGCGCTTCACCAGCTTGCGCAGGATCAGCATCGCCGGCGGCACCACCACGAGGCCGATAAACGACAGAACCGGATCCTGCGTCACCATCACGAATATCAGGCTGACCAGCAGCAGCACGTCGCGCCCGACCGCGTTGATGAGTAGCGTCAGGACGTCGGTGATGGATTTTGCGCCCGATGTCAGCCGCGCCAGGAATTCGGACGAATGCCGCGCGGAATAGAATCCGATGCTTTCACTCATCAGCTTGGCAAACAGCCGCCGCTGGTTGTTGGCGAGAATGGCATTGCTGATCTTCGAAAGGATCACGGTGTGGCCGTAGGTCGCCAGACCCTTGATGAACAGCAGCACCACCGTGACGCCGGATAGGATGGCGATGCCGACGACGTTCTTGTCGATATAGGCCTGGTTGATCACCTGGCCCAGGATATAGGCCGAACCCGCGGTGGCGCCGGCGGACACGGCCATCAGCGCGAACGCGGTCACATAGCGCCGCCAATAGACAAAACCCTGTTCCATGACGAGACGGCGAATCAGGATCGCCGCGCCGTAGGGATCGTCGGTGATTTTTCTGGTTGGTTTGCTTGGAAGTTCGGTCATCCGCGTTCCATTGACGGGGCCGGTAGACCGGCGCGTCAGGGCTGCTGCGGATTAGTCCTTGCCTGCTTGGCGGGGCTTTTTCAAGCCCAATAAGCGCTTGATTTCAGGCCGATTCCGCATGCTGCGGAAGGCCGCCGCGGTCGCGGAACAGCTTCTCTTCCCAAGCCAGCGCATGGCCGGCGATGGTCTCGAGATTGTCGTATTGCGGGGTCCAGTCCAGCGTCGCATGAATGCGGCTGACATCGGCGACCATGGTCATGATGTCGCCGGGGCGGCGCGGCGCATATGAAACCGCGAAATTGCGCCCGGAGACGCGGCGCACGGCCTCGATGGTTTCGAGCACGGAGTAGCCGCGGCCGTAACCGCAGTTCAGCGTGATCGAGCTTCCGCCGCCGCGCAAATAGGCCAGCGCGGCGCGATGGGCCTGCGCGAGATCGCTGACATGGATGAAGTCGCGGATGCAGCTTCCATCCGGTGTCGGATAATCAGTGCCGAACACGTCGATCTTGGCGCGCTGCCCGGTGGCGGCTTCGACCGCGATCTTGAGCAGATGCGTAGCGCCGACGGTGGCAAGGCCGCAGCGGCCTTGAGGGTCGGCGCCGGCGACGTTGAAGTAGCGCAGCACCACATAGTTCATGCCGTGAGCGGAAGCCACATCGTGCAGCATGATTTCCGTCATCAGCTTGGAAGAGCCGTAGGGCGACGCCGGCCGTGTCGGCGCATGTTCGGGCACCGGCACCTGGTCCGGATTGCCGTAGACGGCAGCCGTCGACGAGAAGATGAAGCGGTTGACGCCACCCTTGACCGCGGCATTCAAGAGGCTGCGGGTCGTCATGGTGTTGTTGCGGTAATAGCCGAGCGGATCGCGCACCGAATCCGGTACCACGATGGAGCCGGCGAAATGAATGATGCTCTCGATGCTGTGCTGGGCGATCACGCCTGCGACGAGGTTTTCATCGCCGGCGTCGCCGATGAACAGCGGCACGCCTTCAGGCAGGAAGGCGGTGAAGCCGGTGGACAGATTGTCGATCACGACGACGCTTTCGCCGGCTTCCACCAGCGCGTGAACCATATGACTTCCGATATAGCCGGCGCCACCGGTGACAAGCACGGTCATGGGCCACCTCTCGCTCTTGAATTTGCAGCGCGCCCGGATGCAAAACCGGTTTCCACTTTATGCTGGTCGCGCTCTACTGACGGCGATGCTAGCGGGGCTGCGGTGAAGAGTGGGTTTCGGCACGAGCGAACTGGCTACTATGCTTAATGTTGCGTATAGGAACTGGCCGAAATGGAGCCGGACGTGCCGATCGAGAACAATTTGGCCAGTGATCTGCAACTGATCGTGCCGAATCTGCACAGACGCTATTCGGGCGTCACGGCGACCAACCGGATGGTGGCGCCGAAACTCGCGCAGATGTATCGCGCGGCATGGCTCGGGCCGCACGCGCCCGACGGCATCGCGCGGATGGGTTTTGCGGATCTCCTGAAACTCCGGCGCCACAGTACGCCGCTGATCTGGCACGCACGCCGCAATGACGAGATGATCGCAGGGCTATTGCTGCGCACGCTCGGCTGGCCGCTGAAGCTCCTCTTCACCTCGGCCGCACAGCGGCATCACAAGCGGCTGACGCGCTGGCTGATCCGGCAGATGGATGCGGTGATCGCCACTTCCGAACTCTCGGCGTCGTTTCTCAAGCGCGAGGCGACGGTGGTGATGCATGGCGTCGATACCGATGCTTATGCACCGCCTTCCGATCGCGCGGCGGCATTTGCCGAGGCGAAACTGCCGGGACGCTACGCGATCGGCTGCTTCGGCCGGGTGCGCGCGCAAAAGGGCACGGATATCTTCGTGGAGGCGATGTGCCGGCTGCTGCCGCGTTATCCCGAATTCACCGCAATCATCGTCGGCGCGGTGGTGCCGGAGCAGCAGGGTTTTGCCAACGGCTTGAAGCAGCAGATCGAGGCGGCCGGACTGCAATCGCGCATCGTCATCACGGGCGAGCTCGCGATCGAGGAGGTGCAGCGCTGGTATCAGCGGCTGACGATCTACGCCTTCACCTCGCGCAATGAAGGCTTTGGCCTGACGCTGATCGAGGCGATGTCCGCAGGTGCGGCGCTGGTGGCGTCGCGCGCGGGCGCAGCCGAATTCGTGATCGAGGATGGCGTGACCGGCGTGCTGACGCCGCCGGGGGATACCGAGGCGCTGGTCGCCGCACTGGAGCCGCTGATGCGCGATCCGGCATCGGCAACCGCGATGGGCGAACGTGCGCGCGCGCGCGTGCTGCAAAAGTTCAGCCTCGAGGCGGAAGCGAATGCGATCGCTGCGGTCTATCGTTCGCTCGGCTGAGTGACCAGCAGGCGGTGCGCGACCTCGGCCACGTAGGAAGGGTCGATGTCGCGCATGCAGCGATGGTCGTTCATGGTGCAGACGGTGCGTTGGCAGGGCTGGCAGGGCAGCACGGCCTTGGTCTGAAGGACCGTGGCCGCGAGACCGTTCAGCGGCGCCCACAGATAGGGACTGGTGGGGCCGAAAATGCCCATGGTCGGCGTGCCGATCGCCGCCGCGATATGCATCAGCCCGGAATCGTTCGAGATGGCGACGCCGGCCGCCGCCATCGCCAGGATGCCGTTGCGCAGGTCTGACCCGGTGAGGTCGCGAACCTTGCCGCGGCCGGCGGCAACGATCTCCTGCGCCAGCGCCTTCTCGCCGGGGCCGCCGACCACCCAGACGTCGAGCCCGCGCTCGACCAGAAGCCGTGCGGCGCCGGGATAATAGGTCCAGCGCTTGGAGACGCCGACCGAGCCCGGAGCCAGCGCCACCGCGGGACCCGTGCCGAGGCCGTTGGCCTGCCGCCAGCGCACGATTTCCTCCGGCGGCACGGAAAGTTGCGGCACCGGCCATTCCGGCGGCAGCGGCGCGTCCGCAGGCAGCGCCAGCGCGGCATTCTTGTCGATGAAGCGGGGCAGGGCCTTCTCGCCCCAGCGCATCCGGTTGATCAGCCCAAATCTCGCCTCGCCGAAAAAGCCCACCCGCTCGGGGATGCCGGCCAGCACAGGGGCAATCGCGGCTTTCCAGGTGCGGGGCAGGACGAGGGCGGTTCCATAACCCCGGGAGCGCAGTTCGGATGCGAGGCCCCATTGTTTGGCCAGTGCAAGCCGGCCGCGGGGCAGGTCCCAGACGATTCCGGCGCGGACACCGGGCATGTAATCGACCAAGGGCGCGCACAGGGAGGTCACCAGCAAATCGACCGGCCGGTTAGGCCAGCGCTGCTTGAGGACGCGGACGACCGTGTGACCACGGACGAAATCGCCGATCCACATATAGGGTACGATCAGGATCGGCCGCGTGTCGGCGGCATCCTCCATCTCGATCCCATTAGGTGAATTCATATTCATATCTTATGTTCGACGCCCACGGGCGATTCCGGCACCGGAGGTAACCGCTCCGCAAGGACAGGTAAAGTCGAGCGATCCGTCTTTGCCACCGTAAAGAAGCCAAGTTGCCTGCTAGGCAGGACTGGGGCAAAGGTCTTGCCGAACAAATGGCAGGGGATGGCATGTTGCTGGTGACCGGGGGCGCCGGTTTTATCGGGTCGAACGTCGTGGCTGCGTTGAATGACGCCCGCCGGGACGTGGCCGTCTGCGACGTGCTCGGCCACGACGGTAAATGGCGCAACCTGGCCAAGCGCCGGCTCGCCGATTTCGTGCCGCCTTCGGAACTGATGGACTGGCTGAAGGGCCGCCGGCTGGAGGCGGTCGTCCATCTCGGCGCCATCTCCGAGACCACGGCGACCGACGGCGATCTGGTGATCGAGACCAATTTCCGACTGTCGATGCGGCTCCTGGACTGGTGCACGGCGAACGCCACGCCGCTGATCTATGCGTCCTCGGCGGCGACTTATGGCGACGGCAGCGCCGGTTTTAGCGACGACCAATCCATGGACGCCTTGAAGAAGCTGCGGCCGATGAACCTCTACGGCTGGAGCAAGCATCTGTTCGACATGGCGGTCGCCGAACGCGCCGCGCGCGGCGAGCGTCTGCCGCCGCAATGGGCCGGGTTGAAGTTCTTCAACGTGTTCGGTCCCAACGAATATCACAAGGGCACGATGATGAGCGTGCTGGCGCGGCGCTTCGACGACGTCAAGGCCGGGCGCCCCGTGCAATTGTTCAAGTCGCACCGCGAAGGGATCGCCGACGGCGACCAGCGGCGCGACTTCATCTATGTCGACGATGTCGTGCGCGTGACGATGTGGCTGCTCTCGACATCAGGCGTCAGCGGCATCTTCAATGTCGGCACCGGCACCGCGCGCAGCTTTCGCGACCTGATGCTGTCGGCCTATGCGGCGCTCGGTGCCACACCGAACATCCAGTATATCGACATGCCAGAGCAGATCCGCGGCAGCTATCAATACTTCACCCAGAGCGAAGTCGATCGGCTGCTGCGCGCCGGATATAATGGCGGCTTCACCGCGCTGGAAGACGCGGTCGAACGTTACGTGAAGGGTTTTCTCGATCACGCCGATCGCTTTCGCTGATGGGCACCAGGTAGACAGATGTTCGATTTTGAAGCCCTGAGCCAGGCGATCCCGCGTCAAACCGTGCTCTGCATCGGCGATCTCATGCTCGACGAATTCGTCTATGGCGAGGTGTCGCGCATCTCGCCGGAAGCGCCGGCGCCCGTGATTGCGGTCCAGCGCAGCGAGACCAATGTCGGCGGCGCCGGCAATGTCGCGCGCAACATCGCCGCTCTCGGCGCGCGCTGCATCTTTGCCGGTCTGGTCGGCGAGGACGAGGCGGGCGCGAAGCTGAAGGCCGATCTGGCGCGGGAAAAGTTGATCGAGGCCGTGCTGGTCTCCGATTCCTCCCGCCCGACGACGCGCAAGGTGCGCTTCGTCTCCGAGCATTTTTCCACCCACATGCTGCGCGCGGATTGGGAACAGGCCGTTCCGGCCTCGGCCGAGATCGAGCAAAAGCTGATCGACGCGATCCTGCCGCAGATCGCGCGCGCCGATATCGTGCTGCTGTCCGACTACGCCAAAGGCGTGCTGACGGCGCGCGTCATCCGCAACATCATCGACGCCGCGAAGAAGCTCGGCAAGCGCGTGATCGTCGACCCCAAGAGCGCCAATTTCGCGATCTATCGCGGCGCCACGCTCTTGACGCCCAACCGCAAGGAATTTGCCGAAGCCACCCGCAGCCGCGCCGATACCGACCTGAACATTGCAGCCGCGGCGCAGGATGCGATGGTTCTGGCCGATTGCGAGGCGATGCTGGTGACGCAGAGCGAACACGGCATGACGCTGGTGGCGCGCGGCGGCGAGGCGATCCACGTGCCGGCGTTGCCGGTCAAGGTGCGCGACGTTTCGGGCGCGGGCGACACGGTCGCCGCCGTGCTGGCGCTGACGCTTGCGGCCGGGGCCGACTGGGAGACGGCGTTGCGGATGGCGAATGCGGCAGCCGCCATTGCGGTCGGCAAGAAGGGCACCGCTACCGTGACGCCGGCGGAGCTGCGGCGGAAGATCCTGCCGCATGCGTCGCTGGCGGCCGAAGAGAAGATCGTGCCGGCAGGCGGCGATCTCGACGTGCATCTGGCGGACTGGCGCCGACAGGAGTTGCGCATCGGCTTCACCAATGGTTGCTTCGACTTCCTGCATCCCGGCCACGTCAAGGTGCTGACGGCCGCGCGCCGCGCCTGCGACCGGCTGATCGTCGGTCTCAACAGCGATGCCTCGGTGAAGCGGTTGAAGGGCGAGGGACGCCCGGTTCAGGACGAAAGCGCGCGCGCCGAAGTGCTGGCGGCGCTGGAGGCGGTCGATCTCGTCGCGATCTTCGAGGAAGACACGCCGATCGACCTGATCGCGAAAGTGAGGCCGAGCGTGCTGGTCAAGGGCGGCGATTACACCCGCGAGCAGGTCGTCGGCCACGAGATCGTCGAGGCTGCCGGCGGCGAGGTTGTACTCGTCGACATTCTGCCGGGCCACAGCACGACGTCGCTGGTCGACCGCGCGCGGGGAGGCAAGGCGTGAGTCTGAGCGCTGCGGCTCCGCCGATGTCCCTGGTGCGGCGATACTGGCGAGACCGGGCGCTGTGGACGACCATTGCGGACGTCTTTGCAATTCTGGCCGCGCTCGTGCTGCCCTGGTCGACGTCACTGGTGGCGATCTTCGTGCTGTGCTGGCTCGGCGCCGTGGCGTGGGTGATGGATTGGCGGGCCTACGGGCGATTGCTGAAACAGCCGATCTGCTATTTGCCGTTCGCGCTGGTCGGCCTGGCTCTCGTCGGCACGCTCTGGTCGGACGCGTCGTGGAGTGCGCGGCTTTACGCCATCAGTCCCACCCTCAAGCTCCTGGTGCTGCCGGCCCTGCTCTATCATTTTCAGCGCTCGTCCCGCGGGATGTGGGTCTTCATCGCTTTCCTGGTGTCCTGCGCGCTGCTGATGGTGATGTCGTGGATCGTCTTGATCGACCCCAGTCTTTCACTCAAGCCGAACGGCGCGGCGGACCGCGGCATTTTTGTCAAAAATTACATCGACCAGAGCCAGGAGTTTGCGCTGTGCGCGGTGGCGCTGGCCTATCCGGTTATCATTCTGATGCGATCGAACAGGATGCGGCAGGCGCTGGCGCTGGCCGCGGTCTCGCTCGGCTTTATCGTCAACATGGCGTTCGTGACCGTTTCGCGGACGGCCATCGTTACGATGCCGATCATGGTGGGCGTGTTTGCGCTGCTTCACCTGAAACGGCGAGCCAGCCTGATCCTTATTGGCGTGTTGGTCGCGTTGGTGGGCGTGCTTTGGGTTACCACGATTGACCTGCGTTGGGGACCCAAGAGATTGCTGAGAGACTATCAGCTCTACAAGACGGAACAAACGGTGACGTCGATCGGGCTGCGGCTCGAATTCTGGGAAAAGTCCCTGCGATTCTTTTCGGAGGCGCCGTTCATCGGCCACGGGACGGGCTCGCTGCGTGGGCTTTTTGAGCGGGCAGCGAATGGTTACACCGAATCGTCCAACGGCGATATTATCAGCAATCCGCACAACCAGACGTTGAATATCGCGGTGCAGTGGGGTATGATCGGGGTCGTCCTGTTGTACGCGATGTGGCTGGTGCATCTACTACTGTTTCGTGGCGAGGGTCTCGTCGCGTGGATCGGGTTGCTTGTCGTGGTGCAGAATATCTTCACCTCGCTGTTCAACTCACACCTCTTCGATTTTCATGAGGGGTGGATGTACGTGCTGGGCGTCGGGGTTGCCGGCGGCATGACGCTTGCGGCCAAGCAACGCGGGCTGGCTGCGGCTCCGGCGATACCGCGATGACGGCGGCGGGTCGCCTGCGCAACACGATGGGCTCGCTCGGCTCGATGGTTTCGTCGATCCTTTCCGCCCGGCACGATCCGGCGGCGCGGATACGGAACGTCGATCTCATCGCGGTCCTGGTTGCGGCGCTTTTGCCATGGTCGACCAGCGGCGTCAGCATCGGCATCGTGCTCTGGCTTGCCGCCATTGCCACCACGCTGGAATTGCGGCCGTTCCTGCATTCGTTGAAGCGCCCGATCTGTGTGCTTCCGATTGCACTCGTGGCATTGGCCGCAATGGGAACCCTGTGGTCGGACGCGCCCTGGAGCGCGCGCACTTATGCCTTGAGCCCCGCGACGAAGCTGCTCGTATTGCCGTTCCTGCTCTATCATTTCGAGCGTTCGACGCGCGGCATGTGGGTATTCATCGCGTTCCTGGCGTCCTGCACGCTGCTGACGGTCGCGTCCTGGATCGTTGCGATTGATCCCGGCCTCTCACTGAAGGCTCCCGGCGAGCCGACAGGGCACGGCATCTTCGTCAAGAACTATATCGACCAGAGCCAGGAATTCCTGTTGTGCACGGTCGTGCTTGCTTTCCCCATCATCACGCTGCTGCGAGAAGGGAACGTCCGGCAAGCGCTGTTGCTGACGCTCGTCGCGGCGAATTTTGTCGTCAACATGGTGTTCGTCGTCGTGTCGCGCACGGCACTGGTGACGCTGCCCGTGATGCTCGCCGTGTTCGCGATGGCGCACCTGAAATGGCGAACCAACGTCATGCTGTTGGTTGCCGCCGTCGTATTCGGTGCGCTGGCCTGGACGGTGTCGCCTCAACTGCAGGCGACGACGGACAAGTTCACGCGGGATTACCGGATCTACAAGGAACTCAATCAGCCGACGTCGGTCGGACTGCGACTCGAATTCTGGGAGAAGTCGTTGCGGTTCTTTGCCGAGGCGCCCGTCATCGGCCACGGCACGGGATCGACGCGGCGGCTGTTCGAGGCGGCGGCGACCGGTCCCGCAGTGCTGGCGCAGGCGCAGGTGATCGGGAACCCGCATAACCAGACCCTCAATGTCGCGGTCCAGTGGGGCACGATCGGGGTCGTGATCCTGTACGCGATGTGGTTTTCGCATTTCGCGCTGTTTCGCGGCGAGGGGCTGGCGGCCTGGATCGGACTGATGGTGGTGCTGCAGAACATGTTCAGTTCGCTGTTCAACTCGCATCTGTTCGATTTTCACGAGGGATGGATGTATGTGCTGGGCGTCGGTGTTGCCGGAGGCATGGTGCTGCGTGCCAGGTCAGAGGCTGCGGAATGTTCCCGAACAGCCCGGCCATGATCGCTGGCATGCGCGCCGCAGATAAGATATCAGCGGACAAAGGGACGCGCCTCGCGAATCCCCACCGTTTCCGCAGCCGGCCAATGGAATGACGCCTCTTTCTCAGCTGACCCGTCGCAATTACCTGATCGCAGCGCATGATGCGCTGGCGACAGCGGCTGCCCTGCTTGCAAGTTTCTATCTTCGATTTGACGGCGGCGAGGCCTTCTATGCCCGCTTGCCGCTGCTGCTGCGCATTCTGCCGCTCTTCATCGTGTTCAGCGTCGTCATCTCTTACGTTTTCAACCTGACGACGACGAAATGGCGTTTCATTTCGCTCCCCGATGCGTTGAACATCCTGCGCGTGGCGACCGTTCTTGCGGTCGCGCTCGTCGTGCTGGACTATGCCTTCATTTTCGGGGCGTCGAGCGGCAAGGCGCCGGTGCTGTTCGGCCGTATCACCATCGTGCTCTACTGGTTTCTCCAGGTGTTCGCGCTGAGTGCGCTGCGTTTCGGCTATCGCTATTTCCGCTATTCGCGCGTTCGCCGGCATGCCCGGACCGAAGGGGCGTCGTCGACCCTGTTGATTGGCCGCGCCGCCGACGCGGAGGTGTTGCTGCGCGCGATCGAGAGCGGCGCCGTCAAGCAGCTTTGGCCGGTCGGCGTGCTGTCGCCGTCGGCGGCAGACCGCGGCCAGTCGATACGCACCGTGCCGGTGCTCGGCGGCATCGACGATGTCGAGGATGTGGTGCGCGATTATGCAGGGCGGGGAAAGCCGATTTCGCGGGTCGTCATGACCCCGTCGGCGTTCGAGCCCGAGGCGCATCCCGAAGCGGTCCTGATGCGGGCCAAGCGGCTCGGCCTGTTCGTCAGCCGCCTGCCGTCGCTCGAAAGCGGCGACGTGCCGAGGCTGACCAATGTCGCCGTCGAAGACCTGCTGCTGCGGCCGAGCGAGAAGATCGATTACGCGCGGCTCGAAGCACTGGTGAAGGGCAAGGCGGTGATTGTCACCGGCGGCGGCGGTTCGATCGGTTCGGAGATTTGCGACCGCGTCGCGACCTTCGGCGCCGCGCGGTTATTGGTGATCGAGCATTCCGAACCGGCGCTTTACGCGGTGATGGAGGCGCTGACGGCGCGCGGGGCCAATGCGGCGATCGAGGGCCGAATCGCCGATATCCGCGATCGCGACCGGATCATGAACCTGATGCGGGAATTCAAGCCCGATATCGTGTTCCATGCCGCCGCGCTGAAGCATGTGCCGATCCTCGAGCGCGACTGGAGCGAAGGCGTCAAGACCAACATCTTCGGTTCCGTCAACGTCGCCGACGCCGCGCGGGCGGCGGGCGCAACCGCAATGGTGATGATCTCGACCGACAAGGCGATCGAGCCGGTCTCGATGCTGGGCCTGACCAAGCGCTTTGCCGAAATGTATTGCCAGGCGCTCGACCATGACCTGATGACGCAATCGGACGGCAAGCCGCACATGCGGTTGATCTCGGTGCGGTTCGGCAACGTGCTGGCCTCCAACGGATCGGTGGTGCCGAAGTTCAAGGCGCAGATCGAGGCCGGCGGTCCGGTCACGGTGACGCACCCGGACATGGTCCGCTACTTCATGACCATCCGCGAAGCCTGCGATCTCGTGCTGACGGCGGCGACCCACGCGCTGACGCCGGCGCGGCCCGATGTTTCCGTCTACGTCCTCAACATGGGACAGCCGGTCAAGATCGTGGAAATGGCCGAGCGGATGATCCGCCTGTCCGGTCTCGAACCCGGTATCGATATCGAGGTGGTGTTCACCGGCATGCGGCCGGGCGAACGGCTGAACGAGATCCTGTTCGCCAGCGAGGAGCCGCCGGTGGAGATCGGCGTCGCCGGCATCATGGCGGCCAAGCCGAACGAGCCGCCGATGCAGACGCTGCGCAAATGGCTCGCGGCGCTGGAGGAGGCGATTGCGCGGGATGACCGTTCCACCATCCGCGCGGTGCTCAAGGATGCCGTGCCCGAATTCGGATCGAACGCCGCCTGATCTTTTCTCGGTGTCCGCCCGCCACGCAGGCCGCTTCGAAAGCCATGATGCAGAAGTCCGGAAAAGTCGTCGTCGTCAGCCAGCATTATCCGCCTGATCCGAGCACGACGGCGGCGATCATGGCGGCGATTTCGGAACGCGTGGCGCAGGAAACCGAAGTCCTGGTGCTGTCGGGAACGGCAGGCTCCGCCGCCGCAACTGCCGCCGGCAAGCCTGCAGTCGTCGAGGTAGGAAACTGGATACCCGGCAAGGCCGCATTGCTCAAGCGCGCTTTGGCCGAACTGCTGTTCACGATCCGGATGTTCGCAGCGCTGCTGGTGAAGCTGCGGCGCGGCGACGTCGCGCTCACCGTGCCGGCGCCCTTCATGCTGCCCTACGCCTTTGCCGCCGCCGTGAAATTGAAAGGCGCGAGGTCGGTGCTGATCATGCACGATCTCTATCCCGACGTCCTCATCATGGCAGGCCTCCTGAAGCCGCATTCGTTGCCGGCAAGTGCGATGCGCGGCCTGAACGCGCTGATGTTTCGCGCGCTCGACGCCGTCGTCATCATCGGCCGCGACACCGAAAAGTTGCTGCTGCGCTATGGCGGAATGACAAGCGACAAGATCCGTTTCATTCCGAACTGGGCGACGCTCGCGCGCGGCGTTCGCGCGGTCGATCCCGATAATCCGTATCGCCGGCCGCTATCCGCCCGCTTCGTCGTCGGGCTTTCAGGCAATCTCGGCTTTACCCACGATCCCGTCATCGTATTCGAGGCCGCGCGCCTGCTGCGGGACGATGAGGATATCCGCTTCCTGCTGTCGGGCTGGGGAGTGGGCTTCGACCAGTTGAAGGCCATGCAAGCCGAGGCAAAGCTTCCGAACGTCACCCTGGTCGATCGCGTCGAGGACGACCAACTGGAGGCGTTTCTTTCGGCCGCGGATGTCTGGATCATTCCCTACCGCAGGAACGTCGCCGGGGTATCGGTACCCAGCCGGTTCTACAATCTGCTGGCGATCGGCCGCCCGGTGATCCTGGTTTCCGAAGCGGACGCCGAGGCGGCGTTGACGGTGACCGAACACGATGTCGGCTGGGTCGTCGAGCCCGGCAGAGCCGATGAGCTCGCGAAAGCGATCAGTCGCGCCGCCAGCGCCGAGGACCCGCAGCGGGCCGGGCGTGCGGCCGAAATCGCAGGACGATTCGATTTCAACGCTGCGATGGCCGGCTATTGCGGCCTGATCCGCGAGCTCTTGCAAAAGCAGCTGGATTAGACGGCGGACGCTTGCCGGCGTGCGAAGCGGTGCATCAGAAGCGCCGTGGCGATGCCGCCGACGATGAAAAGCAGGATTGCGGTAATCGTCGACGAGGTCATGGCCGAGCCGATCGCCAAAGCGGCAAGCAGGATGTTGAGCGCAAATACTTCGCTCACCACACGCGATACGGATAATCCGCTGTCGGTGGCGCGCTGGTAGAAATGGGTGCGATGCGCCGCCCAGAACGGCTCGCGCCTTGCCATCCGCCGAAACAGCGTGACGGTCGCATCGGCCAGATAATAGAGCGGCAACAGCAGGGCGGCCGCGAAGTGCTGATGCCAGGCGAGCTGCAGCAGGCACCAGCCAACGAGAAGGCCGATCGGCAGGCTGCCGACGTCGCCGAGAAAGATTTTCGCCACCGGCCGGTTGAAGGGCGCGAAGCCGAGCATCGCCCCGAACAGCGCCGCGGCGGCGACCGTCATCGACGTCGGAAGTTCGGCGAGCCAGCCGAGCAGGATGAGCGCGCCGGTGACGGGCACGATCTCGGCGACCGTCATCAGGTCGAGCCCGTCCATGAAGTTGACGAGGTTCACGAACCACAGGCCTGCCAGGAACAGCAAGCCGCGCTCGAGCCAGAGCGGGCAGGCGGGAACGATCCGCAAGCTTTCGGGCGCGGCAAGGATGACTACCGCGACGGCGAGCCCCTGCAGCAGCAGCCGCGGCACCACCGGGATGGGATTGACGTCATCGGCAAAGCCTACGGCCGCAATGAACAGCGTCGCGCCGAATACCGCGACGGGAATTTTGATCTCCGCCGCGCCGGCAAATGCGATGACCGTGACGGCCGCGATCAGCGTAGCCGCGATCACCGCGATGCCCGCGCCCTGCGGCGTCGGAATACGATGGGAAGAGCGCGCATTCGGCCTTGCCAGCGCTATTCGTATGAGCAGCGGTCGGATCGCCCATGTCAGGACGCCCGACAACAGCGCCGCCGGCACTGCGGCGGCCAACGACAGCAGTAGTTGCGAACTGGCCATTCTATCCGCGTGGAAAGTTGCTCGAAAGATTATTTGGGAACTTCGATGGGTACCGCGCCCTGCGCGGCTTTCTCGGCGCTCAATATCCAGACCAGCCCGCCGACCGCGCCGACCATGAAGGATACCGCGCCATAGAGCAGGGAGATGTTGACACCCTCGCTGGCCATCAGGCCGGCATAGCCGAACGCCAGCCCCATGGTGGCCTCGCGGACGCCCCAGCCGGCAATCGAGATCGGCAGCATGGTGATCAGCATGACCGGCGGAACGAGCTGGAAGATCTGGCCGAACAGCACGGGGGCGGCGATCGATTGCACCACGCACCAGGCGATGACGACGGCGAGCACGTGCACCAGCAACGACAGCACCGCGACTTTCGGGCCATGGGCGCGGCTGAACAGCACGCGGTTGGCGATGACAGAACAGGCGTGGATGTGGTGGGTGCCCCACCAGTGCTTGAGCCACGGCCACGGCAGCCGGCCGACCAGAAGAAATCCGAGGCCGCCGGCAAGCGCTGCGAAATCGACGAAAAGCAAGGCCGACCTGCCGTTGGGATCGGTGATCAGGCGGTAGCTCCAGGGCAGGGTCGCGACGATGACAACCGCGAGCGCGATCAAACCGATGGCGCGGTCGACGAAGATGGAATAGGTCGCGGCCCGCCAGCCGGCGCCGTTGCGGGCCACCAGCCATAGCCTGACCGCGTCACCGCCGATCGAGGAGGGCAGCGTCTGGTTGAAGAAGGTTCCGATCACGTTGAAGCGCATCGCCTGCCTGGTCGGCAGCGGCGCGCCGCACTCCGCGCTGATCTCGCGCCATCGCAGGACGCCGATGAATATCTGCAGGAACGTCACGGCGATCGCCACGCCGATCCAGCCCAGGCTGGAAACGTCGATGCGGGCGACGAGTTCGGCAAGATCGACCTTGCGCAGCGAAAAATACAGGAGCGCGGCCGAGACCACAATCTTCAACGTTGAAAGCAGGATACGGCGCATCTCGCCCGTGCAGGGTTTGAGAAGGGGGGTGCAAAAAGCGATGCAATTCGGCGCCTTGGTATGGTTTTCGAGCCGATCTGGCAATAGCGGGGCTGCTAGGTGTTGCGGCGGCCTCGGCAACGCAGGTAAAGAGGCTCGGACAGAGATTTCAGCCTTTGAGCGGCGCCTTCCAGGGATACGATGCCCGATCAACCCATATTGGTCACCGGAGCTGCGGGTTTCATCGGCTTCCACGTCGCGCGCCGGCTGCTCGCCGAAGGCCGCGCCGTGGTCGGCCTCGACAATCTCAACGATTATTACGATCCGGCGCTGAAGGCGGCACGCCTGGACATCCTGCGCGGGGAGCAGGGCTTTGCGTTCGAACAGATCGATCTCGCCGACCGCGCATCAATGGAACGCCTGTTCGCCGGACACCGCTTTGCCAAGGTGGTGCATCTCGCGGCGCAGGCCGGCGTGCGTCATTCGATCGATCATCCGCACGCCTATGTCGACGCCAATCTCGAGGGCTTCGTCAATGTGCTGGAAGGTTGCCGGCATCATGGATGCGGCCATCTGGTCTATGCATCTTCGTCGTCGGTCTACGGCGCCAATACGAAACTACCGTTTTCGGTGGACGACAAAACCGATCATCCGGTCAGCCTCTACGCCGCCACAAAGAAGGCCAATGAGCTGATCGCGCATTCCTACAGCCATCTCTACCGACTTCCGGTGACGGGCTTGCGGTTCTTTACCATCTATGGGCCGTGGGGACGGCCCGATATGGCGATTTTCCTGTTTACCAAAGCGATCGTGGAAGGAACTCCGATCCGACTCTTTAACCATGGCAGGATGCGGCGTGACTTTACCCATATCGACGATGTGACGCGGGTCGTATTGCGACTGGTCGACCAGGCGCCGCACGACGGCGGCGAGGGCGCCGGGGCGCCGGCAAGGATTTACAATGTCGGCAATAATCATCCGGAAGAACTGACCCATGTGGTAGCAGTTCTGGAGCAGGAATTGGGCCGCGCGGCGGTCAGGGAGATGCTGCCGATGCAGCCTGGCGACGTGACCGAGACCTTTGCCGATGTCGCCGAACTGATGCGCGACACCGGCTTCAAGCCGCAGACTTCAATCGAGGACGGGCTTGCCGATTTTGTCGCCTGGTATCGTGACCACTACAGGATTTGAGACGCTGATGAACCGACGAATTATCCCCCTGATCATGTGCGGCGGCGCTGGTACGCGGCTGTGGCCGGCTTCACGCGAGGTCCACCCCAAGCAGTTCCTGTCCCTGTTCGGGGCGCGCTCGACGTTCCAGGATACGCTGTTGCGGGTTTCCGACGCGGCGTTGTTCGAACGGCCCGTCATCATCACCAACAACGCCTATCGGTTCATGGTGCTCGAGCAACTGGCGGAGATCGGGCTGGAGGCCGACGTGCTGCTCGAACCGATGCGGCGCGATTCCGGACCCGCCATCGCGGCCGGCGCCGCCTTTGCAGAGACGCGCGACAAGGATGCGATCGTGCTGGCGCTCGCCGCCGATCACGTGGTTTCCGACACGCCCGCTTTCCTCGCCGCCTGCCGCGAGGGACTGACCGCGGCGGAAACCGGGCACATCGTGACGTTCGGCGTGCAGCCCGAACGCGCCGCCACCGAATATGGCTACATCAATCCCGGCGAGGTCATTTCCGGCAAGGTCCGCGCCGTCGCGAAGTTCGTCGAGAAGCCGGACCCGGCAACGGCCGCGAGTTATGTCGAGGCCGGCTATCTCTGGAACAGCGGCAACTTCATGTTTCGCGCCGCCGTGCTGACGGATGAATATCGCAGGGTCGATGCGGAAAGCGTCCAGGCCGTGAGCGATGCGGTGGCGAAGGCGGGCACCGATCTCGGATTCGTCAAGCTCGAGGAGGCCGCGTTCGGGTCGGCGAAATCGATCTCGATCGATTATGCGGTGATGGAAAAGACCTCGCGCGCGGCGGTCGTGCCGGTCGCGTGCGGCTGGTCCGACGTCGGCTCCTGGCATGCGGTGTGGGAATTGTCCGGCAAGGATGGCGAGGGCAACGCGGCGCGGGGTGCTGCGGTGTTCGAGGATTCCCGCAACTGCAACGTATCGACCGACCGCGCGCTGGTCGCGCTCGAAGGCGTCGACGACCTCGTGGTGGTCGCGACCCAGGACGCCGTGCTGGTCTCCAGGCAACAGGACGCCAACGGGCTGAAGCGGCTGGTCGCGAAGCTGAAGACGGTGGCGCCGCAGGTGACCGAGGATCACATCAGGGTGCACAGGCCCTGGGGATCCTATCAGTCGGTCGACAATGGCGACCGTCATCAGGTCAAGCGGATCATCGTCAAGCCGGGCGGGCGCCTCTCGTTGCAGAAGCATCACCACCGCGCCGAGCACTGGATCGTGGTGCGCGGAACGGCGCAGGTCACCGTCAACGAACTGGTCAAGACCGTGCACGAGAACGAATCGATCTACATCCCGATCGGCGCGGTGCATCGGCTGGAGAATCCCGGCAAGATCCAGCTCGAACTGATCGAGGTCCAGACCGGCAGCTATTTCGGCGAGGACGACATCATCCGCATCGAGGATGATTACCAGCGCAGTTGAGCGAACGGTCGCTTTACGGTCCCCGGCGGCTGTAATTCTTTGAATCAAAACGTGTCCAGAAACGGTCGATGGCGTTCGCCACATCTGTGACGGCGTGCTAGAGAACCGCCGGGGACGTTACCGGCGCAAAGTCTGCTTGGGGTCTACAAATCATGAGTTCCAAAGGGTCCGCATCTGACGCGAAGACCGATGCACAACGCGGCTTGCGCGTCGGCGTGGTCGGCGCGGGCGTGATGGGCAGCAACCATGCCCGTGTGCTGGCCGGTCTGCCCGGGGTGACACTGGTCGGCATCGTCGATCCGTTGCCGGAACACCGCGCACGCGCCATCGCGCTCGTCGGCTGCCGCGCGTTCGCTGATCTCGACGAACTGTTCGACGAGGGCGTCGACGCCATCACGATTGCGGCGCCGACCCATCTCCATCACGAGATTGCGCTGGCCTGCATCACGCGCAACATCCACATCCTGGTCGAGAAGCCGGTCGCCACGACCGTCGAGGAGGGGCAGGACATCGTCAATGCGGCGCGCAGCGCCGGCGTGACGCTGATGGTCGGCCATGTCGAGCGCTTCAACCCGGCGGTCGCCGCGATCAAGCAGGCGATCGCGGGCGAAGATATTCTCTCCATCGGCATCACCCGCGTCGGGCCGTTCCCGCCGCGGATGTCTAATGTCGGCGTCGTCATTGATCTGGCCGTGCACGATATCGACCTGATCCGCTGGTTCACCGAATCCGATATCGTCGAGGTGCAGCCGCAGCTTTCCAGCGCGATCGCCGAGCGCGAGGATATCGCGCTATTACAGTTCCGCACCGCCTCGGGCGTGCTCGCCCATATCAACACCAACTGGCTGACACCGTTCAAGGCGCGCAGCGTCACGGTCGCGACGCGCGGCAAATATGTGATGGGCGATCTCTTGACGCGCCAGGTGACCGAATGCTTCGGCTTCAAGCCCGACGGCAGCTATTCGATGCGGCATCTGCCGGTCGGCCATGACGAACCGCTGCGCGCCGAGCTGATCGCATTCCTCGATGCCGTCCGCACCGGCGATGTGCCGGCGGTTTCTGGCGACGAGGGCGTCGCCAGTCTCGAAATCGCGATCCGCTGCCTCGAGCAGCCCGCCAAGCCCGCGGCCTCCGCTGCGCGCAAGGGACCGCGCCGCATCGTCGGCTGAAAGCCTCTCAATTCAGATCCAAGCAAGGTCACATGAACCAGCACATGCGTCCAGAACCCGTTCCCTTCTATGATCTCGGCTCGCAGCGCCGGCGGCTCGGCACATCGATTGATGAGGCGCTCTCGCGTGTGACGAGCCATTGCCTCTTCATCAACGGCCCGGAAGTTGCCGTGCTGGAGAAGGCCTTGGCGGATTTCTGCGGCGCCAGGCATGTCGTGAGCTGCGCGAGCGGCACCGACGCGCTGCTGATGGTTTTGATGGCCAGGGAAGTCGGTCCGGGGGACGCCGTCCTGTGTCCATCGTTCACGTTCTGCGCGACCGGCGAAGCCGTGGCGCTGACCGGCGCGACGCCGGTATTCGTCGATGTCGATGCAGCAACCTTCAATATGGATGCCGGTTCGCTCCGGCGCGGCATCGCGACGGCGAAGCAGCGCGGCCTGAAATCCCGGGCCGTGATCCCCGTCGACCTGTTCGGCCAAAGCGCCGACCACGATGCGATCGCCGAGGTCGCGCAGGCCGAGGGCCTGTTCGTGCTCGATGACGCCGCCCAGGGTTTTGGCGCGAGCTACAAGGGCCGCCGGATCGGCTCTTTGGGACTTGCGACCGCGACCAGCTTCTTCCCCACCAAGCCGCTTGGCTGCTTCGGCGATGGTGGCGCCATCTTTACCGATGATGACAAGCTTGCCGAGACGCTGCGCAGCATCCGCGTTCACGGCCAGGGCTCCGATAAATACGACAATGTGCGCCTTGGCCTGACCGGACGCCTCGATACCATGCAGGCGGCGGTGCTGATCGAGAAGCTGAAGATTTTCGAGGACGAGATCGCAGCGCGCAACCGCGTGGCGGAGCGCTATTCGCGCGGCCTCGGCAATTTCGTGACCGTGCCGCGGCTGGCTCCCGGATGCACTTCGATCTGGGCGCAGTACACCATCCGCCTGCCCAAGGGGACCGATCGCGACGGTTTTGCGGCAGCGCTGAAGGCGCAGGGCATTCCGACGATGGTCTATTACACGAAATCGATGCATCAGCAGACCGCGTACAAGGATTTCCCGGTGGCCGACGGTGGCCTGCCGGTGAGCGAAAAGCTCTCGGACGATGTCATCAGCCTGCCGATTCACGCCTATCTCGACGAGGCGGCGCAGGATCGCGTCATCGAGGCGGTACGCGGCGCGCTCTCTTCCTGATTTCACGGTTTGGCGAATATGCGCTAGAAGCGGCGCATGCTCGGACGCATCTTCACCGTCGGCGGTTACACGCTGCTCTCGCGGCTGACCGGATTCGCGCGCGACATCATGCTCGCCGCCATTCTCGGCGCCGGCCCCGTCGCGGATGCGTTTTTCGTGGCGCTGCGGCTGCCCAATCATTTTCGCGCGATCTTTGCCGAGGGCGCCTTCAACGCCGCCTTCGTGCCGGCCTATGCGCATCTGCACGGCAAGAGCGAAGCGTCGGCGCGGCTGTTTGCCGACCGCATCTTCACGCTGCTGTTTGCCGCCCAGGTGATTTTGCTCGTCGTGGCCTGGGTGTTCATGCCGGAGGTGATCGCCATCCTCGCGCCGGGGTTCAAGGATGATCCGGCGCGCGGCGAACTCGCGATTTCGCTGACGCGGATCACGTTTCCGTATTTGCTGCTGATCACGCTGGTGACGTTGTACGGCGGCATGCTCAACGTGATGCATCGCTTCGCCAGCGCCGCCGCCGCGCCGATCTTTCTCAACCTGTCGATGATGGCGACGCTGGCGCTCGCCGCGTTCTTTCCGGGCGCGGGCTACGCCGCCGCATGGGGCGTATTGATCGCCGGCATCCTCGAATTCTTGTTGCTGGCTGGCGATGCGGCAAAGTCCGGCATCCTGCCGAAATTTGCGGTGTTCAAGCTCGACGATGATGTTCGCGCATTCTTTCGGGCGCTGGGCCCCGCTACCATCGGCTCGATGGGAACGCAGATCGCGTTGTTCGCTGACACCATCATCGCGACCTTTCTGGCTGCCGGAGCGCTTTCGGCGCTGTATTACGCCGACCGTCTCAACCAGTTGCCGATCGGCGTAATCGGGATCGCGATCGGCACCGTACTGTTGCCGGAAATGTCGCGACGGCTCTCTGCAAACGACGTCTCGGGTGCGTCAGCCGCACAGCGGCGGGCGTTCGAATTCTCGTTGTTGTTTTCGGTGCCGTTCGTCGCCGCCTTTCTGACGGTGCCTGACGTCATCATGCGCGCGATGTTTGCACGCGGCGCGTTCTCGAAGGCGGATGCCGCAGCCGCGGGCGCCACGCTGGCCGCTTACGCGATCGGACTGATTCCGTTCGTGACCATCCGCAGCGCGGTCGCGGCCTTCTACGCCCGTCACGACACCGCGACGCCGGTCAAGGCGGCGCTGACCGGCGTTGCCGTCAACGTGGCGCTGAAGGTCGCGTTGATGGGGGCGCTGGCGCAAATCGGCCTGGCGCTCGCCACCGCCGTCGGGGCCTGGGTCAATCTTTTGCTGGTGCTCTTCTTCGCGGTGCGGGCAGGTTACCTCGAACTCGACCGCGTCTGGATGATTTCGCTCGCCAAGTTCGCGGCGGCCGGTGTCCTGCTCGCCGCCGCACTTTGGGCCATCGCGCGATTCGCCAGCTTCTATTTCGCGCAAATGCACATCTTCCGGGACGAGACCGCGTTGCTGCTGCTGATTGTGGCGGGTGCCTTTGTGTACGGCGTCTTGATCCTGCTGCTGTTTGGCAGGGGGTGGCTATTCTCGCTGCTGCGCGACCGGACATCCGCCCGTATCTGATTGTAAATAAAGGAAATTTTTGATTGGGGCATGTTGTGGCTGTATTCGGGCATTTTTGCAACAAGTTCCCAAAAAGCGCCATTTGCGACTGATCCGCGCATGATTGCGTTGCGACTCCGCGTTAGGTTGATCCCAGATTTAATTGACGGTTTTTCAGAGAGGGGCTTCCATGGGCGTTTCAGCCTTCAAGGCAATCGCAGCTTCGGCACTGGCTATTGTGGCTGCAACTTCGATAGCATCCGCAGCGGACATGGCTCCGCGCTACACCAAGGCGCCGCCGGCCATGGTCGAGGTCTGGAACTGGACCGGCTTCTATATTGGCGGTAACGCCGGCTATAGCTGGGGCCGCGGCAATTCCGACGTTTCCTATTTCAACACCGCCACTGGCTTGCCGATCGCTCCGCCGGCCGGCTCCATCACCAACGCCGGCTACAACATGGACGGCGCGATCGCGGGCGGTCAGATCGGTTACAACTGGCAGAGCAACAACTGGGTGTTCGGTATCGAAGCCGACGCGCAGTGGTCGGACGAGAAGGGCAGGGGCGTGTTCAACTGCGCCGCAACGGGCATCGGCGGACCGTGTCTTCCTGGCCTGACGTTCCTGCCCCCGGGCGTGACCGGAACCAGCCTTGCTGTCGATACGCACCTCGAATGGTTCGGCACGCTGCGCGGTCGCGTCGGCGTGCTTGCGACCCCGAGGGTCCTGTTCTACGGCACGGGCGGTCTGGCCTATGGCTCGTTCAAGACCACCGGTACGATGGCTGGCACGACGCCCGCCGGTGTTGCGGTCGCTTCGGTCTCCTCGAACGACGATGTGCGCTTCGGCTGGACGGTTGGCGTCGGTGTCGAAGGCAAGATCACCAACAACTGGAGCGCCAAGCTCGAATATCTTTATATGGATTTCGACACCTTCCGCGCCGGTAGCTTTACCCTCGCACCGGCCAGCGCGATCAGGGCCGACGTAGACACGCGCTTCCACGACCACGTCCTGCGCGTTGGCTTGAACTACGCCTTCGGCGGCCCGGTGATCGCGAAGTATTGATTTCGGCGTAGTCTCCTCCCTGAACTCGAAGCCCCGGCATCGTCCGGGGCTTTTTGTTGTGCAGTCGCGAAAATTCCGCTGAGCGGACCGATTCTGCTGCGCCAGCCAATGACCGGCCGGGCGAAAGCGGTTTGCGCTGACGCCCGAACCGCTGCAATATGGAACGCTTCTAGAGCATGACCCGGAAAAGTGGGTACCGGTTTTCCGAAAGGGCCATGCTCAAACAAAAAGATGGGGCGGATGACGGTTCGAAGAGGCGTCATCGTGCTCCAGGACAATTGGAGATACGATGGCAGCTCCCATCAAATTCGGCGTCGGTCAAAGCGTTCTCCGCAAGGAAGACGACGCGCTGATTCGCGGCAAGGGCCGCTATACCGACGACCATTCGCCTCAGCCTGCGATGCACGCGCTGATGCTGCGCTCGCCGCATGCGCATGCGAAATTTACCATCAATGTCACCAAGGCCCGCGGGATACCGGGCGTGTCGCTGATTTTGACCGCGGCCGAGGTCGGCGATCTCGGCGATCTGCCGTGCCTGTTCAACCTGGAAACCGATCCCTTCATCGGCCCGCCATACCCGATCCTCGCCAAGGACGAGGTGCGCCATGTCGGCGACGCCGTGGCCTTCGTGGTCGCCGATACCATCGACCAGGCCCGCGACGCGATCGAGGCGATCGACGTCAAATGGACGCCGCTGCCCGCGGTGGCCGGCGTCGTCAACGCCGTCAAGCCGGGCGCGCCGCAGGTCTGGCCCGACAAGCCCGGCAATTTGCTGTTCGACGTGCCGATCGGCGACAAGAAAGCAACCGATGCCGCCTTTGCGAAAGCGCATGCGGTCGCCGAGGTATCGATCGTCAACCCGCGCGTCATCACCAACTTCATGGAAACGCGCGCAGCCGTCGCCGAATACGACGCCAAGCGCGATCATCTGACGCTGACCATCGGCAGCCAGGGCAGCCATCGCCTGCGCGAAATCCTGTGCGGCATGGTGCTGAAGATGCCGATGGAGAAGATGCGGATCATCTGCCCCGACGTCGGTGGCGGCTTCGGCACAAAACTGTTTCCGTATCGCGAATACGCCCTGATTTCAGTTGCCGCGCGAAAACTGCGCAAGACCATCAAATGGACCGCCGACCGCTCCGATCACTTCATGGGCGATGCGCAGGGCCGCGACAACGTCACGACCGCGAAGATGGCGCTGGCCGAGGACGGCAAGTTCTTAGGGATGGACGTCGACCTGATGGGCGACATGGGCGCCTATCTCTCGACCTTCGGGCCCTACATTCCGCACGGCGGCGCCGGCATGCTGCCCGGGCTCTATGATATCCAGGCCTTCCACTGCCGCGTCCGCACCGTGTTCACCAACACCGTGCCGGTGGATGCCTATCGTGGCGCGGGCCGCCCTGAAGCTGCGTATGTGATCGAACGGCTGGTTGACGCCGCCGCGCGAAAACTTGGGATGACGCCGGACGCGATCCGGCGCAAGAACTTCATTCCGCCGAAGGCGATGCCCTACACGACCGCGACCGGAAAGGTCTACGATTCCGGCGACTTCACCGCGCACATGAAGCGCGCGATGGAGGTCGCCAACTGGAAGGAGTTTCCCAAGCGTGCCAAGGCGGCGAAGAAGGCCGGACTGGTGCGGGGCATTGGGCTGGCGAGCTATGTGGAGGTGTGCGGCACCATGGGCGAGGAGACAGCCAATGTCGCACTCGATCCCAATGGCGACATCTCTATCCTGATCGGCACCCAGTCGAGCGGGCAGGGCCACCAGACGGCTTACGCGCAACTGGTCGCCGAGCAGTTCGGGGTGCCGCCGGAGCGCGTCCACGTCCTGCAGGGCGACACCGACAAGATCGCCACCGGTCTCGGCACCGGCGGCTCGGCGTCGATCCCGACCGGCGGCGTCAGCGTCGAACGCGCCACCCGCGATCTCGGCGGCAAGCTGAAGGAGATCGCGGCCGAGGCGCTGGAGACCAGCGCCGGCGACCTCGAGATCAGCAACGGCCTCGTGCGCATCGCCGGCACCGACCGTTCGATCAGCTTCGCTGACCTGGCAAAACGGCCAGGCGTCGATCCCTCGAAACTGAATGCGAGTGCGACGTTTGCGCAAGCCGACGGCACCTATCCGAACGGCACGCATCTCGCCGAAGTCGAGATCGATCCGGCCACCGGCATCATCAAGATCGTCAATTATGTAATCGTCGACGATTTCGGCGTCACGCTCAATCCGCTGCTGCTCGCCGGCCAGGTGCATGGCGGGGCTATGCAGGGGATAGGCCAGGCCTTGATGGAGCAGGCGGTCTACAGCGCAACCGACGGCCAGCTCGTCACCGGCACCTTCATGGATTATGCGATGCCGCGCGCGTCCGATGGCCCGTCATTCCATTTCGAAACCCACAACGTGCCGTGCACGACCAACCCGCTCGGCGTCAAGGGCGCGGGCGAGGCCGGTGCGATCGGTTCCTGTCCCGCGGTGGTCAATGCGATCATCGAGGGCCTGTGGCGTGAGTACAAGATCGATCACATCGACATGCCGGCCACGGCCGAGCGGGTCTGGATCGCGATCCGCGAGGCACAGAAGCTGCATAATCTCTGATATTTTGTCGCATGCGGAATGATGCGCCGCGTGCGGTGTTTACAAACGACCGGTCCGCACCACCTTTGGGGCCGGTACAAACCCGAATTGAAGGGGGATTTAGCCAATGAAGCGGATCGTCGTCGTCGCAGCTGTGCTTGCATTCAGTGCCGGTGCGGTCGTTGCACAGCAGGATCAGGTCAAGCGGACCCAGGCCATGATGAAGGACAATGGCAAAAACGCCGGCGCATTGTCTGCGATGGTCAAGGGCGAAAAGCCCTACGACCAGGCGACTGTCAATGCCGCGCTGGCCCAGTTCGAAGACACCGCCAAGAACCTTCCGACGCTGTTCCCCGCGAGCATGAAAGGTCTTAAGCTGGAGGGTGATTACGATCCCTCGCCGAAAATCTGGGATGACAAGGCCGGCTTCGAGTCTCAAATTAATAGCTTCGCCAAGGTCGTCGCCGACGCCAAAGGCAAGATCAAGAATCTCGACACGCTAAAGGCGGAACTGCCTGTCATCGGCAAGCAGTGCGGTGGCTGCCACGAGACATTCCGGATCAAGAAGGGCTGATCGCATTCTAACTTTGAGCATGATCTCCGCGCAAACGCGTTCCGCGTTTGTCGCGAGGGAAAACTGCTACACATTTTTCCGGATCATGCTCTGGCCTAAAAAGGGGCGGACGCCGCGAAGCGTCCGCTCCTTTTGTGTTAGCCTTTTCTTGTTCTTGTTTACTCGTGTTCGAACTTATCTACTTCGTCACCAAATTTACTTGGTGACTTGATTTATTTGGTTACCTGGCCGCGGATTTCGCCGCCCGGATTGGCCGCGGTGTGAATGTTGATGTAGTACTTGCCGGCCATGAGGTCCGCGGCCTGCGCATCGGTCAACGTCGCGCTGCCATCGACCGGGCTCGCCGTCGCATTGGGGATGGCGACCGCGACGCCGGCGTTCTTGCCGGCTTCGGCGGGGCCGTGGAAATGCGCGGCGGTGGCAGGACCGGACAGGCCGGAATAGGAGAGCTTCCAGCTCAGCTTCTTGCTGGCGGGATCGTAGTCGATGTCGGCGGTGCCGGAGGCCGCGCTGGCGTTGGGCGGCACCTGGGCCTTGCCATCGAGCGTCGCCTTCATCTTGTCGGCAAAAGCGGGCCCTGCAAAAGCAATCGCTGCCCCCAGCGCAAGCGAGACAAGCATGGTCTTGTTCGACATGGTGTTTCTCCCTGTTGACGTCAAACGGCCGTGTCAGCCTCAAAACAACGAGTTCACGAATTTATTCCCGAAACGACAACGAATGCTCCGAAATTTCGTGGAAGCCTATGGCACAAAGTGCGTTCATACTGGTCATTGAATTGAGACGCCTGGAATTGCGACGCTTGATGACGGGTCGATGAATGCTGCGACGAATTCTCCTTGGCTTGATCCTGGCTGGCGCCGCCGGCGCCGGCATCTTCTGGTGGCTGACGATCCCGGCGGTCGTTGCCCCGGCCTCGCTTGCTCCCCGTACGCCGAACCTTGCCAACGGCATCACAACGTTCAATGCCGGCGGCTGTTCCTCCTGCCATGCCGTTCCGAGCCAGCCCGATCGGCTGAAGCTGGGCGGCGGGCTTGCAATGCCGTCGCCGTTCGGGACGTTTTACGTCCCCAACATCTCGCCTGATCCCACTTACGGCATTGGCCGGTGGAGCGAAGCGGATTTCGTGACGGCGGTGCTCAAGGGGACTTCGCCGGACGGCGCGCATTATTTCCCGGCCTTTCCATATGCGTCCTACCAGCACGCGACGGTCGACGACGTTCGCGACCTCTTTGCCTACCTGAAGACGCTTGCGCCGGTGGCCGGCAAGCCGCGCGACCACGACGTGCCGTTTCCATTCAATATCCGCCGCAATGTCGGCATCTGGAAATGGCTGTTCATGGACGGCAAGCCTTACACGGCGGACGCCTCACGATCGGCGTCATGGAATCGCGGCGCTTACCTCGTCAACGGCCTGGGTCATTGCGCCGAGTGCCACAGCCCGCGCAACTTCCTCGGCGGCATCATCGAGGCGCAACGCTTCGCGGGCGGGCCCAATCCGGAAGGTGAGGGCTGGGTGCCCAACATCACCCAGAAGAGACTGGCCGAGTGGAGCGCAAAGGACATCGCCTACTTCCTCGAAACCGGGCAAACGCCTGATGGCGACACCGCCGGCGGATCGATGGTGCGCGTCATCAGGAACACGTCGCAACTGCCGCCGGAGGATCGCGCCGCTATCGCGGAATATGTGAAGTCGTTGCCGCCGGTCGAGGGACCGCCGCGGCCGAAGAAGGCAAAGGACGCCGAGAAATCATGACCGGCGCGTTGCCGCCTGCGCTCAGGGCGTCAAGGCCGCGGTGATCGGCATCCGCCTCTCTGGCGGCGCAGGGGACGCAATAGGAGGCACGAGCGACAGCGGCTTGCGCGGCGCAGGTGTGGCTATGGCAGGCGTGGCGATCTTGGCCCGCTTCGAGTCCGTGGCCGGCTTGAGTGGAGCGAGAGCGGCGGACGGGTCGAAATCGCCTACGCGATACAGAACGATGCCGCGGTCGAAATTGGCGGTTGCAAAGCGCGGATAATATTGAATCGCCAGATTGTATGAGACGAATCCTGGGACAGGTTCGAAACGGCCGATGGCTGCGGCGTTTGCCTCTTCCGCTGCGGGCGTAACCGCCGATGTCCCGATGGCGCCGACGGTCGATACATCCCCCTCACGCTGGACGCGCGGTTCATCCGAAGCGGTGACGTCAGGATGCAGCGCTGCGACGACTTGCGCTTCGCCGACGATCCTGTCGGTCGTCATTTCCGCTGCGCCAGGTGGTTTTGAAAACATTCCGAACAGGACGTAGCCGCCGACCAGCACCGCCGAAATGACCGTTGCCGCCATCGTGTTGGAAGCAACCTTGCGCACGGTTTCGTAGGTATGCACGGCCTTCGTGGCCGGCGGCTGGAGCGCAATGGCGAGCAATTGATCGTAGGTCTCGCGCTGCTCGGCATCGGTCAGGATGTCATAGGCGCGCACCAGCTCCCTGAACCGCAGCGCAGCATCGGGGTTCTCGGGATTGATATCGGGATGGGTAGCCTTCGCGGCCTTGCGGAACGCCGTCCGCAGCCCCTCGGCGTCATC
Organism: Bradyrhizobium sp. 170; assembly: GCF_023101085.1. NCBI lineage: Bacteria > Pseudomonadati > Pseudomonadota > Alphaproteobacteria > Hyphomicrobiales > Nitrobacteraceae > Bradyrhizobium > Bradyrhizobium sp. 170. The sequence goes on along the minus strand of NZ_CP064703.1, from coordinate 6,661,669 downwards.
ACTCGGAAGCGCTCCGAGCAAATCGTATAACGTCCCCATGGTGGTACTCGCGACTATTTCCCCCTCGGAACGTCCCCCGCCGCGGAGCCCTCCGATTGACGACGCCCTAGGTAATCAAAAATATCTAGGCGGTAGAATGATCCTCTTATGGCAAAAGCATGCAAATCCTAAGAGATGGTTAACGCATACCGGCCGGGAGGCTGCTTGATTGACGGCGGCAAGCGGACGGGGCGGCCTCCAGCCCCCGGCCTCCGTCATAGACGGTCGACGGCTTTGAAGGAGTCATCCTTTTGTATGGCGGTGAGGAGGCGCCTTGGGGGCGCGTCCTGACGCTGGCGAGCGGTCTCGACATGTCGGTCACGGTCGAAGGCGTGGAAACGCGCGACCAGTTCGAGCGGCTGAACTCGCTCGGCGTCAACTTCGCGCAAGGCTATCTGATGGGCCGCCCGGTGCCGATCGACGAACTCGAATATCAGCCGCACATCTATCGTCCGCGCCGAATGGTGCCGTTGGTTGCCGCGCGCAGCGCCTTTGGATACGTTGCGTTTGATCGTGCGATCCTTGCTTGCCTCGTCTGAACAACAGGATGGACCGCGCTCAGGAGGCCCTCAGGCATGATTGTCCTCGATCGACATCGCGCGCTTACACAGGACGCCTGGAGTGAATTGACTGCCCGGGCGGTGATCGAAGAAATTTCAGCCGATGCTATCGCCCATTTCGATCCCAACACGTTCTGGCCGGGTCATCCGAGTGGCGAGAGGGAGGAAGACGGCGACCCCAGTTTCTACAAGGGCGCAGCTGGAGTCATTTGGGCGCTAGATTATTTGCATCGGGTCGGTGCGACCCGCGTCGCTGAAGACTTTCGCCCAGCGATTCCGAGGCTTATGGAGCGGACGATCGCCGACTTCGAGATCAGTTTCCCGACCGATTACGAGAAACATGGCTCGCTGCTCCGTGGTGACATGGGTTCGGCGCTTCTCGCCATGCGCCTTGCGCCCACAACGAGCCTTGCTGATCTGGTGCACAGCCGTGCAGAAGCAAATAATGAACTGCCGATCCGGGAGCTGATGTGGGGCATGCCCGGATCCATGCTCGCCGCCATCCACATGGCCGAAATGACTCAGGAAACGCGGTGGCGCGTCCTGTTCGAAATGCAGGCGGCCCGGCTGCTGGCCGAACTGGAGGACACGCCGCAAGGTCTACTATGGACACAGGATCTCTACGGCGAACGCGACCGTTGGCTCGGGCCCGTTCACGGTTTCGCCGGCAACGTCATCCCGTTGTTGCGCGGGTGGGATTGGTTGACGCCGACGCAGCAAGCGCAGGTGGCTGAGTTTGTACCGAAGACCCTCGCAGCAAATGCGTGGCAATCTGAAGTTGGGACCACGTGGGGCGCGAGAAGCAAGCGCGCGAAGCCGCCTGTCTATTGTCAGCATTGTCACGGTGCGCCCGGTATGGTGACGACGTTTGCGGATGCTCCCTTTGCTACCCCTGAATTCGACGCACTTCTTGTGGATGCTGGTCGGTTCACCTGGGCCGCCGGACCACTTACCAAGGGCTCGGGCCTCTGCCACGGCACGGGCGGGAATGGCTACGCATTCCTCAAGCTCTACCGCCGCACGAACGACCCGATCTGGCTCGATCGCGCACGCCAATTCGCCATGACGGCGATCGTCCAGTATCGGGGCGCTCAGATAGCCGTTGGCCGCGGACGGTATTCGCTTTGGACCGGCGACGTCGGCCTTGCAATTTACCTTTGGGATTGCATCACGGGGGAGCCTCGCTTCCCGACGATCGATGGGTTCTGACCCGAACGCGGCGACACGCCAGAGTTGGCAAATGCGCGCCAAGAATGAGCAAAAGCATTTTGTCTTGAAAGGCTTTCTGCCGAACAATAAAATGAGAGACAATCGGCAGGTCATTTTTCGGAGTGCGCCTATGCATCTGCTTCGTTCCGGATACGCGGCTCTCGAATACGAGATCGCCGAGGAGAGGGCATCGGCGCTCGGACGACTTGGACGGCGGTTGGAGGCCGCGCTGGCGGCACTTGCCGCATGCCCGCGGACGGCCAATTCCGATCGAAAAATCCGCGATGGTCTCGTCGAGCAGGCGGGATATGCGCTGTGGCTCTTCGTCGTGCAGCGCGAGGCCTGCGGTCTCAGAAAAATCGACCACGTGATACAGGTCTACGGGGTGCCGAACGAAGTGGTTGCCCGCATGGGGCCACTGGCCATGCCGAGCATGCATCCGACGAAGACCATAGGGATTGAGGCAGCGCTGCCGCCAATGTTCTGAAACTCGCCTTTCGTGCCGGGTCGCCGCTGAATTCGCCGCCAACTATCTCGCGTTCGTCAAACTCGCTTCCATCCGAATTTAGCTGCGCGCTAATAAGTCCACGCGCTAATTCACAAGTCTCGGTATTCCCACCTCGTCGGCGACCTGGTCCAGTCCGCGCAGCAGCGCAGGTGCTATGGGAATTCCAAGGCTCGTCCGCCTGAGGCGCGTTTCATGGCTGCGTTCGCCGGGCACCCAGATGCGGTCCACGCCCGGGATGCGCCGGCTGTTGCGGAAATCGCGCACCAGCGCATCGACGCTTCGCTTGATGGCAATGTCGCCGAAGGCTGCGATGTTGATCGCGGCGATCGCCTGTCCGGTGTTGGTGACGCTATCGTCGTCGTGATTGAAGTCGATGACGTCACGGCCCATCGCAGCGCCGCCGAGCGTGCCTGCGAGCAGGCCGATGATCATCGCAAGGCCGTAGCCCTTGTAGCCGGCCTCCATGCCGCCGAGCGGCAGCAGCATGCCTTCGTCGGCGCGTTTCGGATCGGTCAGCGGCTTGCCTTCGCGATCGATCATCCAGCCCTCCGGCATGGCCTCGCCGCGCAACGCCTTGGTTTTCACCTTGCCGTAGGCGGCGACCGTCGTCGCCATGTCGAGCACGATCGGGTTTTCGTCGCCGGCGGGAATCGCCGCCGCGATCGGATTGGTCGACAGCAGCATGTCGAGGCCGCCCCAGGGCGGAAGGTGATTGGCGTTGCCGACCGCGAAGTAGAGCCCGATCATGTCGTGGGCGAGCGGCATCGTGGCGTAGAGCGAAGCCGGGCCGGCATGGTTGCTGAACTGCGAGTTGACCCAGCCTAATCCGGTCCTGCGTGCCTTTTCGATCGCCATCTCGGCCGCGCGTTTCATTACGAGGTGGCCCATGCCGTTGTCGCCGTTGAGGACGGCGGTGCTGGCGTGCTCGTGCACGACATGGATGTTCGGCCGGACGTTGAAGCCGCCGGCCTTGATCCGCCTGACATATTGCGGCAATCGGCTGACGCCGTGCCCGTCCGAACCCTGCAGGTCGGCCGCCGCCATCAGGGCCGCGACCGTTGCAGCATCGGCGGCCGGCAAGCCGACCGAGGTGAGCGCCTGCTCAATGAAGGCCTTCAGCCGGCCAAACGTAACTGATGTCTCGGACAGGACAGGCACTCCCAGAAGCCCGCGGGCGTGGCCGCGCGCCGGGCGAAGTCGACGGCGACTGCGGGCAGGCGGGGGCGCGCTTGCTAGCCCGTGCCGAACGCCTTGAAGGTGATGATGGTGTGGGTGTCCTGGATGCCCGGAATGACCTGCACCTTCTCGTTGACGAAATGGCCGATGTCGGTGTCGTTATCGACGTAGAATTTGACCAGCAGATCGTAATCGCCGGCGGTGGAATAGATCTCCGAGGCGATCTCGGCCTCCGCGAGCGCATTGGCGACGGCGTAGGACTGGCCAAGCTTGCATTTGAACTGGACGAAGAAGGGAACCATCGCTGTCGTCTCCAAAAATGTTGGCCCCAATAGGCCAAAAACCGCGGGGGATGGCAAGCCAGCTTGCCGCCTGTGCCCTGCCGCGTTAGGACAAGCCACTTAGGACAAGCCATGGCCCTGAACCCAGCATTCTCACGAGGCTTTTGATGACGACGCCGATCGCGCTCACCATCGCCGGCTCCGATTCCTCAGGGGGAGCGGGCATCCAGGCCGACCTCAAGACGTTTGCCGCGTTCGGCGTCTACGGCGCCTCCGTGATCACGGCACTGACCGCGCAGAATACCGAGGGCGTCAGCGGTATCCATCAGGTGCCGGCCGAGTTCGTGACCGCGCAGATCGACGCGGTGTTTTCCGACCTGGCGGTAGGCGCGGTCAAGATCGGCATGGTGGCGCAGCCCCCGGTTATGGATGCTATCGTCGCCGGGCTGGCGCGCTGGTCGCCGAAGCATGTCGTGCTCGATCCCGTGATGGTCGCGACCTCGGGCGACCGGCTGCTCGCGACGGAAGCCGTCGACGCGCTGCGGACAAAACTCATTCCGCGGGCTTCGGTCATCACGCCCAATCTGCCGGAAGCCGCAGCGCTGCTCGACGAAGGCGTGGCGGCGGATGAAGCCGCCGTCGAGAAACAAGGCAGGCGATTGCTGGCCCTGGGATGCAAGGCGGTGCTGATCAAGGGCGGCCACGGGGAGGGCGCCGAGAGCATCGACTATCTGATCGACTCCTCTGGTGTCATCGCACTCGCCGCGCCGCGCATCGTCACAAAAAATACCCACGGCACCGGCTGCTCGCTCTCCTCGGCGATTGCCGCGGGACTGGCGAAGGGCAAGGATATGGAGACCGCCGTACGCAACGCCAAGGCCTTCGTCAGCGCGGCGATTGCCGCCGCAGATCGCTTCAGCGTCGGGCATGGTCACGGCCCGATCCATCATTTTCACAAATTTTATTGACCTATCTCTCGTCGTCCCTGCGAACGCAGGGACCCATAACCACTGCGTTGGTTGTTGCGCGAGGTGTCGACTCGATTGCCCTCTCGATGAGCCGCGGCGTATGGGTCCCTGCGCCCGTGCGCAATTGCGCACTAGGCAGGGACGACAGCGAAATGTTGCCGCCGCCATGTCGCTTGCCTGTCGCATCGCGCTGCTATCCGCGAGTCCAGGGGCGCGGCATTGATTCTCGCGGGAATATCGCGGCGTGAACTAGTCATCGCCCTGTCACAGAAATCTGTCAGGTGAACAGGTATGGGTAGTGACTCCTTGAGTGAAGAAAGCCCGGAACGGCGTTTTCGCACCTTGTTTATCTCCGACGTTCATCTCGGAGCCCGCGGCTCGCAGGCCGATCGATTGCTGGACTTCCTCAAAAGCCACGACGCCGACACCATCTATCTCGTCGGCGACATCGTCGATGGCTGGGCGCTGAAGTCGAGCTGGTACTGGCCCCAATCGCACAACGACTTCGTGCAGAAGATGCTGCGCAAGGCGCGCAAGGGCGCCAAGGTCGTCTACGTGCCCGGCAATCACGACGAGTTCCTGCGCAATTATTACGGCACGCATTTCGGCGGCATCGACGTGGTGGAAAACACCATTCATGAGGGGGCCGACGGCAAGCGCTATCTCGTCATCCACGGCGACATCTTCGATCTCGTGGTGCAGAACGCGCGCTGGCTCGCCCATCTCGGCGACAAGGCCTATGATTTCGCCATTCAGATGAACCGCCTCGTCAATTTCTTCCGGCGCATGTTCGGCGTTCCCTATTGGTCGCTGTCGCAATGGGCGAAGCTGAAGGTCAAGAACGCCGTGAACTATATCGGCGCGTTCGAAAAGACCCTGGCTGGCGAAGCGCGGCGTCACGGCGCCGACGGCGTGATCTGCGGCCACATCCACTACGCCACCATCCGCGACGAGCACGGCATCCGCTACATGAATTGCGGCGACTGGGTGGAAAGCTGCACCGCGCTCGCCGAGCATGAGGACGGCCGGTTTGAGATCATCACCTGGGCCGATCCGCAGCGAAGGGCAGCGCCCGTTCCCCGCGTCGCGGCGCGCGCCGCATGACACATATCCTGGTCGCAACCGATGCGTGGCATCCCCAGGTCAACGGGGTGGTTCGCACGCTGACCATGATGGCAGAGGCGGCCAAGGGATTTGGCGTCGAGGTGAGTTTCCTGACGCCGCAATCGTTCCGCACTTTTGCGATGCCGAGCTATCCCGATCTGCGGCTGGCGCTGCCGTATCCGGCAAAAATCGCGCGACTGATCGAAGCGGCAAAGCCGGACAGCATTCATATCGCGACCGAAGGCCCGATCGGGCTATTGGTGCGGCGCTATTGCCGCAAGCGCGGCCTGCCGTTCACCACGAGCTTTCACACCCGCTTTCCGGAATATGTATCGGCGCGTTCGCCGATTCCGGAATCCTGGGTATGGCGGGCGCTGCGCGCCTTCCACCGGCCGAGCCAGGCGGTGATGGCGGCAACGCCGGCGCTGGCGGCCGAATTGCGCATTCGCGGCTTTCGCAACGTGGTGCTGTGGTCGCGTGGCGTCGATACCTCGCTGTTTCATCCGCGCAGCGCTGACCTCTGCCTGCCGATGCCGGTGTTCCTCTGCGTCGGGCGCGTCGCGGTCGAAAAGAATCTCGAGGCCTTCCTCGACCTCGATTTGCCCGGCACCAAGCTCATCGTCGGCGACGGGCCGGCGCGCGCGGCGCTGGAGCGGAGATATCCTGATGCCGTCTTCCTGGGCGCCAGGCACGGCGAGGAACTGGCCGAAATCTACGCGGCCTCCGACATTTTCGTATTTCCCAGCAAGACCGACACGTTTGGCCTGGTGCTGCTGGAGGCGCTGGCCAGCGGCCTGCCGGTTGCCGCCTTTCCGGTCACCGGTCCGCGCGACGTGATCGGCTCGGCGCTGGTCGGCGTCCTGGACGAGGACCTGCGCGCGGCCTGCCTGGAGGCGCTGCAGGTTTCGCGGGAAGATTGCGTCGAATTCGCCGCTGGCTACAGCTGGCAGGCCTCTGCGCGGGTTTTTGTCGAGCATGCCCTGAATGTTCGCCCAGTCCTGTCCGAAGGCGAGGAGGCCGAATTTGTGGCTGATAATCCGCATCTCGTGGCCTGAGTTCACGCTAAATCGTCTTGCTCGCCAGTCTGCGACCGCGATACAAATGGCGGATGCCAGAATCCATCCAAAATCCACCCATTGGCGCGGCCGATATCGAGGCCGCCGCCAAGGTGGTCGCGCCCTTTGCGGTGCGGACGCCGCTGTTGTCGTTCCCCGTTCTCAATGAACGCGTCGGTACCAAGGTCTTCCTGAAGCCCGAAATGCTGCAGCGGACCGGATCGTTCAAGTTCCGCGGCGCCTTCAACAAGCTGGCCTCGATCCCGCAGGACAAGCGCAGCGGCGGGGTGGTCGCGTTCTCTTCCGGTAACCACGCCCAGGGCGTGGCGGCGGCGGCGCAGATCCTGCACATGCAGGCGACCATCGTGATGCCTGCTGATTCGCCCGTCACCAAGCGCGAGCGCACCAAGGGCTATGGCGCCGAGGTGGTGCTATACGACCGCGACAGGGAAGACCGCGAAGCCATCGCCAACGGCATTGCCAGCAAGCGTGGCGCGACGCTGGTGCGCCCCTATGACGATCCCTTTGTGATCGCCGGACAAGGCACCGCGGGCCGCGAGATCGCCGAGGACATGGCGGCGCTCGGGCTCGTCCCCGATATCGTGGTGGCGCCGGCATCGGGCGGCGGGCTGATCGCCGGCGTTGCGACGGCGGTGAAGGCAAAGTTTCCGCAAGCGCAGGTGATCGTCGCCGAGCCCAAGGACTATGATGATCACGGCCTGTCGCTGCGCGCAGGCCACCGCGAGGCCCACCACGCCGCCGGCCGCACCATCTGCGATGCGCTGATGGCAGCGATGCCGGGCGAACTCACCTTCTCGATCAACAGCAAGCTGCTGGCGAATGGCGTGATCGCGTCCGACGAGGAAGTCGGCGCGGCAGTCGCCTATGCCTATCGGGAATTGAAGCTGGTGGTCGAGCCCGGCGGCGCCGTCGGTCTTGCCGCACTGCTGGCCGGCCGCATCGACGCCAGGGGCAAGAACGTCGTCATCGTGCTCTCCGGCGGCAATGTCGACGCGGACCTGTTCGCCAAGCTGGTCGCCTGATCATCCCGTCTCAAACGGAACCGGGCAGAGCGTGTGCTCTGCCCGGTTTCGCAATTGTACGAAGCTCTCCCGTCAGCGCCGCCCGAAGCCGCCGCCGCCGAATGAACGGCCGCCGCCGAACGACCCGCGGGATGGGCCTGCGAAGCTCTGGCTGAAACGTCCGCTGCCCATGCCACTGCTGAAATGACGCGGCGCGGTCTTGACCATAGGCCTGGTCGTGACCATGGGTCTGGTGGTGACCCGGTTGTTGATCTTGCCGGGGAAGGTCGTGCCCTTGCCGGCGTTGACGGGATTGGCGTTGATCTTGCCGGGCAGTGTCGTCACCTTGCCGGGGTTGCCCGCATTGACGGGCGTGGGGTTGATCTTGCCGGGCAGGGTGGTGACCTTGCCTGGAATGCCGTTGTTGTTGCCGCCATTGGCCGGGTTGATCGTCGTCATGCCCTTGGCGGGCAGCGTAACGATCTTCGACGGCGAGGGCATATGAGCCTGAGCGCCAAGATTGCCCTTGGAGATGCCCAGCGTCGGCGTGTGGCCGAAGTTCGCCGGCTTGAACGACGGCGACTGCTTCGCCAGATGCGTGAACTGCATCAGATGCACCGCCTTCGGCGCACCCTGCAGCTTCAGCGCAGACTGGGCGTAGGGGCTGTTGGAATAATTGTCGTGGAACGTCTTGTAGGCGAAGGGCGAGTTCGCGAGCACCGCCTTGTGCCACGCCTTTGCCACCTGCAGGTTGCCGAGCAACACGCGGATGCGGTCGCATAGCGGGTCATGCGGGTAGAGCCGGATGAACTCCTCATAATGCTCGGGCGAGCCTTCCGACAGTACGTAGTCATAGGCCTGGCGCACCGAACGCGACGGCAGATTAGCCGCGGCCTGCATGATCGGGCGGCGATCCGGCGCGCGGCCGGCGGCAACCGCCGTATCGCCGAAGAAATAGAAATCGGAGGTCAGCGACGAGCTTTCCCACGGCGTCTGACGGCCGTTGGTCGCGTTGTTCACCTGGAGCCGGACTCGCTTGAACAACTGCTCGATCGGCAGGTTCGGTTCGCGCGCGACATTCAGGAAGGCCGAGGTATACGGGCTGTGGTTGCCGTCGCCGTCCTGCGCTTCCATGCCCGGCGCGGTCGAGTAACCGACGATCGATCCGTTCGGCGCGTCGACGATGGCAAGACCCCGTCCCGCATCGTTGATCTCCGGGAACGGATTGTTGCGGCAGGCGTCGAGCACGACGATGCGCATCCGGCTCGAGATGGATTCCAGCGTGCCCATCAGGTCGACCAGCCGCAGCGAATTGCCGTCGAGATCGGACGGCGAAGAGATTTTTGCATCGACCGGAAGCAGATAGTTCTCGCCCGCCACCTGCACGCCGTGGCCGGCATAATAGATCATCGCGACGGTGCCGGGGCCGCGCTCGGCGACCCTGGCGGAGAAGTCCTGCACGACCCTGACCATGTCGCTGCGCGTCAGGTCGGTCGCCTGGGTGACCTCGAAACCCGCGGAATTCAAAAGCTGCGCCACCGATTGCGCGTCGTTGCCGGGATTGGCGAGCTTTGGCGCGGTCTGGTAATTCGAATTGCCGATCACCAGCGCGACGCGCTGGTCCGTTGGCGGCGGCGTTTGCATGCCGTTGCGGATATCGGCATTGGGGGCTTCGGCGAAAGCTGCGCCGGTGCCGAAGCTCAACAGGCTTGCCAGGAGACCGGCGCGCAATAGCGTTGACTTAAAACGGGACATGGCAGCATTCCTCAAATGAATCTCGTGGCGAGATTTGCTGTGGGGACGCTAAATCGCATCAGCAGGGCGGTACGTGACGCCGGTCACGGTTGCAGCGGAAGGCACTTCCATGCTTGCCGCCGCACGATACGGCTGACAATCTCGGGTTGCCGAAAGGTCGAAGGAACCCAAAATGGGCTTCGGGCTAAAGACCACCACAGGAATCATCGCGGCGGTGCTGGTCACGGCGGCGCTGGCTCAGGCGAGCAAAGTGTTCGCGCCGCTTGCGGCCGCCCTGTTCATCATCGCGATTGTGTGGCCGATCCAGAAGCAGTTGCAGTCCTGGATGCCAAAGCTTGCCGCGCTGGCGATCACGATCGTTGCGACGGTGGCGATCTGTCTCGGCTTCGCCTCGCTTGCGGCCTGGGGATTTGGTCGCGTGGGACGGTCGCTGGTCGCCGATTTGCCGCGGTACCAGGCGCTTTATTCGGCGACGGTGACGTGGCTGGACGGCCATGGCATCTCGGTCGCGGGGCTCTGGGCCGAACACTTCAACGTCGGCTGGCTGCTGCGCGCGACGCAGCAGGTTACGACCCGCGTCAATACCACGCTCAGCTTCTGGGTGATCGCGCTGGTTTACGTGATGCTCGGGCTTCTCGAAGTCGAGAACATCAGGCAAAAGATCGAGCGGCTGGATAACCGCACGGCAGCCCGCGTGCTGCTCGACGGTAGCACCGCGACCGCGGAGAAATTTCGAAGATACCTGCTGGTGCGGACGAAGATGAGCGCGGTGACCGGTCTGCTGGTCGGCGCATTTGCGTGGGTGACTGGATTGCCGTTCGCATTCGAGTGGGGCGTGATCGCCTTCGTGCTCAACTATATCCCGTTCATCGGTCCTTTCGTCGCAACGCTGTTCCCGACCTTGCTGGCGATGACGCAGTTCGAGAGCTGGCCGGCGGTCCTCGGCGTCTTCGTCTGCCTGAATGTCATTCAGTTCGCGGTCGGCAGCTACATCGAGCCGCGGGTGGCCGGCTCGACGTTGTCGATTTCGCCCGTCGTCGTGCTGTTCTCAATCTTCTTCTGGACGTTCCTGTGGGGCCTGTTCGGCACCTTCATCGGCGTACCGATCACGCTGGCAATTCTGACCTTCTGCGCCGCGCATCCGTCAAGCCGCTGGGTCGCCGATCTGTTCGGCGGACCGGATCAGATGAAGCCGGGCAAACCTTAGGATTCGTTCTCGCCGGCAATCTCCACGCGCTCTGGCGGCAGCAGATCAAGCCGTCCATCTGGCCCAGCCGCCAGCGTGTGAATATAGAAATGCGTGGCCGCATCGTCGGTCGCATTCATCACCGGCGAGGGCGCGGAGATGATCTTCAACGAACCGCATGCGCCGATCCAGTCGATATGGCGGTGGCCGTGCATCACCACGGCGCGACCGGCCAGCGCTTCCAGCCTGCGCACGAACCAGCTGCCGTTGATCAGTGCCGTACCGATGCGTTCCGAGAACGCCTTCACCGGCATGGGATACTCCACCACATGGTGGTGCAATGCGACGATCCAGCGTGCTGCCCGGTAATGGCGGATCGCCGCCTCGAAACGATGCGTCTGTTCGACGGATACCAGCCCGAGCGCGTTGGTGAAGGAAAAGTGGGTCTCTGCATTGGAGTTCAGGATGGCTATTCCGAGGCCGTCTTCCGCCTCTGGCGGCAGGATCATCGGAAACTGGTCGTCGAACAGGCCACGCAGCGCCGCTGCACGGCGCAAGCCGCCATGCTCCGCAAGCGCCACGATCGCATCGCGGTGCGGCGCGAGCGCCTCGTTCAGCGTTACGGTCGGTTTTCCCACGGCATCGACCACGCGCACGCGATGGCCTTGCACGGCCGCCATCGCCGACAAAGTGCGGATTTGCCGTAACCGCTTGCCCGGGCTGAACGGCAGGTCGAGCCGGGCCGGATTGGCGCGGTCGACGATGTTGACATCGTGATTGCCCGGCAACATCACCGCGCGCGCGGCAAGTTCCGGATGCTGCGCTATTGCGTCGAGGAACGTGGCCCATTCGCTGGCGCGGCCGGCGTCGGTCATGTCGCCGGTGATGAGAACGTGATCGAGTGGATCGCTCGCATGAATGGCGGCGAGATGCGCCAGGACCCGATCGAGCCGGCCATTGCCGCGCGGGCCCGCCCGTCCGCTTTCGATGCGGAAGCCGTATTGTTCGCCGATCACGTGCAAGTCCGACAGATGCGCCACGCGCCAGCGACGGCCTCCGGAGGGCGCGGCATCGAATGTGGCGAGATCGACGGGCTGCGGCATGCTGGCATCCGCAAATCCCCAAACCAGCGATGCGGCCGCCAGATATGCCGACAGCAGCACGATGGCATTTGCCAGCGTCGGCATGGCGAGGCGATGCAGCAAGATCAGGTCGTTCCAGCTGCCTGTCCAGCGCGAGGCAGGCCACGCCGCAATTGCGATCAGCGCCGCGCATGTCGACAGCATGATAGCTGCGCCGACCGAGTTGGCGCTGCGCAACCGCGCCCGGCCGGCGAGGGTCAGGTTCTTGCTCCACATCCGTTCCGTCAAATGACGCAACGCCTCGCGGGCGAACGCGTAGCCGGGCTGTACGGCGAGCGCATTGAGCGACCAGAAATTGACCTCCGCGATCCGGAACAGCGGTCGCCATCCGATCCATCCCACCGCGACGATCGCGAGCAAGGCGAGGGCCGTGCCGATCCCGGTCAGTGCGGCAAGCTTTTCCGACAAGGTTGAAAGCCAGGCGGAGACCAGCAACGGAGCCAGACCCAGAAGCACTGCAGGCAACAACAGCAACACCGTCCAGGCAAACAGCAGTTTGGGCAAACTGATTTCGACCAGCAGGCTCCCGGCGATTGCGAGCAGGGACCGCTGCCCGGGACTGGCGGCATCGTCCTCGATATCGCCGTGGCGCGGATCGATCAGCATGCGGTCCCGGGTGCCGGACTTCGGTTGCTCCGCTCAAGCGGCGTTTGTTTTGGGCGTGGCCGGCTCGGTGCTGGCTTTCGCCAGCGCGTCGCGAAGTTGCTGTTCCTTGGTATCGTCAAGGGATGTCTTGAGTACGGTGCCCCCTGCATCCTTGATCTCGCGCAGCACCTTGTCAGGGGTCATGTTCTTGATGAGCACGAACAGCGCGGCATTGCCGGGCTGCATGCTTGTGGAGAGTTCCTTCATGAAGGCGTCATCGAGGCCGTAGTCCGACAGCGCGCCGCCGAGCGCTCCGGACGCCGCGCCGAGGGCGACACCGAGGATGGGATTGAGGAAGATCACGCCGATCAGAAGCCCCCAGAAACTGCCTGATACGGCGCCTACGGCTGTCGTATTGACGAGCTGGTTCAGCTTGACCGGGCCGGCCTCCGTCTTCACTGCGATCACGGCATCGCTGATCGTGATCAGATATTCCTTCTGCAGCTTGAACAGACGCTGCCGTACTTCTTCGGCCTTTGCCTCGGATGGATAGATGATCGCGACTAGATCTGACATCTTGATATCCTCCCAACTCGATGATGGACATGATGTAGGCCGCACAGGATGTAGGCCGCACAGGGGGCTTCTGACGGATCAACACTCCTTCTGCTGCGCAACGCGCGACGTTGCTGCCGGCAAATCCATCGGCGGCGAGGACGATCCGGCAGAGCCGTCGATCCATCAGCGGCGAGCGGCCGGGTCGCTCGGTGGCCGTGCGGTTCGATGGACGGTAGCACAACTTGCGAGCGAACGGTTCACGCTTTGCTGATTGCTCTCATCAAACCGTGACAGGCGCTCGATAAAATAGGTTTCTAATTCGCCGAGGTTTGTCGATGCGTCGTCGGGCGCACTCCGCGATTTGTCACAAAGTTTTGTAGCGGAACACACTCTACGCAAACCTACTTCCAGGTTGTGTGATTGACTCGATACACTCTCAGGCGTAACGCTCCGTCGAAAGTCGAAAGAAGCTGTAGCGGTCGATGCGGGCCGTTTGTCAGCGTGCAATTCGTGTTGCCGAACGGCTCGACAATCCGCGAGCAGGATCGTTCGAGCCGGGTGGAGGAGTCCGATGGACTTGCCCTCGATCTCGGAACAAACAGACCGGCCATACATTTCGACGGGACATCTGCCTGAGCCTGAGATGGTGCAGAGGCTGGTCTCCGATGCGTATATGCGGTTCAGGTCGAACGGCGATGGCCAGAATTCACAAGTGTATCCGGCGCTGGCCCGGGTTCCGAGAGAACTATTCGGGGTCTGCGTCGCGGGCACCAGCGGGCGCGTCTACGAGGCCGGCGACACCGAACATAAATTCTCGATCATGAGCGTGTCGAAGCCGTTCGTGTTCGCGCTGGTTTGCGAGATGATCGGCCCCGAGGAGGCGCGCGCAAGATTGGGGGCGAATGCGACGGGCTTGCCGTTCAATTCGCTCGCCGCCATCGAACAGGGCGGTGGCCGGACCAATCCGATGGTGAATGCGGGCGCGATCGCGACCACAAGCCTCGTGCCGGGCCTGACCGCAGAAGGTCAATGGCAATTCATTCGCGACGGGCTGTCGCGTTTTGCGGGCCGCAAGCTCTCGCTCAACGAAGAGGTCTATAGCTCGGCGTCGCAGACGAACTACCGCAACCGCAGTATCGCCCGGCTGCTGCAGAGCTACGACCGCATCTATTGTGACGCCCAGCAGGCGACCGATCTCTACACCCGGCAGTGTTCGCTGAACGTGAGCGCCAGGGATCTGGCGGTGATGGGCGCGACGCTGGCGGATGGCGGCGTCAATCCCGTCAGCAAACAGCGCGTGGTCGACGCGGCCGTCTGTCACTATGCGCTGTCGGTGATGGTTACCGCGGGATTGTACGAGACTTCGGGCGACTGGCTCTATGACATCGGCCTGCCGGGCAAGAGCGGGATCGGTGGCGGTATTGTCGCGGTCTCTCCGGGCAAGGGCGGCTTTGGCACTTTTGCGCCGCCACTCGACGCGGCCGGCAACAGCGTGAAGGGACAACTGGCGGCAAAATTCCTCTCGCAGCGGCTGGGAATGGATCTGTTCGTATCGCAACCGGAAAACTGATGCAGATGCAAAGAGCGGCTTGATCGAGCCGATGGCTCGGTCGATCCGAAAACCGAGCAACTCGGGAGGACACCATGGCGACGCACTCGATGTCGATCGGAGCAATCCGGGAACAAGCGCGCGAGTCATGGGTGCCGATGATCGCGATCGCACTCGGCCAGATGATCATGTCCTTCAACGTCGCCTCGCTGCCGGTCGCGCTCGGCGGGATGGTGAAAAGCTTCGGTGTGCCGCCGACGACGGTCGCGACCGGCATCGTGGCCTATTCCATGCTGGTGGCCGGCTTCGTCATGCTGGGTGCAAAGCTTGCCCAGCGGTTCGGCGCGCTGCAGGTTTTTCGGTTCGCCGTCGTCCTGTTCTGCGCATCGCAGATATTGATGACGTTCAGCCCGACGGCGACCTTGATGATCATGGCACAGGCGCTTTGCGGCGCGGCGGGCGCTGTCATCGTGCCGTCGCTGGTGGCGCTGATCGCCGAGAACTATACCGGACGGCAACAGGCGACGGCGGTGGGCGCGCTCGGCTCCGCGCGTGCGGCCGCGGGCGTGCTTGCGTTTGTCATCGGCGGCGTGCTCGGCACCTATATCGGCTGGCGCCCGGCGTTCGGAATTCTGATTGCGGTGTCCGCCATCGTTTTCCTGTTGAGCTTCCGTCTCAAGCGCGACTACGGCCGTCCGGATGTGCATATCGATATCTTCGGTGTCGTTCTGGCGGCATCGGCGATCGTTCTCATCAGCTTCGGCTTCAACAATCTGAACGGCTGGGGCCTTGCGCTCGCGACCGCCAATGCGCCGTTCGATCTGCTCGGTCTTTCGCCGGCGCCGGTCATGATCGTTCTCGGCGTCGTGCTCGGGCAGGCATTCCTGATGTGGACACACCGGCGGCAGGCGGCGGGGAAGACGCCGCTGCTGGCGCTCGAGGTGATCGACTCGCCGGGAGAGCGCTGCGCGGTCTATGCGTTGTTTGCCGTGGTCGCGTTGGAAGCTGCGCTGAATTTCTCGGTGCCGCTCTACATCCAGATCGTGCAAGGCCGCTCGCCGCTTGCGACCGCGATTGCGATGATGCCGTTCAATCTGACGGTGTTCTTCACGGCGATGCTGATCGTCAACGTCTACGACCGGCTGACGCCGCGGCAGATCGGCCGCTACGGCTTTATCCTGTGCACGATTGGCCTGGTGTGGCTCGCCTTTGTCGTGCGTAACGACTGGAGCGAGATTCCGGTGCTGTTCGGCCTGGTTCTGTTCGGCATCGGCCAGGGTTCGCTGGTGACGCTGCTGTTCAACGTGCTGGTCACGGCCTCGCCCAAGGAACTGGCGGGCGACGTCGGGTCGTTGCGGGGCACCACGCAAAATCTTGCCGCGGCCGTCGGAACGGCGCTGGCAGGTGCGCTTCTCGTCGGCCTGCTGAGCTCGATCGCGCTGACCAGCATCGCGGCGAACCCGGTGCTGCCGAAGGAAATCCAGAGCCAGGTCGATCTCGGCAACATCACCTTCGTCAGCAACGATCGGCTGCGCAGCGTGATGGAAGGCACGACCGCCTCGCCGCAGCAGGTCGAGGAAGCCGTGCGCGTGAACACCGAGGCGCGGCTGCGCGCGCTGAAGATCGGGCTTCTGATCATGGCCGGCCTTGCGCTGCTGGCAATTATTCCGGCAGGCCGGCTACCGAACTACCTGCCGGGTGAGATTCCGAGCGATGCGCCGGGTAGCCGATTGCGAACGGGTTGATCGAATACGCGCAGACGGGGCGGGGAGAGGGGCATCCGGCAAGGAGAAGAACAATGGATGCAATTGATCGCCGCCGTGCACTGCGGACGCTTCTTTGCGGTGCTGTCACCATTGGCTTGGGCGCAAGCGTGATGCCGGACTTGGCTGACGCCATGCCGCTCGCGATGCAGAAAGATCTCGGCAAGAAGGTCGACGATTTCACGCATGAAGCTCAAGCCGTGGCTAGCCGGCCGCCGCGTCGGCCCATTCGCCATCCCCGGCGCCATCATCATCGGCGGCGGCGCCGTTGGGTCTGCTGGTGGCATCGTGGCCGTCGCCACTGTGGATGGCGGTGGCGGTGATCACTGAGTACGCGGCTGTAGCGAGGAGAATGACATGACGACATATGACAGTAGCTCGCGCATGGAGGTCAGCCTGCCTGCGCCGCCGTTCTGGATTTGTGTTCTGCTTGGGCTCGTGATGATCGGGGCCGGAA
The DNA here is from genome assembly GCF_023101085.1 of Bradyrhizobium sp. 170. Taxonomy (NCBI): domain Bacteria; kingdom Pseudomonadati; phylum Pseudomonadota; class Alphaproteobacteria; order Hyphomicrobiales; family Nitrobacteraceae; genus Bradyrhizobium; species Bradyrhizobium sp. 170. Next base: position 6,644,752 of record NZ_CP064703.1, on the reverse strand, counting down.
TCCTGGTTCTCGGCGACATCATGCTCGTCACCCTTGTCAGCACCATCTTCATCGGCTGGGTTGCCATCATCGCGGGCGCCTTCGAGATCATCCACGCCTTCTGGACCAAGGGATGGGGAGGGTTCGTCTGGCAGGTGCTTCTCGGAATCCTGTACATGGCTTTCGGCATCGTACTGGTGGGCCAACCGGTTGCCAGCGCGCTGATCCTCACCTACGTCCTCGGCATGGTGCTGCTGATTTCGGGTTTCGTTCGCATCCTGCTCGGCATCAGCCACTGGCGAGAAGCAGGCTGGATCATGCTGCTGTCGGGCATATTCGGCGTGTTGGCCGGTCTCGTGATCCTGACGGGATTTCCGATGACGGGGTTGTGGGTCCTCGGATTCCTGCTCGGCGTCGACCTGATATCTCATGGGATCGGGTGGCTGGCCTATGCGTGGCTGCCGACGGCCAGGACAGCCAACAGCGCATAGCAGATTTCGGATTCCGGAGGGTTGGCAGGACTGGCGAACCTAATACGATTTGTCGGTTTTCGCTTCGTGCCATGCGTACGCGGAGGGAGGTTTTACATGCCCTCAAGAGAATGGTCCGGCGTCGTTAAAGTCCTGACAGTCGTTGCGGCCTTGAGCCTCCCGGTTTTGCTGCCTCTTCTCCCTGCGCAAGCCCAGCAAGGCGCGGCTGTCCTGTTTCAAAACGTACGCATCTTCGACGGCAGGAGCGACACGCTTTCAGCCTCGTCCAATGTCCTGGTGAGGGGCAACAAGATCGAGAAAATCTCGCCCGCCGGGATCACGGCAGACGCCGCGCAAACGGTCGTCATCGAGGGCGGAGGAGGCGTGCTGATGCCCGGCCTGATCGACGCGCATTGGCACGCGATGTTGATCCGCCCAACGCCGGCTGCCGCCATAGCGGGCGACGTCGGCTACAACAATCTTCTTGCGGCTGCGGAAGCGACGGACACGCTCATGCGGGGCTTCACCACTGTTCGCGACGTGGGCGGGCCGAGCTTTGGGCTCAAGCAAGCCATTGATGATGGCCTCGTCCCCGGTCCTCGCATCTACCCGTCCGGCGCCATGATCACGGTCACCAGCGGCCATGGCGACTTCCGGCAGCGTTCCGAGCTGCCAAGAACGATCGGCGGCATGCTCGCCCGCATGGAGCAGGTCGGCGGCAGTATGGTCGCGGATAGTCCCGACGAGGTCCGCGTGCGCGTGCGCGAGCAGCTCATGCAGGGGGCTTCCCAGATCAAGTTGACGGCGGGCGGCGGGGTGTCATCGCCCTTCAGTCCGATCGACGCCGTCACCTTCACCGAGCCCGAATTGCGAGCCGCGGTCGAAGCGGCCGAGAATTGGGGCACATACGTTGTCGCGCATGCCTTTACGCCGGCTGCGACCCAGCGGGCTATTGCCGCCGGCGTGAAGTGTATCGAGCACGGGTTCCTCATGGACGACGCGACCGCCAAGCTGATCGCCGAGAAGGGCGTCTGGCTGAGCTTGCAGCCGCTCCCCGAGGAGTTGAGGCAAGGCCTTTCCGAGGGCTCAGTCGAGCGAGCCAAGGCGGATGAGGTCTGGCCGGGCATAGGCAAGGCATACGAGTTTGCGAAGAAGTACAAGCTCAAGACGGCGTGGGGCACCGATGTTCTGTTCTCCCCTGCGCTGGCCCAGCGCCAAGGGGCAATTCTGGCCTCGCTTGTCCGTTGGTATACCCCCGTCGAAGCGCTCGCCATGGCGACGGGGACGAACGGCGAATTGCTGGCACTATCCGGTAAGCGCAATCCCTATCCGGGCAAGCTCGGCGTGGTCGAAGAGGGCGCGCTGGCCGACCTGCTGCTGGTAGACGGCAATCCGATCGACAACATTAAACTGATAGAGGATCCGTCCAGGAACTTTCTCGTCATCATGAAGGACGGGAAGATTCACAAGAACCTCGTCGGGAGTGACAAGGCCAAACCAGATCGGGCGTCTCGGTGAGCGCTATGTCGAGGACGAAGCGAGTTCGCGCTAGGTTCGATTGACCGCCGCCACCTTGAGATGGAACGGCAGCACCGTGACCGACATCGGCAATTGACCGATGCTTTCGCCGTCGACATCGGCGCGGACCATGCGATCGCTGTCGATGGTGATCCGCGTCGCGTGGCGCCGCGATACCTTCGGGTGCGCGAGATAACTGCCATCGCCGAGGTTGGGAACGATCTTGGTCAGGCTTTCCCAGCGACCCATCTCGCCGACCATGATCAGGTCGAGCTTGCGGTCGCCGGGGTCGGCGCCCGGCGCGAGCATCAGGCCTTCGCCCGCGCCGTCGAAACTGCACAACATCAGCGACCACATCGGCAGGTTCTGCTCGGCCTCGTCGTCGATTCTGACGCGGTACCGGCGCGGACTGTAGGTCAGCGACGTGAACGCCGTCATCAGGACGTAGCTGAGCGGGCCGAGCCGCTTCAGGAGCGGCACGCGCTGAGCACGCCAGGAAATCGTGGCGGCGGCGCCGACGATCGCGAGCACGAAGCCGTAGCGCGTCACCTGGCCGCCCGCGTAGCCTTTGGCGTCGGCGCGGAATACGTCGATGTCGCGCGTGTGGCCCATGGCGATGGCCTTGCTGGCCTCGCCGAAGGAGAGCTGGCCGAAGGAGCGGGAAAGTTCGTTCGACGTGCCGCCCGGCAGTTGCGCCAGCACGAGGTCGGGCACGATCGGCCGATCGTCCGAGATCACGCCATTCATCATCTCGCTGAAGGTGCCGTCGCCGCCGACGGAGATCAGGCGCCGGCAACCGGCATCGACCGCTTCCCGCGCCAGCTTCGTCGCGTGATTGGGCGCGCGGGTCATCGCAATGTCGTCGTCATCGATCGGGCCGAGATGCTTTTCAAGTTCGGCGCGAATCTGCAGCCAGCGCTTGCCGCAACCGCCCTTGTTCGCCATCGGATTGACGATGATCCTGGTTTTCACGGCGATCTCCGCTTGCGAAGACAATCGCGCCAGCTTGACGTCGGCGGAAGCGTGAAGCAACCGGAAAGCGAACTATTCGCAGATGCAACAAAATGCTGCGGGCGCGTCGTGGAAGCTGCGAGCTTCGAGCGGCGACACACAGAGTCTTTACAAGCAGGGGGCCTTTTATGAAAAGAACGCGATCTTCTCGGCCTGGCTCATGCGCCGAATCGGCGCCAGCGGGTCGTTGGCCGCCGTGACCGGCCTTCGCAGCATGCCGCTCGCGATGATGGTCGAGCCGAGCGACACTTCCACCGCCGGCACGGGCGCCGGTGGCACAGGCGCCGCGGCGGGCGGCGGGGGTGGTTGAACCACCTGTTGAACCGGCGGCGGCGCCGGCGCGGTGACCGGTTCGGGCGCTTTTGCGACGATCACGGGAGCGGTCGGCGCAGGCTCCGCCAGACGGGCTTGCTCGGCTGCCGCTTCGGCGATCTCGTTGTCGTTGATCGGATCAGGCGCGCCCATCTCCATCGCGATCATGTCGAGGACCGCCTCGTCCTCGGCGTCGGCGTTCTGGACAACGGCTTCTTGGACCGCGATTTCCTGGACAGCGGCTTCCTCGACAGCGGCGACCTCGGCGGCCGGCGGCGCTTCCGGTTGCGTCAGCATGGCTTCCACCGCCGCAAGCGCGGCCTCGGCGGGCGTGGCCAGCGAAGCGGATGGTGTCTCGGCAGATCGCTGTGCCGCCGGGGCCATTTCCGGTGCGGCCGGGAAGGGCGCCGTCGCTTCGGTCTCGGCAACCAGTGAGGAGCGGTCGTCGTCGCCGAATTCCACAAGCCGGCCCTGCAGGGCGGCAAAGGCCGCACGCAGCGCCGCTCTCGCCTCCTCGGAGGAGAACTGGTCGGTGCCCTTTTCGATGACGGTGACCTGCGAATCGATCAGGTCGCAGATCCGCCCGTCATTGCCGATTTCCCGCAGCCGCCAGGCGATTTCCCGCAGCACCCGCGCGCCCTTGCGGACCGGCGCCAGCCGCTGTTCCAGCGCGAGGCTGTCGAGCGCTTCCACCGCCGATTCCTCGGCTGCCTCGACCGAACTGCGGATGGCGGCGAGCGCCTCGGTCAGGCGTTCTTGCGCCGCGGCCGCCGCGGCGACGGCCTCCGCGGCCTGCTGCGCCGAAAGGCCTTCCTCCCGCTGGAGGCTTGCCTCCCGCTCAAGGGTCTCTTCCCGCTGGGCGGTGAGGCTTTGCTCGATCCGCGCCACCGCGTCCAGCACCATGCGGGTGTCGGCATTGCGGTTGCGCTTGGCGTATTCGGTCAGGAACCAGCGGCCCCGCGAAGTCTCCATGAAGGCTTCGGCGATCGCGGCATAATCCTCCTCCCTCGGCAGCGTGGCGCGTGCTGAGATCGGCGAAAGGGCAAATGCTTCGTCGGCCATGTCAAACTCTTCGCGCAAATCAGCGCGCATTGCGATAACGAAACAACACGATATTGCCCGAATCGCAATTGAATTGATGCAGAGCGAATCACAAATCCCCACAGCTTCTCAAGGTGCATCCAGGCGTTTCGCGACGCGGGTGGCGCTGTTCTACGGCACGCTGTTCGGCATGACCGGCACCCACCTGCCGTTTTTCACGGTCTGGTTGAAGGCGGTCGGGATTGACGCGTTTTGGATAGGGCTGATCACGGCCGTGCCCCCGGTGACCCGATTTACGGTGCTACCGCTGGTGACGGGCTTTGCGGAACGGCGTCAGGCCTTGCGCGGGGCCATCATCGTGACCGCCTTTGCCACCGCCCTGGGCTTTTTCATCCTGGGCACCCAGCATCTGCCGGTGCTGGTGTTCCTGATCTACGCCCTGACCTGCTGCCTGTGGACGCCCATGGTGCCGCTGACGGATGCCTATGCGTTGCGGGGAGTGAAGCGCTATGGCCTCAACTACGGACCGTTGCGGCTGTGGGGCTCAGCCGCCTTCGTCCTCGGCGCGCTGGTCTGCGGGGTGCTGCTCGACCTCATCGCCGCCCGAAACTTGATCTGGATCATCGCAGGTTCCGCCGCGCTCGGGGCGCTGGCGAGCCTCGCGCTGCAGCCGCTGGACGACACCAGGACGGTCCGCCCGGGCACCGGCAGCGCCAGCGCGTTGCTGCGCGACGGCGGCTTTATCGCTGTTATCGTGGCGTCGGCGCTGATCCAGGGCAGCCATGCCGCCTATTACATTTTCGCGTCGATTGCCTGGCAACAAGCGGGATATGACGGGCTGACGATCGCAACGCTGTGGGTCCTGGGCGTGATTGCCGAGATCGTGCTGTTTGCGCTATCGCCGCGATTCACCCTGCAGCCGTCGATGCTGGTGATGATCGCGGCCCTGAGTGCAGCCGCGCGCTGGGCGATAACGGCGCAGGACCCGCCGCTGGCTGTTCTCGCGATCGTCCAGCTCGCGCATGCGCTGAGCTTCGGGCTGACGCAGGTCGGTATCATGGGGTTGATGCTGCAGCACGTGCCCGGCCATGTGATGGCGCGCGCGCAGGGCTATCTGACCGCCTGCGGCGGCATCGTCGCCGGCCTCGCGTCGATCGCGTCAGGCACGATCTACGAGACCTGGGGCCAGGGCATCTATTACGTGATGGCTGTCATGGCCGCCCTGGGCGGACTGGTGGTCTGGCTGGCGCGGGACCGGCTCTCGCATCAGCCCCACAAGGCGGCTTCCGGCGGATAGACCAGGCTGCCATCGTAGCGCAGCCCGCCATCGCGATCGCGCGCCAGCAACAGCGGACCGTCGAGATCGACGAATCGGGCCTGTTGCGCCAGCAGCATGGCCGGCGCCATCGCCAGCGAGGACGCGACCATGCAGCCGATCATGATTTCAAAGCCGAGCGCTTGTGCGGCATCGGCCATGGCGAGCGCCTCCGTCAGCCCGCCGGTCTTGTCGAGCTTGATATTGACGGCGTCGTAGCGCGCGCGAAGGCCTTCGAGCGAGGTGCGGTCATGCACGCTTTCGTCGGCGCAGACCGCGATCGGGCGCTTGATACGCGCCAGCGCCCCATCCCGCCCGGCCGGCAGCGGCTGCTCGACCAGCGTCACGCCGGCGTTGGCGCAGGCGGCCAAATTGTATTCGAGATTGTCCGGCGTCCAGGCCTCGTTGGCATCCACGATCAATTCGGATTCCGGGGCCGCCTTGCGTACCGCCGATATCCGCGCGTCATCGTCGTCGCCGCCGAGCTTGATCTTCAAGAGCGGCCGGTGCGCGGCCTTCGCGGTGGCTGACGCCATGGCTTCCGGCGTGCCGAGCGAGATCGTGTAGGCGGTGGTGCAGGGGCGTGGCGCGGGACGGCCGAGCAGGGTCCAGACCCGCTGACCGCTGATTTTGGCTTCGAGGTCCAACAGCGCGCAATCGAGCGCGTTCCGGGCGGCGCCCGCGGGCATCGCCGCCTGCAGGGCTGTTCGGTCCAGTCCGCTGGCAAGCGGTTCCTGCATCGCGTTAAGGGCTTCAAGTGTTGCTTCCGGGGTCTCGCCATAACGGGGGTAGGGTACGCACTCGCCGCGGCCGCTCTCGCCGTCATGGCTGACGGTGGCGACAACCGTGACGGCCTCGGTCTTGGCGCCCCGGCTGATGGTGAAAGCGCCCGCGATCGGCCAGCGTTCGATGCTGACGGCAAGCTTTCGAGATAGGCTGGAAGTCATTTTAAAATCTGCAATTTTCTGAACCGCAAGCTTGCCCGCCGCTACCAACTATGGCTGGTTAGGGGCAGATTCGACAAGGCAATACGGCGTGCGGAACCCAGGCGTTTTGCATCGGTAGCGTACCGGCCTTAAGGGGTGGGAATCGTGAGCGGCAACCCGACATTGGAGCGGATAGCCAGGGGCAACGCGCTGGCGCTGTGCGCGACCGGCTCGTGGACGGCCCGCTTTGCGCCGATGCTGGAACGAATGGTCACTGAGGCCGAGAAGCTCGGCGGCACCCGGCCCAACATCTTCATCGATGTCTCGCAGGTGTCAAAACTCGACACGTTCGGCGCATGGCTGATCGAACGGCTGCGGCGAAGCCTGACCAAGGGCGGCGTCGAGACCCAGATCGCCGGGCTCTCGGCCAATTATGCGAGCCTGGTCGACGAGGTGCGCCGCGTGAAGGCCGAGCCGATCGTCGAAACCGACAGGGTGACGATCACGGGCATGCTGGAGCAGATCGGCCGCAGCGTGGCCGGCGTCGGCGGCACCTTGATCGGGCTGATCGAGATGCTGGGCGCGGTGCTCGCCGCAGCCGGCCATGTCCTCATTCGCCCGCGCGGCTTCCGCCTGACCTCGACTGTCCATCATCTAGAGCAGGTGTGCTGGCGCGCGGTGCCGATCGTGGTGCTGATCACATTCCTGATCGGCTGCATCATCTCGCAGCAGGGCATTTTCCATTTCCGCAAATTCGGCGCCGACATCTTCGTGGTCGACATGCTGGGCGTGCTGGTGCTCCGCGAAATCGGCGTGCTGCTGGTGGCGATCATGGTGGCGGGGCGCTCGGGCTCGGCCTACACCGCCGAACTCGGCTCGATGAAGATGCGCGAGGAGATCGACGCGCTGCGCACCATGGGTTTTGACCCGATCGAGGTCCTGATCCTGCCGCGGATGCTGGCGCTGGTGCTGGCGCTGCCGATCCTGGCGTTTCTGGGCGCGATGGCAGCCCTTTACGGCGGCGGGCTGGTGGCGTGGCTTTACGGCGGCGTCGAGCCCGAAGCGTTCCTGCTGCGGCTGCGCGACGCCATCTCGATCGACCACTTCATCGTCGGCATCATCAAGGCGCCGGTGATGGCGGCCGTTATCGGCATCGTCGCCTGTGTCGAGGGACTGGCCGTGCAGGGCAGCGCCGAGTCGCTCGGCCAGCACACGACATCCTCGGTGGTGAAGGGAATCTTCTTCGTGATCGTGATGGACGGCGTGTTCGCCATCTTCTTCGCATCGATCGGAATGTGACCATGGCGGGCGAAATTTCCGACGCCATCATCCGGGTTCGCGACATCACCGTGCAGTTCGGCAAGACGCGCGTGCTCGACGGGCTCAACCTCGACGTCAAGCGCGGCGAGATTTTGGGATTTGTCGGTCCCTCGGGCGCCGGAAAATCGGTGCTGACGCGGACCATTATTGGCCTGGTGCCGAAGGTCGCCGGACGTATCGAAGTGTTCGGCGTCGACCTTGATGCAGCGAGTGCAGCGGAGCGCCGCGGCGTCGAGCGCCGCTGGGGCATCCTGTTTCAGCAAGGCGCGCTGTTCTCCTCGCTCACGGTGCGGCAGAACATCCAGTTTCCGGTGCGCGAATATCTCAAGGTCTCGCAGCGGCTGCTCGACGAGATCATGGTGGCCAAGCTCGGCATGGTCGGCCTGCGGCCCGAGGTCGCCGACCGCTATCCGTCCGAACTCTCCGGCGGCATGATCAAGCGCGTGGCGCTGGCGCGCGCGCTCGCGCTCGATCCCGAACTGGTGTTCCTGGACGAGCCCACTTCCGGCCTCGATCCGATCGGCGCCGGGGATTTTGACGAGCTGGTGCGCACCCTGCAGCGTACTTTGGGCCTGACGGTTTTCATGGTAACCCATGATCTCGACAGCCTTTATACGGCCTGCGACCGCATCGCGGTTTTAGGGAACGGTAAGATCATTGCAGCAGGATCGATTGCCGACATGCAGGCCTCGCTGCATCCCTGGCTGAGGCAATATTTTCACGGCAAGCGCGCTCGCGCGGTCATAGGCTAGAGCACGATCACGAAGCGGGCACCGGTTTTTGATGAGATCATGCTCAAACAAGCGATAAATGACAGGTCTGATCGGCGAAGCTGAACAGACCCAGGTTCCGGAGTACCTTGAGTTATGGAAACGCGGGCGAATTACGTCCTGATCGGGGCCTTCACGCTGGCGGTGATCGCCGCCGCGTTCGGCTTCGTGCTGTGGTTTCAGAGCCTGCATACCACCAAGCAGCGCAGTCCGATCCGCATCGTGTTCGAAGGCCCGGCGTCCGGCCTGCGCAACGGTGGTAGTGTCAACTTTAACGGTATCCGGATAGGGGAGGTTGTGTCGGTCAAGCTCGACAACCCGCGGCGGGTGGTCGCACTGGCGATGGTTGAGAACAACGCCCCGATCCGCAAGGACACGCTCGTCGGCCTCGAATTCCAGGGACTGACCGGCGTCGCGGCGATCTCGCTGAAGGGCGGCGAGGAAAACGCGGCTGCCGTGCCGCTCGACGAGGACGGCGTTCCGATGCTGACAGCCGATCCGAGCGCGCTGCAGGACGTGACGGAGTCCATCCGCGCCACGCTGCAGAACGTCAACCGGATCGTTGCCGACAACCAGGAATCCGTGAAGAACTCGCTGCGGAATCTCGAAACCTTCACGGCCGCACTCGCGCGCAACTCCGAGAAGATCGACAACGTCATGCTTCGGGTCGATGGCGTGATGGGCAAGGCCGACAGTCTGATGCTCGGGCTGAACACCGTCGCGGGCGGCGCCGCCGGCGGCGAATTGAATTTAATGGTGAAGTCGATCCGCGAACTCGCCGAGGATTTCGACAAGCGGTCCGGCGCGCTGATGGCCGACGGCCGCCGCACCCTTTCCGACATCAGCCGCGCCGTGAACAATTTCGACCGCAACCCGACCCGGGTGATCTTCGGCGGAAGCAACAACTCCGCGCCGGCGGCGGAGGCGGCACCACCCAGACCGGCGCCCGCGGCGAACGCGGCTAGGCCGGCGCCGAGCGGACAGAAGCGGCAGTAGGGGTGGGGCGGCATCGCGCTGAACGAAGAATATACCTAAACAAGGATGGCAAGGTGCCGGAGACCAAAATGGTCTGGGATTTCGAACGTTCCATAGGAAGCGGCACGGAAAGCAAAAATGCTCAGCGACAAGGCTCCCTACATTGTGACGATTGTGGTGGCTGGCCTGACTTGGGCCGCGACGCATCTGGCTGATCGGTTGCTGAGCACCCCTATAGTAAAATACAGCGTTCAACGGATCGCCACCAAAGACAGTCAAACCATATATCTTACCTTCAAGAACATAACGCGTGATAAAACCTTCAAGCAGTTGCAATTGATCCTGACCGCTCCATCAGATGGCGTTATCACGACAGGCGCTGTTATACCGGTTCAGCCAGCCTCAGAAGGGGACCAGCCATATCAGGTCGCGGGCCGGACTTTCGCCTTCACGTTCCCAGAATTCCAACCCGGGTGGCAGATAGAAATATCGGCTGACTATACTGGCTCTAAAGAGCCGAGCTTGCGACTGTCATCGCCGGACCAGACCGTTTACGCCATCAAGCCAAGTATCGAAACTATTATCGTCGAATATCACATTCAGATTCTGGCCGCTTTGGCCATTTTCTGGATTGTTGCATTGCTAGTAATATGGGTTATCGCGGCGAGAAGAAAACCGGTGGTTCGCTATGACTAAACATCTCGCGATGATTATTTTTGGAATGACGTGCGGCTTAACCCCCAGCTTTGCGGATACGTTGACTGTCACGGTTCTAAACGAAAGCAATAAGGGCATTCGGAGCCGGGTCGTCTACAAATCCGGCCCGTCGCCAGCCGTGCTCGGTGATACAGACGAGAACGGCGCTCTTACGAAGGAATATTCGTGCAAGTCGGGCGAAGTACTCGCTGCAAGGCCCTTCGACAAGGGATCTTATTTTGAGTCCACAGATGAGCCGTGTCAATCGAAGGTGACTTTGCGCGTCTTGAGTCGCCAAACTCCAAAAGGCTTCGCGATCAACTATAGAATAGAAAAGATCAACCTGCCGGATGGATCTCCTGCACTCATTACCTACAAGGGATTTATAAGTACCAAAACTGCTGCAATCCCGAATAGCGCGGGCTGCGCCGTCGATGTTAGCTCTTCGGTGCAGCAACAATTATACAAAATCGCGGGCTCCGAATGGACACTTGTGACCCGCAACGAAATAGACCCATCATCCCTATTTACCGGGTTAGATAGCTCGGCCAAGTCTGTTTTTCTTCCCTTCGGATGTGGCGAGTCAAGTTCTCGTGTCGAGATGCTCAATGCCGACGCAGCTGGAAATTTGTCTCGATATTTGGCTACCGGAAACCTGTCCGTTCCAAACTCGATTCAATCGCTTGGTCTCCGATATTAGCAAGTGTGGCCCGAGCGGACAGAGGCGGCAATAGGGGGCGCACGCAGCAAGCGTATCCCGGATGAGCGAAGCAACATCCGGGGTGTGCACTCTGATTGTCGCTACAGCGCCTCATCAAAGAAGTGCGTCGCAACTGGAAATTGTTCACTCGCGAGAATTACGTCTGCCATGATGGGCTTCCCTATAACCACGACGCAGTTATGCGGACGGAAATGAACAAGTCGGTGTCAACCTGTTTCGCCATCCACGCCATCAGCGTCGCGGATGGACTGGGCCTCGTGACATTGCTGATGATGTTGGTGTCGAGGAGATAGCGCGTCGCAAGTCGATCTTGCGTCCGGTTTCACGCGATCGGGCGAGATCGAGATCGGCCCCGACCAGCGGCGAGCGGCGCAACGCGGCGAGGATGCCGCCCTTCCTCGGCGGTTCGCCCGCGAGGGTCCGGCTGACAGCCTTCCGAATCCGCGCGGCTTCGGGATCGTCTTCCGCAAGCCGCTTTGCCAGCGACCGGATCAGGTCGCGGTCGGCATCAAGGCCGAGAACCTCAAATCGAGCCATGCCGCGCTTGACCAGCTGGGTCCGATAATTCCGGAGCGCTCTCTTCTGTGCGGTATTATCCATCGAGTGCGCCCGGTTTCCAGCTATATCCAGAAATTGGATCGACCGCTAGTTGCGGGTTTCGCAGGTCTGCGAGGCCGCCTGAGCGCAGCCCGACGGGCAAAAACCGGCGTGCGCGTCCTCGCGATTTTTCGCAACGACTTCAAGGTGATTTGCCCAGTCCAGTCCCGCTCGCGAAAATAATCCGCTTTGGCGCGACCCCAAATCAGTTCTAGAAATCCCGCCATCCTGTCCCGGGAAGAGGGGCGTTGGCCATCGTCACGAACGTTGGGGCAGGTTGCGGTGGACGCGGCAGCGTCGGGCGCGCAATCCTGATCGCAGGGCGGGTCTTCCGTGAGCGATCACAGCGCGCAGACGACTGATGCAGTCGCGTACGGCAAAACCGTGTGGTCCTGGCACCCGTTGCTGGTGTCAAGTCGGCGGAGGTTTGCGAAGCCCAACCGGGATTTCGATAAACCGTTAATTCGCTGGCGACGGTGACAAGACGAATTCGTCGCCGGGGAGAGCACGGCATAAGCCGTAAGGCCATTGCGCAGGGAACGTCGGGATGCTCCGTCTGTACCTGTATGCTCGTGTGCACTTTTCTTTTTACACTTCGCACGCGAGACCGCGGGTGCAGCAAGCACCCGGCGTTCCCTGCGCCCTCTGATCGGGGCGAAACGTTCCCAGCACAACCCGGGCATCGAGCCGCGGGATCGCGAACACGTATCTGAAATTGAGCGCCGTCATTTGCGAGCGAAGCGAAGCAATCCATGTCGCCACGTAAAGGAAGAATGGATTGCTTCGCTTCGCTCGCAATGACGGTCCCAACGAATTGGCTCGTCTGCAAAACAAAACGGAGGCCGCCGTTTCCATTCGCCATTCGCTATTCGCCGTTTACCCTAGCCGCCCCGCCGCGTGCGCGAGCAGGGTGTAGACCAGCCCCGTTTCCGAGGTGAGGTGGCCGCGCAGCGCCTGCGGTCCGCGATCCTCGCGCGCGACTTCGTCGAGGAGCCGTTCGAACTCGGCGATATAGCGGTCGACCGTCTGCTTGAAGCCGCGGTCGGCGCGGTATTTGCGCGCGACTTCGTCGAACGCCTTCTGGCCGGCCGGCGTGTAGAGCCGTTTGGTGAACGCCTTGCTCTCGCCGCGCTGGTAGCGGTCCCACATTTCGGAGGCGAGGTTGCGATCCATCAGCCGGCCGATGTCGAGCGACAGCGACTCCAGCGGATTGGCGGGGGTCTGCGGCGGGCGGCCACGCGGCGCTTCGCGTCCGCCACCGCCGGCGTTATCGGTGCGGTGGAGCAGGTCGGACAGCCATCCGTCGCCGCGTCCAGCATCCTGGCTTGCCGGCGAGACCGGCGGGGCTTCGGCGCGGCGCGCGGCGGGCATACCCAGATCCGGCGGCGGCAGCGTCGATGCGCTGCCGGCGTCGCGCATGCGCACCTCGTTGCGGCCGCCGGAGGCGGCTGCCATCGCGACGGGCTCTTCCTGGCGCTGCACGCTGGCACGACCGGAGGTCACGACGTCGAGGCCGCGGCCATGATGGGCGACGATCCGGTTGAGCTCGGCGAGCGCCTCGATCTGGTCGACGATCACCTTGCGCATCTGCGCGGTGTTGTCGGCGGCCTCCTGCGGCATCTCGAGCACGCCGCGGCGCAGCTCGTTGCGGGTTGCCTCGAGCTCGTTATGCATCTCGGCCGCCATCTGCTTCATGGACTGCACCATCGCACCGAACTTCTCGGTCGACTCCTTGAACATCGCATCCGTCTCATGGTTGCTCTGCTGGTACAGGTCGTTCATCGCATTGAGGGTCTGCTGCCGCTCGTTTTCGGCCGCGGTGCGCACCGCTTCGAACTGGCGGCTGATCGCAGCCGATCCGGCGCCCGCGGTTTCCGCGACCACGCGCGCGATATCGCGGGCGCGCTCTTCGGCCGCGGCGAGCGATTCGTCGAGCAGACCGGTGAAACGCGACAGCCGCTGGTCGAGGTCGGTGGTGCGCAGGTCGATGGTGGTCACCAGCGATTCAAGCTGCGACTTGCGGTCGGCGACCGAGGTCGAGGTGGTACGGTTGGCCTGTTCGACCACGCCGGCTGCGTCGACCAGCTCCTTGCCGTGCTTCTCGAACTCGCTCGACAGCGCGCCGAGATCCTCCAACGCCTTCGTGGTCTTGCTGTTGAAGACGGTGAGCTGGTCTTCCAGGGTCTGCGTGGCGATGCCATTGCGGGCGGTGACGTCGTTCATGGCGGACACGAAGTCGGCCACGCGGGTCACCAGCGCGCGCTCCAGCGAGTTGAGATTGTCGTGGGCGCCGGTCAGCACTTCCTGCAGCAGGATGTTGCCTTCACGCAGCCGTTCGAACAGCGCCACCGTGTCGGTGCGCAGGATCTTGCTGGTCTCCTGCATTTCGGTGACGGCGGCGATCGAAACCTGACGCGACTGGTCGATGGCCGAACGCGAGGACTGCTCGAGGTCCTTCAGCGACTTGGCCACCGCGCCGGTGGCGAGGTCGCCTGCGGACGTGATCGTGCGCGCGACTTCCGAACCGTGGGTCGACATCGATTGCGAGAAGGCCTGGCCGCGGCTCTCGATCGATTTCAACGCGTCGGCGGTGACGCGGTCGATGTCGGTCGTCAGTTGCGTGGTCCTGGTGGAGAGCGCCTCGACCAGCGAACCGCGGCGGCTGTCGACGATCTGCGCCAGACGGTCGGTCTGCTGCTGAACGTAGGTGACGATTTCGTCGGTCTTGCCGGTCATCGTCGAGCCGAAATTGCTGCTCGCGGCGAGCACCGAACGCTCGATATCGGCGGAGGTCGATTTGACCTTGGTGCTGACTTCGTTCGTTGCGGCGACCAGCGCGCTCTGCGCGTTCTGCGCTGATGTCTGGATGGTGTCGGTGGTGCTGGCGGTGACGACGCCGAGCGAACGCTCCATATCGGCGGCGATCGCCTTGATCTGGTTCGCGGCGTCGGCGGAGGTCGCGGAAAACGAGCTCTGGGCTTCGCGCGCGGTGCCAAGGATGGAGGCGGCGGTATCGGCGCCGACCGCGGTCAGCGTGCGTTCGACATCGATCGCCAGCGACTTGACGTGGTTGGCGGCTTCGGTCGACGCCGTGATCAGCGTGTTCTGCGCTTCGCGCGCGCCCGTCGTGATCGACTCGGCGGTGGCATTGCCGGCCATCGAGAGCGAACGCTCCACGTCGGCGGCGAGCGACTTGACCTGGCTCGATGCTTCGGCAGACGCATTCATGAGGGTGCTCTGGGCCTCGCGGGCGCCCGCCGTGATCGCCTCGGCGGTCGTCGTTCCGGCGATCGAGAGCGAACGCTGAACGTCGGCTGCGAGCGACTTGACCTGAGTGGCGGCTTCCGTAGACGCAGCGACCAGCGTGCTCTGGGCTTCGCGTGCGCCGGCGGTGACGGCCTCGGCGGTCGCCGTTCCTGCGATCGACAGCGAACGCTCGACGTCGGCGGCGAGCGACTTGACGTGGCTTGCCGCGTCCGCGGATGCGGTCACCAGCGTGGTCTGCGCCTCGCGCGCCCCTGACAGGACGGAGGCGGCCGTGGCGTCGCCTGCGGCCGAGAGCGTGCGCTCGACGTCGGCGGCGAGAGACTTGATCTGCGAAGCTGCCTCGGAGGAGGCCGACACCAGCGTGGTCTGGGCATCCTGGGCGCTGGTGAGGATCGAAGTGGCCGCGCCGGTGCCGACGGCGGTGAGGGCGGCTTCGACCTCGGCCGAGGTCAGTTTGAGTTGTGCGCCGACATCGGAGGAAACCGTCAGCAGCGCCTGCTGCGCGGTGCGCGCGCCGGTCTGGATGGTCTCTGCGGTGTTGACGACGAGATTTGTCAGCGAACGCTCGGCGTCCTCGACATGCGACTTGATGCCGGAGGACAGCATTTCGGCGCGCGACATCAGGTCTTCGCTGGCCTGGCGGCCGCTGCTTTCGATCCGGCCGGCCACGGCCTCGATGCGCGAACCGAGCAGATCCTCGAATTGCGCCACGCGGGTGTCGATGTCGCCGGCGATGGCGCCGACCCGCGTCTCCATGCCACTGGCGAGGTCACCGACCCGGGTCTCGATGCCGCTGGCGATGCCGCCGACCCGCGTCTCGAGTCCACTGGCGATGTCGCCAACTCGCGTCTCAATGCCCTGATGAATTTCCTGGAACCGCGCCTGGATGGTGTCGGTCAGATAGGCGCTGCGGCCGTCGAGGGTTTCGGTGACGTTGGCAATACGATGGTCGACCGCTGCAATCGCCTGCGCGGTGCCCTCGGTCAGCGAAGAGGTGAGGAGGGTAAGCCGCTGGTCAATCGACTGGATCGCCTGCGCCGCGCCGTCGGTCAGCGAGCCCGTCAGGGTGCTGAGGCGGTTGTCGATGGTCTCGGTGACAGACTTGGCGCGGGTGTCGAACGTCGTCTCCAGTGATTGCAGACGGCCGTCGACGGTCTCATCGAACCATTTGAGTTTGTTTTCGAGCGACGTATCGAGGTTGCTGACGCGGGTGCCGAGCGTGGTTTCGAACTGCAGCAGGCGCTGATCGAGGGAGGCGGTGATCTCGCCGCTGTTCGCAACCAGGCGAGTGTCGAAAGTGTCGACGTAATTCTTCAGGCTGTCGCTGATCTCCTGGGTCCGCGCGCCCATGCGCTCGACGATCTCGCCGCCGAAGGTTTTGACGGTGCGATCGAACTCGGAGATGTGGCGCGTGATCAGCGCGCCGAGCGTGCCGCTGTCGCGGGCGAATTTTTCAGCAAGTTCGCTGCCCTGGTTCTTCACCAGTTCGTCATAGGCGCTCATCTGCAGTGCGAGGCTGTCGTGCGCGTTTTCGGTCTGGCTGATCACCTTGGCGACCAGCGTGTTCACGGTCACGTCGAGCGCGTCGCTGGCCTTGTCGCCGGAGGTGAGGATGCGGCTCGCGAGGCGGTTGCCGGCATCGTCGATCTTGCTGACGAGATCGCCTGAGCGCAGTTCGAGTTCGAGCAGCAGGGAGTCGGAGGAATTCTTCAGGGAGTCGTGGACCTGCTCGGTGCGGTCGGAGATGCCGTCGACGATGGTCGAGGAACGCTGCTCGAATTCGCCGGTGATGCGGTCGATACGTTCGTTCAGCATCTCGTGGACGCGATCGGCGAGATCGACGAACTCGTCGTGGACGTGGCCGGTCTTGAAGTTGAGGCTGGTGGTCAGCCGCTCGGAGGCGTCGAGCACGGCGCGCGTGGTCTCGGCGCTGGCTTCTTCCAGGCGGTCGAGCAGGTCGCCGCCGCGCTCGCCGAGCGCGAGGATCATGTTGTCGCCGGCATGGCTGAGCGCGCTCGTGATGTGCTGGCCGCGCTCTTCCAGCGCGCCGGTGATGCTTTTGGCGACCTCGTCGACACGCGAGGCGATCGCGTCCGAGATCAGCGCGATGTCGTGGCGCAGGTCGATCTGAACGCCGGAAATGGCGCTGCGAAC
This sequence comes from Bradyrhizobium sp. 170, assembly GCF_023101085.1. Lineage (NCBI taxonomy): Bacteria > Pseudomonadati > Pseudomonadota > Alphaproteobacteria > Hyphomicrobiales > Nitrobacteraceae > Bradyrhizobium > Bradyrhizobium sp. 170. The sequence goes on along the minus strand of NZ_CP064703.1, from coordinate 6,627,680 downwards.
CTGCTCGGCCTGGCCGACCAGGTTGTCGCGCTGATGGGCGATGTCCTGCAGCAGCGCGCGGATCCGCACCTCGTTGTCGGAATAGGCGCGCTCGAGGGCTGCGACTTCATTGGCGACGAGTGTTTCCAGTTCGCCGGCGCGCGCGATCGCGCGCTCGACGCCGTCGCCCATCGCGGCGACTTCGCGTCGAATCGCTTGCCCGACGGTCACCATCGAATCGGCGGCGGCTCCCTCGGGCTCGGAGAAGCGGATCGCGACCTGCGCCATCGATTGCGCGATCATCCGCATTTCCTGGCCACGCCAGGCGAGGCTGGCGAGGAAATAGAACAACAGCACCGGCGCAAAGAACAACGCGGCAAGGCCGGCGAGCACCAGCACGCCGCCGCTCTGTCCGATCGCCGCCTGCAGCGCGGGCAGGAAGCTCACGGTCAGCAGGCCGCAACCGATCACCCAGACGCCGCCAAACACGGAGGCAAGCGTGTAGACGCTGCGGGCAGGTTGGTTCTTCTGGATCGCCTGCAGGATCTGTCCGATGGTTTCGCGATCGTCATTGGCGGCACGGCGGGGGCTGCGCGGCTCTTCGATCGGATCGAACACCTGTCGCTCCGCGCTTCCGCGCGTGTCGAACGGCGTTTCGGAATAGGCGGGCGCGGCGGGCATGGAAGGCGGCGGGAGTTCGCCGCCGAGCGAATTTCGGCTGCTGTCGACGGTCGTATCGCTGATGTTGAGCGCTTCCTGAATGGCGGAGAGCGCGACTTCAGTGGGATCTTTGACCTTCTTGGGATTGTTCGCCATGTTCAGTCTGAGCCCTCTTAACTATTACGCATCCGGCCGTTCTTGCAAAAAATGCCCCCGCAAGCTCGAAGCCGGATTCATAACCCCCAGCGGACCGCAAGCGTGCCCGCCGGCAGCTTGTCCGCTACATCCGCAAACATCCTATTGGTTGAGCGATACGAATGAAATGGCCGCGATTAAGACATTGTTAATCATCGTTAACAGCTTTGTTCCTTAAGGCCTTAAGGATACACAGATTTCTGGAACCGAATCGTCGATCGCGACAGATTGGTGTCTAAAATAAGGCGAAGATGTGTTCAGTTCGGAGAACGTTCCGTTAACCGGTGCCGTGATTGGCTGTTGAAAATGGCCTCTCCGAATCGCTGCGGCGAGGCGATCCGGACCTTCAGTCATGCCGCTTCATCTCGAACGGATAGAATGGATGCCATCGCCGCCGCTGGCTCCCGATGACGGGCCGATCGATTTCGAACATCTCAACCGCATGACGCTCGGCGATGCCGGCCTCGAGCAGGAGGTGTTGGCGATGTTCGTGGCCCAGTCGGCAAGACTGGTGGGCACGCTCACTGCCATGCCTGCGGATGCCAGCGCACTGGCGCATACGCTCAAGGGCTCGGCCCGCGCGATCGGCGCTTTTGCCGTCGCCGATGCCGCAGCCGGGCTGGAGGCGGCCATCGCCAGAGGCTTCGATGCGTCCGCTGCGGTCGCCGAACTCGGCGAGGCAGTTGCAGAGGCGCGGGCGGCGATCGAGGCGGTTCTGCGCCGTTCCTGAGCGGAAAGCGGTCCGTATCGGCCAAAATCCCGGTAAAGTGCCACCTTAAGGTTTTCGTCCCGACCGCTGGCGCTGTGCGGATCGACCAGTTATAGGACTGCCGGGACCTTCCTTACATATTCCGGCAGCACGAGCGATCATGGCCAAAATCCACTTTGTCGACCATACCGGCGAAAAACGAACCATTGAAGTCGAGAACGGCGCGACCGTGATGGAAGCCGCGATTCGCAACGCCATTCCCGGCATCGAAGCCGAATGCGGCGGCGCCTGCGCCTGTGCGACCTGCCACGTCTATGTCGATGAAGCCTGGCGCGAGAAGGTCGGCGCTCCGACCCCGATGGAAGAAGACATGCTGGATTTCGGTTTCGACGTGCGGCCGAACTCGCGCCTGTCGTGCCAGATCAAGGTGAGCGACGACCTCGACGGCCTCGTGGTATCGACGCCGGAACGGCAGGCCTGAAGTCCGAAAAACATTCAGCGCGATCCGGTGTTGGCGGTCTCCGCGAGAAGGTCGTCGACCGCATATAGCGTGCAATCGGCCGCGTACTCCGCACAGGCGGCGAGGGCAGCCTCCGCCGCTTCGCGCGTCGACCGGCGCCCGCCGCGGAAAGCGAAAGCTCCTTTTGGCGAGACGGCAAAGGCCCGATGCGGGCTGGCGGAGAGATAATCCGCAAAGCCTGCGCGCCCCTTGTCGCGCAATTGCGGCGGCGGCGGTATTGGCGATGGCGGCGGCATCGCGGCGATATCGCGCGTTCCCAGATTTTGATCGCGCAGGAAGCTATCCACCGCGGGCGTCCAGAGCGCTATCCCGCGCGAAAACAGCGAATGGCCGTCATCGCCATGGGGCGGGAAATCGACGAATTGGGCTTGCGCGCCGGCGCCGGTAAAGGCGGTGTGCATTCGGCGTACCAGTTCGGGCCCGAAGAACTTGTCGTTCTGCGCGTAGATCCACAGCGTCGGAATCCTTGACGTCTTGCCCAGCGTGGCGAAAGCGCGAACCAGCGCATCCTCGTCGCAGACGTCATTGTCGGCGCGCGAACCGCGGCCGCCGGCGAAGTTGATCGCGGCGGCGAGTCCCGGCGGCGGATCGGCGGTCAGCGCCAACGACGCGAAGCCGCCGGCGGAGACGCCGACCGCGATCATGCCGTTGGTCGAAACGTCGGTCCGGCTACGCATGGCCTCGATCGCCGCGCGCAGATCGCTGGCCGACTGCCATGCCGCCCGCAAATATTCGCGCTGGCCGCATGGGCCGCTGCTTTCGGCATATTGGCCGCCGGAATCGCCGTAGCCTCTGCGCATGAAGACCAGTGCCGCAAAGCCCCGGCGGGCGAATTCGAGGGCTTGCCGATAGGATCGATACGGCGACATCGGCGCCCGCGCCGACCCTTCGCGTGGTGTGCCGTGGCTGATCAAGGCGAGTGGATAGCGGCGCGTGCCCGACGGCCGCAGCAGCATCGCTTCAAGTCCGCGCGGGCCCGCGGCCTCCATCGGAATACGCAGGTCCTCGCGATGATAGTCCGCCGCCGCGGCAGGCTGTAGCGCGGCGCCGGCGAACGCAAGAAGAAGCAGCGCGGCACGCCTCATCCGGGGTCCACGCCGCGGCGGATCCACGGCGCAAATTTCGCCTTCAGCTCAGGTGTCAGCGGCGCCGGCTTGCGCGTGGTCTCGTCGATCAGGACGGTGATCGCGCGCGCTGATGCTATGCATTTGCCTTCGGAAAACACCACCTGATCGAAGCTCACCGAGGTGCGGCCGAACTTGGCGACGCCGAGCCCCAATTCGATCTTGCCCGGCCAGTGCAACTCGGCGCGGAAATGGATATCGATCCGCACCATGATCCAGCCGAGCCCTTCCGGCATCAGCCCGTAGCTGCGGTTCTTCATCAGCGTGACGCGGCCGGTTTCGAAATAGGTCGCGTAGACCGCGTTGTTGACGTGCTGGTTGGGATCGAGGTCGGCAAATCTCACATTGTCCGACAGGCGATAGGGGAAATCTTCCAGACGCGGGGTCGCGTCGGGACGCAAGGGGGCGTTCACGGGGTCATCTCCGAAAATTTCGTTCCCTTACAGCCCACTTGTCGAATGACGGCAAGGGGTTGCCGCCGTCGCGAACGCCATATTATGGCTTTCCTGATGCCGCCGGGTTGGCTAGACAGATGCGGCCTTCCCGCCAGGTTCAACCGAAAAGAAGCTGACATGAGCGAAGCGATCAAAACCGATGTGCTGATTATTGGCGCGGGTCCGTGCGGCCTGTTTGCCGTCTTCGAACTGGGCCTCTTGGACATGAAGGCGCATGTGGTCGACATCCTCGACAAGATCGGCGGCCAGTGTGCCGAGCTCTATCCGGAAAAACCGATCTACGACATTCCCGGCATTCCCTTCGTCACCGGCCAGGGCCTGACGAACGCGCTTCTCGAACAGATCAAGCCGTTTCATCCGACCTTCCATCTCAACGAGATGGTGGAGACGATCGAGAAGATCGGCGATCCCGGCTTTCGCGTGACGACCGATGCCGGCCAGGTGTTCGAGTGCAAGGTGGTGGCGATATCAGCGGGCGGCGGCTCGTTCCAGCCGAAGCGTCCGCCGGTGCCGGGCATCGAGGCCTATGAAGGCACCTCGGTCTTCTATGCCGTGCGCAAGATGGAGCAGTTCCGCGACAAGAACATCCTGATCGTCGGCGGCGGCGATTCCGCGCTCGACTGGACGCTCAATCTGCATCCGATCGCGAAACGCGTGACGCTGCTGCACCGGCGCGACGATTTCCGCGCCGCGCCTCACAGCGTCGAGCAGATGCGCGCGCTGGTGGCTGGCGGAAAAATGGATCTGAAGATTGGTCAGGTCACTTCGCTCGAGGGCGAGGGCGGCAAGCTCTCCGGCGCCATGATGAAGGGCAACGACAACGCCGTGTCGAAGGTCGACTGCGATTCGATGCTGCCGTTCTTCGGGCTGACCATGAAGCTCGGCCCCGTGGGGAACTGGGGCGTCGCGCTCGAGAACAATCTGGTGCCGGTCGACACCGCGGCGTTCGAGACCAATGTTCCCGGCATCTTCGCGATCGGCGACATCAACACCTATCCCGGCAAGCTCAAGTTGATCCTGTCCGGGTTCCACGAAGGCGCGCTGATGGCGCAGAAGGCGCACCGCTACGTCTATCCGGACAAGCGGCTGGTGTTCCAGTACACCACCTCGTCGTCGAGCCTGCAGAAGAAGCTCGGGGTCAACTGATCCCAAAAAATGACAGTTGGGCTCGCGGAGCGTTGCCGGGACGCGCGGCGATCGTCGCTGGAACCGTCCGCGAAATGGCCTTAGTCTGCGGCCATTCATTTAGAGGATTGGATCAGGTGATGACGATGCGCAAGCTGGCCGGATTTCAACTGATACTTCCGATCGTGATCGGGCTCGCGTTTGCCGGTGAACTCGCCGCGCAGCCGGTGGAACCGTCTGCGGCCGGGCTGTGGGAGAAGGTCGAGAAAGGCAAGCCGGTTGGATGGTTCCTGGTGGTCGATCGCGACGGCCTCTTTGAAGGTGCGTTTGCCAAGCTTTTTCTCGAGGCCGGCGATCCTCCCAATCCGGTCTGCTCGAAATGCACCGACGATCGAAAGGATGCGCCGTGGCTCGGGCTCGCTTTCATCCGCGACATGAAGCGCGACGGATTGAAATACGAGAACGGCAACGTGCTCGATCCGCGCGACGGCAAGATCTACAAGGCCAAGATGACGCTCAGCCCCGATGGGCAGACGCTGACGATGCGCGGCTATCTCGGCATCTCGCTGTTGGGCAAGGATGAGGTCTGGACCCGCCTGCCGGATACGGCGATGGCGCAGCTCGATCCCGCCATCATCGCAAAATATCTGCCGGCGCAGGCTTCGGCGATGAAGCCACCGGCCGGTTCGGCAAAGGCCCCCGCAGCGCCCAAGAAGACCACTGCGCCGGCACCAGTTCCTGCACCTGCGCGCTAGATTTTTGATTTGACGCGTTTTCCTGACGCGAACCGGTGTCTCCACTTCGCTGGAAAACGCGCTAGTTCAGGCCGGTTCTGCGTGGTGGCCGCGGCGCGTCCGGCGCCACCGGCATCGGCGCCACCGGTTGCGACGTAACTTCAGGCACCGCCGCATCGAGCTGCAGCACGGCGGCGGCGGCCGGCACGGCGGCATCCGCCATCGCGGCGTGGCCCTCGGCGCTCGGATGCACCGCGCCGCCATAGACCGCCGACAGCACGCCCCAGGTTGCGTCATGGATGTCGGCCGGCTGCTGCGACGTCGGCAGGCCTTGCGGATAGGTCATCGCTGCGAAGTAGCTGTCGTTGGCATCGCGGATCCAGCGCGCGCGCGGCAGATAGGCGCGGTACTCGCCGGCGCTGCGGCCGCACAGCATCGGCTGGCTGGCGGCCGTGACGATATCCGGATCGAAGCTGTCGCCGGTTGCCGAGAAACACTGCCGGTCGAATTCGGGATCGCTTTCGGCGCGCGCGCAGAAGCCGTGGCTGGCAAAGCTGGCCTGATGGCTATCGACGAAGGTCATGCGGTCGGTGCTCGGATTGCGGCACAGGATGCCGCCCTCGCAGAGCGCCAGCCCTCTCAACTGCGGCAGGAATTCGCTTTCGACGAAGTTCGACACGGCGGCCAGCCGCTGCGGCTGGGCATTGAAGGAGGGATGAATGTCGAAGCCGGCGCGTCCGCCAGGGCAGGGCGCGCCGCCATTCGCCACCGTCGGATTGGCGTAGGAGGTGTAGACCACCCGCGACAGGTCGCCGCCGACCAGTGGCTTCAGCGCCTCGCGCAGCTTGGCAAAGCCCTGCGGCAGGTCCCGCGTCATCGCACTGCGTGCGTCGTCCACCGAAGCCATGACGCCGCTGCGCCGAAACAGCGCGCGTTCGGTTGCCGTGTCCACGATCACGTCGGCGACGAGGCCGGAGAAATAGATGTCGTTGGCCCCGACCGACAGCAGCACCAGGTCGAGCTTGCGGTCTGGTTGCCGGCGTTTCGCGGCGGTGACCGCTTCGCGCAGTTCGGCCAGTTGCCCGTTGACGGTGCCCTGGCACGCGCCGCCCGATTTCGACGGCAGGCAGTCGCGGGCGCGCTGCGAGCCGAACAGCCCGTCGGCGATGGTGGCGCCGGTGCAGGCCAGCGGCAGATAGGTCACCGCGATGTGCGGATATCGCACGGCGAGCGCCAGCGCGGTCCGGGTCTGATAGCTGTAGAGCGAACGGTGGCAGGCAGGATTGAACCAGAGCGCGCTTTGCCGCTGCCAGACCGGCAGCGTGTCGGGTGCCTCGCATGCGCGCCCGCCTTTATAGCCGGCGCGGCTCGGCCGGTAATATTGCGCGGCAGCCGTTCCAAGATAAGAGCGGAAGCAAAAGCCTTCATCGGACAGCGCAATCGGCCGGTCCGGATTTCCCTCGCCGGAAGCGACGCTGTCGCCGAGGCCGGCGATGAAGATGTCGCGCACCGCGATCTCGGTGAAAACGCGCTGACTGCCATCCGAGCTGGACACGTCGGCGGTCACCACCGTGGTGCGGCCGTAGCGGACCCGGAGATTGACCGGTTCGGCGCAGTCGAAGGTGGAAGTTTGCGGGCCGTCGCCATCGTCGACCGTCCAGGCGCAGGTGGCGCCGACCGGCACCGGGCCGGTTAGGCGGATCACGACCGGATGATCGATCGGGGTGAGGTAGCTTTCCTTGACGTTGTCGCGGGTGCAGGGCTCGCTGACGCGGCCGGCCAGATCGATGCAGAGCCGGTTCACTGTGTTGCGCGCCCAGCCGCGGCCGTCGCTCTGGATCGCCAGCGCCTGCTCCGAGGCCAGCACGCCGCGGCCGCGCCCGGTTTCGGCGTGCAGCAGGAAATCCCGCTCCTCGCGGAACAGGCGGAAGCGGTTGCGCACCTCCCAGGAAATCTGCAGCGGCCCGTAGCCGCCGGCGGTCTGGGCTTCCACGGCGGACGTGGACATTCCAACCAGCGCGCCGGCAACCAGCGCGACCGACATCATTGAACGTAGGAGTATTCCAGCCATGGCGCCGTTTGACGTTAGCGGTAAGGCAGAAATAAGAGAATGAGGCAGCTCTGCCTCAAAAGACCAGACGGCGCAGATAACGACGCCGTTACCAGCCTCAGGATTGCCGGCCGTTGATCGGTGGCCGCACCCGGGCCTTGGCCGTACAGGCTTCGCCAAGCCGGCGCCGTTCCAGCCAGGGTTGCAGCACACTTAGCCAGAGTTCGCGTATGCCCATGATCCAAATCGAGATGCCGAAGGGGATCAGGAAGTACAGGATCCGGAACACCACCAGCGTCGCCAGCAACGCTTCCTTGCCAAACTGCGGCAGCGCCACCAGCATCGCGGCGTCGAATACCCCGATGCTGCCGGGGGCATGGCTGGCAAAGCCGAGCAGCGTCGCCAGGATGAACACCACCGCGAGCGAAACGAAGTCGATATGCGGCTCGGTCGGCATCAACAGATACATTGCCAGCGCGCAGAAGCCGAGATCGACGACGCCGATCAGGACTTGCAGCAGCGTCAGCCGCGCCGAGGGCAACACCACCTTCCAGCCGTTCTGACCGAGCTCGCGGCGACCCTCGCCCATCAGCAGCCAGACGAAATAGGCGGCGATGCCGGCAAGGCAGCCGAGCGCGATCAGCCGGTTCATCGCCGGCGGCAGCAGGTCCATCGACGACGCCGCCTCGGGATGCCAGGCCATGCCGCAGCCGAGCACGAACAGATTGCCGAGCCAGAAGGTGAGGCCCGAGAGGAAGCAGATTTTTGCGACATCGATCGCGCTCAGGCCGTAGTCGGAATAGATCCGGAACCTGATCGCGCCGCCGGTAAAGACGGTGGCGCCGATATTGTGCCCGATGGTGTAGCTGGTGAAGCTCGACATCGCGGCGATGCGATAGGGGATGTGCGTCTTGCCAATGGTTCGCAATGCGAAGAAATCATAGAAGGTCAGCGTGCAAAATGCCCCCACCACGCACAGCGCGGCCAGCGCGATGCGATGCGGGGCGATCTCCGTCAGCGCGGTCAGGATAATTCCGGTGTCGACCCCCTTCAGGGTGCGAACCAAATGGGTGACCGCAAGAATGATGATGAGGAGACTCGCAGCGATCCCTAGCCGTTTCCAGCCGATCTTCTCCTTGAAGCCACGCCCGAGCGCGGTCAGCAGCCGATGCATTCATCCTCCCGGCGGGGGGCAATACGTAAAGATGGGACCTGTCACGAAGGGTGACAGTCGACGGTCAGAGGCACCGTGCGCGAAATCCATAAGCCAAAACCAGGCCGTTGTGCAGCCCTTGACAAGCATGCCTTTTGGCTTCGTTCGCCGTCTTTGTCATACGCCCTACATATGTCGCCGCGTTAACGATTTTGAGTCGCATCGAGGTCCGTTCCGCGTGCTCTTTTTGCCGTTCCGTCCGTTCCATCACGGCGTTTTCGAGGCCTTCAGGAACATCCTTTTCGCAAGCCGGTTAGCTCCCATCAGCATCGAACATGAAGCGGATATCCGGCCGGGAAAAGGCCTGCGCCTGATGTTCCCCAAATGAAGGACGACCGCAATGGGACTCTTCACCAAAGACATCAAGACCATGAACGACCTGTTCATCCACCAATTGCAGGACATCTATTACGCCGAGAAACAACTCGTGAAGGCCCTGCCCAAGATGGCCGAAAAAGCGACCGACAAGCTGCTCAAGCAGGGCTTTTTGACCCATCTCGACGAAACCAGGACGCATGTAGAGCGCCTCGAGGAGATATTCCGCATGCACGGCGCCGAGGTGAAGGCGGTGGATTGCCCGGCGATCGACGGTATCATCGAGGAAGCCGACGACGTCGCGGGCGAGGTCGCTGACAAAGCCGTGCTGGACGCAGCCCTGATCAACGCCGCGCAGGCCGCCGAGCACTATGAGATCACCCGCTACGGCAGCCTGATCGCGTGGGCGCGGCAGCTTGGACGCAATGACTGCGCCAGCATTCTGCAGAAGACGCTCGACGAGGAAAAGACGGCCGACAAGAAGCTGACCTCGCTGGCGGAAGGCAGGGTCAACCTGCGGGCCGCAAGCTGATCTCGCCCGTCGAATGAGGCAAAAAGCCGCGCGGGGAGCGCCTCGCGCGGGCGTTTCCATGCCGGGTCGCCGCCTGGCATGCCAAAAGCGTTTGTTCACCATCCGCGCAACTGAACCGCGGCGGTTACCTCAAATATACGAATAGGACTGCTGTTACAGACCCCGGGGGTCTGTAATGTATCGTGTCCTGACTTGTCTCACCACCGAGCATGACTGGAGGCTGGTCCTGCTTGCCGGCACCATCTGCTGGCTTGCCAGCGCGGTCGCCATCAGCCTGTTTCATCGGGCCAGGGCGTCGAGCGGCCGAACGCGCGCGACCTGGATCGGCCTCGATGCGGCCGTCGGCGGCTGCGGAATCTGGGCTACCCATTTCGTCGCGATGCTGGCGTACGATCCCGGCTCAGGCGCCGGGTACAGCATACCCGTCACCTTGTTGTCGCTGGTCTTCGCAATAACCATCGTCGCCATCGGCCTCTGCATCGCATTGTCCAGTGCGCGCCAATCGGTGGTTGCCCTTGGCGGCGCCGTCATTGGCGGCGGTGTTGCAGCGATGCATTATACCGGCATGGCGGCACTCGAGCTTCCGGCGTTCATTGTGTGGTCGCCCGGCATCGTTGTGGCCTCGATTGTGTTTGGCAGCCTGTTTGCGGCCATGGCGCTTCTTGTCGCCGTACGTCGTGACAATCCCGTTCACACCGTGGCCGCCACCGGGCTGCTGACGGTTGCCATCGTTTCGCATCATTTCACGGCGATGGGCGCCGTCACGCTCATTCCCGACCCGACCCTCGGTAGCGACGGGCTGTCGATTTCTCCGACCGCGCTTTCGTTCCTGACGGCGGTCGCGGCCTTCGCCATTCTCGGTCTATCGCTGCTGGCGGCCATGATTGACCGCCGCGCGAAAGGCGAACTCCATAATCAGAAAGTCCTGCTCGACACCGCGCTCGACAACATGTCGCAGGGACTTTCCATGTTCGATGCGGAGGGCCGCATCCTCTTGTACAACGATCGCTATGCCGAAATGATGGGGCGGACCGGTATGGCCCTCCAGGGTCGTTTGCTGCTCGATGTACTCCGGCAGCAGAAGGCGCTTGATCGATGGGACGGCGATCCCGATCAGTTCGTCGCCAGCGTGATCGCTGCGGCCAAGGCCGGCAACAGCGTGACCAGGACGGTGAGCCGCAATGGACGTTCGATCCGCGTGGTCGATCAGCCCATGAAGGGCGGCGGATGGGTCGCTACCTTCGAGGACATCACCGAATGGCAGGCTGCCCAGGAACAGATCTCGCACATGGCGCGCCATGACGCGCTGACCAATCTGCCGAACCGGACACTGTTCCGCGAGCAACTCGAAAAAGCCTTGCGGCTTGCCAAACGCGCCGATCAGCTTGCGGTGCTCTGTCTCGACCTCGACCACTTCAAGGACATCAATGATTCGCTCGGCCATCCGGTCGGCGACGCGCTCCTGAAGGAAGTCGCTCGCCGCCTCGGCGAATGCATCACCGAGCACGATACGGTGGCGCGGCTCGGCGGCGACGAATTCGCGATCGTGCAGTTCTGCAACGATTGCGATCCATCCGCCGTTGCCTTGCTCGCCAGTCATGTGGTCGAGCGCGTTTCCGCGCCGTACGAAATCGCCGGGCACCAGCTCGTCATCGGCGTCAGCATCGGCATTTCGCTGGCGCCGGAGGACGGCAAGAATCCCGACGAACTGCTCAAGAAAGCCGATCTCGCGCTCTATCGCGCCAAGGAGGACGGCCGCGGCACCTATCGCTTCTTCGAGACCGGGATGGACGCCCGCGCGCAGGCGCGGCGGCTGCTGGAACTTGACTTGCGCGCAGCACTGCAGCGCGAGGAATTCCAGGTCTATTACCAGCCGATCCGCGACGTCGCCAAGGACGTCGTCGTTGCTTTCGAAGCCCTGGTGCGGTGGAAGCATGCGCTACGCGGCATGATCTCTCCGATCAACTTCATTCCGTTGGCGGAAGAGACCGGCCTGATCGTGCCGATTGGCGACTGGGTGTTGCGCCAGGCCTGCATGGACGCGGCCGGCTGGTCGCAGGATGTCGGCGTCGCCGTCAATCTCTCGCCGGTGCAGTTCAAGAATCCCAACCTGGTATTGTCGGTGAAGGAGGCGCTGAAAGCCTCCGGTCTTCCGGCGCACCGGCTTGAGCTCGAGATCACGGAATCGGTGCTGCTGCAGAACAGCGAGGCAACGCTTTCGGTTCTGCACGAGCTTCGCGCCTTTGGCGTCCGGATTTCGCTGGACGACTTTGGAACCGGATATTCATCCCTGAGTTACCTGCGCAGCTTCCCGTTCGACAAGATCAAGATCGACCGTTCGTTCGTCACTGAACTGGCGACGCGCGATGATTCGATGGCGATCGTCCGCGCCGTGACCGGCCTCGGCAAGAGCCTGGGCATCGTCACCACGGCTGAAGGCGTCGAGACCGACGCGCAGTTCGAACTGTTGCGCCAGGAAGGCTGCACACAGGCGCAAGGCTATCTGTTCAGCCCGCCGCGTCCCGCAGCCGAGGTGGAAACGATGCTGTCCAAGGCACGGGCCCGGGTCGTCGCTTAGTTTTCTCAAGCCTTGTTTCGTCAGGCCTTGAGCAACGCGAAATGCGCGCCGCAGAACGCCATTGCCGCGCCGAGGCACAGGGCTGCAAGGCCTGCCAGCACGCCCGAAATGGTCGGAACGGGGCTCGGCGCCGAGGCGGCCTGTCCCGCGCCGGCAAGGATCAGCACGCCGACGGTGATCAGGAACTGGCGCATCCGCTGCGGAATCTGGCCCGAGGCCGCGCTGTGCATCAGGTTGGCGGTGAAGTAGCCGCCGGAAAAGCCCACCGTGGCGATCAGCCACCATGCGATCGCCGCGCTGGCCGGCATGAACTCGCTGGTATCGGACCGCCACAGGCCGCCGAGATCGAGGCCGTAACGCGCGCCCAGCATGTGCACGGCCAGCGCCAGCAGCACTCCGGAAACTATCGCGCCGGCCAGGATCAGGCGGCGCGGAAAATAAGTCGTCTCGGCCATGGCCCGCTTGTAAGGTAAAGCCGGCTCGCCGCGCAAGCAGGCGGTTTCAAACGACACGGGATATTTTGGATTGCCGACATCACTACCGAACCAGGCCGGGGAAGGCGAGGGGGCGCGCACGATCAGCTACGTCTACAAGGCGTCACTGATCTCGTCGGCGTATCAATTCGAACTGACGGAGGCCGGATTGTCGTGGCGGATCGGCCGCCGGTCCGGCGTGTGGCCGTATGCCGATATCGCTTCGATCCGTCTGTCGTACCGACCGATGTCGATGCAATCCCGCCGCTTCCGCGCCGATATCGCGAGGACCGGCGGCGGCCGGATCGCCATCCTTTCGACGACCTGGCAGACCGTCTCGCTGATGACGCCGCAGGACCATGGCTACCGCGCCTTCATCACCGAGCTGCATCGAAGGATGAAGGCGGCCGGCAGCAAGGCTTCCCTGACCGGCGGCATCGGGACGGTGACCTATGCCGTGGCAGTTGCGATGCTGGCGTTGCTGGCCGTCGCCATGGTCGGACTTTTCGTCCGGGCGCTTGCGACTTCCGAATTCATCGGTGCGTTGTTTCTGGTCGGCATGGCGATCTGGTTTGCCTGGACCATCGGCGGCTTCATCAAGCGCAACCGGCCGCGCAGATATTCGTTCGACGCGCTTCCCGAGACGCTGCTGCCGTAGCCGGCTTCGCAATCAAGCGACACGAAATGTGATTTCGCGAGGTGCCGCAGGGCACGGCACTCTGTGCGGAGTTCCTGATAACACGCGAGTTGCCGTGACAACCCAGCTTACGCGATCGCCGACGGAAGCCGAGATTGCCGCGATCAATGCGCGGCATCTGATCGAGACGCCGCTGCGGCCGGCCGACCTGCTGTTCGTGTTCGGTACGCGTGAGGATGTCGAGGAGCGCGTCGATGAAGCCTGCCGGCTGTGGCGCGAAGGGTTTTTTCGCCGGGCGATCGTAAGCGGCGGCGTAACGCCGGGATCGGAGCTTTCGGAATGCGAGATCATTGTGGGTGCAATGGTCGCGCGCGGCGTTCCTGCCGACGTCATCCTGCGGGAGGATCGTGCGATGAACACCGGCGAGAACGTGATCTTCTCGCTACCGATCATCGACCGAGCGCTCGGGCTCGCCAACATCCGCAGCGCGATCTGTCTCGGCAATAGCTGGACGGCGCGCCGCTATCCGATGACGCTGCACCGGCACTGGCCGGAAGTGGAGAAGATGTTGGTCATGGTCGACAGTTTTGAGACGCCGCGGGCGCTTTGGCACACCGACGCGGAATTCAGCCGCCGCATGCTTAGGGAATGGGACAAGATCGAGCCGTACAAGGCGAGGGGCTTTATCGCGGAGTGGCCGGCGAGCGAGACGCGCGGCCGATAAATCTATTCAGTCGTATCGACGTCTTCTTTGGCCGTCAGCATTCCCGAGAGCGTTCGCAGCGCCAGATCGAGCTGTTCGGTGGTGGGGGCGCCGAGCGCCAGGCGGACGGCATTGGGGGCATGGCCGGGGATCACGGCGAAGGTGGTCGAAGGGGTCAATGCGATGTCGCGCCGGGCCGCGGCCGCGACGAATGTCTGCGAGCGCCAATGCTGGGGCAAAGTGAGCCAGAGATGGTAGGATTTGGCGTTCGCCTGGATTTCGAAGCCGGCGAGATATCTGGCCGCCATCTGCTGGCGCCGCGCCGCATCGATCCGTTTCAGGCGTGACAGCTCGGCCACCGTGCCGTCAGCCATCAGCCGTTGTCCGGCGGCAAAGGCAAATCCAGAAGCCGTCCATCCGCCCGATCGAACCGCGGCCATGATGCGCTCGCGCAGGCGCGGCGGCGAAACGATGAAGCCGAGTGCAAGGCCGGGCGCCACCTTCTTCGACAGGCTGTCGAGCGTGATGCAGCTATCCGGCGCGAGCGCAGCCATCGGCGTTTCTTCGTCGAGGAAGCCATAGACCGTGTCCTCGATGACGGTGAGGCCGAGCTTCTCGACGACGCGCAGCAAATCGGCCCGGCGCGCCAGCGGCATGGTCATGCCGAGCGGATTTTGAATCGTCGGCTGAACGTACAGCGCCGACAAATGCGCTTCGCGGTGCGCCTTCTGCACTGCGTCCGGGCGAACGCCGTTCTCGTCCATCGCGAGCGGCACCAGCGTGACGCCGAGCCTGGCGGCGATGTCCTTGATGAAGGGATAGGTCAGCGCCTCGACGCCGCAGCGGCCGCCGCTCGGCACCATCGCCGCGAGTGCGGCGGCGATGCATTGCCTGCCGTTCGCGGTGAAGACCAGTTGATCGGGGGCCGGGGACCAGTCCTCGCGGGAGAGAAACTCGGCGGAAATCGTCCGTGCTGCCTGCGTGCCTGTCGTGGTCGAGTGCCGCAACGCGAGATCGAGCACTTCGGGACGCTCCAGCCCGGCAAGGCTTCTTGCGATCATCACCGATTGCGTCGGCAGGATCGGATAGTTCACTTCCAGATCGATGCGCGCACCGCGCGGCTCGGTCGGCATGGCGATACCGCGGCGCGTCTCGCCCGAAACGAACGTGCCGCGCCCGACTTCGCCGACCACGAGGCCACGGCGCAACAGCTCGGTGTAGACGCGGCTCGCGGTGGAGACCGCGATCTTCCGCTCATAGGCGAAGCTGCGCTGCGGCGGCAGGCGGTCGCCGGGCTTGAGCGCGCCATTGGCGATCTCGGTGGCGACGGTATCGGCAAGCTTCAGGTACTCGAACTTTGACATTATTGCACCGAGAGCAATGTTTTCCTTGCACCGAGGATTGTATCGGATCATTTTGAACCCATCAAGCCAGAGATTGCACTGAGAGGGGTGCAAAACAATCGGTCCATTTGGATGCAAACGCTCTCGCAGGCGTTTGCGCCGGCGGCAGCGGCTTGCCGCGTGAAAGCAAGGAGAAGTGCGATGACCACGATCTATTCGACGGCAGGCCAACCTGCTCCCCAAAGCGTCCCGGGCGGATTCTTCCGCGTTCTCGGAAGCTGGGTAAACGGCATCGTCACCTATCTTGCGCGTCGCCAGGCCATCCAGACGCTGAGCGAACTGGACGATCGCGCGCTCCGCGACATCGGCATCGAGCGCAGCCGGATTGAATCGGCCGTGCGCGGCACCGTCGATCCGGATTTCGGGCGCATTATGTGAGGGCGTCCGGCTTCATCGATTTGCAATGCCAGCCGGCCCGGTCAATCGACCGGGCCGAAATTGTTTGTCGGATCGCGTATCGCGCAACGCGTGATGACGCAGCGTAGCGAAAATATCCCACCACCCAGAATAGAATGGGAGCGAGCGGCCGTCTCCTAGGTTCCTAGGACGCAGATTTCGCGCGCGATCGGTACGTGAACGATCAGCGCGGAATCAAGCGAACCTGGAGATGGAAATGAAATTGTTGGCCCGCCGCCATTTGAAGCTGCCCGCGCTGGCGCCGTTGATCGCGCTGGTCGCGCCGTTGGACCGCGCCGAGGCCGCGTGCGATCCGTCCTACTTTGCATGGGGTTGTTTTCGATATTTTGTGTCTGGGTGCAGCGCCGACGCGCATCCGCACGGTGTCCGGGATACGAGATCGTTAGTGCTTTGCACTCCAACTAATGCCGCACCACCAGCACCGAACATCTGGCGTAGCGCACGACGTGGCCGGCGTTGGAACCGAGGAAATAGGTCCGCATCGCTGGCCGGTGCGAGGTCATCACGATCAGGTCGGCCTTGATCGCCGCCGCCTCTTCGAGGATCTCGTGATAGATGCCGCCCTGCCGCACCGCAGCGGAAATGCGTGACGCCTCGATGCCGGATTCCTTCGCCACGATGGTGAGCGCTTCTTCCGAGGTGGCGCGTTGCTGGGCGTCGAAATCGGCCGGCACATATTCGGCCAGCATCACCGGCGTCATCGGCAATACGTTGAGCAGGCGCACCGTGCCGTTCCAGGTCTGCGACAGCGTTGCCGCGGTCGCGATCGCGGGCTTGGCCAGATCGGTATCGGACAGGTCGATCGGCACGAGAATCGACTTGAACATCTGCGCCTCCTGGCTTGAGCCCGTTCGGTCCTGACTTGTCAGGATCGGGCTCCAGCCTTTTGTTTTGACGTGTTTTCTTTTACGCGAACTTGTTCTTAATTCGCTCGAAAACCGTGTCGTGACGAGCTTAGCATGGCGGGGCAGGGATGTCCGCCTCCCTCAATCGTCCAGCGCCTGCTTCAGCAATTTCGGGCTGGTGAAGCGCACGAGTTTGCCGCGCCGGAACGCCACCTCGTTCCAGTCCTCGATCGCAAAATCCAGGATGGCAAGGCCAGCGGTTGGCAGATTGTCTTCAAGTGACTTCTTCGCCGCTGCGTCGCCGCCGCCGGCGAGCATCAAGGCCAACTCATGCATGCCGGGATTGTGGCCGATCAGCATCAATCGGGCGGGATCGGTGACCTCGGCCATGCGGATGATCCGCAGGAGCTGCGCCGGCTCGGCGCCGTAGAGTTCGTCGAGCCATTCGACCTGCGGCTTCGGAAGCCGTTCCCGCACTGCATCCTTCATCGCATCGCACGCGATCTCCCAGGTCTGCTGCGCCCGCACCGCGGTCGAAACCAGGACGGCGTCAGGCAAGGGCGGATGCCGGCCGATCCAGGTTCCAATGGCGGCGGCATCCAGCCGGCCGCGCTCGTCGAGACGGCGGTCCTGGTCGTGGCCCGAAGGCGCGTGGTGTTCGGTCTTGGCGTGACGCAGCAGCATCAAACGGCGCATGGGCGCGATCTCGATTCGGTCTCAGTCTGGATTAATCTACAAGCTCATGCCTGGGACAAGGTGACAATCCCCGCAGCGGTCCGTAAGAAACGTCATGCTCGAGACTTTCACAAGTGCGACCAACGGCCCCGACGACGACGGGCCTTTTCGCTCGCGTCTCTCGTTCGACCTGGATGTTGACATTTGCGTGGTGGGAGCCGGACTTGCCGGCCTCACGGTGGCGCTGGAGGCCGCGCGCCTTGGCGCCAGCGTTGCCGTGCTCGAAGGCCGTTATGTCGGCTGGAACGCGTCCGGCCATCAGCTCGGCACGGTCATGCCGGGTTATAGCCTTCCAATTGACGAATTGATCGAGCGCGTCGGCCTCGACGATGCCCGCGAGCTCTGGGCGCTGTCGAAGGAGGGCGCCGATTATGTTCGTGCTGCGGCCACCGAAGAAGCCATGCCGGGCATTGCGCTCAGTGAGGGCGCACTGGAAGTTTCCAACGTCGATGCCGGCGAAACGCTGATCAGCCGCCTGCAGACGCTGAGCGAGGATTTCGAGACCGAAGTCGAGGGATGGCAGATCGATCGCGTGCGCGAGCAACTCGGCACCGCACGCTATTTTCACGGCATCTATTATCCGCGCGCGTTCCAGATCGACGGCCGCAAATACATCCACGGTCTTGCCGCGCAGGCGAGGCGGGCGGGCGCGCGCATCTTCGAGGATACGCCGGTCGTCAGCATCGATCCGTCCGGGATTCGCAAGCGCATCGTGACGCCGTCGGCGCGGCTGCGCGCCTCGCACATCGTGCTGGCCGGCAACGTTCATCTCGGCGCACCGGCGCGGCGCCTATCGGAGACGCTGTTGCCGGTCTGGCGCTATGCCGCGGTGACCGAGCCGCTCGGCGAGCGGCTGGGCGAGGTGATCGCCTTCAAAGGGTCGGTAGCCGACAGTGACGGCATCGATCATTTCCGGATCGTCGACGGCGACCGGCTGATGTGGGCCAGCCCGGAAACCACCTGGGAGGCGCGGCCGCGCCGCTTTGGCCCCGCTATTCAGCGCCGCATCGCCACGATCTTTCCAGGGCTCGGCAAGGTCGCGATTTCGGACGTGTTCGGCGGCGCGGTCGGGGTGACCGTGCACGGCATGCCGCAGATCGGCCAGTTGCGCAAAGGGCTGTGGGTCGCCAGCGGCTTCGGCCGCCATGGTCTGAACACCTCGGCAATGGCGGGGCAGGTGATCGCGCGCAGCATTCTGTGGGGCGAGGAACGCTGGAAACTGTTCTCGCCGTTCGAACTGGTCTGGGCGGGCGGCGCCACCGGCCGCGCCGCCGGCCATCTGATCGGCCTGTGGGCGCGAGGCCATTCCGCCGCGGCCGGCGCGCTGGCCCGTTACCGCGAAGGCGCCCGCGCCCGGGAACGCGTGCGCGAGGCGCGATTGGCGGAGGCCAACCGGCAGGCCGGAACCAGGCCGCCGCGTGGTCCGCCGGCTGGGCCGCGCCCGGTGCGTCCACAGCCTCCGCGGCCGGTAGCGGCGCAGGACGGCGGGATATCAACGGCTCCCTCGCAGGAAAGTGAGAAAATCCGGGACGGTTCCGTGTAACGTCGGCGCCCGTGGGCCGTACTTGATGGCGAACCGTTCCGCCCGCCTCGCACGGAGATTTCCATGATCGACCGCCGTATCCTGCTCGCATCCCTGGCCGGCCTGTTTGGCCTGGCCGCTTTCCGCTGGCTGCGCACCACGCCGGCGCAAGCCGCCGAGAAATTCGAGGTGGAAAAGACCGACGCCGAATGGCGCGCACAGCTCACGCCGCAGCAGTATGAAATCCTGCGCAAGCACGGCACCGAGCGACCGGGTTCGAGTCCGCTCCTGAAAGAAAAGCGCAAGGGTATCTTCGCCTGCGCCGGTTGCGATCTGCCGCTGTTCTCCTCGGACACCAAATATGAGAGCGGCACCGGCTGGCCGAGTTTCTGGAAGCCGCTCGACAATGCCCTTGGCGAAACCAAGGACACGACGTTCGGGATGACGCGCACGGAAGTCCACTGCCGCCGCTGCGGCGGACATATGGGTCACGTCTTCGACGACGGACCGAAGCCGACCGGCCTGCGCTATTGCATCGACGGGTTTGGGCTGGTGTTTCACCCGGCAGGGCCGTCGGCTTCTTAGGGCTTGCGCCCGGCAATTGTTGCCCGCCCGGCAAATGTGCCCCGGTCTTCGGACCGGGGCTTTTTTCTTAAGTCTTTGATTTTTATATATTTTATAGTTTGGCACAACGCTTGCGACATGTTCTCCCGACGCGGCCTCGGTTTTCCTGGAACGGCGAGCCGCCCGGATCGAATTTGGAGAACATGTCATGGGTATCTTCGGCGCTCTCACCACCGCGGTCGGCGGCCTTCGCGCCAACTCCTACGCGCTGGAAAATGTCTCGGGCAATATCGCCAACTCGCAGACCACGGCGTTCAAGCGCGTCGACACCTCTTTCCTCGATCTGATTCCGCAGACCTCTGCGACCGCGCAACTCGCGGGCGGCGTCACCACGCAATCCCGCTCCACCAACTCGGTGCAGGGCGACGTGCAGACGGCCTCGGTTGCGACCTTCATGGCGATCAACGGCAATGGCTTTTTCGCGGTGCAAAAGCCCGGCAACTTCACCGACGGCACGCCGGTGTTCGACGGCGTCGACCGCTATACCCGCCGCGGCGACTTCCAGCTCGACAAGAGCGGCTATCTCGTCAACGGCGCCGGCTATTATCTGCAAGGCGTGCCGATCGACCCGACCACCGGCAACCCTTCCGGCAGTTCGCCGCAGGTTCTCCGATTCCAGAACGACTTTTTGCCGGCGCAGCAAACCACCAGGATCGACTATCGCGCCAACCTCGCCAGCTATCCGCTGACAACCAAGCATGACGTTTCCGTTCCCGGATCGGAATTGATCGTGCCCGGATCATACAGTGCCGGACGTAATCCGCTGGCGCTCGGCACGCCTGCGGCGCCCTATACCGACTCCTCCAGGAGTGGCACCACGCAGAACAACAAGGCGACGCCATCGGTTGCCAACACCGGTTCGACCACACTGTCGGGCACGGCGCCCAGCAACTCGATTTCTGCCAACTATGCCGTGGGCGACACCATCACGGTGAACGGCACCGTCGTCACCTTCGTGGCAGCAGGCGCGGTCGGCAACCAGCTCAACATCACCGATGACATCGATGACCTGCTCGCCAAGATCGACTCGATCACCACCACCGGAGTGCCGTCCACGATCTCGGGCGGCTCGATCACGCTACATTCCGGCACGGCCTTCAATCTCTCGGTCACGAGTTCGAACACCGCGGCCTTCTCTGCGCTGGGCTTCACCGGCACCGTGACGGCGACGCGCGGCGGCGGCGGCGGCGTCGGCACCGGCCAGGTCATCGGTAACGACAATTCGACGTTCCTCGGCGAGTCGATAGCGGGTGGTGCGGTCACGACCTACGATGTCTCGGGCGCGCCGGTGAACCTGCAGTTCCGCTGGGCCAAGACCGACAGCGCTACGCTCGGCGCCGGCCATACCGATACCTGGAACCTGTTCTATCAGGTCAATCCCAACGCAACCGGCACCCAGGTCGCGTGGCAGAACGTCAACACCAACTTCACCTTCTCGGCCTCCGGCCAGATGACGCCGGCGGTACCGAACATCACGCTCGCCAATGCGGTCGTCAACGGCGTTTCGCTGGGCAGCCCCGTCATCAACTTCGGCACCGGCGGCGTCACCCAGTTCGCCGATGCCAACGGCAACGTCCAGGTCAACCAGATCCAGCAGGACGGTTTCCCGGCCGGCCAGTTGCAGTCGGTCGGCGTAGGCACCAACGGCCGCATCGTCGGCAACTATTCCAATGGCCGCAACCTCGACCTCGCCGAAATTTCGGTCGCAACCTTCAACGGCACCAACTTCCTCAAGCGCGTCAATGGCGGCGCGTTCGAGGTCACCGACGGATCCGGACAGGCGCTGTTCGGCAACGCCGGAACCATCGTCGGTTCGTCGCTGGAAGGATCCAACACCGATATCGCCGACGAGTTCACCAAGCTGATCGTCACGCAGCAGGCTTACTCGGCCAATACCAAGGTGATCACGACTTCCAACACGATGGTGCAGGATCTCCTGAACGTGCTGCGCTGATTGCGCGACGAGCCGTTCGCGATGCGATTTGAGATGGGCAATTAGTCATGGGTTTGAGTCAAGCTCTCTCCACCGCAATGTCCGGCCTGCGCGCGACGCAAGCCGCGATCTCGCTGGTCGGATCGAACGTCGCCAACGCGGAAACGCCTGGTTACGTCAGGAAGTCGATCATCCAGTCCGCCGGCGTGACCGGCGACTACGGCTCGAGCGTTCTGCTCCACGGCGTCGACCGGCAGCTCGACCAGTATTTGCAGACACAACTGCGGACGGAAACCTCCGGCGCGGCCTATGCCGACATCCGCTCGACTTTCCTTGCCAATCTGCAGAACGTCTACGGAAATCCGGCTGAAACCGGCACCATCGAGGATTCGTTCAACAAGCTGTTGACCGCTTTTCAGGGCCTGTCGACCAGCCCGGACTCGCAGTCGGCGCGAATCAGCGCGGTTGCCGCCGCGCAGACCATGGCGCAGACGCTCAATGCGGCGACGCAGGGGATTCAGAGCCTTCGCGCCAACGCCGAAATGGGCATCAACGATTCCATCACCACGGCGAACAACGCGATGGCCCAGATCGCGTTCATTAACAACCAGCTCCAGAACAACGGCAAGACCGACGCGGCGACGGCATCGCTTCTGGATCAGCGCGACCAGTACATTACTCAACTGTCGAGCCTGATGGACATCAGAACCGTCGTCAACGACCTCAACCAGGTGACGGTGTTCACGAATTCGGGCGTGCAGCTTGTCGGTACCGAGGCAGCTCAGCTGAGCTTCAATCCTCAGGGCACGATGACGCCCAACACGCTTTACAACTCCGATCCGACGAAAAACAACGTCGGCACCATCGCGATCAATTTCCCGCACGGCGGCAGCTACGATCTGGTGTCGACCAACTCGATCCGTTCGGGCAAGATCGCTGCCTATCTCGAGCTGCGCGACAACACGCTGGTGAAGGCGCAGGCGCAGATCGACCAGTTCGCGGCGTCGATGGCGAGCGCGCTGTCGGACAAGACGACGGCCGGCACCGCTGCTCCGGCGTCCGTGCTGCCGCAGGCCGGCTATGATCTCGATCTGACGGGCCTGCAATCCGGCAACGTCATCCACGTCAGCTACAAGGACAACACCACCGGCGTTACGCACAATCTGTCGATCGTGCGCGTCGACGATCCGAGCGTTCTGCCGCTGAGTAATACCACGACCCTCGATCCCAACGATGAAGTGCTCGGCATCAATTTTTCCGGCGGTATGGCGTCGGTGGCTTCCCAGCTCAACGCCGCGCTCGGGTCGGCCGATCTGCAGTTTTCGAATCCTTCCGGCTCTACGCTGCGCGTTCTGGATGACGGCGCGCCAAACCGTTCGGACGTGCTGGCGGCGTCGGTCACCACGACCATGTCTTCGCTCACCAGCGGCAACCCACAGCTTCCGCTGTTCACGGATAATGGCGGCCTCTTTTCCGGTGCGATCACCGCCAGTGGTTCGCAGCAGACCGGCCTTGCCGGCCGCATCAGCGTCAATCTCGGGCTGCTTGGCGACCCCTCGCGCACCATCGTGTTCTCCACCAGCCCGTTGACGCCTTCGGGCGACACCACGCGTTCCGACTTCATTCTCACGCAGCTGCAGTCGGGGAATTATCGCTATTCGCCGCAGACCGGCATCGGGACCACCGGTGCTCCGTTCACCGGGACGCTGGTCAACTTCGCCAAGCAGTTCATCAGCCAGCAGGGCGAAGCCGCGACCGCCGCCAAGCAACTCGCCGACGGCCAGTCCGTGGTGCTGAACACCCTGCAGAAGAAGGTGACGGATGCCTCGGGCGTCAATATCGACGACGAGATGGCGCATCTGCTCGCGCTGCAGAACGCCTATTCCGCCAATGCGCGCGTCATGTCGTCCATCAAGCAGATGTACGACACGCTGATCCAGGCCATGTGAGGGTTTCATGTCGATCGATGGCGTTAGCGGCAGAACATCCTATATCGGGACCTCGATCCTCAATATCCGCAAGCAGCTCGATGATCTGACGCAGCAGCTCGCCAGCGGTCGGGTCTCGACGACTTATGCGGGGCAGGGCGCCAATCGCGGCTTTGCGCTCAGCTTGCGCGCCCAGGTCAGCGGCCTCGATTCCTATGCGGACACCGCGAAGAACGTCAATGTCAGGCTCAACGTCGTCAACCTTGCGCTGCAGGGCTTGGCCGACATCGGCACTTCCGTGAAGAGCGCGGCCAGTACGTCGACCATCGTGCTCAACAACAACGGTCAAACCTCGGGCCAGATCACGGCGCAGGCGGCGTTCTCAAACGCGGTATCGCTACTCAACAGCCAGACCGGCGACCGCTATCTGTTTTCCGGACGCACCACCGACACATCAGCGACGGTGCCGGCCGACGTCATGCTCGACGGCGTGGAAACGCAGGCCGGGTTGAAGCAATTGATCAACGAACGCCGTCAGGCCGATCAGGGCGTCAGCAACATGGCGCATCTGACGGTCTCGTCGCCGCCGTTGACGACCACCGTGACAAGCCTGGCCGAAGACGGTTCATCGTTCGGGTTGAAGCTCGGCGCGGTCAGTTCATCGTTGACCGGAGCGACCGTGACACAGCCGACCGGCGCGCCGCCGGCCGTCACCGTCGATCTCGGCGCCGTCAATCCGAACAATGGCGACAAGATCACGTTCAACTTCAACCTGCCCGACGGCACCACCGAGTCGATCGCGCTGACCGCGACGACCACGAACCCGCCGCCGACAGGCTCGTTCCTGATCGGCGTCGATACCGTTGCGACCACCGCGAACCTGCAGGCCGCGTTGACGTCTTCGATCCAGACGCTGGGCGACACGTCGCTGGTGGCCGCGTCCGCGATCGCGGCATCAGACAATTTCTTCAATCCGTCCGCTACCGTCACGGGGACTGCGGTCAACAATCAGGCCACGGTGCCGGGGCCGATCACCGGTGCTACGCTGCTCTCGGGCGCTGCGGGAACGGACTCGCTGGCCGCGAGCTTTGCGGCGGGCGATACGATTACGGTCAACGGCACGCCGATCACCTTCGTCGCATCCGGTGCGACCGGCAACCAGCTCAACATCACCGACAGCGTGCAGACCTTGCTGGCAAAGATCGATTCGATCACCGGCACCGGGACGCCGTCGACCGTCGCCGGCGGCGTGATCGCGCTGCACGGTGGGGACGGCGCGAGCCTGACGGTCTCCAGTTCGAACGCGGCCGCGTTCGCGGCGCTGGGCTTCAGCGCCACAGCGAGTGCAAATCCGGCGCCGTTGCGTGTCAACGGTCCGCCATTTGCCACGGCCACCAATCTGATCGGCGGCACATCCGCTAACACCGTCTCGTGGTACACGGGCGAAGTCGGTACCGATTCGCCGCGCGGCACCGCGATCGCACGTATCGACCAGTCGATCACGGTGCAGTATGGCGCGCGCGCCAACGAGCAGGCGTTGCGCTATCAGTTGCAGAACATCGCGGTGTATTCCGCGGTCACGACCAACGCCGCCAATCCGAACTCGAAGGCGCAGGTGAACGCGCTGCAGCAGCGGATTTCGGCAAACCTGGCGCCGCAGGCCGGCCAGCAATCGATTCAGGACATGCAGGCGGAGTTTGCCGGCGCGCAGAACGCCATCAAGGCCTCGACCGACCGCCAGACCCAGCTCAAGGGAATGGCGCAGACCATGCTCGACCAGATCGAGGGCATCAACCCGGACGAGGTCGCGACCAAGATCCTCGCGCTGCAGACCAGTCTGCAGGCCTCCTATCAAACCACGTCGATGCTCTACCAGACCACGCTGACCAAGTTCCTGCCGATGTGACGAAAGCTTGTCCGCTTCGAAAGCAAAAAGGCCTCCTTGCGGAGGCCTTTCGCTTTTGAAGCGATGCGATGGCTATGCGGATTTGCGGTCGGGCTCATTGGACGCCTGGAGCTTTCGGGCACTTTCGAGAATCTGTTCCTCATGCCCGATCAGCTTCTTGGATTCCTTCAGCGCGTGATAGAGATCGCCGTTCAGAATGTAGTTGTTGATCCCTTCGATGAAGGGCCACGCACTCGGCATCGCGGTCAGGATGTCGCGCACGAGGCTGAAATAGGTCGGGTGGTGCGCCATCGGATCCGGTGACAGGTACATGAGCTGCACCGCGAGATAGACCAGCTTGGCCGGCGTGTCGGCGGTCTCGGGTGTGAGGATATCTTTCTCGCGCAGGATCGGAATCCTGTCGCCGTCGATCAGCAGCCTGGCGCGCTGGTCCGTGTTGGTGACCACGCAGGCGCCGATGATGATTCGCTCGTGCGGTTTGAGCTCGACTTTCAAGGCCATGCCTGTTCTCCGTTTGACGCTTTTCGCGCGTTGTCGATCGCCCGCCGGCAGATTCGGCATCCTTCCTGATGATGGTTAACCAATGGTGAAGATGCGATTAGTGCCCGTCTGGCGGGGCTTTTTCGCTGACGACCCGTAGGAATACGGAGTGGATTCGGACGCGGCGAATTAGTTTCAAATTCAGCGCCTTTGCGAGCGACTTGTCCGATCAAATTCATTTTTTCTTAGAGACTTGGTTTCAGAGTGAGCCGTCGCCTGATCGAGAGGTCGGGATAGTGGCTCGTTTTAATTTCACACCAGAAAGGTATGAAAGATGTCCGGTATTGTTCTTTCGGCTTCGGTTCGCCAGAACCTCCTCTCGCTGCAGTCGACCGCCGACCTGCTCGCGACCACGCAGAACCGCCTTGCCACCGGCAAGAAGGTCAACACGGCCCTCGATAACCCCACCAACTTCTTCACCGCGCAGTCGCTCGATGCGCGCGCCGGTGACATCAACAATCTGCTGGACGGTATCGGCAACGGCGTGCAGGTGCTGCAGGCCGCCAATACCGGCATCACCTCGCTGCAGAAGCTGGTCGATACCGCGAAGTCGATCGCCAACCAGGCGCTGCAGAGCGCGGTCGGCTACTCCACCAAGTCGAACGTCTCCGCCACCATCACCGGCGCCACCGCAAACGACCTGCGCGGCACCACGAGCTACACCAGCGCGACGGCGTCCTCCAACGTGCTGTTCTCCGGCGCGGCCGGCGGCACTTCCGCAGCCGTTGTGGGTACGACGCTCGGCGGCACTTCCGCTTCGCTGGTTGGCACCGGCGCCGCCAACGGTGCCGGCGCCGCCAACAGCCTTGCCCTGACCCTGACCCTGGCCGGTGCGCCCAGCGCCACGACGATTGCGGCTAACGGCGCCCCTTCCGACGGCGAGACCCTGACCGTCAACGGCAAGACCATCACCTTCAAGTCAGGCTCGGTCCCGGCGGCAGTGGATGTTCCCGCCGGATCCGGCCGCAGCGGCAATATCGTCACCGACGGCAACGGCAACTCCACCGTCTACATCGGCACCACGGGCACCCCGACGGCGACGGTGCAGGATCTGGCGAACGCCATCGACCTCGCCAGCGGTGTCAAGAAGACCGTCAACAGCGCAGGTGCTGCGACGCTCTCCAGCTCGTCGGGCGCCGACGCGGCCATCGCGGCCGGCGTTCTCACGCTCACGACCGGTACCGGTGCGGATCTCAGCATCACCGGCAGGGCCGACCTCCTGAATGCTCTCGGTCTGACCGCGTCGGTCGGCGCCGGCGACGCCACGGTCACCCGGCAGCGCACGATCACGACCGCGTCGCTTGGCACCCTGGTTCAGGATGGCTCCACCCTGAACGTCAACGGCAAGACCATCACGTTCAAGAACGCCGCTCCTCCGCTGCCTGCGAACGTTCCGACCGGTTCTGGCGTCAGCGGTAACCTCGTCACCGACGGCAACGGCAATTCGACCGTCTACCTGCAGGGCGGTACGATCGCCGATACGCTGAAGGCGATCGATCTTGCGACCGGCGTCCAGACCGCAACGAACGCAAGCGGTTCGGCAGCGGTAGCCGTCGCCGCCGGCCAGGTCGCATCGTCCATCGTGGCGGGCGCGCTGCAGATCTCGACCGGCACGACTGCCGACCTGTCGATCATCGGCACCGGCAATGCGCTCTCGGCGCTGGGCCTCACCGGCAACACCGGAACCGGCACGAACTTCACCGCGGGCCGCTCCGCGGCGGCTGGCAGCCTGTCGGGCAAGACCTTGACCTTCACCTCCTTCAACGGCGGTACGGCGGTCAACGTCACCTTCGGCGACGGCTCCAATGGCACGGTCAAGACGCTCGACCAGCTCAATGCTTCGCTGCTGGCCAACAACCTCAACGCAACGATTGACTCGGCCGGCAAGCTCACGATCTCCACCACCAACGACTATGCATCGTCGACCCTCGGTTCGGCAGTGGCAGGCGGTGCGATCGGCGGTACGCTGACCAGCGCGATCAGCTTCACGACCGCGACGGCTCCGGTGGTCGACATATCGGCGCAGGCTGTTCGCAGCAACCTGGTGACCCAGTTCAACGGTATCCTGTCGCAGATCACGACCACCGCGCAGGACGCGTCGTTCAACGGCATCAACCTGCTGGGCGGCGATCAGCTCAAGCTGACGTTCAACGAAACCGGCAAGTCGACCTTGAACATCACCGGCGTCAACTTCAACGCGGCCGGTCTCGGCCTGGCGAACCTCGTTCAGGGCACGGACTTCATCGACAACTCCGCCACCAACAAGGTTATTGGTAACCTAGCCTCTGCCTCGACCTTGCTGCGCACGCAGGCGTCTGCTTTGGGTTCGAACCTGTCGATCGTGCAGATCCGTCAGGACTTCTCGAAGAACCTGATCAACGTGCTGCAGACCGGCTCGTCGAACCTGACGCTGGCCGACACCAACGAGGAAGCGGCGAACAGCCAGGCGCTGTCGACCCGCCAGTCGATCGCGGTGTCCGCGCTGGCGCTGGCCAACCAGAGCCAGCAGAGCGTGCTGCAGCTCCTGCGCTAAGCGGGACGGCGACGTCAACGATCAAGGCGGCGGGGGAAACCCCGCCGTCGTTCTTTTTGGGTGCGAATTCTTTCCGGCTCGAGAAAGAAAAGCGCCGGCATGAAGAAAAGTATCGAAGCGGAGAATTTGGGCTTCGATCTTAATTCCATCAGAACCGATGGCCGGCATGCTGCAACAAATATGGATTTTTGCCGGACTACCGACACACTTGGTAACGCTTGCTAACCATATTTAAAGGCGCAACCTGTATGAAAGTTAGGCAGTTTTTCCGAAGTCCCGCGGTCTTGCAAAACCGCTCCCATCGAGGTTCGTGAATGTCTAATGCAGCCCAGGCCTACGCGCGTACATCTCAAACGACGACGTCTCCCCGTGAAATCGAAGCGCAGGCACTGCTGAAGGCCGCACGGCAACTCCAGGAAGTCCAGTCCAACTGGAATGGTCCTGACTCAGCCATGCACAACGCGTTGCTCTTCAACCGCAGGCTCTGGTCGATCTTCATGAGCGCCGTCGAGGCGAACGAGAATCCTCAGCCGATGGATGTGCGGCAGAACATTGCGAACATCGGCGTCTTCGTGATGAAGCAGACCGTCGACATGCAATTGAATCCGGATCCGGCCAAGCTGAAATCGCTGATCGACATCAATTGCAATCTCGCCGCCGGCCTTGCCGGTCGCGGCTAACCGACCGAGTGTGCCGAGATGGCTGACCTCTGGAGCATCATATCGGCCAACTACAAGACGGTGGGATTGACCGTTCCGTCGAAGACTCCCTACGTGGCGGTCGATCCCAAGCTCTATGAAGGCACCTGGACCGGGAAATATGCCGACAACAAGACGTTCAAGTTCACGATTTCGAACGTTACCGGTTTTCGCGGCAAGGTGCAGTACCAGAGCGGCGGCACCAACAAGTTCCAGGAAGTTCTGATCAAGGACCTTTCGTTCCGGATCGGCGACACCAAGTTCACGCTATCCGCCCTTGGGAAAGCGGAGATCAAGAACGTCGTCACCGATCCGTCGAGCGGCCAGACCTATCTCGACCAGGCCTACGCAACACGCTCAAGCTGACGTCAGCCGTTATGCGTTCTAAGCCTTGCGGTCGGTGGCGCGAAGCCGCGTGGGGGCGTCCTTGGTCAGGTCAAGCGTGTGGAAATAAGCGCGCCGGCGCAGCACGGCTTCCTCGGGAAACTGCTTCACCACCTGGCTCGTCCTGGTATCGATGACCTGATAGACGACGGCGCGGGCGTCGCGATCGATCACCACCTGGTTCGATTGGTTCGACACCGAAGCACTCGAAATGGAGACGCGGACCGCGGCGGAATCGGTGCTGGCGCGCGCGCTTGAATCAACCGCCGCGACGCTCTGGCTCGCCGGCAGTTCGGTCGCGACCGCATGTTGTGCCGCCTCGCTCACGTGCTGAACGATCGGCGCAGCAACCGGTGCCCCCACCGGTTTGATGTTGAAATCTGTACTCATGGCAGCCTCCAGGCTTGCGCGAGTCAAATCCCAACCCCTCGTCGACTCAATATAGCCCGGCACCTCTCAACGCGGTGTTAGGGAATACGCTCAATTCGGCGCTGACGCGGACGCAAAAATTTAGTGAAAATTGTAGCCAGTTATTATAGCGAACGGCTGACCGAGAGCGGGGTGATGTTGCGCGGTCCCGGCACGGCGCGTTGCCCCGAAGCCGTATAGGTGTTCGGAATGTTCTTGCGCTGGATCTCGGCGTTGACGCCGCGCACGATGCCTTCGGACACCGCGTGCGCGGTCGCAAGGACGGTGAGGTTGATCTGCAGCATCGCGCGGAAGGTGTCGTGGTGGCGGCGCAGCGTGGTCAGCAATTCCGGCGATACCTGCGCCAGATATTTTTGGGCATTCTTCAAATTCTCGACCGCGACCATGTAGCGGCGCGACAGCTCGCCCTTCTGATCTTCCAGACGCATCGCCTCGCGCACATTGCCGGCGCGAACCAGTTCGGTTTCGCGTTCGATGATGCCGAGCAGGCCGCTCATTACGTCCATCAGATCTTCCGCGAGCTTGCGCGCTTCCGCCGGCGTGGAGATCGCTCTTGCTGGTGCGGATGCCGGTGAGAGTGCGGGGCTGGCCTGAGGACGCTGATTCATGTCGGGTTTCCTTTTGGATCAGCCGGCGCGGTTGGCTTGCTGCAGGATCAAGGTGCGGAAGACGTCGTTGGAAATGCCGATGCCTCCGGATTTGGCAAAGGATTTCGAATATTCGTCCGTCAGCATCGAGCGCCAGACGCCGGTGCCGGTCGTGTCGCCAAACGGCCCGTCGCCTTTGACGCCGGTGGTCATCTGCGAAAACATCGAGTTGAGGAACATCGCCTCGAACTCCTGGGCCTTGGCGCGCGTCTTTTTCTGCGCCTCAGGCGAAATCTTTTTCAGCGCGTCGGCGAGTTGCGGATCGTTGCGGCCGTTGATCAGCGAAGTCTTTTTCTTCGAATATGCGCTGATGCCATTGATAAGGCTCGTGTCCATCACATCACCTCGATGTCGGCCTGGATCGCGCCGGCGGCCTTGATCGCCTGCAGGATGCCGATCAGGTCGCGCGGGCCGATGCCGAGGCCGTTGAGGCCGTCGACGAGCTGCTGCAGCGAGACGCCGTCCTTGACGACCGCGAATTTCTTGCCGTCTTCGCTGACGCTGACCCCCGTCCGCGGCGTCACCACGGTGCGGCCGCGCGACAGCGGGTTGGGCTGGCTGACTTGCGGGCTTTCGGAAATCGTCACGGTGAGATTGCCTTGCGCCACCGCGACGGTGGCGACGCGGACGTCGCGGCCCATCACGATGATGCCGGAGCGTTCGTCGATGACGATCTTGGCGGCGAGGTCCGGCTCGACCTGCAATTGCTCGATCTCGGTCAGGAAGGCGACGACGTTGCCCTTGAATTCGGCGGGGATCGCCAGCTGTACCGTGGAGGGATCGATCGGCTCGGCGGTCTTGACGCCGAGGAAATCGTTGACCGCCGCCGCGATGCGTTTGGCGGTGGTGAAGTCGGCGTTGCGCAGCGCCAGCCGGACATTGGGCAGGCGATTGAGCGCGAACTCGATCTCGCGCTCGATGATGGCGCCGTTGGCGATGCGGCCGACGGTCGGCACGCCGCGGGTGATCTTGGCGGCCTCGCCTTCGGCCTGGAAGCCGGAGATCGCAAGCGAGCCCTGGGCGACCGCATAGACGTTGCCGTCGGCGCCGAGCAGGGGGGTGACGAGCAGGGTGCCGCCCTGCAGGTTCTTGGCGTCGCCGAGCGCGGACACCGTGACGTCCATCCGCGTGCCCTGGGTGCCGAACGCCGGCAGGTTGCCGGTGACCATGACGGCGGCGACGTTGCCGGTGCGGATGGTGGCGCCGCGGATGTTGACGCCCATGCGCTCAAGCATCGCCTGCAGCGATTGCTTGGTGAAGGGGATGTTGTTCAGCGTGTCGCCGGTGCCGTTGAGGCCGACCACGAGGCCGTAGCCGATCAACTGGTTCTGCCGCACGCCTTCGATGTTGGCGAGATCCTTGATCCGCGAGGTCGCGCCCGCGGATGTGGGCGATAGCGCCAGCGCCAGCAGCGCCGCGCAGGCCACCCAAATCAGTCTTGCCGAACGGATGCCGGGCATCCTGTGCTCCCCTCAAGGTCTTCAACCGGACCGCTGACGCCACTCCCATGACGGCGGTCCGCCATTAACTATGCGAACGCCGTGCCATGTCGCGTTTCTCGACCAATGCCTTGATATTTCTGGATGTTCGCTGGAGGCATGGTGCTGCCGCGACTTCACCATGGAGGGCGAAACTGCCGCACGTCGGCAGATTTTGCCGGGCCATTTACGCATCATTAACCATAAGAAGGCGAAGGTCTCCCGACTCTCACGGTGAGATCACCACGATGCGCATCTACGGACCGAACGGCACCACGCTTGGATCGCCCGCGACCCACACGCGGCGAACCAGTTCGACCGGCTTCTCGCTGCCGGAGACGACGGCTGCTCCCGAAGAGTTGCGCTCAGCCGCAGCACCCAAGGCCGCCGGCAACATCGATGCGCTGCTCGCGCTGCAGGGCGTCGAGGATCCGACCGAGCGCCGCAAGCGTTCGGTGGCGCGGGGCAGGGGCGCGCTCGACGTGCTCGACGAACTCAAGATCGGGCTGCTCTCCGGCAATCTCGATTCTTCCACCGTGAACCGGCTGCGCGATGCCGCGGCCAATCTGAAATCCTCCTCCGGCGATCCCGGCCTCGACGCGGTATTGTCCGAGATCGAGCTGCGGGTTGAAGTCGAACTGGCAAAGGCCGGGCAGTTCTAAGATTTACGCCGCGATATCCTTGCGCGCCGCGTCGTAACGGCGCTGCGCGTTCAACACCTCCTTCAGGTTCTCCTCCGCCCATTCCCGCAACGGATCGACCGCGCCGGCGAGCGTCGTGCCGAGCGGGGTGATCGAATACTCCACCGTGACAGGCACAGTCGCGATCGCGCGTCGCCGGATCAGTCCGTCGCGTTCGAGCGATTTGAGAACCTGGCTCAGCATCTTCTGCGAGATGCCTTCAATGGTGCGGCGTAACGCATTGAAACGCATCGGCTCGTCGCGCACGAGAAGCAGGATTAACACCGCCCATTTGTCGCCGACGCGATCGAGAATCTGGCGCGTCGGGCAATCGGCCGAATAGGCGTTCGGGGTTTTCGAATTGGCGGCTTTCACGGCGGTTACTCCGGCGTAATCAGGTGACCCAAAAGTGCTCCCTTCACACTTACATCCCTTTCGCTATCTAGTCACTACTGGATACCACATTCGCGTATCGCAAGGGAGACTTCCATGAAAATCGCCGTCATCGGCGCGTCCGGCAATGCCGGTTCGCGCATCACCGCCGAACTCGCCCGCCGCGGCCACAGCGTGACCGCCATCGCCCGCAATCCCGACAAGATTGCAAGCGCGGCCAACGTCACGCCGACCAGGGGCGACGTGATGGACCAGGCCGGGCTTGCCCGGCTTTTGGCCGGCCACGACGCCGCGATCAGCTCGGTTCATTTTCTTGCCAGCGATCCGGCCAAACTGATCGGCGCCGCCAAGGAATCGAAGGTCGGCCGCTACTTGGTCGTCGGCGGCGCCGGCAGCCTCGAAGTGGCTCCGGGCGTCCGGCTGGTGACCACCCCGGGCTTTCCCGTGGTATACAAGGCGGAAGCCGAGAAGGGCGCCGCCTTCCTCGACCTGCTCCGGGCCGAGAAGGAACTCAACTGGACCTTCCTGTCGCCCTCGGCCCTGTTTGTGGCCGGCGAGCGAACCGGCAAGTTCCGTCTCGGGACCGACCAGCTTTTGTCCGCTACCGACGGCAAAAGCTCGATTTCCTTCGAGGACTTCGCAGTTGCACTCGCCGACGAGATCGAGCGCCCGGCCCATATCCGCCGGCGTTTCACGGTCGGATATTAAGGCAGCGGGCCGCCCCGATAGTTTTGCCTGTGCAAGGCCTTGGGGCGGTACTCCCACGGGGACGGACGATATTGTCTGTCACAAGCCGCCGCTATATAAGGCCGGCGCGGACGGACAATTTTCCGCCCCGCCTTGCACGTGAAGATGGGCTGGCCTTGGAAAAGTTGAAGAATTATCGACCCTCCGAAAAAGAGCCTTTCATGAACGACCGCCAGCGCGATTATTTTCGCGCCAAGCTGCTGGCGTGGAAGGACGAGATCCTGAGGGAATCAAAAATTACCCTGCAGACCCTCCAGGAAGAGAACGTCAATCATCCGGATCTGGCTGATCGCGCCTCTTCCGAAACCGATCGCGCCATCGAACTGCGCGCCCGCGACCGCCAGCGCAAATTGATCTCCAAGATCGACGCCGCGCTGCAACGCATCGAGGACAACACCTACGGCTATTGCGAGGAGACCGGCGAGCCGATCTCGCTCAAGCGGCTGGAGGCCCGCCCCATTGCAACGCTGTCGGTGGAAGCGCAGGAACGTCACGAGAAGCGCGAGAAGGTTTATCGTGACGAGTAGGGCAATGCCTGATGTCTGACCGCGTGCGGTCAGCGCTGCAGGTTGCAAACGAGAAAGCCGCCGCTGATGGACAACATTCTTGCGGCCGCACAGACCATCGCTACTGCCCGCCGCAACCGCGCGCCGCTGGCCTCGCTTCCCGCTGAGCTCGTGCCCAGCGATGAGGAGGCAGGCTATCGCATTCAACGCGCCGTCCACGACCTGCTGCTGCCGCAGACAGGCAGCCTGGTCGGTTACAAGATCGGCTGCACCAGCGCGGTGATGCAGGAATATCTCGACATCCCCCATCCCTGCGCCGGCGGCGTGTTCGCCAAGGGCGTTCACGATAGCGGCGCCAAGCTGCGCTACGGCGACTATGTCCGTGTCGGCGTCGAATGCGAGATCGCGGTGCGGCTCGCCCGCAATCTTGCGCCGTCGGAGGCCCCGTTCACCGCGGAGTGGATGATGGAGGCGATCGAGGCCTATCACCCCGCGATCGAGATCGTCGACGACCGTTACGTCAAATGGGAGACGATGGGCGCGCCGACGCTTGTTGCCGATGATTTCTTCGCCGCCGGCTGCGTGCTCGGCAAGGCGGTGGCGCGTACCAAGGCGCCGGACCTGCTCACGGTCAAGGGCCGCGCCATCGTCAACGGCACGGAAGCCGGCAATGGCACCGGCGCCGACGTGCTCGGCCATCCCCACAACGCGCTGGCCTGGCTCGCCAATCATCTCGCCGAAGAGGGCAAGGGACTGCATGCCGGGCAGATCGTGCTGACGGGCAGTCTCATGAAAACCGTGTGGCTCAATGCGGGCGACAGGGTGAAGATGGAGCTGGATGGGTTGGGGACGGTGGAAGCGAAGTTCACGTAGATCTCGTAAGGTGGGCAAGGCGACTTATCCGCCGTAGCTCAACGAGCGAAGGCGAAAGCGTGCCCGCCATTCCGGACAATGCATTTGATAGATGGTGGGCACGGCGCGAAGCGCGCCTTTGCCCTCCCTGCGGGACGAGTGGGTGTGATGGCTGAGAGCGTTCCGTCGGTCCTCGAAACCGACGCCAAGGGGGACATCGCCGACATCTATGCGGACATTCGAAAGGTTCTCGGCACCAGCGTGGTCAACCTGATCTGGCGCAACCTCGCGACCATGCCGGGCGCGCTGGAATGGACATGGTCCACCGTCCGTCCGCTCTATCTCGGCGACGCCCCATTGCATGCCGAAGCCGTCAGGCAAACGATCGCGCTGCCGGACTGGCCCGGCTTTTCCACCGACACCTTAGCTGCCGCCGGCGTGGACGAGACCGAACGCGCGCTCATCCGTGACGTGCTCGACAGCTATCAATACACCAACGCGCTCGCACTCGTCGTGCTCTCGGCGCTGCTGGCGCATTACGAGCCGCGCCCGGCCGATACCGTGACGGCCGCCGATACCGCGCCAAAACCGTCCGGCGCCAGAATTCCGGAGTTGCCCCCGATGGATGCGCTCGATCCCGAAGTGGCAGCGCTGGTTGAGGAATTGAACGCGTTCGGCGAAGACACCGAGCCGCAACTGATCGCGAGCATGTACCGGCATCTCGCTTACTGGCCGGCCTATCTGGCGCTGGTGCGAACCATGCTGGCGCCGCTGCAGCGGGAAGGGCGGCTAAACGCGCTGACGCTTTCGACTCGCGCGCTTGGGTATGCTCATGGCGCCGTTCTCGCGTCACAACTGAAACCTGCCACGCCACCTGATACGCTGAAGGGCGCGCTCGCTTCCTGCCGCCTGTTCGTCGAACATCCGATCGCGCGCATGACGGGGCTCTGCGCCCTGATCCGGCGCGCGACGCCGGAGTGAACGGTCGTCCGGCTACGACAGCAATTCGACCCTGCCGTCACCGAGCCGATAGATGCCGCCAACTATTTTCAACCTGCCTTGCCCGACCGCCTCACTGAGAATCGGCGCCGCGGCCTTGAGCTTGGCGACGTTATCACTGACGTTTCGCCGAGTGGCGTTCACGAGCTTGTCGCCCGGCTGATCTGCAACGGCCTTCACCGCTGGTGCCAGCGCCGCGACCAGCGATGGCAGGTGGCCGGGCAGGGTAGTGTTGTCCTTCAGCGACTTGATCGTCGCATCCACCGCGCCGCAGCCTTCGTGGCCGAGCACCACGAACAGCGGGGTCTTGAGGACGGCGACCGAATATTCCAGGCTCGCTACGGAGTCGTCATTGGCGAAATTGCCGGCGACGCGGCAGACGAACAGATCGCCGCGACCGCTGTCGAACGCGTATTCGGGAGCAATACGGGAATCCGCGCAGCTCAAGATGGCGGCGTAGGGATTTTGCCCGCCCGCCAGCGCCTCGCGCTCGTGCTTGAAATCGTGCCGGCGTGAGAAGCCTTCGACATAACGGGCGTTGCCCTTCATCAGCCGGTCGAGTGCCTCATCCGGCGAGACCACGTTTTGCGGCTTGGGCGGCGGTTTTGTATCCTTGGCCCACGCGGCGGACGAAAAAGCGAGCCCGGCGGCGATACCGCCCGTCAGGCCGAGAAAGCGGCGACGTGATGTAGCTTGTGCAGTAACGGCTTCTCGGGCATCGCAAAGGTGGCACATGTGGCTTTTCTCCCAGGCAGGACATGGGGGAAGCGGTCGCCACTTTATCTCATTGCAAGACAATAGCGAAGGTTCAACTGTCCGAGCACTTCAACTCGGACTTGTCCCAAAATGATTTGATGGCATTGAAGGGCACGGTAAGTCGTTCCCGATTCCCCATGAGTCGCAGCAAGACCTCGAAGCGGTCGTCCTTAATGTTCAACTGCTCGAAGTCATTCTGCAGGATGATGGTCATATCGTCGGGATATTTCGACTTGAGGCCGATCGACAGCTTCACGCCGTCGGCGTGGGTGCGGAACGTGACATTGACCGGCCGCTGCTCCGAGGCGAGCTTGAGAGTCTCGGCGATTTTGGAGCGCGCTGCCGGCTTGCTGCACGGCTCGGCGAACGCGGGCGAGGCGGGGATGAGGATCGCGAGGAGGAGAAGCATTGCCGCATAAAAGATGGTCATACCCCGCACTTGCGGGGCATCCAGTACGCCGCGACCTGTCGTGTCCATCACTGCTGTCTCTGGAATACCCGATCGCCTGCCTGCGAGGACGAACGACAACTGGCTGCGTGTTTGCGTTGCCGCGGCTCGCTTCACCCAGGGTCATGCTAACCGGTTCCCTCAAAAAGGAAAGAGGGCGCAGGGAATGCCGGGCTGCCGGGCCACCCGCAGCCCGTGTCCATTGGTAGCAGGTACATGCTGTCACCACCGGCACTCGGGATCACCCCGACGCTCCCTGCGCACCGGTTTTAACGGCTTAAGTCGTGCTCTCGCTGACGACGCGTTCGTCTTGCCACCGCCGCCGGGACATTAATGGTTAATCGAAAACCTGGTCGGGCTCGAAGAAGGTTGGCCTTGCGATCGTTCTGCCCCGCAGCTTCGTTAACCATCGTATCGGGCGGGCATGTGTTGCCGGCCGAAGTCCTGGCGGAGGCGTTTGAGCGGCGTCCGTTTGCGCGCTGTTGCGCACTCAGGGAATACCGCCCTGCGACAAACTTGCACACACGACGCTGCCGCGCCACCCGCATCGTCCGTGACGATTTGCATCAGGCTTTGTTGTGCGGA
Organism: Bradyrhizobium sp. 170; assembly: GCF_023101085.1. Classification (NCBI taxonomy): domain Bacteria; kingdom Pseudomonadati; phylum Pseudomonadota; class Alphaproteobacteria; order Hyphomicrobiales; family Nitrobacteraceae; genus Bradyrhizobium; species Bradyrhizobium sp. 170. The sequence continues at coordinate 6,589,690 of NZ_CP064703.1, read as the reverse complement.
CTGGGCGCGGCACGCTTGCGTGCATTGGTGGCGCACCCGCCTTCCGAAGGATGCAGGAACGTATGCAGGCGGCTGCAATGAGTTAGCAGGCGTGTACCAGACGGAAGACGACCAGGAGATCAGATCCATTTCGCGCGCAGCAGCCCCAGCGCTCGCCAGCACGGCTGCGCTCGCGCAGGGCAATGCCGCGGGCGGCAGTTCGCAGGCGGGCGGGCCGGCCTCGAAGAAGTGACGTCCGGGAAGGAACGATTCTCGACCGGGAAAATTATGCAATCGTGTGTCGCTAGACACGCGGTAACCTTTCAGGCTTCGGCGCAATCTTTCCCCCCAAGAGGCGCTGGAGCCTGCCCTTTTCGCGACCTTGGTGGGGAGATGCGAAGTTCGTTCCGCTTCTCTCGCGGCGACGGTGGCTGCGTCTCGTGAGACTAGCGCGCTGCGTGCTCCTCATCCGAGCGGTCGCAATCGCATCGCCGTCACAGGCTGATGACATACGCGCTCATCGCCAGCAGAACGGCGACGCTGATAGCGATAACGATCAAGAAGAATTTTCCCATTGCTCTGTCTCCCGCAGATCCCAACGCAAAGCAGCAGGAATAGTTCTCTGCCGACAGGTGAACGCACCTGTGTTCGCGGAAGGGCCCGCCATCGAGGCGGCCCCTTCGGAAGCCAAGGTGTGACCGCGATCAGCGATCAGATCGCGACGCCGTAATAGTCGTTGACGGCGCGGGTCCTGGTCGGGTCGCTCCAGTTCCAGGTGTTGTCGTTGCGGTAATGCGGTGCGCCCTTGAGCTGTGCTTCCGTCACGCCGGTGACGTAGCCGCCGAGCGAGGTATCGTATTTCAGCGATTGCCAGGGCAGCGGATAATGGTCGTCGCCGATGCCGAGAAAGCCGCCGAAGGAGAGCACGGCGTAGGACACCCTGCCGCTCTTCTTGTCGATCATGACACGTTCAATCGAGCCGATCTTGTTGCTGTCGGCGCCATAGACCGCAGTTCCCTCGACCTTGTCGCTGCCGATCAGGTTGCCGGTTTCGTTTGCTTCCAAAGACATGGTTTTCCTCCAGTTGGGACTGTAGGGCGAAAAACGAAGGGCTTGAGGAAACGTTCCTGAGGGAAGAGCTACGCATCGCCGCAACGACCGGGGTCCAGTAGCGAAGTTCCTATGTTGAACAAGCAAAAGGTTGCCGATCGCGTTGTAGCGGCAATTGCCCGCGAAGAAACCGCGACGCGGCTTGAGGCCGATACATCGCTCGATCACCTAACAGTGACATCAGCGATGTGAAATACCTCACGCGGCCACAACGAGCCTGGACCTACGAAAGCCCTGTTAGCGTAGGAGGGAAACATGCGTAACATACGTATAGTACTTATTGCCCTCGTGACATCGGCAGTTGTCTTCTTCACCGGCCTTAGCGCGGCCTCTGCCAATGATTACCCTTATTGCATTCAGGGTGATGACTTCGGCGGCGGGGCGGGCGAGTGTATCTTCACGACCAACGCGCAGTGCCGGGCCGCGGCTTCGGGCCGGACGGCATATTGCACGGACAATCGCAACTTCAGCGCCAACGCCCAGCTCCTGGACAAGAGCCGTGCGCGTCGTCGTTCGAACTGAAACTGGACGGCGCCAGTCGCATTCGTTGCATTTCGCGATACAGCCTTCAAAAACTACCGCGGCCTCCGCCAGGGGAGCTGACGGAGGCCGCGTTGACATACCTCGTCGCGCCCAGTTCGTGATGGAGTGTGGGAGCTCGGGATACGACTCAGAACGTACGTCCATCACCTGCTCGCAGCAGCGGGCATGCGAGCCGCCGCAGGGCTTTCCCCTGCGGGGCTTGGCTGTTATTGTCCCGACAGAGAGCCTGAATGGCCCACGAGACGACACCGGGAGATGACGGATGGCAAGGACGTTGGTGACGATGGCCGGCGCTGCCGCGCTGACCGGGGTGCTGGCTGCTTTATCGGGGCCGGCGATGGCGCAATATCCCGACCGCCCCATCAAGATGATCGTGCCATGGGCCGCGGGCGGCGATACCGACAACATCTTCCGGCCGTTCGCCGTCGAATTCCAGAAGCATATCGGCCAGCCGGTGGTCGTCGCCAATGTCGGCGGCGCATCCGGCACGACCGGCGCGCGCGAGGCCAAGGCGGCGGCGCCCGACGGTTATACGGTCTATGCCGTGCACGACTATATCCACCTGACGTTCTACGCGGGCATCAGTGACGTCAAATACAGCGACTTCGAGCCGATCTGCCTGGTCTCAGCGACACCCTCGGTGCTGACCGCAAGCGCCAAGACGCCCTGGAAGAACTGGCAGGAACTCGCCGACGACGCCAAGAAGCGGCCGGGCGAGATCACGGTCGGCGCCACGCTCGGCTCGACCAGCCATATCTTCCCGGCCATGATCGAGAAGGCGGCCGGCCTGAAATTCAAATTCGTGTCCTACGACGGCCTGGCCCCGCGGATGAACGCGCTGCTCGGCGGCCATATCAACCTCACCGACTCCAACCTGACGCAGAAGGGCAAGGTCGAAGCCGGCCTGCTGCGCTACATCGCAATCGCCAGCGAGAAGCGCGATCCGGAAGCGCCCGACGTGCCGACGCTCAAGGATCTCGGCATGAACATCGTGTACGAAGTGGCGCGTGGCATCTTCGTCCCCAAAGGGACGCCCGCGCCGGTGCGCGCCAAGCTCGAGGAGGGCTGCGCCAAGGCGACCAAGGAGCCGAGCTTCGCTCAAGCGATGAAAGTGCAGGGCACCCGCGTGGCGTTCCTCAATGCCAATGACTATGCGCAGTTCCTCGCCAGGATCGACAACGAGAACAAGGTCGTCATGACCGATCTCGGCCTGATCAAGAAATGAGCATCGGACGCGATGGAATTACCGGGCTGATCCTGCTCGCGGTCAGCCTGGTCCTCCTGGTCAAGTCCTTCCAGCTTCCGTCCCTTCCCATCGTTCCGGTCGGGCCGGGCTTTTACCCGGCCATCGTGTTGTCGTTCATGGCGGCCGCGAGCGCGCTGCTGGTCCTGCAGGACCTCATGAAGCGCCGCCCGACCGCCGTAGCCGGCGCGGGCGACGCGCCGCCGCGAAATTATCGCCTGGTCGTGATCGCATTCGCGATCGTCGGCGCCTATGTGGTGCTGCTGCCGCTCTTGGGATTTCGCGTCGCTACGGTCTTGTTCGTGGGCGCGCTGCAGGCCGCGTTGGGCCGGCCACGAACGGCGCGGCAATGGGTTGTGCTCGCCGCAATCGCGCTCGGTACTGCCGTGGTGAGCTATTTCATCTTCGAACGATACCTGCTGGTGCTGCTGCCGCGCGGCGCATGGACGGGTTTCTGATGCTCGATTTACTCTGGAACGGCCTCGTCAACATCGCCCAATGGAAATATCTGCTGCCGCTGTTTGCCGGCACATTCATTGGCGTGATCGGCGGCTCCCTGCCGGGCGTCACCATCACCATGACGGTCATCGTCGTGCTGCCGTTCACCTACGGGCTCGATCCGCTGGCGGGCCTTGCGGCGATGACGGGCGTCTATGTCGGCGGATCGACCGGCGGCCTCATCGCCTGCTGTCTGCTGGGTATCCCGGGCTCGCCTGCTTCGATCGCTACCACGTTCGACGGCTTTCCGATGGCGCGCAACGGCGAGCCGGGCCGCGCCATCTGGCTCGGCGTCTGGGCTTCGGTCTGGGGCGGCCTGCTCGGCGCTTTGTTTCTGGTGTTCCTCACCGGGCCGCTTGCGGCGATCGCGCTGGAATTCGGGCCATGGGAATACTTCTCCCTGTTCGTGCTTGCCATGGCGATGGTCGCGGGTCTCACCGAATCCTCGCTGCTGAAGGGACTGATCTCGACCGCCATCGGGTTGTTGATCACGGTGGTCGGCCACGATCCGATCGGCAGCGTGCCGCGCTTCACTTTCGGCTCGGCGTTCATCGGCGGCGGCTTTCCGTTCCTCCCCGTACTGATCGGCATTTTCGCTTTCGCGCAGATCATGACCGATCTGGAGAAGCTGAACACGCCACGCGGCCAGGCCGTGCAATCGCTGGCCGGGGTCAGGCTCGAGCGCTTCTCGCACCTCAAGGTGAACCTGGAAATCTTCAAGCAGCCGTTCCTGCTCGCGTGGGCAACGATCGTCGGGCTGATCATCGGAATTCTGCCTGCCATCGGCGGCAGCGCATCGAGCGTCATGGCCTATGACCAGGCCAAGAAATTCTCGAAAACGCCGGAGCGTTTCGGCAAGGGCCACCCCGAGGGCATCATCGCTTCGGAAGCCTCGAACAACGCCAATGTCAGCGGCTCGCTGATGACCATCATGGCATTCGGCATTCCCGGCGACGCTGTCACCGCCGTGATGCTTGGCGCGATGACGATCCACGGCATTCAGTCGGGACCGCTGTTCATCTCGCAAAACCCTGATATCGCCTACGGCATCTATGCGGCCTACATCCTTGCGCACCCCTGCATGCTGCTGATCTGCCTCGCGCTGATGCCGCTGATGCTGCGCGTGACCTCGGTACGGATGGCGGTGCTGGCGCCGGTCGTGCTCGTGCTCTGCGTCGTCGGGGCCTACGCGCTCAACAACACGATGCAGAGCGTCTACGTGCTGCTGCTGTTCGGCGTCGTCGGCTACGTGCTGGTCAAGCTCGGCTTTCCGCTCGCGCCCCTGATCCTCGGCTTGATTCTCGGCGACCAGATCGAGATCAACCTTGTGCGCGCGATCATGACCGACGCGAATCCCTGGCTCTTCCTGACGCGGCCGATTTCCGGCTTGCTGCTGCTGGCGGCGGCGACCTCGGTCGGGCTGGCCATATGGCAGCATTGGCGCCACCAGACCAGGGTGGCCGAGGAAGCGCCGGATTTTTGAACCGCAACGAGGTACCGTTCGGCAGCCTGCGTCGCGGCCGATTCAGGCCCGACGCTAACCATCAGGCCCAGCTTTAGATCGATCGCCGTTGCCGGCCGGCGAAGAGACCGTAGACAAAGAGTACAATGATGGCGCCGACTACCGCACCGATCAGGCCCGCGCCTTCTCCGGGCCTGTACCATCCGAGCGCCTGGCCGAGATAAGTCGCCACGAAGGCGCCGACGATGCCCAGTATGGTGGTGAGAATGAAGCCTGAGGGCTCGTTGTCTCCAGGCATAATGAACTTGGCAACCACGCCGGCAATGAAACCAATGATGACCGTCCAAAGTATACCCATCTCGATGCTCCGTTCCTGATTGCTCCGACGTCACGTCCATCGATTCATGCTGTGGGCAAACGGCCGTCCGGCGTGTATTTGTCGACGGCTGCCGGAAGCTCGCGCGACAATCTCGTCAGGATTTCCTCCTGCGACAGTCCGGTCTGCTGTTCGAGTTGTGCCAGAACGTCGGAGCCGATCGCCTGCTTCAATTCCGGCGGCGAGACATCCTTGTTGGGCCCCTGATTGATCCAGGAATCAGCCTTGTCGCCCTGGCCGTTTTGCTGGAACCTGTCGAGCAGTTCGCCGATCCCGCCGCTGAGGAGGCCGCCAACCCCGGCGCCGCCCAACATCCCGCTCAGGTTGCCCAGCAAGCCGCCCGGGGGCTGCTCGCCGGCGCCTGCATTCGGCTGGCCGCCGCCAGCGCCCTTGAGAAGTTCTGCCAGTTTGTCGCGGTTCTGATATCCGGCAATGGCGAGTAGCCCGAGAAGGGCAGTCATCGATGGCATTCCGCGGCTCATGGTCGGCTCCCTGTCGTTCGGTGCTGTCAGGAACGCAGGGCGGAAGCTTCGGTTCCAATGCGTTAGCGGCCGTAAGGAACAACACGCGCCCGTGCCGCCGCAAGCTCAAGACGATGATCCCAGCGTAAACGACCACGGCCTCCGTCAGGGGAGCTGACGGAGGCCGCGTTGATACACTTCATCGCGCCTAGGTTCGCAATGGAGTGTGGGAGCTCTGAATAAGACTTAGAACGGCAGCAGCACGTCCATCACCTGTTGGCCGTAACGGGGTTGCTGCACGTCGGTGATCTGGCCGCGGCCGCCATAGGCGATGCGGGCCTGCGCAATCTTGCTTGATTCGATCGTGTTGTCGCTCTGGATGTCTTCGGGGCGGACGATGCCGGCGACGATCAATTCGCGGATCTCGAAATTGACCCGGATTTCCTGCTTGCCCTCGACCACGAGATTGCCGTTCGGCAGCACCTGCGTCACCACGGCCGCGACGTTGGTCTGCAGCGCTTCCTGGCGGTTGACCGAACCCTTGCCGTCGCTGGAAGAGGTGGAGTCCGTGGTCAGGATGCGGCCGGGCAGGATCTTGGTCGGTTGCGTGATCGTCTGGGCACCAATGAAATCGGTGATTCCCGAATCTTCCTTGCTCGTGCGACTGCGCTGGGTCTCGTTGGCGATGTTGGCCTTGTCGGTGATATTGACGGTGACCGTCAGGATATCGCCGATGCGTGCGGCGCGCTGATCCTTGAAGAAGGCGCGTGAACCGTTCCGCCACAGCGAGTTTGCATTGTAGGAGGCCTGCTCCGGCTTTGGCATCGGCATCTGCACCGGCTTGTAGCCGGGCTGTGTGGTCGGGTTTTCGATCTCCGTCAGCTTCGGCTTTTCGCCGATCTGGGAGAGACGGTCGATCGAGGAGCAACCGCTGGCCAAGGCGGCCAGCGACAGCATGGCGCCAGTGAGAATGATGCGGTTGAGACGGATGACTGACATTTACATTACTCGGCTTTTGGAGCGACTGGCGAACTGACGATAGCTACGGCAACGGGCGCGGGTTGTGTCACATCGCTGGTCTGCGGCAGGCGGGACGCCGCCGGCGTGATCGAGACGGGACTAATCGAGACTTGGCCGCGGCCGATCACGGTGCCGGACAGCGTGCGCTTCGACTGTACGTTCATGACATTGACGACGTCGCCTTCGGTGCCGTTGTCCAGCGCCTTGCCGCGCATGGTGAGGTAGATTCCGGGCGCCTCGTAGACCAACACGACGTTCTGGTCGCGCTGTACCAGATCGGGTTTGACGAGATCGGCGGTGCGGATCGCGTGGCCGGCGCGGAGCTGGCGGCGGGCCTGCATGCCCACCGTGCGGTCGCGCGCGGCGGGATCAGCGCCGACTTCCGCTTTCGGGCGGCGCTCGACCACCACGTCGGATGATTTCAAGATCTCATTGCGCTCGACATTGCGTGCCAGCACCGTGGCTTCGACGGTCTCGATCGCCGTGCCGGTGAAACGCAGCTTGGCCGCGGCGGCGCCGTTCTCGTTGCCGATTTCAAAGGTGACGTCGAAGCGGCCGTTGCGGTTGTCGTAGCGCACGATGGCTGCCTGCATGGCGCCGGTGAAGCCGGCGTCCAGCCTGACGTCGCTGGGGTCGCGGTCGAAGGTCAGCGACAGGTTGGCGGCGTCGCCGAGGCCGTTGCGGCGCTCCAGCGCGCGGGCGATCTGCAGCTCGATGTCCTTGCCCTCGAGCGAGCGGGCCAGACGCGTCACCGAGATTTCCTTCAGGTCGCGGGTGTCGACGCCGATCACTTGATGGGCGCGAAGGGTGTTGAGCACCTGCGCGACCGGCAGCGAGCCCGTGGTGCCCAGATCCGGCGCGCGGTAGATCGCGATCTGCGCGGCGCTGCCGGCATTGTCGATGACGTCGCCGATCCGCACCAGATCGCCCGACACCTGCACGTTGGCGCGCAGCACGGGCGCGGCGATCACGGTGCGGTTCGCGAAGGTTTCCCGGGTCTGCGCGACCGCTGCCGCGCTCGATGCGGCGATCAGGGCTGTGGCCAGGAGGAGGGCGCGGGCGATCATGACCAGTCCTTTAGCGGAACATGTTGGAGGTGGATTGCAGCATCTGGTCGGCCGCGCTGACGATCTTGGCGTTCATCTCATAGGCGCGCTGGGCGGCGATCAGGTCGGAGATTTCGGTCACCACTTCGACATTGGCCTGTTCGAGATTGCCCTGCTGCATGTCGCCAAAACCGTCGGTGTTGGCGACGCCGTCCTGCGGCGTGCCGGAGGCCGGCGTATCCGTGAACAGATTGTCGCCGATCGGGTTGAGGCCGGCCTTGTTGATGAAGCGCGTCAGGCCGATCTGGCCGACCTGGGTCGGCGTGGTCGAGCCGGGCACAACCACGGTGACCTGGCCCTGCGCGTTGATGGTGATCTGCGAGGAGTTTTGCGGGATCGTGATCGTCGGCTGCACCGGATTGCCCTGCGCGGTGACGACGCGGCCCTGCGCGTCCATCATGAACGAGCCGTCGCGGGTATAGGCATAGGTGCCGTCGGGCACCTGGATCTTGAAGAAGCCTTCGCCGCGGATCGCGACGTCGAGGTCGTTGCCGGTCGGCGACAGCGTGCCCTGGCTCATCAGGCGCGGTGTGCCGACGGTCTTGACGCCGCCGCCGATGTCGACGCCGACGGGCAGGATGGTGCCCTGGTCGGAGGCCTGCGCGCCGACGCGGCGCACGTGATCGTAGATCAGGTCCTGAAACGCCGCCCGCTGCTTCTTGTAGCCGGTGGTGCGCATGTTGGCGATGTTGTTGGAGATCACCTGAACGTTGAGTTCCTGTGCCGCCATGCCGGTCGCTGCTGTGTAGAGGGCGCGCATCGATCTATTCCTTAAGCGTTATGCCGGAACGTCGGCGAGTTTCTCGACTGCGGTTCGGTGCAGGTCGTGCTGCTGCTGCAGCATCGCCGAGATCTGCGTGTAGGTGCGCGTGATCTCGATCATGCGGCTCATTTCGTGGACGGAATTGACGTTCGACTTCTCGATGAAGCCCTGGTGGACCCGCGAGGTGGTGTCGGGCTGGGCGGCGACGCCCTGGCCCGCCGAGTAGAGGTTGCCGCCTTCCTTCACGAGCTTCTGCGCGTCGGCAAAATTGACCAGCCGCAGCTTGCCGCGGACCGAGTCGGTGCGGCCGGTGCCCTCGATGACCGTGATATTGCCGTCGGCTGCGATGTTGATCGCCTTGTCGGTCGGCTGGAACACGATCGGGCCGGAGGTACCCAGCACCGGATCGCCGCTCGCGGTCACGAGCTGGCCCTGATTGTTGATCTGCAGGCCGCCGTCGCGGGTGTAGCGCTCGCCGGCGGCCGTCTGCACCACCAGGAAGGCGTTGCCGTCGATGGCGACGTCGAGCGGGTTCTTGGTCTGCTCGGAGGGGCCGGCTGCGAAATCGTGGAAGGTGGCGCGGTCGTGCACGAAGGAGACGCGGCGGTCGGCGCGCACGAAATTGTCTTCATGCGCCGGCGAGCGCAGATATTCCTCGAACAGCGACCGGTCGGCCTTGAAGCCGGTCGTGTTGATGTTGGCGACGTTGTTGGCGACGACATCCAATTGCCGTTCCAGCGTCATCTGCCGCGAAAGTCCGACGAGAAGCATATTCTCCATCGGTGGTTCTCCCCTTGATCGATCCGAGGCAGGCTCTCCCAAGCTCGCGGTCCGGATCCGTCGTAAACCTTTGGGCTCTCCCAAGCCGGCAGGTCACGCCAGTTACTCAGCGAAAGCCGTGCCAAGTCGGGAAATGCTTATTTTTAAAGGGGTTGGGTGTTTTTCGGGGCGCGGGGCGGGCGGCAGAAAGGTCTTGTTGACCATGTTTGCCCGGCAGATTTTTCCTACTTGGGCGCCAATGGAAAGGTTCCGTTAACCATTATTACCCTAGCGTTGCACGTATAGAGCGCGTGTGCGCTGGCGGCTTTTGTTTCGCGTTGTGGGGGCTTCGTTACCCAGGCTGGTGGCAACCGCGTTCGTTTTCGGAATCGAAGCGGGCGGGGCAATGGCTGACAACGAGCAGGCGGAAGGCGCAGACGGCGCAGATGCCTCACCGTCGAAAAAGGGCAAGCTCAAGCTGATCATTGCCGTTGCCGGGTTCGTCGCCATCCTCGGCGCCGGCGCCGGCTGGTTCTTCCTGATGCGCGGCCATGGCGAGGAGAAGCACGCCGAAGCGCCGCCGCCGAAGCCGCCGTCCTTTGTCGAAGTGCCCGACATGATGGTCAACCTGGTCGGGGCCCCCGGCGAGCGGGTGCAATATCTCCGCGTCAAGGTCGTGCTCGAGATCAAGGATGAGAAGCATGTCGAGGCGATCAAGCCGAACCTGCCGCGCGTCACTGACCTGTTCCAGACCTACCTGCGCGAACTGCGTCCCTCCGATATCAACGGTTCGGCCGGGCTGTTTCGCCTCAAGGAAGAACTGACCAAGCGGGTCAACAACGCGGTGGCGCCGCAGCAGGTGAGCGCCGTGTTGTTCAAGGAAATCGTCGTGCAGTGATGGAACGGATCTAGCATCATGGCCGGCAACCAAGACCAGATGGACCAGGACGCCATTGCCGCGCAATGGGAAGCCTCCCTGGATTCCGAGGATCCCGCGGCGGCCGCGGAAGAAGCTGCCGCCAATGAACTTTCCGAGAGCATGGCGCTGCAGTGGGCGGCCATGGTCGAGGATGGCGGCCGCGAGTTCGGCAACAAGAATTCCGGCGAACGGGTTCTGTCGCAGGAAGAAATCGACAATCTGCTCGGTTTCACCGTCGGCGACGTCAATCTCGACGACCATTCCGGCATTCGCGCCATCATCGATTCCGCGATGGTGTCCTACGAGCGTCTGCCGATGCTCGAAATCGTGTTCGACCGCCTGGTGCGGCTGATGACCACGAGCCTGCGCAACTTCACCTCTGACAACGTCGAAGTCTCGCTCGACCGCATCACCTCGGTTCGCTTCGGCGACTACATGAATTCAATTCCCTTGCCGGCCGTGCTCAGCGTGTTCAAGGCCGAGGAGTGGGAAAATTTCGGGCTCGCGACGGTCGATTCCAGCCTGATCTATTCGATCATCGACGTGCTGCTCGGCGGCCGCCGCGGCCAGACCTCGCTGCGCATCGAGGGCCGGCCCTACACCACGATCGAAACCAACCTGGTCAAGCGGCTGGTCGAGGTCGTGCTGGCCGACGCCGAGCAGGCGTTCCGGCCGCTGTCGCCGGTGACGTTCTCGATCGACCGGCTGGAAACCAATCCGCGCTTCGCCGCGATCTCGAGGCCCGCCAACGCCGCGATCCTGGTGCGGCTGCGCATCGACATGGAAGACCGCGGCGGCAATATCGAATTGCTGCTGCCTTACGCCACCATCGAGCCGATCCGCCCGGTTCTGCTCCAGATGTTCATGGGCGAAAAGTTCGGCCGCGATCCGATCTGGGAAGGGCATTTCGCGACCGAAGTGGCGCAGGCCGAGATATCGGTCGATGCCGTGCTGTATGAAGCCGACATTCCGCTCAAGCAGTTGATGAAGCTGAAGGTCGGCGACACCTTGCCGCTGGAAATGCGCCCCGAAGCGCTGGTGCAGGTCCGCTGCGGCAACGTCCTTTTGACCGAAGGGCGCATGGGCCGGGTCGGCGACCGCGTCGCCATCCGCGTCACCAAGCAGTTGCGCAAACCCAATACCACCTTCGCGATGTTCGAGAAGGCCGACGAGCAAACCAAGTTGATGGAGGCACAATGAGTCATTCCCTTGGCATTGTAATCGAGAGTCTGGTCGCGGTGCTGCTGATGCTCACGATCGGCTACTGCATGCTGCTCAACAAGCGGCTGAAGCGGCTCAAGGCGGACGAGCATTCGCTGAAAGCCACGATCGCGGAACTGATCACCGCGACCGAAATCGCCGAGCGGGCGATCGGCGGCCTCAAGCACACCGTGCGTGACGTCAATGAAAATCTCGGCAGCCAACTTGCGGCGGCGACGCAGATGGCGGGACATCTGAAGAACATGCTCGCCGAAGGCGACGGCGTCATTCGCCGGCTGTCCAAGATCGCGATCGCGGCCCGGCCCTCGCAGGAAGCCGAACCCGCAGCGCCCAAGGTCTCTTCCGCCAAGGCGGTTGCCGCGGCGGCTGAAGCGTTCTCCGAACGCCGAAGGGCCAGTGGCCTCGCCGCATGAAGTCGTTTCGCGACATCCGCGTCATTCCGGTCGTGCTGGTCGCGATCTTCGGCCTTGCAGTGCTGAAGGTCGCGGGCCTCGTGATCGATGGCGGATACGTGTTCGACTATCAGGTCAGCCAGCCGGCCAAGCGTTCGTGGGCGCAGGACAATCTGGGTTATCCGCGCGGCGCCAAAGCCGATCCCGACGACATCACCGGTTCGGTCAAGAAGGAAGAGAAAAAGGAAGAGGCGCCGAAGCCGGCCGCTCCCGCCAGCGACGCGCCGAAGCCCGACGGCGTCGTGGTGTTTCCCGACCAGAACCCGCAATCGGTGTCGCCGTCGGAGCGCGCCATCCTGGAACGGCTGCAGGCGCGGCGCCAGGAACTGGAGCAGCGCGCGCGTGAAATCGAAATTCGCGAAAGCCTTTTGAAATCCGCCGAAAAGCGCATCGAGGGCCGCGTCGAGGAAATGAAGGCGACCGAGGCAAAGATCTCGACCGCGACGGGGCAAAAGGCGGAGCAGGACGCCGCCCGCTTCAAGGGCATCATCACGATGTATGAGAACATGAAGCCGAAGGACGCCGCCAAGGTGTTCGACCGGCTGGAAATGTCCGTGCTCTACGAAATCGCTTCCCAGATCGCGCCGCGCAAGATGTCGGACATTCTGGGGCTGATGCAGCCGGAAGCGGCCGAACGGCTGACGGTCGAACTGGCCCGCCGCGCCGGCACAGATAAATCCACGTCCACGGCCGAGCTGCCGAAGATCGAAGGCAAGATCCTGCAGCAAAAGCCCAATTGACACGGGCTGCCGGCCGCCCCGGGTGAAGGGGCGTTGGCGTCACCCGGTCAGAACCTGCGCGGCCCCGACGAAACGAACGAGCGATGGGCTACGGCGAGCGCGCCGCGCTCGTTGGTTTCAAGGGCGATCTTCTGCGCCAGCATGACATCGCCTGCGACGAGGTCGCCATCCGGCACGAAGCACCATTTGCAGACGTGGTGGCCCGTGCCGTTGAGTTCCTCGATATTCGTCTGCGTGCCATGATGGATCCGATAGCGCGTCCCGGTGTCGCTGCCGACGACGTCGAAATATCGGAAGCGCTCATAGCAGGCACGCTGCTTCGGCGAGAGCCAACCCTTCAACAGGGTCAGCGCTCGTGCCTCGGTTTCGTAGCGGAACGATCTGCTACAGGAACCAGATCGCGCCACCACCAGCGAAAGCGCCGAAAGCAGCAGTGTGCCAAGCAAAGCCAGGATGAACGAGCATATCGCCAGGACGATCTGCTGGGTCACTGCCGTCAGCCACCAACGAGACGCGGATAAAACAGCGTTTCCTCCGCCGTCGGATCGAAGGAACGAATAACCCTTTGCTCGCCGGGCCCCGATCGGACCGCTGCCGTAAAGCCTGCGCCGGTCAATTCCCTGAAACGCCGCTCGGCCTTTTCGACCTCCGCGCGATCATGGATGTCGAATGTATGGCGGGTGTCACCGGTACGATCCATCACGATCTGGGTTGCCATTTTACGCACTCCGAATTGGCTGCCTGAGGCAGGTTTGGCAGACCCGGGAGCTGGTTGATCGATTGCCGGCCCCGCGTCCCGGGTCCATTATTTCCCTAAGACGGGATGGCTGATGTTGGTTCCATCCGTCTTGCGATAATGATTCCGATCACGACGCGGCCTGCACTATCGTGCTTGTTGCCGCTGCGAGCCCGCGGCCTCTTGCGGAATGAGGTCGCATTCCGGCCACCCGGGCGCGGCAGCGGGTGCCCGCCGACCCCCTCCAGCGAAATCAATGAGTTGACGTTAACAAAACCTTAAGTCGGCCAATCCAAGATTCAAACCGGCAGGCGAGCGCGCTTCGCCGCAGAACTCATTGAGGCCGCGAGATTTCCTGGATGGGGCAAAGGGCTGCCGCTGGAACTGGGTCGCAGGGCCGCGCTTTGGCGCGGGCGGCCCGGCTTTGCCTCGGCCGGCCGCTTGCCTTTGTCCTGCTGCTCGCCGGCCTCGCTGTCGCGCAGCCGTGCCGCGCCGACGATCAAGTCCGGGGGGAGGCGACGTTCACGTCCGGCGGCGGCTTCGCCCGCCTGGTGTTGAAGCTGGCCGAGGACGTCGAGTCAGACGTTTCGACCGCGGGTTCGATCATCATCATCCATTTCAAGCGCCCGGTGGATATTCCCGTCGACAAATTGTCGGATGCCGTTCCCGATTATGTCGGCTCGGCTCGGCGCGATCCCGACGGTACGGCGATCCGGCTGTCGCTGGCGCGGCGGGCAACCGTCAACACCATGACGGCGGGGGAGCGGATCTTCGTCGACTTCCTGCCCGATAGCTGGACCGGCCCGCCGCCCGCGCTTCCTGCGGCGGTCGTGCGCGAACTGGCGGAGCGGGCGCGGGCCGCCGAACGCGCGCTTCGGGCGCAGCTTGCGGTCAACGCCGCGAAGAAGCGGCCGCCGGTGCGTGTCCGCGCCTCGGTGCAGCCGACCTTCGTCCGCTTCGTGTTCGAGATGCCCGACGGCGTCAACGTGTCGTCGGTGCTGAACGATCAGAAGCTGACGCTGCAGTTCAACAGCGTGCTCAATTTCGACCTGGCGGACGCGAAGGTGGCGGCGCCGCCGAACATCGCCTCGATCAACCAGCGGGCCGACGTCGACTCTTCCGCAGTCGACATCGTGCTGATTGGCGAGGTCGACGTGCATTCCTTCCGCGAGGAAAAGAACTATGTGATCGATGTTGCCTTCCAGCAGGCGGAAAAGCCCGCTTTGGCCGCGCCGCATGCCGAGGCCAAGCCGGCCGTGCCGGCCAAACCGGGGCCTGCCTCGCGGATTTCCCGCGACAAGGCCCTGAAGGAATCGCCGCCGTCGCAACTGCCGCCGGAGATTCCGCCCGTTACCTCGGAGACGATTGCCGAACAGGCCAGGATCGAGATCAAACCCGCCCAGGTTACCGAAGCGCCGGCCGTGGCCGAGGCCGCAACGCCTGCCGTCGAAAAAGTGACGCCGGCCAAGGGCAATGTGGCTCCCGCGGCTGAGAAGATGGCAGCCGCGCCGGAACAAGCAGCGCCGCCGGCGGAAGCTGCGAAAGTCGTGCAGCCTGCCGAACAGCTCCAGGCCGCTGCTGCGGAAGCGCCGAAGGCTGTGGCGCCCAAGCAGGCTCCACCTCCCGCGGAGCCGCCGAAGGGGGCTGCGGCATCGAGTCCGCCGCCGGAAAGCGGCGCCAAGGACAAGACCGCCACCGTCGAGGCGAGGCGTGACAGCGACGGCCTGCGCGTCACGTTCTCCTTTGCCACGCCGACCCCGGCTGCGCTGTTCCGCCGCGCCGATACGGTGTGGCTGGTGTTCGACCAGGCCAAACCGATCGATATCGAACCGATCCGCGCCAAGGGCGGCGCCATTATCGGCGATGTCAGCCGGCTGCCGCTGGAAAAGGGCCAGGCCATCCGCATCCGCCTCAACCGGCCGCAGATCCCTTCGCTCGAAAGCGAAGGCCGCGCCAACGGCGCCGAGTGGACGCTGACTTTCGCCGACCGCGGCCAGACGCCGCCGCTGCCGCTGATGGTGCTCCGGAACATTACCGATCCGGCGCTCGCCAATGTCACCGTGCCGCTGGCCAATCCCGGTGCGATGCACCGGCTGGTCGATCCCGACGCCGGCGATACGCTGTTGGTCGTCACCGCGCCGCCGCCGACCCGCGGCCTCATCAAGCGGCACGATTTCGTCGAATTATCGCTGCTGGAATCCGTGCACGGCGTGGTCGCGCATCCGAACTCCGACGATATCAACGCCGAGGTCGGCGCCGACAAGGTGATGCTTGGACGGCCCGGCGGATTGACGCTGTCGTCCGCCGACGTCGCGGCCGAACGCGCCACCGCGGCGGTGCGGCCGCTGTTCGACGCCAACGAATGGCGCAAGAACCGGGAAGAGAAATTTCTCGCCAGGCTGGATGCGTTGACCAAGGCCGCGGCCGCCGCGGGGCCAGAGCAAAAGGCGCAACCCCGACTCGAGCTTGCCAATTTCTACATGTCGCGCGGGATGTATCAGGAAGCGAGGGGGGTGACCAACCTCATCCTCTCCGAGACCAACCAGGGGAGCGAGGATGCCGCCGTGCTGATGGTGCATGCGGTCGCCAGCATCCTGATCGGCCATCCCGAGCGGGCGCTGAAGGATCTTGCAAGTCCTGCGATCGGCAACGGCTATGATTCCCAATTGTGGAAAGGGTTCGCGTTAGCCCGTCAGGAAAAATGGGCGGACGCGCGCGAAAAGTTCAAGAACGCCGAATTCTCGATCGCGGCGCTGCCGCTCGAACTGCAGCGCATCGTCACCGCGGATGCGATGCGGGCCTCGCTCGAGGTGAAGGACTATGCCGGGGCCTCGCGGCGGCGCAGCGAGCTCGAGGTGATCGGCATCCCTGCCGAGATGAAGCCCGGGATCGCGGTGCTGCGCGGGCGGCTCGCCGAGGCGCTGGGGCACGACAAGGACGCGCTCGACGCCTACAGCTATGCGGCGCAGTCCGGCGACCGACAGGCGTCGGCGGAGGCGAGGCTGCTGGAGGCCCTGCTGCGGCACAGGCGCGGCGAACTCGGCCAGGCCGAGTTCACGCGCGAACTGGAGATATTGTCGGTCATCTGGCGCGGTGACGCGATCGAGTTGAGGACGCTGAACAAGCTGGCCCAGATCTACGCCGAAAGCGGGCGCTATGCCGACTCGCTCACCGCCGCCAAGACCGCGACGAAGCTGCAGCCCAATTCCGAATTGTCGCGGCAGGGTCAGGATGCGGCGTCCGCCTTGTTCGCGGAGCTCTATCTCGGCTCGAAGGGCGACGACATGAAGCCGGTCGACGCGCTCGCCATGTTCTATGAGTTTCGCGAATTGACGCCGATCGGCCGGCGCGGCGACGAGATGATCCGGCGCCTCGCGGACCGGCTGGCGACGGTCGACCTGCTCGACCAGGCCGCCGAACTGCTGCGGTATCAGGTCGACAAGCGGCTGGAGGGAGCCGCGCGCGCGCAGGTGGCGGCGCGCCTTGCCATGGTCTACCTGACCAACCGCAAGCCGGACCGGGCGATCGCGGCGCTGCGCTTGACCCGGATCGCCGACCTCTCCGGCGAACTGCGGCAGCAGCGGCTGCTCCTTGAGGCACGGGCCCAGAGCGACACCGGTCGTCATGACCTCGCGCTCGATATCATCTCCAACATCACCGGCCGCGAAGCGATCCGGCTGCGCTCCGACATCTATTGGGCGTCGCGGCAGTGGCGGGAGGCTTCCGAACAGATCGAGCTGTACTACGCCGACCGCTGGCGGGATTTCAGGCCGCTGGACGCCGCCGAGAAGAGCGACGTGATTCGCGCCGTGGTCGGCTATGCGCTGGCCGGGGACGCGATCGGCCTGGCCCGTTTTCGCGAAAAATACGCGCCGCTGATGACCGGCGAGGCAGACCGGTTTGCATTCGACACCGCAAGCAAGCCGGCCGCCTCCAACAGCACCGAATTCGCCCTGATCGCCAAGATGGCCGCCAGCGTCGACACGCTCGACGGCTTCATCCGCGAAATGAAGATTCGCTTCCCGGATGCCACCGCCCGCGCGCCGCTATCGCCGGAAATGTCCGGGGCCGAGCCGGTCCATACCGGCGCCTTGCCCGCGATATCAGGCATCCGGCGGATCGAAATGAAGAAGCAGGCGAAGTAGCAGATTTGGCCGCAGGTTCGGCCAATTTTTGACCAGTTGGCGCATTAGGCAAGACGTCAGCGTCTCCTTGGCGCTCCCTGCTATCGTCTCCAGCTAGCCGTTCAAAACTGGCCGTCCGATGCCGCTGACCCGGGACCGAATTATTGGACACGACAACGAACGCCTGGCGTTCAGGTTCACCATGCTGAACGCCGCCGATACGGTCGAGTGCCAGATCAGCGATGCCGCGATGGACGAACTGGCCGGCACCAAAGGAACGGAAAGCATGGCCAGGCAGGCGCAATTCCTGGCGTTGCGGGATGCCATCGAAGGCATTGCATCCGATATGTTCGACAGGCTGCCTGTCGTCAAAGGCCGCGTCATCAGGATATTCACCAAGCACATTCAGAAGTCACCGTCATCGCTGGCCGACCCGAGCGCGACCGGCTCGGAGCCGGATACGGACAACACCGCTTCGCTGCGGGTTATTGCCGAAATGCGGCCGGCAAGCGCGGCGCAATAACGCGCCGCGCTGCGATCGCCCCGAGAGCGGCCGCGCCGCAAAACAGCGACCGCGTCCGGACGGAATGGGGCCATCGAGCGCGACGAGATGGCGCGTCGTTCCGTCACCCCTCGACAGATGCGTGTCAAACCGGCAACCTGCAGGCAAACAACTTGCCGGAGGACACCGTCACGGTGAGCAAGCCCGTCAAAACCGAAGCCGAACTCATCGAGATGGCGCGAGCCGAATTGAAGGTCCACGCCAATTGCCCCGACGGCATCGTCATCTCGGTGATCCCTGACGGCGATAGCTGGGAATTCCGCGCCGAGGCCGAGGACGCCACGATCGCCAAACCAGGCTATCCCGAATGCGTCGCCATGCTGGTCCAGATCGGTGACCACCTCTGCAAGCAGTATGATTTTAAGGGGTAAGTGGCGGTTGCGGGCGTCCGGCTCGGCTTGACCGCCAAAACGTCTTCACACCGTAAAAATCCGCCCCGGGTTCAGAATGTTCTTGGGGTCGAGGGCGCGCTTGAGGGCGCGCATGGTCTCGATTTCCTCCTCTGTCCGGCTCATTTTCAGGTAGGGCCGCTTGAGGATGCCGATACCGTGTTCGGCCGAGATCGAGCCGCCGAATTTGCCGGTGAGGTCGTAGACGAGCTTCTCGAACTCATCGTGCTTGTCGGGCGTATGTTCGTGATACACGCTGGGATGCAAATTGCCGTCGCCGACGTGTCCCATCACGACCGTGAAGGCTTGCGGATCGATCGCTTTGACTCGCGCATCAAGCGTATCCGCATATTCCTCCATCCTGTCGATGGCGAGACTGACATCGAAGCCCATCCGCGCGGCGTAAGGAAAGCTGCGACCCAGTTCGACGCTCGAATCGCGGATGCGCCAGATCGCGGCGGCAGATGCATTCGAGGTAGAGAGCGTGGCGTCGAGGATCAGGTTATCGCCCATCGCCGTCTCGAGCAGTTTCTCGAGGTCGGCGTGGATACGCTCAGGGTCGCTGCCGGAAGCCTCCAGCAGAACATAGAACGGGTGGTGGGTCGGCAGCGGTCCGGCCACGCCCTTCACGCGCTCGACGGTGAGGCGGTAGTAGGCATTCCACATCACTTCGAACGCGGTCAATTCGCCGCTGAGACTTTGCCGCGCCATCCTCAGGAAAGCCGTGACCTGCTCGAACGAGGGCAGGGCACATAGCGCCACCTGCCGCTCCGCCGGCGCGGGAAAGACGCGTAGCGCAGCGCGCGTCACCACGCCGAGGATGCCTTCGCTGCCGATGAAAAGCTGCTTTAAGTCGATGCCGGTATTGTTCTTGATGTATTTGCGCAGGCCCTTGAGCACGGTGCCGTCGGCGGTGACGACTTCGAGGCCGAGGACCAGGTCACGCATCATGCCGTAACGGATGACGCGGTTGCCGCCGGCATTGGTCGAGATGTTGCCGCCGATGGTGCAACTGCCGCGCGCGCCAAGGTCGAGCGGAAACATCAGGCCATCCTGCTCGACCCGCTCCTGGAGCTTTTGCAGCGGTGTGCCGGCCTGCGCGATGGCAACGCCGGCGGAGGCATCGACCTCTTCAACGCTGTTCATGCGCTCCATCGACAGCACGATTTCGTTCGCATTCGGCAGCGCGCCGCGCACCAGCCCGGTCATGCCGCCCTGCGTCGTGACGGGGACACCTTCGCGATGACAGAGCCGCAGCAACGCAGAGACATCCTCCGTCGTTCTCGGGCGGACGACCGCGCGCGGTTTCGGCGCCGGATGGCCGGCGAGATCGTGATGATAGCGCGCGTCGATATCGCCGCCTGATAGCACCGCGCCCTTGTCGAGCGCGTTGCGCAGTTCGTCAATGAAGCCCTCGGACATGCCCCTGCCTCTTCTTTGTGAGAAGTTTGGCCGAAGCTTTACATGCGGCATGGTCAGGAAGAAACCCGGGCCAGCCGCAATCACGGCGTTTTCCGAACTGGAAGGCGCGCTCTGCCATCCTCGGTCGGTGCTGTGACCGGCGATCAGTGCGGCCGTCGCCGGGAGATCCTGTGCGGGGCCTTCTTGATGGGCGACCTCGGCACCAGCGGGGTGACGGTGGGGCTGTCCTGCCGCTCCGGCTCGACCGACGTGATCTGGTTGCAGGCGTCGCACTTGTAGACGTAGACGAGAGGGCGCAATCCGATTCGGGGCAGCTTTCCGATCCTGACCGTACCTATTCCGCAAACTTCGCAGCGCGGCGGCAGACCGGTTTCTGAAGGCTGGACGGGCATATCGAACTATCGCTGAAGCAACAATGAACAAAAGGAAAGTATCGGCGAAACTGGCCGTCGATTGCATCTTAATCAAGGAAATGGAGGTCCGTAAGAATACGAGGTCGGCCACCGGCGTCCATCTTTTGCCATTAAATCGACCCCGGCCGGGCATCCAAACAACACACTGTAGGGGGCAGAGTCGGAACGCCAGCGCGCTACCACACGGAAAATTCCGCCGACCCTTGTCCGGCCGGATTGCAATTGTGAGGCGTGCAGACATGTCTTCTACCAACGGTCACGACACATCGATGCAAGCGGCGCTGGCCCTCGTGGAGGCTGCGGTGTCCCGTCCATCGCCCGCCAACAGATTCAACATTGATCGGGAAGGGCCGGCGAAACGCGCCATAAAACTTAGGGCGTTGCAGCAACGATTCCAGAAACTGAATGAGTACTGCGACGAGGCGGCCGCTGAAATTCGCGCGTCGCTGGAGCGGACGCCGTCGCGCTAGTCCGTAAGAAATTGGTGTCGGGTTTTCCGGGAATGAAATCGAGCGGGCGTTTGCGGCAGGTCAAGCAAGCCGGCCAGATTACCCTTCAGTGCATTCCGCACCGAGCAACTCCATACGGAAAAGGGCAGTTCCGGTTACGAGGCCCGAACTCCCGAAGCAAGATGGCTTGTCGAAGAAACGTCATCTTGCTCCGGGCACTCCGGACCTCGCTTTACTCCTGGCGAAGCGAGACATCACCAGGTTGGATGTCGCTTCGTCAATGTCTCACTTCTTGTCGATCTTCGTGACCGCGTCCGTCTTGTCGATCTTCGTGATGGTCTTAGTCCCCGCCGCGTCGCTCACGGCAAAGGTCACCCTGTCACCGGCGTGCAGGGCGTTCAGCCGCGCGCCATCCTGGATCTTGAATTCTTCGGTCGCGGTGCCGGTGTTCGCACCGGTGGTACCATCAGGTACATCCTTGATCGAGATGGTGCCGCTAATTCGATCTATTCTGGTCACCATTCCGGTCCGCGTTTGCTGAGCAAGCGCCGACGTAGCGGCGATGCTGAGGGCCGCGGTGGCGGCCATAATCATCCCTGCGATTTTCATGGAATACTCCCGGCTGTAGGGCGTCCACGATAAGCCGGGATTGCGGCATTAGTTCCGCGCTGGACCGCGGTGCGGCAATTCTTCACTCTTCAAACAGGGGAGGGCTGGAGGCGCGCTGGAGCGATCCCGCTAGGCCGCGCCGGCCTCGGGCTCGAGTTCGGTTTCCGTCACGGTGCGGTTGCGGCCGAGCCGCTTGGCTTGATAAAGCCCGCGGTCGCAGCGCTCGATCATGGCGTCCGCGGATTCGGCGAGGCGGAATTGCGCCACCCCGATCGAAACCGTGATGCTGCCGATTTCCTTGCCGGTTGCGCGGCGGGTCAGTTTCGCTTCGGCAATGCGGCGGCGAATGCGCTCGGCGACCGACGTGCAATCCTCGAGATCGGCTCCCGGAAGCACCGCGATCAATTCCTCGCCGCCGTAGCGGGCTGCGAGATCGACTTCGCGAACACCTTCCTGCAGGACCTTGGCCACAAGCCGAAGCACCTGATCGCCGACCTGATGGCCGTAATCGTCGTTGAATTTCTTGAAGTGATCGATGTCGATCAGGAAAACGCTGAGCGCCTCGTCCTTTTCCATCGCCGCGATCTGGGCGAGGCGGAGGAATTCGTCCATCGAGTGCCGGTTGGCGAGCCCGGTCAGCGCATCGGTGTTGGAGCGTTGCTCGGCCGCCTTCAGCGAGTCGCGGATGCTGTCCAACTCCTCCGAGGTGGCGGCGAAATTTGCCTCCAGCGTTGCGGCTCGCGCCGTCGCCTTTGACAATTCGTCAACCAGCTTCGAAATGATTGTCCGGGGATCGCTGGTGGCAGCGGCTTCGGAAGATACTTCGCCGAGCGCCTTGATGTGAGTCTGGTTGTCGGTGACGGCGGTGTTGAGGAATTGCTGGGCGGTGGCGATCAGGCCGCTCAATTGGTCGGGAAGGTCGCCGAGCGGGTCGGGGCTGGACTGCGGCGTCACATAGGTAATGTAGAGTTCGTGGTTGATCGCCGGGTCGAATTTGCGCTTGCCGGCGATCAGGATGTCGATGGTCTTTCGCAGCGCCAGCGAATTGCCCAGGGAATATTCGAACCAGACCGCAAAATTGGTCGGGGTGGCAGGAACCGATTGCTGCGCCATCAACCGCATAGCTCGGTCGGCAATCGTCGTGGCGTATTCGGCGTCCATATCGCCGATAGGCTGGCCTGCCATCGTTTGATCCGGTGATGCGTTTGCTACGAAAATTCGGTTCCCTGGCATCCATTTGTGCACGAAGGAACTAATCTGACCTTAAATTCGCTCGGAAACTCCGCAGCAAATACGTAACCAATATTGACCTATTGGGGCACGGAACCCGCGGGAAGGTGGCCGCTAGCTGCCGCCGTAGCTCTGCACCAGGCTTCCCGCCACCAGCGACCAGCCGTCGACCAGCACGAAAAAGATCAACTTGAACGGGAGCGACACCACGACCGGCGGCAGCATCATCATACCCATCGACATCAGGACCGATGCGACCACGAGATCGATGATCAGGAACGGGAGGAACAGCAGAAAGCCGATCTCGAAGGCGCGTTTCAGTTCGGAGATCATGAAGGCCGGGACCAGGATCCGCAGCGACAGGTCCTCCGGCGTCGCCGGCGGCGGCTCGCCGGAGAGATCGACGAACAGCTTCAGATCCTTTTCGCGAACGTTCTTCTGCATGAAGCCGCGCAGCGGCACCGAAGCCTTTTGCAGCGCTTCCTCGACCCCGATCTGGTTGGCGACCAGGGGTTTGATGCCGTCGTCATAGGACTTCTGCAAGACCGGGCCCATCACGAACGCGGTCAGGAACATCGCGAGCGCAATGATCACCGAGTTGGGTGGGGCGGTCGCGGTGCCCAATGCGGTGCGCAGCAGCGACAATACGACGACGATCCGCGTGAACGACGTCATCATGATCAGGATCGACGGCGCGATCGAAAGCACCGTCAACAGCGCGATCAGCTGGATCGCGCGCTCGGTGACGCCGCCGCCGCCCTGGCCGAGATTGATGCTGATGTCCTGCGCCATCGCCGGGTCGGCGAGCGATCCGGCGGCGGTCAGGATTAAGAAAAATAAAACTCTACGCGGAGAAGCCGGCGGCCTCACGAAGGATTCTTCGGACGGCCCAGCAAGGACGCCATCTCGTCTTCGAGATTTTCGAAGCCGCTCTTCTGCGGAGCGGGTGTGGGAGCGGGAGGCTCGCTGCGGGAGGTACGGGCGGGCGGCGTTTCCGGCGCGACCGGCGGCGCCACCGGTTCGGCCGGCCGGCGCAGGGCGGCTTCCAGCCGCTGCGCCATTTCGGCCAGATTCTGGTCGGCACTCGACGGCGCGGGAGCCGGAGGGGGCGCAGGCGGCGGCGCCGCGACGGCGCGTTCAGGCGCGCGGGCCGGCGTCTCACGAACCGCCGGAGTGTCACGGACAGGCAGTGCGTCACGGATTGGCGGTGCCTCACGGGCTGGCGATGCCTCACGGACAGGCAGCACGTCACGGACTGGCGGCGTCTCACGAACTGGTGGCGCCTCGCGGACTGGCGGTGCCTTGGGCAACTCGCGCTGCGGCCGTGGCATCAGCGGCTCGTTGCGGCCGAGGCGCGGCGGGGCCGGTTCGGGGCGACCGCTGATCGATTCCGGCGCAAAGCCCGTCAATGGATCGCTGCGACGTTCCGGCATCGGTGGTGGCGCAGGGCGGCGGAGTTCGTCGGCGAAGGCTGGCCGTGCGGGGCGCGGCGGCGGCTCCGGCATTTGCGGTTCGGCATGATCGAAGGCGTCGGCCGATCGCGAATCGGCTCTTGCTGCCTCGTCGCTCCAGGCAGCGTCGGGCAGCGGCGCGATGCGCGGCGGCTGCTCGCCCACCGCCGGGCGCGGCGCCATTTGATCGCGGTTGGGCATCGCGCGCACGATGTTGGGTTCGACCACGATGTCGCTCGGGCCGCCGATCATCAGGAGATGCTCGACATTGTCGCGCCGTACCAGCACAAGGCGCCGGCGGCCGTCCACGGCGGCGGCGTCGATCACGGCGAGCCGCGGCATCCGTCCGCGCTGGGTGTTGGCGCCGAGGCGGTTGTTGGCGAAACGGCGAACCAGCCATGCGGCCACGCCGATCAGCGCCAGAACGGCGATGAATGCGAAGAGGAATGTCAGTGTCTGCATTCTTTAGTCCCCGGCCACGGGCCGTTCTCTTGATGCTGGTTTCGTCGAGTGCGGTCTTAGGTCTTGCTGTCCGAGCATGTTCCCGGGAACACGGTTCCCGGCATCCTGACCATGCTCCGAAGCGATCCGCGAGACGGCGAATCACGCCCGAGATCAGCCTTATTCCTTAATTCCCCGCGGCGAACGCCGCCGTCCGGTTAATTAATAGACCAAGAATCGCTTGAGCCAAAACGACTTCTGAGCGCCCCAAGTCGCGTCGGCTGGTGCTGGTTAACGCAGTTTTCGTGGCGAAAATGCGCTCGTTTTGTCGCTGTCGGCGGGCATTGGCTGACGTCGATGGCGCTCGAGCGCAATTTTAACCAGCCGTTAACCATACACCGGGCAAATTCTGCCTACCTCGCGGCGCCTGCCAGAGGTTAACGGGGAGCCGCTCGCGATGGCCATCAACGACCTTCCGATCCTGTCGGCGCTGCGCACCAAGATGCAGTGGCACCAGGAACGCCAGCGCGTGCTCGCCGAAAACGTGTCCAACGCCAACACCCCGAATTTCAGGCCGAACGACCTGGTCGAGCCGAAGTTCGACAACAAGGGCGCGAACGTCGGCGGCGGGACGGGCTCGCTTGGCATGATGCGCACCTCATCGACCCATATCGGCGTTTCCGGCGGCGCACCGAGCTTCAGGGGAGACGGCGGCAAGAACGGCTTTTTGACCAAACCGGCCGGCAATGCGGTCAATCTGGAAGAGCAGATGCTGAAGGTTTCGGCCAACCAGATGGATTACGCCGCGGCGACTTCGCTCTACAGCCGCAGCCTCGGACTTCTCAAGACCGCCATCGGAAAACGCTGACGCGTAAGGGAGCCGGATCATGGCAGACGACGGAAGCGATTTCGCCCGCTCGATGAGCATCGCGACGTCAGGCCTGCGCGCGCAGGCGGGGCGGATGCGGGTGATCTCGGAAAATATCGCCAATGCGGACTCCACCGCGCCGACCGCGGGCGGCAACCCGTATCGCCGCAAGGTGCCGACATTCTCATCCGCGCTCGACCGCACGCTGGACGCCCGGGTGGTGACGCTCGGCAAGGTCCGGACCGACCAGTCGGCGTTTCGCGTCAAGCATGAGCCGAGCAATCCGGCGGCGGACGCGGCCGGCAACGTCAAATATCCGAACGTCAATCCGCTGGTCGAAATGACCGACATGCGTGAGGCGCAGCGGTCCTATGAAGCCAACCTCAACATCATCAGCGCCACGCGCCGCATGATTCAACGCACGCTCGACATCCTCAAGGCCTGAACAGGAACCATAGAAAAATGGCTTCACCGACCGTTGCAGCAAACGCCTACGCCGCGCTTTCGCGCATCATGGAATCCGGCGGCGCCGAGAAAAGCGGCCCTTCCGCCGGCGGCCCGTCCTTCAGCGCGCTGCTCAAGGACGCGGTGGGAAGCGTGCTGGATGCCGGCAAGAAATCCGACGCCCAGACCATGGCGATGAGTTCGGGCAAAGCCAACGTCATGGACGTGGTGACGGCGGTCGCGGAGACCGACGTCGCGGTCTCGACGCTGGTGTCGGTGCGCGACCGGGTGATCCAGTCCTACGAAGACATCATGAAGATGCCGATCTGACGCACGCCGTCATTGCGAGCGCAGCGAAGCAATCCATGGCGCCGCGAAAAGAAAGAATGGATTGCTTCCGCCTTCGCTCGTTGAGCTTCGGCGGACAAGTCGTCGCCGCGGACAAGTGTAGAGAAGGACGTTCCAAATGACCGGTGCTGAAACCCTCGACGTGGCGCGCGATGCGATCTGGACCATCGTGGTGGTGTCGTCGCCTCTGATGGTGATCGGGCTCGTGGTCGGCGTCGTGGTCTCGCTGTTCCAGGCGCTGACCCAGATCCAGGAACAGACGCTGATCTTCGTGCCGAAAATTCTCGCGATCTTTGTCACGCTATTGCTCGCCTTGCCGTTCATGGCGGATTCGCTGCACAGTCACATGATGCGGATATCGTCGCGAATCATAGGCGGTTGATGCATTGTAAATGAATGCGCGTCGACATATCCCTGCTGCCGGCCCTTGCCGCCACCTTCATGCTGGTGTTTGCCCGCGTGGGCGCCATGGTGATGCTGATGCCGGGGTTTGGCGAGAGCAACATCCCGGTGCGCATCAAGCTTGGGATCGCGCTTCTGCTGACGCTGATCATCCTGCCGCTGCATCGCGCCGCCTATCAGGTCGACCTGAACTCGATGAGTTCGCTGGGCGTGCTGATGGTGCACGAGATCGTCATCGGCATCGTGCTCGGCGCCACTGCGCGCGTCACGCTGTCGGCGCTGGCGGTCGCGGGTTCGGTGATCGCCCAGCAGCTCGGCCTCGGCTTCGTCACCGCCGTCGACCCGACCCAGGGGCAACAGGGTCTGCTGATCGGCAACTTCCTCACCATCCTCGGCATGACGCTGCTGTTTGCCACCGACAGCCATCACCTGGTCATATCGGCGCTGAACGAGAGCTACCGGATTTTCTCGCCGGGCGAATTGCCGCCGAGCGGCGACGTCGCGGCGCTTGCCACGCGTGCGTTTGCCACGGCCTTCAAGATCGGCATGCAGCTTTCGGCGCCGTTTCTGGTGTTCGGCCTCGTCTTCAATATCGGCCTTGGCGTGCTGGCGCGGCTGATGCCGGCGATGCAGGTCTATTTCGTCGGTGTGCCGCTGTCGATCATGGTGGGCTTTCTGATCCTCGCCCTCGTCCTCACCGGAATGATGGCGACCTATCTGAACTACTTCATCGGCGTGATGCACGAGTTGACGCCGCTGAAATAGAGCATGATCCCGGCGCAAACGCGGAACGCGTTTGCGCGGAGATCATGCTCAAACAAAATGCTAGGACGCCGCGATGGCCGACGATACCGACGACAAAACAGAAGACCCTACGCAAAAACGTCTCGACGATGCGCTTGCCAAGGGGGACGTCGTCAAGAGCCAGGAGGTCAACACCTGGTTCATCATCGCGGGCGCCACGCTGATATTGTCGACCTTCTCGGGGTCGATCGGCGGCGGCATCCTGACGCCGCTGCGCAACCTGATCGCCAATGCGGGCCAGCTTCGCGCCGACGGCGCGGCGCTGCTCGCGCTCAGCAACACATTAAGCTATGCCGTGCTCGGCGCCATCGGCGTGCCGCTGTTGATGCTCATGCTCGCCGCGATCGCCGGCAACATGATCCAGCACCGGCTGGTATGGTCGTCGGAATCGCTGACACCGAAATTCAGCAAGGTATCGCCCGGCGCCGGACTGAAACGCATCTTCGGCAAGCAGGCGGTGGCGAATTTCGCCAAGGGCGTGTTCAAGCTGATCGCGCTTGGCGCCGTCATGATGGCGGTGCTGTGGCCCGAGCGCCATCGCCTGGAATCGTTTCTGATGTTCGATCCTTCGGCGATCCTCGGCGTCACCACCAATCTGACATTGCAATTGATGGGCGCGGTGGTGGCGATGCTGGCCGCGGTCGCTATCGCCGATTATTTCTTCCAGTACCGGCAATGGTACCAGCGGCAGAGGATGTCGCTGCAGGAGATCAAGGACGAATACAAGCAATCCGAAGGCGACCCCCACATCAAGGGCAAGATCCGGCAGTTGCGCCAGCAGCGCATGAAGAAGCGCATGATGGCCGCCGTGCCCAACGCCAGCGTGATCATCACCAACCCGACCCACTATTCGATCGCGCTGTCCTACGATCGCGGCATGTCGGCGCCTGTCTGCGTGGCCAAGGGTGTGGACAACGTCGCGCTCAAGATCAGGGAAGTCGCCAGGAAGCACGACATTCCGATCGTGGAGAACGTGCCACTGGCGCGGGCGCTTTATGCCACCGTCGATGTCGACGAGGAGATTCCGGTCGAGCACTATCAGGCGGTCGCCGAGATCATCGGCTATGTCATGGGCCTGAAGAACGGGCTTGCCGCCCGGAGAATGTGAGAGGAACCGCTGGAAATCGCCTTGAAATGCCTTCAATCTGTCAAATAGCTGCCTGATGGGCTTGCGCTTGCGGGGCCGATTCAGGCACTCAGGAGGGGTGTGCCATCCGAACGCGGGGTTACCCGCGGCCGGCCGATATTGACCGCGCATGACCTCCTCGCCGAAGGGCAACGCCGCTTCATATGACCGTCGAAACTGACAGCCATCCGTCGACCCGGCCACTTGCGGCTCATGAACCGGCGCGGCGGGGCGGTAGCATCGTGCTGGTGCTGCTGGTGGCTGCCGGCATCGTGGCGGTGGCCGTGGCGCTGATGACCATCGGTCGCGCCCAGGCCCAGCCCTATATCCTCGGCGTGCTGGCGCTGCTCGCCATGGTCGGCCTGTTCAATCTGTTCGCCTTTGCCGCAGGTATCATCCGCTTCACCGACCGCGCCGCCGATGACCCCGTGATGGGCCGCATCGCCGATCACGCCCATGACGGTTTGGCCGTGACCGACCCGAAGGGCCATGTCGTCTATTCGAACGCCGCCTATCTGGCGCTGACGGGCGCCGCGAGCCCGCAGGACGTGCGCCCCATCGAACGCGTCTTCATCGGCAATCCCGACGTCTCCGAAGCCGTGTTCCGCCTGCTCAAGGCCGCCCGCGAAGGCAAGCGGCAGCAGGAGGAGGTCCGCATCGCCGGCTCTGACGGCGCACCGGGACGCTGGTTGCGGATGCGGGTTCGTCCGCTCGGCCAGAGCAAGCGCGAAGCAAAGTATGCAGTGTGGTCGATCGCCGACATCACGCGGGATCGCGAGCGCCAGGAAGATGTGTTCCGGGAGTTGCAGCACGCGATCGAATATCTCGACCACGCGCCATGTGGCTTCTTCTCGGTCAGTCCGGCCGGCGACGTCATCTATGTTAACGCCACGCTGGCGAACTGGCTCGATTACGATCTCGCCGAGATCGGTTCGGGTGGGCTGAAGCTCACCGATATCGTCTCCGGCGATGGCGCTGCGCTATTGACCTCGATCGTGGCGGTGCCCGGCGAAGTCAAGACCGAAGTGTTCGACATCGACCTGCGCATGCGCGGCGGCAAGACCATGCCGGTGCGGCTCTATCACAAGCTCGCCTTCGGCGCCGACGGCTCGCCGGGTTCGTCGCGCACACTGGTGATCAGTCGCGCGCGCGACGAGCATTCCGACCCCGAACGCGCCGCCGAAGTCCGCTTCATGCGATTCTTCGACCATACGCCGATGGCGATTGCGACGGTGGACCGCAGCGGCGCTGTCGTCCGCGCCAACGCCCGCTTCGCCAAGCTGGCGCAGAGCCTCAGCCCGGACGGCGCGGCCAACAAGTCGATCTTCCGTACCGTGAACGCGCGCGACCGCAGCCTTCTGATCGCGGCGATCAACCAGGCGGCGGAAGGGCAGGGCGACATCGCGCCGGTCGAAGCCATGCTCGACGGCGCCAAGGAGCGCTGGGGGCAGTTCTTCGTCACCGCGGTCGAGGAGGACGAGCGCGACACCGAAGCCGCCATCGTCTATTTGCTGGAGACCACCGAGCGGCGCACGCTGGAAAACCAGATCAACCAGTCGCAGAAGATGGACATGGTCGGCCAGCTCGCCGGCGGCATCGCGCACGACTTCAACAACGTGCTGTCCGCCATCATGATGGCCAACGACTTCCTGCTGAACGCGCACAAGCCGACCGATCCGTCGTTCCAGGACATCATGCAGATCAAGCAGAACGCCACCCGTGCGGCGACGCTGGTGCGGCAACTGCTCGCGTTCTCGCGCCGCCAGACGCTGCGGCCGCAGGTGCTCGACCTCGGCGACGCGCTTTCCGATCTCACCATGCTGCTGCGGCGCCTGATCGGGGAGAAGGTCAAGCTCGACCTCGTGCATGGCCGCGATCTCTGGCCGGTCAAGGTCGACGTCTCGCAGTTCGAACAGGTGGTCGTCAATCTCGCGGTCAACGCGCGCGACGCCATGCCCGATGGCGGCAAGCTGACGGTGAGAACCGCCAATGTGACGGTGGATGAAGCCGCCCAGCTCACCCACAAGGGCATGCCGGCCGCCGATTACGTGCGGATCGACATCTCCGATACCGGTACCGGAATCCCGCCTGATATCGTCGACAAGATCTTCGAGCCGTTCTTCTCGACCAAGGAAGTCGGCAAGGGCACCGGGCTCGGCCTCTCGACAGTGTATGGCATCGTCAAGCAGACCGGCGGCTTTGTGTATGTGGACTCGGTGCCCGGCGAGGGCACCTCGTTCCGCATCTTCCTGCCCCGGCATCGTCCCGAACTGGATGCCCAGCCCGAAGCGCAGGGTGCCAATGGCGCGGCAAAGGATGCGGCGATCGAGCCGCCGAAGCCGCGGCCCGACCTGACCGGGCAGGGCACCATCCTGCTGGTGGAAGACGAGGACGGCCTGCGCTCCCTGAATGCGCGCGGCCTTCGCTCGCGCGGCTACAGCGTGATCGAGGCCGCCAACGGCATCGAGGCGATGGAAGCGCTCGACGAAAAGGACGGCGCTGTCGATCTTGTCGTCTCCGACGTCGTGATGCCGGAGATGGATGGCCCGACGCTGTTGCGCGAAATGCGCAAGCGCAATCCGAACCTCAAGATCATCTTCGTCTCAGGTTATGCTGAAGAAGCTTTCGATAAGAGCCTGCCGGAAAACGAGCAATTCGCCTTCCTGCCGAAGCCGTTCGCGCTCAGCGCGCTGGTCGAGAAGGTCAAGGAGACGATGACGGCTTCTTGAGATCTGCCGTCATATCCGCCCGTATGAAATGCTTCAGCACGCCGGAATCATAGCCATTCGAAGGCGAGTTCTCCCGGCTAAGCATCCTGCGCGGGCTGACATTGCTGGCCGCTAAACCATTGATTAATGCTGGTGCACGGCTAAATCGTCACATCCCCGCGACCGAGGGCCGCAGCCATGCGTCCCTATGGCGGCTTCACTTTTGGGTGTTCCTGCCCATCTTAGGGGCACTTCTCCAATGTCGGGGAACGAGGAAAAAGATATGAATTTCACGCTGACTGCGCGCGGAATTATACGGACCATCGCGATCGTTATGTCGGTGGCGGTTCCGTTGGCGATCACGATTTCGGCGGCTGATGCCCGCGTCGGCGGTGGCGGCAGCTCCGGTTCGCGAGGATCGAAGACCTATTCGGCGCCTCCGAGCACCACCACGGCGCCCGGCGCGGCGCAGCCCATGAACCGTACCTTTACCCAGCCGGGTACTCCTGGCGTGGCCGCACCGGCGGCTGCCGGCGCGGCCGCCAAGGGCGGCTTCTTCAACCGGCCCGGAATGATGGGGGGCATGCTTGGCGGTCTCGCCATGGGCTTCCTTGGCGCAGGCCTGTTCGGCATGCTGACCGGCGGCAGCCTGTTCTCGGGCCTTGGCGGCCTGTCCTCGATCATCGGCCTGCTGCTGCAGATCGCCCTGATCGTTATCGTGGTGCGGCTGGCGATGTCGTGGTGGCAGCGCCGCCATACGCCGGCCTCCGCCTCCGCCTACGCGACGGGACCTGCTCCTGCCGCCGAAGGCCCCGGCGCCCAGACCAGCTTCCGCTCTGGCCTTGGTGGCTTTGGGCTGGGATCGAGCCAGCCGCCGCTGGAAATCCAGCCGGCTGACTATGAAGCGTTCGAGCGTCTGCTCGGCGAGGTCCAGGCCGCATGGTCGAACGAGGACGTCGCCAAACTGCATACGCTGGCGACGCCCGAGATGGTGTCCTACTTCTCCAAGGATCTCGAGGAGAACAAGGCCCGCAACGACGTCAACAAGGTGACCGACGTCAAGCTGCTGCAGGGCGACCTCGCGGAAGCCTGGCGCGAAAGCGAAACCGATTTCGCCAGCGTGGCGATGCGGTTCTCGCTGGTCGACAAGACCACGGAGCGCACCACCGGCCGTCTGGTTTCGGGCAGCGATACGCCGATCGAAGCGACCGAAGTGTGGACCTTCGCCCGGCGACGCGGCAGCGACTGGGAACTCTCGGCGATCCAGCAGACCAGCTGATCGCTACAACGTCACGAGGAAGGCGCTGCGGTTCGTTCCGCGGCGCCTTTTTCTTTGTCAGAATGCCGCTTCATTTCGCGCCGGAATAATGGTGCCCCTGATGTGTTGATGCCAACGAACGAAAAAATAACAGGGAGAAACCAGATGAAGAGCTTCGCCAGAATCGTTTCGCCGGCATGCTTTGCGCTTGCCGCCATATCGGCTCTCGCCAGCGCGCCTGCGCAGGCGCAATCCGCCGACACCAGTTTCTTCCTGACCAGCAACGGCATCGGCAATGGCGGCAATCTCGGCGGGCTCGCCGGCGCCGACAACCATTGCCAGACATTGGCGCAGGCGGCCGGAGCGGGCGGCAAGACCTGGCGCGCCTATCTCTCGACGCAGGCCGCCGACGGCGCGCCGGCCGTCAATGCGCGCGATCGCATCGGCAAGGGGCCGTGGAAGAATGCCAAGGGCGCGGTGGTCGCCAAGGACGTCGCCGAGCTGCACGGTGCCAGCAACAACCTCACCAAGCAGACTGCGCTCTCCGAAAAGGGCGAGGTCATCAGCGGTGCCGGCGACACGCCGAACCGCCACGATGTGCTGACGGGATCGCAAGCGGACGGCACCGCGTTTGCGGCCGGCGAAGACCGCACCTGCAAGAACTGGACGAGCAGCACGCAAGGCACCGCGATGGTCGGCCATTTCGACCGCAAGGGTCTGCGCGACGACGAGCCGTCAAAGTCCTGGAACACGTCGCATCCCTCGCGCGGCCCGGATGGCGGCTGTTCGCAGGCCGATCTGAAGAGCACCGGCGGCGACGGGCTGTTCTATTGCTTCGCGGCGAACTGAGAGGCTACCGACACCTTGACGATGTAGGGGCAAGTCGAGATGACTCGAGCCCCTACGTGTTAGGTCTGTCCAAATCCCTTTCTCACGTCGCTTAAGACCCTAGAGAGAAAATCAGCTTGCCGCGTGAAGTCCAAGGCATCCTCCTTGCTTACGCTAACATTGCTCGGACCATGCGCGACCGCATTTCTTGCTTCGCGCAACGTGTCAAACAACTGTCCATCCTTTTCGTCGATCATGTCGTGCGATACGAGATATCTTACGATTTGGGGAATGTTAGATCGAGCTGACATGCCGATAATCGTTCTAAGCTCAAGAAGCTGTTTCTCTAGCGCGCGATAAGCAACGGTGATGGCTGCGTCTGGCGCGACCTCAGCAAGTGTCAGTGTACGGGCGTCGGGAATGGGCAACGGCTCTTCCTCGGCCGAAGCTTTCTGCTCAACGATGTCACGGCCTTCGTCCAACTTGCGTTCGAACTTTGCTTTGGTGCCGCCTGGCAATGTAAGCTCTTCTATTCGGCTAGCCAGACTGATCAGTTGGTCTTTGAGCAACCAAAGCAGAACACCAACAACAGACGGCCAGGCTAATGAACTAATAACGCTAGCGAAAAATTGCTTCCAATCCATCATCTATTCCCAGCTGTACCGACGCTGACCATTCCAAGACGCATTGTCGCTTGCATAAAGACTTATTGAGCCCGACGGAAGACGTTAGACGTGCCCTTCACCCCACGTTAGTCATCTTCATCAAGGTAAATTTCCATCTCGGATTGACGCGCGGCCGATCGGGCTAGACCATCTGGCGAGGCGGGGCTGCGTGCAGCCCCGCATGATTTTCCCAAGCCAGCAGGTATTTCATGTCCCGCGTTATTGCCGCAGCTTTTGCCACCGCTCTCGTCGCCGCAGCCGTTCCAACCGCCGCTTCCGCCGGCTGCTATGGCTGCTACACGCCGCAGCCCTGCTGCCATCAGCCGCAGTATCAGCAATATGTCGCGCCGCCGCAGTACCGTACGGTGCAGGAAACCGTGATGGTTTCTCCCGGCCGCGTCGTCGCCCATCGCACGCCCGCGCAGTACCGCACCATCATGGTGCCGAAGACGGTGATGGTTGCGCCCGAAGGTGTGGCGTATGAGCGCCTTGCCCCGCAATACGCGACCCAGGCGCGCGTTGAAATGGTCGCTCCGGCCCGCACCTATTACGCTCCCGTCGCCCCGCGCTGCAGCACCTGCGGCTACTAAGGCGCCGTTCAGCCGCCATTGCTCGGGCGCACCGTCCTGATCGACGACGCGCCCGGGGATCTGCGCTGATGCCGACGAAAAGTCTTGCGCCAAAGGCCGCCGCTAGGCGGCCTTTTTCTTTGCGCGCTTCTTTGTGGCTGTCCGGGGAGTCTTGCTGGCGCTCTTCTTCGCCTTCTTCGCAGCCTTGCCCTTGGCGAGATGGGCGCCGACCGCTTTCGAAGAATGCCCGACGGCGGCGACGGCGGCCTTCAATCTGGCGGGCGTGACCTTGAACTTCTTCGACCAGTAGCTGACTTCGTAGGGCTGGCTCACCGCGATCCGTGCCCGGTCGGAGGCCTTGTGCTTCTGCAGCTTGATGTAGACTTCGACGTTCTTCGCGGAGCGGCCCGCTTTCTTGACGGCGGACTTCAGTTTGGCCGGCGTGATCTTGAACTTCTTGGACCAATAAGCGACCTCGTAAGGCTCGCTCAATGCGATCAGCCCACGATCCGCCCCGCCGCGCTTCTTCTTGTTGTCCGCCATCCCATTCTCCTGTCGTGTTGAGAAAATCGACGTTGCAAACGGGAACAGCCTAACACGACCGCTTGCATTCGCACAGATTCGGACCTGTGGAGATCCGCGCGAGACAGTCTATGCCGCGACGGTCGCGCGGATGCTGCGTTTGGCGTGACGAACGAACCGCAAGGTGATTTGTTATGTCGGTCAAACCGGCAGCGGAGGTGTCATCGATGCGTTACGAGCTCTATTACTGGCCGAGCATTCAGGGCCGCGGCGAATACGTCCGCCTCGCGCTGGAGGAGGCAGGCGCCCGCTACGCCGACGTCGCGCGACGTGGCAACGGCATGGCCGCGATGATGCGAATGATGGAAACACAGAAGGGTGCGCCGCCCTTTGCGCCGCCGTTCCTCAAGGACGGAAAACTCGTGATCGGACAGACCGCCAACATCCTGCTCTATCTGGGATCGCGTCACGGGTTGGCGCCGAAGTCGGAGGCCGGCAAACTCTGGGTACATCAGCTGCAGCTTACGATCGCCGATCTGGTGCTGGAAGTTCACGACACCCATCACCCGCTGGGGCCCTCGCTGTACTACGAGGAGCAGAAAGCGCCGGCGAAAAAACGCACCGACGAGTTCTGGAAGGCGCGCGTCCCGAAGTATCTTGGTTACTTCGAGGACCTGCTGGCGGCCAATGGCGGCACCTACATCACCGGCCGCCGCCTGACTTACGTCGATCTATCGCTGTTCCAGATCGTGGAGGGACTTCGCTACGCATTTCCGAAACGCATGAAGGCCTTCGAGCGGAAGATTCCGGGGCTGATCGGTCTGCGCGAGCGCGTGGCGGCGCGCCCGAACATCAAGGCGTATCTCGCGAGCGATCGAAGAATCGCGTTCAATGAGGACGGGATTTTTCGGAGGTACAAGGCGCTGGATGGGTGAAGCGCGAGCCGCGCTCTTTCCACCGTCATGCCCGGACAAAAGCGCGAAGCGCGTCTTCGCGCTAGATGACCCGGGCATCCACGACTTCGTTTTTTCGCGTAGGCCAAAGACGTGGATGGCCGGGACAAGCCCGGCCATGACGACTGATGTAGTGTCACATGCTCCTGCCATCCACCGGCGTCATCTTCAGCTTCGACAGTTCGATGCCGTCGATGCAGCTTACATTCACCGCCACGACGTCGCTGCCGTCAGGCTTCTTGCCGCGCGCGAAGACATCGACGCCGCAATCGACGCAGAGCTGGTGGTGGATCGCGTGCTTGTTGAAGAGATATTCCTTCAGATTTTCCTCGCCGGCGCGGAGATGAAAGCTCTTCGGGTCGAGGAAGGTGAAATGCAGCCCCTTCTTGGTGCAGATCGAGCAGTTGCAGGCGGTCACCATCGAAAGATCGCTGGTGCATTCGAAACGTACCTGGCCGCAATGGCAGCCGCCGGTATAGGTCTTGCTATCGGGCATTCTTGTCCGCCATCGCCATGTTTCACCAAAGTCCGGGCACCAGACGATAGCGCACGCGCGCGGCATAGTCAGCATAATCGGGCAGCCCTTCGACCAAGGCGCGCTCCTCGATGCGGGCGCGAATGGCGAACAGGACGGCGAACACCGGCGCGATCGCCACGCCCCACCACGATCCCAGCAGCAGCGGGACGCCTACGAAGAACAGCATGATGCCGCTGTACATGGGATGACGGACAAAGGCGTATGGGCCGCTTGAGATGACGCGATGGTGGCGTTCGGCCTGTACCTTCACGACTGGCGCGGCAAAGGAATTCTCGCGGAACACCCACATGATGAAGGCGGTCGAGAGCAGATACATCGCAAGCCCGAGCGCCTGTAGCGCGAGCGGAACGTTGGATGCCTGCGCGCGCCGGTCCAACCCGATCGCGACCAGCCAGATCAGCATCACCAGGACGAAGGTCAGCATGAACTTCTTGTCAGCGGCGGGCTGGTCGGCCTGGAACGTCGGCCGCATGCGCTCGGCGAGCAGGGCGGGGTCGGTCTTCGCGAGCCACAATCCGCAGGCAGGGCCGAGGGTCGCGCTGACAGCCAGGAACACCCACGTCGCCGGCCAGTCCAGCGAACCGGCTGATGCGAACAACAAGGCGCCGAGCGCGATGACGAAGATGGTATTTTGCAGCAGAAGTTTTGCGATCATGCGCGGGTTCCATTCCCCGTGACAGCATGATCGTGTGATTCTTCGGCAAACTTGAGGCGTTGGTTTCGCCCCGTCGGGGACGCCAGCCGTTACGCCAGTTGGTCGATCCGCGTTCCCTGACCCGGCGGCAGGGGAGCGACCTGCGTCGGCTTCGGCGTGCGGGTGCCGTCGGCGGCAGCGCCGTTCTGTACGTCGGGGGTCTTGTCGGGAGCCTTGAACACCGGGACTTCAGGCGGTTTGACCACCACCGTGGCGGGCACAGCAGAGACATTCATCGGAAGCGTCCTTTTGGTTGCCTCCGACACTGGCCGGTTTGAAACGAACGATTGGTGAATCCCGCGCGGCATTCCCGCGCCTGCGCTGTCAATCCCGTCCAATGGTGAACGGACGGCTCGCGAAATCGTTAGAATGCGACGGAGCGGGGGCTTACTCGTCCTTGCCGCGGGTCACCACGATCGAAGCCTCGGTCCTGGTGCGCGTGCATTCCATGTTGAGGCGGCGGAAGCGCATGGAGACCTTGTCGCCGCGCAGGATGCCCATCCGCTTGATGCAGCGCGAGGAGCCGGTCGCAACGTCGGGCTTCGGAATCGTGAAAATGATGGCGCCTGCCGAGGCGATCAGTTCGAAGAATTGCGGCTTGGGCTTGCGGTCGGTCTTGGCGTAGAGCTCGTTGGAATAATTGCGGCCGCGGCAGCCGAGCGACAGCTCTTTCGCCGCCGGATGCGTCAGATAGATCACGTTGCCGGTATTGACGCTGATCTTGAGGCCGTCGATCTGGTTCTTCAATTCCTTGGCGATATCGTCGCAGCGGTCGGCCTGCGCCGGCGATGCACCGACCACAGCAACCAGCGCCAGCGTGGCGGCAAGCAAGGTTGGTCGGCGAAATTGTGATCCCAAAGCCATGGTGAATGCCCCTTTGCGCCATTGAACCCCGCGCGCGGATTTCCTGCAAGGGCCGCGCGCGGAAGTCAACTTGCTTGTCAGAAACCGTAGAGAATGACGCCGATCCCGAAGGCGATCACGGCGAACACGCCGTACAGTGTGGGAATGCTGACCAGCACGGTGGCGAGCCCGAGCCGCTGGCCGCGTGCGGCAAGCGCGATGGCGCAGGCGGCCATCAACGGGAACGCGATGATCCGGACAGGCGTCTCGAAGGCGGAGACACCACGAAAATCGAACTCGTGCCGCACCACCGAGGGCATGAAGTTCAGCCACGTCACGAGCACGAGCGCGCCAAGCACGATGATCGCGTAACGCAGCCGGCCGACGGTGGCCAACGCCAGCGCTGCCAGCGCCAGCAACGGGTGGCTTGCGATATACGTCTTGATGATCGAGCCGCCGAGGCCGGGGCCGGGAATTTTCGACATGTCGTCGAACAGGATCGGCGCATGCGACAGCCCGTCGAAGGCTTCGATGGCGGCAACCAGGATGAGCAGGAGATAAAGCCCTAGCAGGCGCGGGGCGTGGACCGCGACAGAGGCTCCGTCAGGCAATGTGGTGGCGGAGTTCATTACAATCGCAATCGGTGAATATCGGCATCTCCGGTTTGTCTGGAGAGGGCCCGATAGGGTTCAATTGTGGACTGGCACCCTTGCTCGGAAAACAGCCCTGCTTTGCGATCGTTTCGAGGGCCGTTGGACAGCAATCAAAGATTGCGTCTGCAGGAAGTATTCGCAATAATTGCTGCAGGCGGCTGGCCAATACCAAGGCCTATCGTTGTACATTCGGCACAGTGATTTATTGCGTCAGGCGTGCTAGGTTACCCCCATGACAAAACTACTCGAACAAGCCTTGCGACAGGTTGAGCAATTGCCGGAACGCGAGCAGGACGCTGCGGCGGGCGCGCTGCTCGACTATGTCAAACATATGCAAGACATGCGCTTGACCGACGCACAGGTAGCCGAGGTTCGCCGCCGTCGCGCCGATCCGAACCGCAAACTGCTGTCCCACGCCGAAGCGCGGGAGCGCATTGGACGGCTGGGCTCGTAGCCGCGTATGAAACTCGTATTCGATGATCAGGCGATTGCCGATCTCGAGAACATCTTTGGCTGGATTGCCCGGGATAGTCCCGCGACAGCGAGGATTGTAACAGACCGGCTGTTCAGCAGCATAGAGTTGCTAATTTCATTTCCCTTTATCGGTCATGTCGGTCGCGACCCCGATACGTTCGAATGGGTGGTTCCGCGGCTGCCTTATGTTGTGGTGTACGAAGTTGATCGGGTGCAAGAGCGAATCGTCGTAACGGGTGTATTTCACGGGGCGCAGAATCGCGAGGATGGAGAACGGTAGGATAGGATGTGCAGGATGCGATCCTACAGTGGCAAGATCGGAGAGGGCAGGGGTGCCGAGCATTTCGTGACGTCGCCCGACAAGCCCTGCCTACGTCTTCGGAACCTTCCATTTAGCCCAAAAATGCTTAGAACGGGTCTATCGCCGCGGCGCCGTTCTGGCTACCGCCGGCTCCAACCCGAGATATCGACATGAACGCCCCGACCGCTTTTCCCGACCAGAAGCCCGTTCCGCCCTACAAGCATACGCCGCTGTTTCCGCTGGGTGCGGATACCACGCCCTACAAGAAGATTACAGCCGAGGGCGTGCGGGTCGAGAAGGTCTTGGGCAAGGACATGCTGGTCGTGTCGCGCGAGGCGCTGCGGGCGTTGTCGGAGGCTGCCTTCGGCGACATCAATCATTACCTGCGGCCCGGGCACCTGAAGCAGTTGCGCTCGATCCTGGAAGACAAGGAAGCCAGCGACAACGACAAGTTCGTCGCGTTCGATTTCCTGAAGAACGCCAACATCGCCGCCGGCGGCGTGCTGCCGATGTGCCAGGATACCGGCACCGCGATCATCATGGGCAAGAAGGGCTGCAACGTCATCACCGACGGCGACGACGAGGCCGCGCTCTCGGAAGGTGCACGCGACGCCTATCTGCGCCGTAACCTGCGCTATTCGCAGGTGGCGCCGTTGTCGATGTATGAGGAGAAGAACACCGCCAACAACATGCCGGCGCAGTGCGAGATCTACGCCGAGGGCGATGACGCCTACAAGTTCATGTTCATGGCCAAGGGCGGCGGTTCGGCCAACAAGAGCTTTCTGTTCCAGGCGACGCCGTCGGTTCTGACCAAGGACCGCCTGCTGGCGTTCCTGAAGGAGAAGGTGCTGACGCTCGGCACCGCGGCGTGTCCGCCTTATCACCTTGCGATCGTGATCGGCGGCACTTCCGCCGAGCTCTGCATGAAGACTGTCAAACTTGCTTCGGCACGTTATCTCGATGCGCTGCCGACCCATGGCTCGGCAGACGGCAATGCGTTCCGCGATCTGGAGATGGAGCAGGAAATCCTTGCCATGACGCAGTCGCTCGGCGTCGGCGCGCAGTTCGGCGGCAAGTATTTCTGCCACGACGTGCGCGTGATCCGGATGCCGCGCCACGGCGCGTCGCTGCCGATCGGGCTCGGCGTCTCCTGTTCGGCGGACCGTCAGGTGCTCGGCAAGATCACCAAGGACGGCGTCTATCTCGAGGAGCTCGAGCACAATCCGGCGCAGTATCTGCCGGCCGTGGAACAGTCGCTCGGCGGCGAGGTCGTCAAAGTCGATCTCAACAAGCCGATGAAGGAAATTCTCGCAACGCTGTCGCAGTATCCGATCAAGACGCGCGTCTCGATGACCGGCACCATGATCGTGGCGCGCGACTCCGCCCACGCGAAATTACGCGAGCGGCTGGAGAAGGGCGAGCCGCTGCCGGATTACTTCAAGAACCATCCGGTGTATTACGCCGGCCCCGCCAAGACCCCCGACGGCTACGCCTCCGGCGCGTTCGGCCCGACCACGGCAGGGCGAATGGATTCCTTCGTCGACCAGTTCCAGGCGGCGGGCGGATCGATGGTGATGGTCGCCAAGGGCAACCGCGCGGTCGCGGTGCGCGAAGCCTGCAAGAAGCACGGCGGCTTCTATCTCGGCTCGATCGGCGGTGCGGCGGCAAACCTCGCCGAGCACTGCATCAAGAAGGTCGAGGTCGTCGAATATCCCGAACTCGGCATGGAAGCGATCTGGCGCATCGAGGTCGAGGATTTCCCGGCCTTCATCATCATCGACGACAAGGGCAACGACTTCTTCAAGGAATTGAATCTGGGGTGAGGGCGCTCGGCCTCGACGGATTCAGCAAGGGCTGGGTCGCCGTATGCCTGGATGGCGACCAGCAGACGATCGCATTCCATGCTGACATCGGCGACGCGCTGTCGGTGCC
The DNA here is from genome assembly GCF_023101085.1 of Bradyrhizobium sp. 170. NCBI lineage: Bacteria > Pseudomonadati > Pseudomonadota > Alphaproteobacteria > Hyphomicrobiales > Nitrobacteraceae > Bradyrhizobium > Bradyrhizobium sp. 170. Next base: position 6,548,282 of record NZ_CP064703.1, on the reverse strand, counting down.
ATTCGATCGGGCAGGGATAGATATCCCTATCGGCATGACCGATGACGGCGAGCGTTCGTGCGACTTGCTCGCCCGCGACAAGTTAAGACCGCACGCTTCGCGCGTTTTCACGGGCGCGCGGCGCTGGATTTGGCAAGACTTCAACGACCCCGGCGAAGTGAACAAGGAATGCGTGCGCCGCAGCCAAAAGCGGGTCTCCCGCCAGCTTTGGCATCTCGGTCCCAAGATCATGCAGGTTGACACTTTCCTGCGTGCGCATCGCTTGCTGGACGTCCGCGAGGTCCATCCCGAACTGGTATTTCTTCGGTTGAACGCAAACAAGCCCTTGCCGTCGAAGAAGTCCGAGGAAGGAGATTCACTTCGTCGGGCATTACTCGAGCGAAGCGGGTTTCGGGACATCGACCGATGGCTCACGACAACGCGGATAGGCACTGCTGCGAAGCGTGATGACATCCTGGACGCCTGCGCTGTGGCGATTGCCGCACGCGAACCTGCAGGCAGTGTGGGATCGCCGCCGCCGGACATGCACGGCTTGCCGATGCAGATTTGGTTCTAGCGGCGTTTCATTTGGCCGCGCGCCGACGACTGCTCAACTACCGACGTTTACGCGATCGCCGCACCCGCCAGCGAGGCGAGGGCGGCGATCGAAAACAGAACCATCTTGTGCATGGATGAGAGAACGAGGAGGCGCTGCGGCCTCCCCAGCAATCAGGCCCGCGTCCCGGTGAAGGGGAAGCTGCCCATCGGGCCGATGCCCATCTCGCCGCTCATGCTGTCGCCGGAGACCTTTCCGATGAACTCAAGGGTCAACGGCATCGGGTTGGTGATCGAGACCTTCCAGTTGACGGCGTCGCCGCTGATGGCGCCGTCGAAGATTTCGGTGGAATTGCCATCGGCGCCCTGCGTGCCCGTCAGCGTACCGCCAGAGCTCAACAGGGTAAGCGTAGCCTTGCGTTCGCCCATCGGCGTGCTCATGGTGATGTTCCAGTTTCCGTCCACGGCCATCTTTGTCTCCCCGACATTTCTCCGGCAAACCGGAATGGCTTGCGAGATCCGCTAAACTCGATCGGCGGTATAGCCTATCTCGCCATACAAGCCCAACCGTCTCAAGCGTCCTTTTACGCGTATTTCTCAGGCGCGCTGGGCGGCAGCGCGAAGCCGGCTGCCGACCAAAACACGAAACGCGATGTATTGAATTGCGAAGGCCGCAATCTTGGCGCCGACCAATACGATGGTCACGTAGAACGTCCACAGCTTCATGTCGCCGGTCATCGCGACGCCGATCGTGCCGGCTGCGAGCACGAAGCACAATGCGGCCCAAGCATAGCCCGCGAAGGTGACGTATTCGGGAATGGTCTGTGTCACGATCGGCGGCATATAGCGCAGCATCCAGCCGCGCTTGAGCATGATGACGCCGATCGCAAAATGCCCGATCGCGGGCTTCGCCAGCACGAAGCGCGGATCATGCGTGAGGAGCGTGGCGCTGCCGAGCACGATGACGAGCGCGAGGCTAGCCCACGTCATGTAGCCGAGTTCCTTGCCCTTGACGCGCGAGTAGATCACCTGGGCGACGGCGCCGGCGATGGCGACACCGGTCGCGAGCAGCACGTTGTCGGTGGCGAGATAGATCGCAATGAACAAGATGGTGGAGAAAAAATCGGCGCCCAGTCTGGCGAATACGTCCTTCATCGGCTTGCTTTCTGCTGGAGGGTTGTTGCGGGTCGAAAGGGTAACTTAGTGGGTGCCGGGCAGGGCGTTCGCGGGCGGCGCACCATACTTCGCCTTGCGATATTGTGGATACCATGCCGTGAAGAAGGCAGCGCTGTTGCGGGCGGCGAAGGCGATCACAAGGCTGGACCAGAGCGGCAAGCCGGGCACATAGATCGTCAGTACGTTGCCGATGATCATCAGGACGAAGGCGCCGGTCCACGCCCAGGTGATGAGATAGATCGCTTTCCTGAAGCCGGGCAGCTTCGCCGTCTCGGCATCGACCTCCTCAAGCGCATATTGCAGGACGAACGGCTTGCGGATGATCAGCGACGCCAGCGAAATCGCGAGCACGCCGATATCAACCGTCAGCTTGACGGCCGAATGGCTCATGTTCGAATCGATCAGCGCGATGTATGCGCCGAGTACGGTGAACACGACGACGGTGCCCGCGCCGAGCATCTTGATCGAACGGCCGCGATAGACGTCTATGCCGATGACGGCGAGACAGATAGCAGCCGATGCGAACAATGAGACCTGGGCGGAGGTCACCAGCATCAGCAGGGCGAACGAACCGAACGGGGCAAGGATCAGGAAGATGGTCATGGCGGCTTCTCGGGGCTAATCTTTACATCGTAAAGATAAACTAGGTGGTGCCGCGGGCGTCGTCAAGAAAAATCTTTACAGTGTCAAAATTAGGATTCGTAGGCAAAAGAACGGACGTATTTGCAATGGCTTGCGGGTAAGTTGGGCGGCCCTATATGACGCGCGCCAGGATCGTCAGGGCGCAGGCCAGCAGCAAAACGAGCGTGATCGTGATGCCGCCCATCCGGCCGATGCGGAATTGCAGCGTATTGGGCGCGGCGTACATGCCGAGCGGATGCAGCAGCCGCGACAACAGCAGCGCGCCCATCAACAGATGGACCCACATGGCCGCGAGGCCGGACATTTCCAGCATCGCGACCATCAGCGTGATGATGGGGACGTATTCGATGAAGTTGGCATGCGCGCGGATCGCGCTGCGCAGCGCGAGGCTTCCGTTGTCGCCGAACGCGGCGCGGTCTCTCATGCGCAGCCGCCCGACCTGAACGGCGAGGACGGTATAGAGCAGGGCGAGTATGGCGAGATAGGCTGACGTGATCGAGGGCTGATGCATGTGTGTCTCCCCGAGGCTGTGCGTTCAACGACGTCGTTCCGGGGCGATGCGCAGCATCGAACCCGGAATCTCGAGATTCCGGGTCTGGTCCTTCGGACCATCCCGGAATGACTGCTGCAAGAGATTGCGCCTACGCCGCGCCGACCCAATTGCCGTGAAAGCCGTCCGGCACGCGATGGCCGAGATGCACCAGCGCCACGGGACCGGCTTCGACATCCTGCGCGTTGAATACCGCAAGATCGCTGCGGTTTTCCTGCGCGCGCCAGACGGCCGATAGCAGCCAGCCATCGCCCTCGGCGGCGTCAGCGCCGCGTTCGACAAACACCGGCTCGGAAATCGTGTCGCCAGCGGGCAGCAGATAATGGCCGAGCCGCTTGCCCTTGCCGTCGACATGCACGATGCCGGACAGCGCGCCGAACATCGGCAGATCGGGGTTGGCGCAGGCGTACCAGCCATGGCTGTTCGCGCGTCCCGCACGGCGGTCGTCGATGCGCGGGAATTCGCCGGTCAGATCGTCGAGATAGGTTTGCGTGAAGCGGTCGGTATTGCCCGCGAGGTCGAAGGTCCAGCGGCAGTATCGCGCGCGCGATTTCTGCGGGTCGGTCTTCGAGCCGTCGGGATGGGTGAACAGCGGCGCTTCCTCGAACTGCATCACGTCGGCAATGATGCGATTGCCTTCCTCCCACGCGTTCATGACGTGGAAGACGTAGCAGCTTTCAGCACGGAACCAGACGATGTGCTTGGGCGAACCATTGCGCTTCATCACGCCGACATAGCCGCCTTTCTCGGGCTCCCAGGCGTAGGGCGCCTTGCCGCGCATCGCCCGCTCCATGCTGCCGGTAATGGGCAGGATCGGAAACAGCAGGTGGTTTTCGGTGACGATGAAGTCGTGCACCATGCTGGCATAGGGGGCATCGAAACGATCGAACCGCGTCACCACGCCCGCGGCGTTGACCGATCCGAAGGAGAGGGCAGGGGTAAGGAGGCCCGCGGCGTTGTAGCCGAAGAATACCATCTCGCCGGTCACGGGATCGATCTTGGGATGCGCGGTGAAGGGTCCCTTGATGGCGCCCTTGTAGTCGCAATAGCCCAGACGCTCGAGCGTGCCGGGTTCGATCTCGGTCGGCAGATGGCCTTCCTCCAGCGCCAGCAGCTTTCCGCCATGGAAGATGATGTTGGTGTTGGCGACACCGCCATCGTCGGTGATTCCGGCAGGCGTACCCGGCAGCTTGCGGCCGAAGCCGCCGAACAGCGCGCGGCCGGCGTCGTGCTCGGCCAGCCATTTCGGGGTGCGGACCCAACGGTTGCGGTAGCTGGCGCGGCCGTTCTCCAGCTGGAAGGCGTGCAGCATGCCGTCGCCGAAAAACCAGTGTGCGCCCGGCGCCTCGAATTGCGGGTTGGGGCCGTTGCGATAGAGCGTGCCGTTGAGCTCGCGCGGCAATTCGCCGGTCACCTTGAGATGCGGCGCGTCGCATTCCATCGGGATCGGCGCCAGATTGTCGCGCGCCGCATTGGTCGTCGCCACTTGGTCGAGCATCTTACGTTCCCTCCGGTTATATCTTTACATCGTAAAGATGTCAGTAAGCGTGTTGCCACCGGCCGTCAAGCAAAATCTTTACAGTGTAAAAATTGCAGCTATAAGGATTCGTATGACAAGAATCTCGAGAGAAGCCAGAACCAGCCGTCCCGCCGCAAGGCGCAAGCCGGCGAAACCCGTAGCGGAAAGGCCGGTCAGCCGGCGTCGCCGTCCAGCCGGTGAGACCCCTTACCATCATGGCGACCTGCACGACGCCTTGCTCGCCGCCGCCGAGCGGGTGCTGGAACGCGACGGGCTGGCGGGCCTGACGCTGCGGGCAGTGGCGCGCGAGGCCGGCGTGTCGCATGCCGCGCCGACCCATCATTTCGGCGATCTCACCGGGCTTCTGAGCGAACTCGCCGCCATCGGCTTCCGCCGCTTCAACGAGGCCATGACGGCCGCGGGCGAGACTGAAACGCACCCGCTGATGAAGGCGATGGCGCGCGCCAAGGCCTATGTCGCCTATGCGCAGGCGCGTCCCGGCATGTACGGGCTGATGTTCCGAACCGAGCGGCTCGACATGACGCGGCCATCGCTGCACGAGGCGGCGACTGCCTCCTTCGAAGGACTGGCAACCGCGGTTGGCCTCGGCCGTAACGAGAAGCTCACCGGCGCGGCTCTGGAAGCGCTGTCGCTCGACCAGGCCGCGGCGATCGCGCGGGCGTGGTCGCTGGTGCACGGCTTCACCACGCTGCTGCTCGATGGACGGCTGAAGGATATTTTGCACCGGCTGCCGGAAGGCACCGGCGTCGACCAACTGCTACATGCGATGCTGCTCTCGACCGTCGCGCGGCCGCCGGCGCTATAGGACAGCGGTTTGGGGGCGAGTTCGCTGGAGCATGATCCGGAAAAGTGGGCACCGGTTTTCCCTCGCGACAAACGCGGAACGCGTTTGCGCGGAGATCATGCTCAAATCAAAGAGATAGAGCGAGATGACGATTCGAAGAACAGTCATCGCGCTCTAGCGTCGGCATGGACCTGCGCGGCGAACGGTGCGGGTGGCGCGCCGCTCAGCAACCCCTGCAAATCTTGGTTTGCCGCGCGAGCCTTGCGTCGGCTTCCACGTCTTCGTTGGGTTGCCGCGTCCACTCGTCATACCGCGCTTTGGCGTTCGATTGAGCCGGAGCGTCGTTGAGCGGGCCGAGGATGATCTCGCGATTGCGGGCTGTTCTTCGCTTTGCCGGCTGTTTTTCCTCGCCCGGCGCGTCATTTGCCGTCGGTGGTTCTCCCAACCCATCCCAGGCGATCGGCGCGCCTGCTGTCTGTGTCGTCGAGCAGCCGGTGCCGGAGGCGCAGCAGCCGGTGAGGGCGGAGCCTGCAACCAGCAGAACCATGAATCTCGTTAGCATCGTTGCTCCGGTGTGGCCGCCGTTAAAACCCGTGACGTGAGAATATATCAAGCACTCAAGGCTGTAGCTTTGACGTTAATGCGGCGAAAACACGCCAGCCGCGGGCAGCATTAGCGCTTTGCAAGGCTGACGGCGGCGCCTTTTTCACCGATCACCTTCACTTCGTCCTTTCCGCACTTGAAATCAGGGGCAAATTCGTCCGCCGCCTGGCGCGCAAGCTCGTTGGCATTGCGGTTGGCCTGGCCGTCGATATAGGCGACGTGGCAGACCGGGCCCGGCGGCAGCCTCGTCACCGCCAGCATCGGTTTGGCGGTCGGGCGGCCATCCTTGTCGGCGTCGGCATTGTCGGCGATGTGCCAGCGCTGGATGATCGCGAACGGCTTGCCGTCCGCCACCCGCCATTCGACGGTGTGGGCGGTCGAGTTGAACGGCCCGAACCACGACTGCGCGGCCGGCTCCCTGGCGGCTTGCGCGCGGCTACGGCCGACCGAGACGGTCTCGCGCAGATCGCCCTCGCTGATCACCACCACCAGGTTCGATTTGCCGGCGCAGACCCTGACGGTGGAATCATCGACGCCGTTGTTGGCGCTGGTGACGCGACAGTCCTTTGGGGCAGTTGACGTGTAGATGCTGCTGAATGTTTGGGCGTTCGCCCACGAAACCGGACTGGCGGCCGCGCAGATCAGCGCCACGACCGCGGGTCTGGCAGTGCGCAAGAAGGGGGCAATTTTCATCCTGCTAGCCGCAGCTTTCGGGAACCATGGTACTCAGACGTGTTCTATCTGGGGAAGGTTCAAGGGAAGGGCGCGAAACACCTGACATTGCCGCGGAATCGTCCTAGAAGAGCGACTTCGCAATTCCTCCGTTTCCCGAGCGTGTAGTCATCCAATCGTCATGACCTCCATTCCCTCGAATAAGCCCTATCGCGTCGGCCGTTCCCGCACCGGACTTGGCCTCTTCGCCACCAAGCCGATCAAGAAGGGCGCCAAGATCGTCCGCTATTTTGGGCCGCTCCTGGATTCGAAGAAGAAAAAAGACGACGCGATCGAGAACAAGTATCTGTTCGAGCTGAACGACCGCTGGACCATCGACGGCTCGGTGCGCAAGAACATCGCCCGCTACATCAACCACGCCTGCAAGCCGAACGCGGAATCCGACGTCAAACCGCGCAAGCGCAAGGTCTTCATCCGCGCCATCAAGAACATCGAGCCGGGCGAGGAGATCAACTACGATTACGGCACTGACTATTTCAAAGCCTATCTGAAGCCGATCGGCTGCAAATGCGCGGCCTGCGAAAAGAAGCGCAAGAAGCAGCGCGCCGAGGCACGGGCGGAGAAGGCCCGTCTGAAGGCCAAGGCCGAGCGCAAGGCGCTGAAGAAGGCCGAAAAGCTGGCCAAGGCCAAGGAGAAGGCCAAAGCGAAGCCGAAAGAAGAGGCTGAGCGGAAGGTGAAGAAGACGCTCAAGCTGAACGGCCATTCGCTGAATGGCAAGTCCCTCAATGGCAAGCCACCCAACGGCAGGTCGCTCAACGGCAAGCATCTGAACGGCAACAGCCGCGTCAGGGTTGCCGGCAAGAAGTCCGCCGGCAGGAAGTCGCCGGTTTCCGCACCTGCGCCGGCCGTTGAGGCTCAGCCCGCCGCTATCTCCCTTGGGGCTCAGCCCACCGCCATCTGATGTCTCATCCGCCAGCCTTGTGCACCGACTTCGGCAGCAACGAATCGCCGAAGTCGACCGCCGAGCGTTGAATGATCGCGCCGGTTTCGTCGATCACGACACGAAACCGCCGGTGTTCGGAGAAGAAGGTCAGGCGATGCCGGCCGGAGTCGGCATCGACCCCGCGCTCCGCCAGGCTCGTGATCCGGCCCGCGCGCATCGCTTCCTGGAGCAGGGAAGGCGCCAGGCCGAGGCCTTCGGCGACGATGGCGGCGTCGATCTGCACGGCGCCATTTTCGAACTCGATCGGTTTCATGAGTTGCACCTGAGCCTTGTCATGGTTTCTTGCAGCCCTCACGCAAGTGCCGGGCTCCGCTTGACGCTTGGCGGATAGGCGCATTCCGCCAGTGTCGTGGAGTCGAGCTCGCGCATGAAGGCTTCGCGGGCGGCGGCGAGTTTGGCCTTCAGCCGGCAGCGCGGCTTCAGCACGCAATTGCCGCCATCCTCGCGAAAACATTCGACCAGCGGCGGCCCTTCCAGGGCGCGCACCACTTCGCCGATGGTGATCGACTGGGCGGGGCGGGCCAGCGTGAAGCCGCCGCCGACGCCGCGCTGGGTCGAGATGAAACCGCTATCGGCGAGGTCGCGTACCACCTTGGCCAGATGGTTGCGGGAAATGCCGAACTCGGCCGCGATCTCGTTGGTCGCGAAGGAGCGGCCGGGCTCGCCCGCCAGCCGCATCAGGGCGCGCAAGGCAAAATCCGTAAACGATGTCAGGCGCATGGGAGCCCTCTCGAAATATCTGCTTGCAAATCAACTATAGCCGTCTAAATAGGTATTTGAAATACCTATTTAAGGGCAGCGGACGAAATGGAAGCGATCGTGGCAGGGCCGGAGCGGCGTGAGCGGTTGACGGCCGAGATCATGGAGCGGACGGGCATCGACGAGGCGATGATCGAGCGCCTGGTGCGCGGCTTCTACGCCAAGGTGCGCGCCGACGCTGGGCTGGGGCCGATCTTCGAGGCCCGCATCAGGGATTGGGAGCCGCATCTGGCGCAGATGTGCGCGTTCTGGTCGTCGGTCGCGTTGATGACCGGCCGCTACCACGGCACGCCGATGGCCAAGCACCTGCCGCTGCCGGTCGACGCCGGGCATTTCGACCGCTGGCTCGAACTGTTCGAGCAAACCGCCCGCGAGATATGTCCACCCGAGGCGGAAGCGCATTTCGTGGAACGGGCACGGCGGATTGCGGCCAGCCTCGAACTCGGCATCGCCGGCGCCCAGGGCGTCATGCTCGGAAACGGGGAACGATTTCGACGCAATCAAACAGGAGTAGTGTGATGGCTAATCGTGCGCATGTCGTGACGAACAAGGAACAGGCCGATCCGTATGCCGGTAGCAGCCTGGTGCCGATGCTCGTCATCGGGCTGGTGCTCACCTTTGCCGGGATGATTGCGGCGCTGGTGTTGAGCTGAAGTCTGTCCTCGTCATTGCCCGCGACAAACGCGAAGCGTTTGCGCAAGGGAACGAAAGCGGAAGCAATCCATCTATCCGCTATGCCGCGATATGGATTGCTTCGCTTCGCTCGCAATGACGGTTGAGGCTTATGCCGCCGCCGTCTCACCGCTCTTGCGCAGTCCAATAAACTGCAGCTCTGCAAACACACCCGTCGCAATCGCCTGCGCGACGATGAAGACTTGACCGAGCAGGTTCGGGCTCACCGCACCCGAGAACAGCAACGCGATGCTGCCCAGTGTCCACGCGGCATTCCCCACGATTACGAGCAACACCAGCGCCTTCGGCACCGTCGACCGCGTGGCAAGCCAGCCGACCAGCGCCGTGTAGGCGATCAGGAACAGGCCGGTTTCGCGTAACAGGGCTTCGGGCAGATTTAGGAAGGGCGCCAGCGCGCCGGCGCCCAGCGTCAGCGCGACCGCCGCGACACCGCTGAAGATGGCGTCGGCGAGGAGGGCGCGGCTCAGGAATGTTGACGGATGGATCATGACAGTTCTCCTTTGCTTGGGGGGCTTTGGGCGAGACAGGAATCAGCGCTGCAAGAGCGACCGGAGCCGACGCATCAGCCGCATCGGGCAGAGCGCCTTGCCGACCCTGTTCTCGATCGTCTGCACCTGCGCGAACACGAAGACGCCGGTGTCGTGCACCACGGGTTCGGGCATGTTCAGCGAACGCGCCAGTAACCAGGTGGCCAGATTGACCACCCAGGGGATCACGGTGGCGACGAGACGGAAGAGGGAAAGCATCAGCATGGGGTCATCTCCTGTGCCCCCAAGATGACCCGGCCCGCGACCCGTTTCGATTACCTCGGACGTAATGGAATGGCTGAAATTCGCATGGTAGGTTTTCCACCATGAACGCACATGCTGCCACGGCGCGAGCCGAACGAACCCAGCCCGTCCATATCGGCGATCATTTGCGCGAATGGCGGCAGCGCCGCCACTTAAGCCAGCTCGATCTGGCCGGAGACGCCGAGATATCCGCGCGTCACCTCAGCTTTGTGGAAACCGGCCGCGCCGCGCCGTCGCGGGAAATGGTGCTGAAGCTCGCCGAGCGATTGGAGGTTCCCTTGCGTGAACGCAACGTGCTCCTGGTCGCGGCGGGCTTTGCGCCCGCGTTTCCGCAGCGCTCGCTCGACGATCCCGCGCTCAAATCGGCGCGGCAGGCGATCGACCTCGTGCTTAGGGCGCACGAGCCGAATCCCGCGCTGGCCTATGACCGGCACTGGAATCTGGTGACGGCCAACCGCATGGTGGCGCCGCTGCTCGAAGGCATCCCGCCGCATTTGCTGGGGCAGCCCTTAAACATCCTGCGGCTCGCCTTTCATCCCGAGGGGCTGGCTCCGCGTACGGTCAATCTCGCCGAATGGAGTGCGCATCTCCTGGAGCGATTGCACCGGCAGTGCGAGGCGACGGCTGATCCCGGATTGCTGAAACTGTATCAGGAACTGAAGGCCTATCGGATGCCGGCGCGCTCGGGTCCGGTCTCGGCTGACAATGTCGCGATCCCCTTCAAGCTGCGGAGCGCGGGCGGTGAGGTGCTGAGCTTCATCTCCACCACCATGGTGTTCGGCACGCCGGTCGACATCACGCTGCAGGAGCTGGCGCTGGAAACCTTCTTTCCCGCCGACGATCTGACCGCTGAGCGGATGCGGCAGATGGCGGCAAAGCTGCCGTGATCCGTAGGATGGGTAGAGCGCAGCGAAACCCATCAACTACTGTAGCCATTCGAGAGATGATGGGTTTCGCTGCGCTCTACCCATCCTACATCCCAGCAGTTTACACCGACCCGCTCCCTTCGCATAATCTGGCATGGACTCTCGCCAACATGCACCGCTCCCTGTCAATCCGGTCGGCGACCTCCTGCGCGGCTGGCGCAACCGCCGCGCCATGAGCCAGGCTGATCTGGCGTTCGAGGCCGGCATCTCGATCAAGCATCTGAGCTACGTCGAAACCGGCAAGGCGGCGGGCAGCCGCGATATCCTGCTGCAACTGGCGTCCGCGCTCGGTCTGTCGCTGCGCGATCGCAACGCGCTTCTGGAGGCAGGCGGGTTCGCCCGGCAATACGGCGAGCGCGATCTCTCCGCACCCGAAGTCGCCGACGCCAAACGTGCCATCGATCTGCTGTTGCGGCGGCACGAGCCGTTTCCGGCCATTGTCACCGACCGCCGTTGGAACGTGATGCAGGCCAATCGTGCCGCCGCGCGCCTGATGACGATGCTGCTCGGCGAGGCGCGGATGACGCGGCCGCTCAATCACATGCGGATGTTTCTGGCGCCGGACGAGCTCCGTCCCTTCGTGGTTGACTGGCCGGATGTCGCCACCGCGCTGCTGGCGCGCGCCCGTCATGAGGCAATGGCCGCACCGCTCGATCTGGCCCTGCAATCGACCTGGCGCGAACTATTGAAGCTGCCTGATGTCGCAGCTCCCCAGCTCAACGAGACCGATGCGCCAAGCCCATTATGCGAGGTGCGCCTGAGAAAGGGCGACGTCAGCATCGGCCTGATCGGCGCGGTGCTGACGCTGGGAACGCCACAGGACGTCACGCTGCAGGAATTGCGCGTGGAAATGTTCATGCCGGCGGACGAAGGATCGGAAGCACTACTTGTAAAACTAGGGCGTTGACTCATGAACGCACGGCACGTTGCGCATTCGAGAGTTCACTTCTCTTTGGCTTTGGTTTCAAGTCTGGTCGAAACTACGATCTTTTCCCTCATTTCGGCACAGGTTCTGCGTACCTGCGCGGTCACCAACGAGCAGTTCTCAATATGAAGGAAGACGCGCTTGGCCTCCTCGCGGTATCGCCCTGCGGTTTCCTTCAGCTCGTCGATCACGTTGAGCGCCTCGCGGCTCATCGCCTCACATTGTTTGACGTGCCCGACCAGCTCAACGCCCAGGTCCTCGATATCTTTCGCCGCAGCTTCATATTCGCGGACAACCGCTTCCGCCGACAGCTTGCCGATCTCCGTGGCACCGGCGCGGTGCTCGACATAGTCGGGCATCGATAAATCCGGCGCATTGACGGAAGGCGTCGCGAAATCGGTCGGCTGGGATTCGCGAGTCGACGGCAGTTTTCGAAATTCTTCTTCGATCTCGCGCTCAATGTCGATCACATCAAAGATCGGCGGTTTTGTTGACTGCACCATGGCAATGCTCCTTGTGAGCAGGTGACTATAAGTTTTGATAATGCAGCCAAAATGGTTAGTTGCTCTGGGGAATCGAGCAACAGGTTCCCCTTGGTAAGCTTGTTAGTTAAGCTTTACGTCCGCGGTGCGGGTTAATTCTGGAACCGCTAGGGAGCTCCCGCGATCGCGGACATGCGCGGGGTGTGCACGAGTGAGCGGTAGTTGAGTGTTCCGAGGTGGTTTACCAAACCAGCCCGATAGCGAGGCCCACTTGATTTCGGAATGCGCACCAAAGCGGACGTCGGCTGCCAGCTCTTTATTTGCGAGTTCGGTGGCTCAGGACGCCTGAGCTTGCGCTGCGCGCCGCTCGAACGTCATGGCCTGCAGCACTTCGGCAAATGCGCCCTTGCGATCGCTTAAGCTCGCCATAGTCAGCCCCGCGCCATTGGCGCCGGCGCGGGTGCGCGAGCGGATCAGGATCCAGTCGCCCTCCGGCGGGCGGAAGAAATACAGGCTGATCTCGGGGTTGATGAAGGTCCATTCCCGCATGTCGACGATCTGGCCGACGCCGCTCGCAAAATCCGCCGCCTGCACGGCCTGCAACAGCGGCGTGTTGGTTTCGCCCTCGACCATGGGCACGTCGAGCCGCATCCATGCTGCCGCAGGGCCCGGCTTTTCCAGTGCGCCCTCGATCAGCCGCACCGAGACGTTCTGGAAATAGCGGCTCCACTTTTGTACGAAGGCCGGCGGTGGTGAGCCTGTCTCCGGTGGGGCGTCATCGCCTGCTTGCTTCGAAAAGGGATCGGCCGGGGATTCGCTGCCTTGCGCAGTGAGCAGCGCCGTGCAGCGGCCGATCTCGACGTCGCCGTCCAGGAGGCGAACCTGGATGGTCTTGGCTTTGCGGCCGTCGCGCAGCATGTCGGTCGCGAGGCTGAAAGCTCGCAATCCGGCCGGGCGCCACAGGTCGAAGGTGAGGCGGCGCACCGCAAAGCCTGAGGCGTCAGCCAGCCGCTCGACCTCGCGCGTCATCAGCGCCGTGGTCGCGCTGCCCTGCAGCATATCCGGCGACCATGGCCCGCCGGCATGTTCGGTAGCGCGAAACAGGGGGCCTTCCGGCCTGAAAATGGCGGTCATATGCAGGGCTCCGCGGTTCAAATCGATACGCGGAGTTCTAGAAAGGCCGGCCGTTTGCCACAATAACCGCGGAGGTGAAGTGATACGAGACATGCAGGTCGCGCTCTTGTCTCCTCGTCGGATCGGACTACCTTCCGGGCATCATTCTGCGAGGAGATCCCGATGAGCACCCTGAAACCCCTCAAGATCGACATCGTCTCCGACGTGGTCTGCCCCTGGTGCTATATCGGCAAACGCCGGATCGAGAACGCGCTGGCGCTGGTGCCTGATGTTCCCGTCGAAGTGCGCTGGCGGCCGTTCTTCCTCAATTCCTGGGTGCCGCGCGAGGGCATCAGCCGCGACGAATATCTCACCACAAAATTCGGTTCGGTCGAAGCCTACAAGGGCATCGCCGGCCGCGTCGTGGCGGCGGCAGGCGAGGAGGGGCTGACCTACCGTCCCGAACTGGTGAAGCGCCAGCCCAACACCATCGATTGCCACCGCCTGATCCATTGGGCGGAAGCACAGGGTAAATCATCCGAGATGAAGCAGCGCCTGATGGAATTGTATTTCCGCGATGGCGGCGATCTGACCGACGTCAACGTGCTGGTGCAGGCCGCGGCCGATGTCGGCCTTGATGCCGACGATGTGCGCAAGCGCCTCGCAACCGACGAGGATGTCACGCTGATCTCGGGGCAAGCGCAGGAAGCCTCCGAGAAGGGTATCTCGGGCGTGCCGACCTTCGTGTTCGCACAGAAATACGCCGTCTCCGGCGCCCAGCCGGCCGACCAACTCGCCCGTGCCATCCGTCAGGTTTCCAGCGAAATCAGCGCGCAGGCGGCGGAGTAGCGGTCGGCTTTCTTCTCCCTCGCCCCGCTCTTGCGGGGAGAGGGTCGGGGTGAGGGGCTTCTCTCCGCGGGCGCAGTGTAGCGTTTGACAGTGAGTGTCGTCCCCAACAATAAACAACAACGACATTTGGGGAGACATCATGATCTATGAACTGCGCACCTACACCGTAAAGCCGGGCACGCTCGGCGACATGATCAAGGCCGCGAGCACGATATCACGCGAGATCCGCAAGGACGATTACGGCAAGCTCGAAGGCTATTGGTCGACGGAGATCGGGCCGCTCAATCAGGTCCTGCACATGTGGAGCTACAACAGTTTCGACGAGCGCGCGCGGATGCGGGCCGAACTGGCCAAGAACCCCCGTTGGACCGGCGAGTATGTGCCGCTGATCCGTCCGTTGCTGGTGCGTCAGGACGTCCGCCTGATGAACGCGGTGAGGCCGCCGGTTGCGCCGGCGTCGACGGGCAATGTCTACGAACTCCGCAACTATCGGGGCAAGCCTGCCGGCGGCCTGAAGCAGTGGCTCGATGCGTTCACCGCGGTGCTGCCGGAGCGCGAGAAATACTCAAAGATCGTAGGCCTGTGGACGACGGAAGCGGGGCAGCCGAACGAGGCCTGCCACATCTGGGCCTATCCGAGCCTGAACGCGCGTGCCGAAGCGCGCGGCAACGCGATGAAGGACCCTGCGTGGCAGGAATTCCTCGGCAAGGGTCCGGGCTTCCTCGAGGAAATGCACTCGACCATCATGCTGCCGGCGCCGCACTCGCCGTTGCAGTGAGTTTGTTCACGTAGCCCGGATGGAGCGGTGCAGATAGCCCCGCGGCAACTGCACCTGTTCAAGTCGCGCCGCCAGCGCGGCACCGTGCCGCCGACGCCTCACGGCACGGACGTCGCCGGCTGCTGTCAGATTGTCACGCGGCTGCCGTCGAAGCGCGTGAAGGAGAAGCCGTCGAAGGGTTCGCGGAGGGTAGTGCGCTCGTCCCGCAGCATGCCGATAGCCACTTCCTCGCCGATCACCATTGAGGCGGAAGCGTCGGAACGCCAGTGGATGCCCGCCCAATTCCGTCCGAAACCGAAATTCACCGCGAGCTTGTTCAACTCTCCACCAACCGTGAGCGGCGGGCCGCTATAGGGCACGAGCCTCGTCGGGTCAGCCGGATCGGGCTGCACCGGGTTGGCGATGACGCGGCTCTCGTCGAAAAACGCCTTCAATATGGTAGCCGTGACGGCACCAACGCTCGTGGCACCGCCGGGATAGGTGGAGTGAAGGGGCGCGGCCTCCGGATAGGTTTGTGACAAAAGATAGCTGCCGTATTTGGCTTTACTGCGATCGAGGGCTTCCGATTTCAGGAAGTTATCATGCAACGGGTAGTCGCTCACGCCATTGGCGAGGCGATGGTGCGCCAAAGCGCCGTAGGCTTCCGGTCGCACAGCCCGGTGCACGAAATACTTCTGCCAGTAGGCCGCGCGGACGGAGTTACTGATCCCCGTGGCGAGTAGTGCCTGCACATAGGGCAACCCGAAGGTGGCACCCGCAGGGCTTTGGGTTTTCGATTTCCGATACGGGTTCGATAGGTAGGACACGGGCTCTGCCGGTGGATACATCCCGGAGTACCGTTGATCCGCTCCACCGCCTGGGGTTGCAAGGATCAGTGCTGCCGCCCACCCAAGCGCAGGACCAGCGTGGATATACTCCGCGAGATCTCTTCCTGTCGTTATGTATCGCGGTGTCGCGTCGAACTGCAGCCGGCGTTTCGGTGCGGCGCCGTTCTGGATCGCCAGCCACTCCTCGTATTCGGTCAGGAATTCGTTGGCGGGCAACGTGGTGCGAATTTGAGCACTGATCCACTGTGCGGCATAGGGCACGTCCCGGAGCAGGAATTGCGAGATCAGCGGGCCGTCCAAAACGCCTGGAGGCGTGACGGAGCGGCCCTTCGGGTCAGTTGGGTCGAAATAAAGCGCATTGGCACGGAACAGCGTACCGGGTGTGACCCGCCCACCAGACTTCGGCCCCCGGAAATCGGCAAGCTTGTTGAGTTCCGCGGTTGCTGCAACCACGTCGCGATTGGAGGTATCGTCGCGCAACTCGGTAAGCGGAACGTCACGAAGCAGCGATTGCCAATATACCTCGACCGCCTCGCCGCCGCGCTCCGCACCTGCAAGGGCCCGTGCCGACGGTATCGCAATCTGAGTAGGGTTCATGCCGCTGAGACTGACGGCTTGTGCGCCTATGGGATTGACCAGTTTGCGAATGCCGCCGAGCGGGATTTTCTCGAAATCAGCGGGATTGCCCGACTGGCAAGCGGTATAGAGCGCCTGCCATGCCGCTTGTTCCACTTCGCCGCGTTTGTCGTGCGGCAGGCCCCGTGAATCGGAACCGATCTTGTTGGTGTAGCGCGCCTCATCGCCATTCGTCGGGTGGGGTGCGATGGGAATCTTCTCGTTGTTGCTCGCGCAGAGCTCTCGGACTTCGAAGGCGCGGCGCTTGAACGCCGCGTCCAGCGGTCGCGAGTCCGCGCTCACAGGCTGTGCCGCGGCCGGGGCGATTCCCGGCATGCTCGGCGGAGACGCAAGCACGGCGGCGCCAACCGCAATGCCGGCCCCGCCGAGCAGCGAGCGGCGAGTGACCGCGGTGGTCGTCGGCAGGGCCGGCGATACCAGGTTGGACTCAGTAGAAATGGTGTGGTGGTCAGCCATGGAGATCTCCTCCCTCGCAGGCGAATCTGGGTTGCGCCGGAGCCGTCCACTCTCTTGCGTCCGCTCCTGGACGCGAAATTATTCCATCGGGAGGAGGCGAGAGGAGATTGACGAAGATCAATACGTGAGTGGTGCAGACCGATCAGGTGGATGGGTCACCGGGGGGCCGCTGACGAACCGAGACGATGGGCTTGTCTGGATTTCGATTGCCCGGAGCGGAGCGCAAATCCGGGGTTATCGCATCTAGGTGCACCGGCCCCGGGTTACGCTGCGCTCCACCCGGGCTACGCTGCTGCGGCTACGCGCCCTTCAGATAATAATTCGCCCGCTTCCCAAGCGCGATCCGCCGCAGCAGGCGGCGCATCGCCATCGAGGCGCGCAGCGGCTTGATGGCGGTCGTTACCGTGCGATAGAACGCGAGCTTGAGCGCATCGAGCCCCGGTTGCTTGCCGGGCGGCTGCTGCGGCAGGCCGATACCGCGCAGCATCGAATTGAAGAAGTGCAAATCGTTCAGCCGCCGCACTTCGCGCGTCTTCCAGGTGATCGCCATCGAGATCGAGAACGAGCCTGATGTGCGGACCCAGTGCGGCCATTGATACGGCACGTAGCAGCCGTCGCCCGCGAACAAATGGAATTCCTTGCCGCGGGCTGCAAAACTCTCGTCGTATTTCAGGTTGCGATGCTTGGTCATCGAGCGCTCGATCTCGTCGTCGGAGACGATCGTGCGGTCGGTATTGTCGAAGATCGTGAAGAATTTTTCGCCGTGGATATGGACGAAGAAATTGTCCTCGCTGTCGAGATGGAATGGTGTGGTCGAGTTCGGCGAGGACACGAACAGGAAGCCCTCGACTTGCTCGAAGCCGGCGTCGAGCAGGCTATTGAAACCGCGGGCGCGGGCGACCGACAGCAGGGTGTCCTCCAGCAACGTCCGATATTCCGGCGAGTTCTCCACGCGCTTGAGCACCATCCAGGCGCCGGCGGTTTCGATGCTCTTCACCACTTCGACCGGATCGAGGTCAACGGAGGGAATCGCGTCCGGATCCTGGCTGATCGCGACCTTGCCGGAATTGTACTCGATCAGGTCACGCGGCAATTCGGCGGCGAGCTGCGCGATACGCGGCAGCGTCAGCAGCGGATGGCCGGCGAGCTTGTGATGGATCGCGAACGGCTTGAGCGGGAAGTCGCGCCGGAGCGCGTCATGATCGGCCGTAATGACGGGGGCGATGGCTGTGAGCGTGTTCACCTAGGATTTCTCCTGCCGTGCTCTGACGAAATGAACGATGCGGCGTACCGGCTCGCGGATCGCGCCGCGCAAGCCGAACGCGGCGCGGATCAGCGATACGACCGGATCGCCCCGCCGCAGCGGGATCAGGACGTCGCCGATCGCAAGGCGCCCGCGCCAGATCGGGTTGATCATGGGATGGTCGGGGGCGGCGGTGGAATCAACCAGGCGAATGGCCGGATCCGCGCAGAGATACCGGGTCAATTCCAGCGTCAGCTGCACGCCCGGCGAAAATTTTGCAAAGCGCTCGTCGACGCCGAGCTTGAAGTAGAAGGCGCGATCCTGATGGCGCAGCACGATTGCCGCGGCCACCGGCGTTTCGCCGGCCCGCAGGGTCACGATCTCGCACTGGCCGGTCTCGGCCAGCGCTGAAGCGGCGCGGCGGACGAAGGCCGCGTCGCCGTCGTCCTGGCTGAGCGCGGTGCCGCGCTGGCCCTTCCAGCCGCTGGCCTCCAGCATCAGGAATGTTTCGACGGCGGTGGTCATTTCAGCAGGCGTCCGCGCCACATCGAAGTTGATAGCACCGTGTTCGGCGAGGCGATTGCGCTGGCGGCGCAGTTCTTTCAGTTTCTTCGCGCCCAGCGCCTCGCGCAGCAGTTCGTCGGCGTCACCGGTAGCGTCAAGGCAGGCGCGGACATGCGATTGCAGCACCACGGGCTGCATGCCGCCGCGATGCAGCACGTTGGCAAAGGCCTTCATGGCAGCACCATCGAGCGAGGTGGCGCGGAAGATCAGCGCGTGCGCGCCGGCCCGCCGGGCCTGCTGCAGAAGGCCCGTGACGGCTTCCTCCGCCATGTCGCGGTCAAGCAGCGGCGTGCAAAGCGTGCCGTAGGGATCGGCGCTGACCAAGGCGGGCAGAGGGACCTTGTAGGCGCGCCACATCGAGATCACAGGCATCAGGCCGATCAAGCTGGATGTATCGCGCCAAGCGCCGAGCGCGTCGGTGTCGCCGCGGCCCCGTGCCGAAGCGTTCACCGCCAATTCCCATTCGGGCAGGTAATAACCGTTCGGCTCGGCGGCGCGTTCGGACAGCGCGTGCCAAGGGCCTGCGGAAACGCCGGCGAGCGGCGTCAGCGCCCCGCCGACGTCTGGCGCGCGTACGTTCGCATCCTTGCTCGATGCACGACGAACCGTCGATGTGTCGGCAATGTCAGCCACTTCCCCGAATCCCCGTTCGCGATTTATGTGGCCGACGACACCATGAGGGCGCCGCCTGACCATCGCGTTCACAGGGCAAGGCTAGTGGAAAGAGGTGGAAAATAGCGTTGCCGCGAAGCTCGGATTTGAGCGGTCGCGTTAACGGATCGTTCAGCCTGATCAGGCCGCTCAGCTGTTACGCCACCTCGGCTGTGGCGGGGGAGTTGAGGAATTTGGCTTCGAACTCGCTTGCCGGCATCGGCCGTCCGAAGAAATAGCCCTGTCCCTCCTCGCAACCCATCCTGACCAGGAAGTCGGCCGTGGCACGGTCCTCAATGCCTTCGGCGATGACAGACAGGCCCAGTTGCTTGCTCAGCCCGATGGTCGAACTGACGATCGCCGCGTCATCGGGATTGGCCAGCAATCCGAGCACAAAGGAGCGATCGATCTTCAGTCCGTCGAGCGGGAATTTCTTCAGGTAACTCAAGCTCGCAAAGCCGGTGCCGAAATCATCGAACACGAGGCGAACGCCAAGCGCCTGAATCTTCAGGAACGTGTTCAGCGCGCTCTGCTCGTCGTGGAGCAGGATGTCTTCGATGACCTCGAGTTCGAGGCTGGTTGGGCTCAAACCGGTGCGGGAAAGAGCCTGCGCGACCGAGCTTGCGAGGTCACCCGACTGCAACTGCGACGGCGAAAGGTTGACGCCGATCCGGAGCTTCTGTCCCGCGCGCTCCCAGGCGGCCGCCTTGGTGCAGGCGGTTTCGAGAACCCACTCCGCGATCCGTTCGGAGATCGGCGAGGTGTTGACAACCGGCATGAATTCCCCCGGTGAAACCAGGCCACGCTCGGGATGACGCCAGCGGATCAGGGCTTCGGCGCCAACCAGGCGACCGTCGGCGAGATGTATTTGTGGCTGGTAGAAAAGTTCGAATTCATTGCGCTCCGCTGCCAGCACCAGCTCCGCTTCCAGCGTCAGACGGGTTTCCAGTTCGCGGCGGATCGAGTCCTCGAACAGCACGTGCCCGCCGCGGCTGGTCGCCTTGGCGCGGCTCAGCGCCAGATGGGAGTTGCTCAGGAGTTCGGCTGCGGTTCGCCCGTCGGAGGGGAAAACGGCGGCGCCGATGCTGACCCTGACGCGGAGATGGCGCGTGCCGGCGAGCAGCGGCTCGTCGAAGCCTGCACCGATCTGCTCGGCAAAACGGCTGACGTTTTGGCCGATGGCGTTCGTCGGAGCCGCGATGGCGAATTCGTCTCCACTCAGGCGCGCGATCAGGCCGGCCGCCGGCATCGCCGCCGTCAGCCGCTCTGAAATGGCGCGAAGCACGAGATCGCCGATGGCATGACCGAGCATGTCGTTGATCTGCTGGAAGCCGTCGATGCTGATCACCAGCAGCGCTACCTTGCGGCCGTCAGCCCCGGCTTTGGCAATTTTCGCTTCAAGCTTGGCGTTAAGGGTATTGCGGTTGATGAGGCCGGTCAGCGTGTCATGTTCCGCCAGGTATCGAATTCTCTCGGCTTCGCGCTTGCGCACCGAGATGTCGCGAAGGATCGCGCCGAACTGAAGTCCATCAGTACCCTGCCAGCCGGAGAAATTGGCTTCGACCGGAAACACCTCGCCATCGCTGCGGCGTGCGTCGAACTCGATCACCGTGCCGGCGGCGAGTTCTGCTGCATCCCTGACGGAAAAGGCTGGCGTATCGGCATCGCGGGCGCAAATCTCGTCGAACGGCCGGCCGATCATCTCCTCGGGCTGGTAGCCGAAGATCGCGGTCGCGCCGGGATTCCAGACCGTGATCAGGTAATTGGAATCGGTGCAGATCAGGCCGTCGCCGAGCGACATCGCCACGCGCTGAAAGCGGCTCTCGGCGACCCTGCCGAGCAGATCGCGGATGTCGATTTCGTCGAGCGCGATGGCGGCGATGTAGACGATGATGGCGATCTGAAACAGTGAGGTGTCGAGAATGAGCGGGAAAGCTGCCTGCAGGGCAAGCGCACCGGTCTCGAGGGCGACAGAAGTTGCGGCGAGCAGCGCCACGCGCTTGCCGGCGGAAAGGCGACGCCATGAGAACAGCATGAGCAAAGCGAGCAAGGCGAGGCCGGTCAGCGTGACGACGTGCGAAGTCCATTGCAGCGCGCGGTTCTGCAGCAGCGATTCCGCGGCCAGTGTCTGCAGCACGGGGCCGGACACGATCGCGCCGTTCGGGACGCTGAAGCGGTCACCGAGTTCGAGCGCCGTGCCGCCGCCGACGACCTTCTTGCCCTGCAGCTTTTGCAGTGTCGCCGGGTCGCCGCGCAGCACGTCGGCAAAGGATACTTTGGGGATTCCCGCCGTTCGGATGCTGAAGTCGATCAGAAAGGGCGTGCGCTTCTCATCGTATTGGCCGGCGAGCACGGCAGCCATCGCGGGTACGAACTTGTCGTCCAGCTTTTCGCCGAACGGATAACGGCGGACGAGGCCGTCGGGTCCGACCTCGACGTTGACGAGCGCCGGCCAGGAATGTTCGGCGAATTGCTGCAACGGGCGATTGACGTGAAGCGTCGTCCTGTCGGTGCGGGGCTGCTGGAAGGAGGGCAGCACCACCGATCCGCCGGCGCCCTGGAGGGCTTCGGCAAAGTTCCGGTCCGACGCCGCGTCGGAGGGCGTGGAGAAGTCGACATCGAGCGCGATGTCCTGGACGTCAGCCTTCTGAAGCTGCCGGATCAGCTCGGCGTGGAGCAGGCGCGGCCAGGGCCAGACGCCGATCCTGTCGATTGACGAAGCATCGATCGCGATCACCACAATATCGCCAGAGGCCTGGCGCGACTGCCAGGCGAACCGCAGGTCGGCCAATGCGTGGCGAAGCGAATTATGCCAACCGCCTGCCAGGACGATTGCCAACGCAATCATCACGAAAATATGCAGCCGATATCGTTTCACGTGGTCACCATTCTGGTGGTTGGAAAATTCGATGCCATCAGGTCTGACGGCTATAGCCATTCAATTGAGGTCAGCCCTAGTTCCTGCCACGGCCATTCCCATTGCCGTTCCCGTTACCATTCCCTTTGCCGTTGCCGTTGGCGCCGCCATTGCCGTTACCGTTACCGTTACCGTTGCCGTTGCCGTTACCATTGCCGCCAGCAGCCGCAGCTATCGTGTTGCCGCCGCTCGACGCAGCGGCGTTACCCGCACCGGCACCATTGGCGGTGCTGCCTTGGCTGGCGTTCGCTGTTGCTGAAGCCGTTTCCGAGTTGGAGGACTGCCAGATGGTGTCCTTGTTGGCAGCGTTGCGTCCGCCGCCATGCGCCGACTTGTCGTGAGCGAGGCCGTTGGTTACGCGGTGGACGTTCAACCGGACTTCACCGATCGATGACGAGATGCGGGTGACGCCGTGCTTTGCGGGCTGCACGCTTGTATGTCGTAATGGCTGCACGCCCTGTGCATTCGTGGCGTGGCGGATCGCGGTAAAGCCTCCGCGCGGCACCGGAACGCGCTCGACCGACGGCGCGCGCGGCTTGCCTTGTTCGATCGGGGCGAGAGCGCCGGAGCCGCCCAGCGAGAGGCCGAGTTTGCCGTTAGCGAAGGCCGTCGCATGTTGGCCCGCCATTACCTGGGCGATCTGACCCGACTTGAAATCTGCGACTTCAACCTGACCGCGGACCACGTCCACGGTGGTCTTCCCTGCGTTGACGGTGACGCGGAACTGCGTGCCCTTCACCACGGCTGCAAGGTAGGGCGTCTCGACCTCGAAATGCTTGACGTTGCGCTTTTCAACGTCGAGCAGGATCGAGCCGGCCTGCTGCTTGATCGTCGTCGAGAGTCCCTCCTTCTTCTGGGCGGGGACGCCGACTACGGAATTCGGCGAAACCAGGATCATTTCGTCGCCGCGCTTCAAGAGGACGCGTCCGGTACGGCCGGTGCGAACGGTATCGCCCGGCTTCAACACGTCTTCCTGTTTCAGCGATGCCTGCTGCACGCCGCTGCCGGTGAGCCATACCTCGCCCGAGGACTTGTGAACCGTCCAGTCGTCGCCGTCGGCAGCGAAGACTCCGGAGGCAGCGGTCACGATGAACGCTGCCGCGATGAGCCTGGAGGCTTGAAGGACCGCACGCATGGAAACTCTCCGATTGCCGCTTTGTCCCGTGCCTTACCGGAAATGTTTCAAGATTAAGTGAGTCAAACACGTAGTTCGAAGGGACTGTATTAACCTTTCATTGACCATAAAATTCTATTAAAAATCATATGGCTAGGGGTCCCACCAACGATCGGCGGCGCGTATCCGTACATCTACTGAGGCGCATTTGTGCACCTGTAGCGTGGCACCGATTCCCGACGGCTGGCCTCGGCCTCTGGATCATCATCGCCTGTTTTCCGGCGCAGGCTCAGCAGGCGAACCAGCCCGGTTATGATCCGCGGCAAACCGAAAAACGTTTCGAAGACCAGCAATCGCGTCAGGGGCCAACCGCGCGGCCGCGGTTGCCGATGCCGCAATTCGCACGTCCTGAAGAGCAGGGGGATTCAAAGCCGCTGTTCGTGCTTCGGCATGTCTCTGTCACCGGCGCCGTCGCGATACCGCGGGAGCGGCTGGTTGCAGCGTATCAACCCTATGTCGGGAAAAAGGTATCGCAGGCCGATCTTGCGGCGATCGCGGCTGCGGTCAGCGATGTCTATCGCGCCGCCGGATTTCACCTCAGCCGGGCGATCGTTCCGCCGCAGGACATCCAGAGCGGCCAGCTTCGCATTCAAGTCATCGAAGGCAGCATCACGGAGCTGGCGCTGAAGGGAGACGGCGCCGAACAATTCGGCGTCCGGCCGATGCTCGGGGCCGTACTCACGGAGCGGCCCTCGCGGCTTGCGACGCTCGAACGGCAGTTGCTGCTGATCAACGGGCGGCCCGGCGTGCGGATCGAGGACACCGCGATCGAGGAGATCGGCACCGCCAGCGGCCATTTTCGCCTGATCCTGTCGCTGAAAACATGGCACGTCTTCACATCGTTCGGCGTCGACAATCTGGGCTCGTCGTCGGTCGGACCGTGGCAAAGCTACGGGACGGTGGCGTTCAACTCCTATCTGGCGCCCGGCGATTCCTTGGTGTTGAACCTGTCGACCACGCCCGGCGATCCGCGGCAACTCGCGTTCGGCCGTCTGTCCTACGAAGTGCCGGTCGGCACCGACGGCGCGCGCATCGGTGCGTCCGGCTACTACAGCGAGGTCTGGCCCGGCGACTACCGCCATCTCTACAGCGACAACATCAAGACCGAGTCGTTCGAAATTCGCGGCAGCATCGCTGCGCTGCAATCGCAGAAGTCGAGCCTAACGCTGACCGCGGCGGCCGGATTCACCAATGCCACCGAAAACGATGTGTTCGGCCCGATCTACGCCGACCGCATCCGCACCGCGAGCCTGACATCGGACTACCGGCTGCAGGACAGTTTCGGCGGCGCCAATTATCTGACGGTGAATTTTCGCCAGGGCCTCGACATCCTCGGCGCCTCGCACCGCGACGACGATTACCTGTCGCGCGACGGGGCGTCCGGCAAATTCTCCGCGCTGAACTTCTGGTTCACGCGCTACCAGACGCTGTCGGATGCCTGGTCGCTGAAACTTGCCGCGGCCGGCCAGACGGCGTCCGGACCGCTGTTCACCTCGCAGCAGTTTTATCTCGGCGGCATCGCGTTCGGCCGCGGCTATGGCAGCGCCGAGATCAGCGGCGACAACGGTCTTGCGGGTTCGGCGGAACTGCGCTTCGACCAGAAGACGAACCTTCAATATCTGAGCGGTTACCAGCTCTACGGCTTCGTCGACAGCGGCGTGGCCTGGAACTCGGGCTATCGGCTCAGCGACGGCCTTTCGCTGATATCGGCCGGCGGCGGCGTTCGCTTCTTCCTCGCCGACGGCCTGCAGGCCGACATTGGCGTCGCCGCGCCGCTCACCTATCGCGCGCCCGATAATCCCACTCGCGGCGCGCGGGTGCTGTTCTCGCTGACCAGCGCGCTGAAACTCTGTCCGGTGCGGGCGACGACGCGCTGCCTGTAGCTAGACCGGTTCGTAACTCTCGGCATTGCAGGTATCCTCGGCTTCGACCTTTTGGCGATCGGCGATCACGCCGCCGGAAATCTCGACGCGATAGGTCTGCGTGCCCAGCGGTTTGCCGGTCACCGAAATCACTTCGGCCTTGACGCAGGCGGTCCAGCCCGGTCCGCGGAGATTGGGGCGCGGCTCGGAAACGCGAACATGGGTCGGCTGCGAGGCCGCCGTGAACACCGCGTCCAGTTTCTCCTTCAGCATGCGCTTGACGTCCGGCGCCGGCTCGAGCGGGGGCGGTTCGGGCGCCTTGGCGCGCATGAACTCGGGCACCGGCGAGCGGACGTCGGCAAAGCCGCAACCCGCAAGCGTCAGCGCTGCGCCCACAACCAGCGCTATATGATTCACGATCCGCCGCATCGGAGGGTGTTTTACTCCGAACAGCCCGCGCCAGAACAGGGCATGTTGCCCAGATAACGATCCCGATACTGTGATTTGCATCACGCCGCCGGACTTGGACCTGCGGCAAGATCGCCGTTGAATCGAGCCCTTGTCACGCCCCATACGGCGCCGCCGGCTTGAACCTTTGGCTTCGGGCCCATGACCAATCCGTAGCCTGCATTGCCGGGAGGTGGCACCATGCTCCGTCACACGCTGCTCAAGCTGATGATTCCCGCTGCGGTTCTTCTGGGAACGCATTCGGCGTCTGCCGAAAGCCGCCTCGCGCTGGTGATCGGCCAGTCCGCCTATCGCTCGGTGCCGGCGCTGCCCAATCCGGCCAATGACGCCAGGGCGGTCACGCAATTGCTGACCGATTCCGGCTTCGAGGTCTCGACCGCGGCCGATCTTTCGCAAGGCCAGATGCGGGAGGCGGTCAGCGATTTCGCCAGCAAGGTCGCGGCCAAGGGCGCCGACACCGTAGCCCTGGTGTTTTACGCCGGTCATGGACTGCAGATCGACGGCGAGAATTTTCTGGTTCCGGTCGACATCGATCCGAAGCGGGAAGCCGACATTCCGATCCAGGCGGTGCGCCTCAACGACATCCTGAATACGCTGACGTCGGTGCCGAGCAAGATGCGTATCCTGATGCTCGACGCCTGCCGCAACAATCCGTTCCCGGACCTCAAGACCGCCGGCGGCGGGCTTGCCCTCGTCGATGCCAAGATCGGCTCTCCCGGTACGTTCCTGTCGTTCTCGACGTCGCCCGGCGCAGTCGCGGAAGACGGCTCCGGCTCCAACAGCCCGTATACGAACGCGCTGCTGGCAGCCGGCAAGGAGCAGAACATTCCAATCGAAGAGACTTTCAAGCGGGTGCGCCTCGCCGTGAACAAGGTCACCGAAGGGCGGCAGACCCCGTGGGACAGCTCTTCGCTGACCGAGGACTTCCGCTTTTCGGGCGCGTCGGTCGCCGGGCCGAAACCTGCCGCAGCTCCGAAGAAGACGGTCGCCGAGTGGACCCGCGATCTGAAGGGCAAGCCGGTCGAGGCGGCGAACGAGCTGATCGTGGCCGACGGCACCGACGAATCGTATGAGGCCTTTGCCGGTCTCTTCCCGCAGACGGCGCTTGGGCGGCTGGCGCGCGACTGGCTGGTTCGGCACCGGCGCATGGTGGCGTGGAACGAGGCCGTGGTCGTCAACACCGCGTCCGGATATCGCTCGTTCCTGGCGAAATTCCCCGACAGCGATCTTTCCGCGACCGCGCGCAAGCTGGAACTGCGGCTGCGCAACCGTCCCGAGTTCACGCCGGCCGTCGCCGCCGCCAACGCCGCCCTGCCGCAGAACGTTGCGCTGGCTGCGCCGATGTGTCCCTGCAACGTGCAGCCGCCGCAGCAGCAGCCGCTGAAGGTCAATGTCCCGGTGAGGCGCGTCGAGCCGGATCCGCCGAAGAAGCGGGTCGATCGCAAGCCGCCGCGTCGCGAGCCGGATGACGACGTCGTAGTCGTTCGCCGTCCGCCCCCGCGCGTGGTGTACGACCCGCCGCCGCGCGAAGTGTACGAGCCATCGAGACCGCCGGTCAGCATCGGCATCGGCATTGGCCTCGGCGGGTTTGGCGGCGGCCGCGGCGGTAACTATGGCGATCATGGCGGCCGGGGTAGATACTGACGTGCCAATAAGGTAATCGATCCCGCAAGCGTTGCGTTGCGCTTGCGGGGGCAGGATGCGAAATCCGGTTCGTCTGTTCACTTTCGTCGTTGCCATCTTCTGCACCGGTATCGCGCTTCCGGCTTCCGCCTGGGAGCATTGGGGCGGCGATCGCGGCGGATCGCGGTTTTCGCCGCTCAACCAGATCACGCCTGATAATGTCGGCAATCTCGTTCGCGCCTGGGAGTTTCGCACCGGCGATCTCGATCATCGCGCGCCCGAGGTCATGAAGCGGACCAAGTTTCAGGCCACGCCGCTGTTGGTCGAAGACAGCCTGATCTTCTGCTCGCCGTTCAACGAAGTCATCGCGCTCGATCCCGGCAGCGGGGCGCAGAGATGGCGGTACGATCCGAAGATATCGGCCGCGCAGCGCCCGGCCAACCGCTACACTTGCCGTGGCGTGGCCCATTGGGTCGACGACAAGGTGACCGGGACGGCCGCCTGCCGCGCGCGCATCTTCATGGGCACCAACGACGCGCGCGTGATCGCGCTCGACGCGAGGTCCGGCATTCCCTGCGCCGATTTCGGCGCCAACGGCGAGATCAAACTCGATATCGGCACGCCGCTGGAATGGCCCGGCGAATTCCAGATCACGTCGGCCCCCGTCATTATCCGCGACACCGTCATCGTCGGCTCTGCGATCGCGGACAACCGCCGCGTCGAGGCGCCAGCCGGCACGGTGCGCGCCTTCGATGCGCGAACCGGGCGTCCGCGCTGGAGTTTCGATCCGCTGATCCACGACGGTGTGACCGCGGGCCATGCCAATGTCTGGGCGCCGATGTCGGTGGACGAGGAGCGCGGCCTGGTGTTCCTGCCGACGTCTTCGCCGAGCCCGGACTTCTGGGGCGGCAAGCGGCCCGGCAACAACGACTACGCCAATTCGGTCGTGGCGCTGCGCGCCGAGACCGGCGAGCGGGTCTGGTCGTATCAAACCGTGCATCACGATGTCTGGGATTACGATTTGCCGGCGCAGCCGACGCTGGCGCGCATCGATACCGGCGCAGGCTCGCGCGACGTCGTGATCCAGCCGACCAAGCAGGGCTTTGTGTTCGTGCTCGACCGCGATACCGGCAAGCCTATATGGCCGGTCGAGGAACGCGCCGTGCCGCAAGGCGGCGCCGAAGGCGAGCAGCTCTCGCCGACGCAGCCGTTTCCGACCCACGTGCCGGCGCTGCTGTCGCAACAGATTTCGGCCGACGACGTGTTCGGCCTGATTCCATTTTGGGAAAGCCGGGTGTGCCGCGCGCAGGTCGCATCGGCGCGCAACGAGGGTCTCTACACGCCGCCGTCGACGCAAGGCACCGTGGTGTTTCCGATGACCGGCGGCGGCGTGAACTGGGGCGGCGCCGCCTTCGATCCCGTCAACCAGATCCTTTACGCCAATACGTCGCGTGCGATCCATATCGTCAAGCTGCTTCCGCGTGCCGCCGTGGCCGACGGGTTCAACCCGCCGCCCGGGCACGACTTCGGACGGCAGCAGGGTACGCCGTTCGCGATGACGCGCGCGGTCGCGACGTCGCCGTTGGGACTGCTGTGCAACAAGCCGCCCTGGGGCGAGATGGTCGCGGTCGATCTGAAGGCCGGGAAGATTCTCTGGCGCTCGCGGGTCGGCACCACGGAGGACCGCGCGCCGCTCGGCATCGCCTTTCCCTTCGGCACGCCGCTCGTCAGCGGCGTCGCGATCACCGCCGGCGGTCTCGTCTTTACCGGCGCGATGGATGCTTATCTGCGCGCCTTCGACGCGCGATCGGGGCAGGAGCTGTGGCAGGGCCGGCTGCCGGTGCCGGGCGTTGCCAATCCCATGACCTATCTGTGGAAGGGCGAGCAGTATGTCGCGATCGGCGCCGGCGGTCATTCGGAGTCGGGCACGACCATCGGCGACAGCGTGGTGGCGTTCCGCCTGGCGCGGCCCGGTGAAGCGCCCTCGCTGCGGTCGCGCACCATCGACCGGCCGGGTGGTCGATTCATGAGCGGGGCGATTGCGGTTGGGGTCGTGGTGCTGCTGATGGCGATGCTGGTGTGGCGCTGGCGGCGAAGCAGGGTGGGCAGGGCGTGAGGATGATTTCCATTCTAACAGCTCTCCGCGGTCATCGTCCGGCTTGACCGGACGATCCAGTACGCCGCGGCTTATCGGTTCAATCATTGACGTCTCTGGAATACTGGATCGCCCGCCCCAGTGCGCAATTGCGCACAAGGCGGACGATGACAGTTGAATATGCGACTGCGTTCTCGCGGCGCTGATCGCCCGAGGTTTGCATCTTGGTTGCCCTCGAGACTTGAGAGGGCGCAGGGAAGACCGGGTGCTTGCTGCACCCGCGATCTCGCGTGCGATTTGCGCTAACAAAAATGCACACGAGCATACAGGGCAGCGGGAACACTCCGGCCTTCCCTGCGCAATGGCTTTACGGCTTACTTCGTGCTCTTCCCGGAGAACGGCTCTTTTGCCTCCGTAATCGGCGGGACACTTCCCGCCAACTTGACGCCAGCACCGCGGCGCCCGAACCACACGACTTCGCCGTACGCGTCCGGCGCGTACGTCTATCGCGCCATCTGCGTCCATCGCATCTCACCGCACGTTCGTGACGATGGCCAACGCCCCTCATCTGCCGTGAGACGGGCGGAGTTATGCAGGTGATTTGCGTGACAAGTTAAGTGGAATATTTTTGCAAAGGGGACTGGACAGGTTTTGACTGATTTGCCCGTCGTGTTGATTTGTCGCAGGCCGCGCATTGAAAACGCGCTTGTGCGCGAAGCAAATCAGTTTGCAATCGTAGGGTGGGCAAAGCGGAGCGTGCCCACCATTTCGAAGCGCGATCGGTGATGGATGGTGGGCACGTCGCTAGCGCTCCTTTGCCCACCCTGCGGACCAGACTGCGCAACGTGCCAGTGGCCCGCAACTTGTGTGGATGAGCGGAGCAGATAAATGGACAAGTTTGAGCTTAATCACGCCGTTACACTTTTTACTCAACAGACGACGACCATAAATAGCCTCTGGACGGTCTATGTTGCAGCGACATTTGCCGCGGCTGGATATGGATTTGCCGCCTCGTCCTTGCCGCCCGTCATTGCTGCCGCAGTGACGGTTGGCTTTCTGGCATTTGCATTCGGAAATTGGAAGCTGTTGAGACAAGGACTTAGGATTAATCGGCAACTACAAAAAGATATCTCTGAATTTATGACACATACCGCAAGTGACCATGCGTTTAGGCCGTCCATTGAAAGGCTTATTGCTACGGCCAACCCACCCTGGATATCCTTGGTTATTCACCTTTTGATTGATGTCTGCGTCGTCATCTCGCTATGGAGTCGGGTTAAGTGACCAGGCAGAAGCAGCTCTTGCCGCATCGGAGCCTTGCCGTTCGAGCGCTACAACTCACCGGGACACAAACGAGGACACAACAGCCGGACATCGTTGATTCATCCAGCCATAGGGTGGGCAAAGCGACTTGTCCCGCCACAGTTCAACAAGCGAAGGCGGAAGCGTGCCCACCATCAAGAAGGACGATCGGTGATAGATGGTGGGCACGTCGCTAGCGCTCCTTTGCCCACCCTACGAATGCATCAGGCGACTCTCGGATCCGCGCACGGTTTGACAACGTCATATGTGATGCCGATCATAGCGCGGTGAAACTGCGGTCAGCTAGATTCGATACAGCCTGTGTGTGCACAGCTGTTCGAATTTCGTTTTGCGCCAGATCGGCGGAAAACATGCTGGCGCGGCTTTTTCGGAAATCACATGCTTCACACGCAAGCCGTCTGCCTCTAACGCCAATGGCGCTCATCATGAAGACGACTGCCTCGATCCTGTTTGCCGCAGCGCTCGCGCTTTCATCCCGCCGGCGCATGCCGTCGTTCTCGATCTCTCGACCAAGACCTGCAAGCAGTTCATCGAAGGCGGCGACGATACGATCAAGATGGTGCTGACCTGGATGGACGGCTGGTACAAGGGCGATTCCGACGAGGCGATCATTGACACCGACGTGTTCGTTGAAAATGCCAAGAAGTTCGGCACCTATTGCGGGAAGAACCCGACCATGAGCATCGTCAACGCCGCGGAATCCGTTCTCGGCAAATGAGCGTCGGCCGGAACGTTTCTGCTGGTTCGCGGTTCTGTTACCGGAGACGGAATCCTCGCGAGGAGCGGGACAGTCCCGGCAAAGGCCATGCGGTGTAACGCCCGCTTGGCCTTTGTCTTGTGGGCAGTCTCATCGAGGAACTAACGGC
This sequence comes from Bradyrhizobium sp. 170, assembly GCF_023101085.1. Classification (NCBI taxonomy): domain Bacteria; kingdom Pseudomonadati; phylum Pseudomonadota; class Alphaproteobacteria; order Hyphomicrobiales; family Nitrobacteraceae; genus Bradyrhizobium; species Bradyrhizobium sp. 170. Next base: position 6,516,757 of record NZ_CP064703.1, on the reverse strand, counting down.
TTGATGTGGACTTGAATCCGCAAGGCCAGTCTCCAAGCTGGTCTAGCACGGCCCGCGCCGGTAAGTCCCCAACACGCCTGAAGGGCGGCCCGTGCTCCAACTCGGAGAAAACGTAGTGGCCGAACCCAGCAAACAGGAAATCGAGGCGCGAGCGTATCAGCTTTGGGAGCAAGCGGGTCGCCCCGAAGGTCGGGAAGCTGAATTTTGGCGCCTGGCTGAACAAGAGCTGCGCAACGAGGACAAAGGTTCGCCGACACGCACCCCTGACACGCTGTAACGCAATCGAACGGACCAACGGCGATCCGAGCACATTGCCGGACGATCACCAGCTCCAAGATCTGCGGCCAACCGGAGTTCTCGGATGGCAAGAGCAAACGATTTGGACGCGCAATTAGTTCTCGTTGTGCGGTCAATTGATGGCATCGGCCGCCGCTACAGCAGCTCGTTTCTTAAAACGCCCGGCGGCGCGGCGGCGGACCGGCCTGCGGGTGGCGCGCACGGGTGAGGAGTTCGTGGATTGCGATCACCGCGGCGCAAGCGATGATGGTGATGGTCGCCATCACGAGAACAGTTTTGACCATGGTTCGCTCCTGACGGACTTCAACGCCAAGACGCCAGAGGAATCATGTTCCGGCAAGACCAGAGAAATACGGGGGCGGAGCCGCAGGACGTTCTGGACACCGCTACCCGTTTAGAGCAGTCGCCCATGACGGAAAACCCGCTTAGGAAAAGCCGTTCCGCGGCAGTATATCCACTCGGCGGAAGTCAATTTTCAGTACCGGTCCGGGAAGCTGAAGTTGTCGAAGCTTTAGCGTCCTTGAGAGGAACCGGAGGACATCCATGAGAATGCCCGGCTTACGCCGCATGGTGGCGAAGGTGAGCGCGTGGCTCTTTTCCACCACGGCGAACTTGTAGCTCGATAGCTAAAAGGTCCCGGTGAACTTCTTGCTGACGTGTTCACCGTCCGCGTATGGTGCGTCTTTGGCCCTGAAGCACTCTTGGGCGCGCGAAGCACTCCTGGGCGCGCAATATCTTGCAGAAAAACCCGCACAAAACTCAGTCAGGGTGCGAGCTCTGCTCTAACCTCGCCGAGCAGCGCCATGCCACCTAACCGGCCCAATTCGTCCGAACATTTCGCGCTATTGCCGTAGCAGCCGAATGCAACCGCTACGCGCTCCGAAAGCGGTCCGATGCAGGGCAGGCGTGTATCGCCAAAGGTGGTCATGCAAGGCACGACGCGGCGCTCTTCGAAATTGAGGTCGCGGATACGGTCAAGGATCTGCTTTTGAAGCCGATCAGCAACGTCAATCGATCCGCCCGATTTGAACCAGTCCTTGATATCCGCCTCGCTTTCGAGCGGAATATCGACCGGATCACCGCCGAGCTTTAACCAGGTTTGGCCGTCCGGATAGGCGATTGGCGGCAGAATATAGGGATTCTCACCCTTGGGCCCGATACAACGCATCGACGGCATTCCGGCCAAGCGTTGAACCTCCGCCGCACCGAGCCGAAACATCGCAACGGTACGCGCATAGACCGTAAAACCCAATGATTGACCGAGCAGTGATTGGGTATGCCCGCCTGCCGCAACGAGAACACGCTCGGCATCGACACTGCCCGATCTCGTCCGGATCGTCACGCCAGAGCCGCTTTCCGAAATCCCCAGGGCAGGTTCGTCGATGATCCGAGCCCCGGCGCGCTCCGCCGCGATCGTCTGTGCCCGGACCAGGCGGCGCGGTGAGATGTATCCGGCATTCCGCGGCTCGAAATACCCCTGCATTCCCGCCGTTGATCTCAGAAACGGAAATCGCGCCGCGAGCCCCGTATCATCATATGCTTCACAAAGGATCCCGGCCTCAGCGCAGATTTTGCCAACCGAAGCGACATCAGTGCTTTCGCCGGGGCCAACGTGAAGCGCGCCGACTTCCCGGTAGAATTCCACACCGCTCTCCGCTGAAATCTCGCCGTAGCGCGAAATCGCAGCGCGGCCCGCCTGCCTCCAAAACGGGTACGGATCGAAACTCCGCGTGATACGGCCCTCATCGTAGTGGCTTCCAAAGACGCCGTTATGGCGCGAAAAATCTGCCGGCTCAGCGGGCCCGATCAGTGCAACATCATGGCCCATTTTGCACACATGTCGCGCAGCCGCCGACCCGATCAGACCACGTCCGATCACCGCAAGTTTGATCGCTTTATTGGCGCTCACGATTAACTCCTACCCTGCAGCGCCTTCGCGACTACAGCATCGCGAACGCGCTCGAGACCATCGCCACCGGCTTGTTGTCGGTGGCGGAAAGAAGCGTGACGCGGCCGAAGCTCATGGTGCGGCCGAGGCGGACCACGCGCGCATCGGCCAGCACGTCGGAGGAAGAGACCGCGCGCATGAAATGCGTGGTCTGGTCGACCGTCGTCATGGCCCGATAGCCGCGGTTGGCTGCGAGGTTGGCGATCACCATCGCGGTGTCGGCAAAGGCCATCAGCGCCTGGCCCGAGACCGTGCCGCCATTGCGGCACAACCGCTCCGAGAACGGCAGGCGCAGGATCGCGCCCGGCTGCCAGTCGGCGGCATCGGCGGGCGGGGCAAAGTCGAAGCGCTCGATCGACAGATTGAGATCCATCACCCAGGGCGCAAATACCTCGCCAAGCACGCGCCTGGCTTCCGCGATGCCGAATTCCGTTGCTTCTGGCTGTTGTTGCATGAACGCCTGTTTCCCCGCCTGATATTGCTGCCGGCCTATTGTAGTGGTCATTGCGGCGAAGGGAACAGCGGCGGCGGGCCACAAATACGGCACGAAATCCTGCGAGTCCGGCCGCCTTGGAGGCGCGTTCAGCGCGTCGAACCAAAGGCTACCCGCGCCCGTGCTTGGCGAGGCGGTTGAGCCGGTGGTATCCTTCCCGGAAACGCAAAGTCTGCGTCCCAAAGGAGAGTGTCATGAGAATGCTGAGCGCGGCCGCGGTGGTGGTGTTGTTGACGGCGCCGGCCTACGCGCAGACCCCCAATATCAACCTGATACCGGAACTCACGTCCAGGTCGCCGGAGGAGAAGGAGGCGGATGCGATCAAGGACAAAGCCTATAAGGATTCCTTGAGGAAGATTCCCGACGCCAAGGCCTCTTCCGATCCCTGGGGCACCGTGCGCAGCACCGACACACCGAAGACCGCAGCGGCGCCCAAGAAGAACAAGACCGGCAGCAACAGCCAGTAACTTCTGGCAAAAGCGGCGAGTAGGATTCGTTCGCCGCCAGCCCTATATTCGACCTGTCGTCCTGTGTCTGGAGTTTACGACATGGTCTTTCGTCCGCGCGATCTCGCGAGCCGGATGGCCGGCCGGCGCAAGCCGGACGACGGCTATCTGCGCGAGACTTTTACGCTGCCGCGCGACAAGGCGAGGGCACGGGCGCGCGACTTTCTCGACCGCTATCCCAAGGCGGCCTATATGAGCTCGGTCGAAAGCTGGCGCGAGCTGCCTGACGGTGACATCGAATTCACGATGCGCCGGCTTGCCAGCGCCGATTAGCAATCCATCTGCACCCTGGAATTGGCATCAACCTCGATTTTTGCCGAATTCCGATAACTCGGTATTCAGGTATTCCGCCTAGTATTTCCCCGCGCAGGAGAAATCATGGCGAGAGACCGCAAAGACCTAGGCGCCCGCAAGTTCGTTCGGGTCGACTTGCGCAAGCCCGGATTCCTGATTCCGGCGCCGGATGCGCCATGGATCCAGTGCTACATCCTCGACATTTCCGAGAACGGCGCCTGCCTCGACGTGGGCGACCTCGCGGTGCCGAAGGTGTTCGGCCTTTCGCTGACTGCCGGTGGCGAGGTGCGGCGGGTATGCACGTTGATCTGGCGCAAGGGCGAATTGGTCGGCGTCCGATTCATCTCCGCCCGGGAGCTGCGAAAGGGCGCTGCGCCGGCCAGTGAACCGGATGCGGCTCCCAAAAAGGCGCACGCCTAGCGCTCTTGATCGGTGTCCTGCAGCGTCTCCGCAACCAGGCGAATCCGGAATACCGGCTTCCGGGATTCGTCCAGTAATTCCATCTGCCACTCGGCGTTTTCGGAGAGTTTTCGGGAAATGTCCGCGATCATGTCCCCGCAGACGCCGGTCATTTCCTTCCACGCGGCGTTATGATCGGTAAATTCTGCACCGTCGTTGTTGACGCATGCATCCTCGCCATGTCGAACGCTGAAGAAAAAGATCGGCATGGCAAGCTGAACCAGATGCAAAATGGGGCCGCCATTGGCCCAGAGAACCCGCAAGAGCGGGTGGAGTGGATTCCTGGCGCGCGCAAAGATCAACCCCGGGTTTTTACGGGCCAATGCCCGTTACCGGGCATATTAGCCTGGGTCAACTTTTAGTCTCAACTCATTGTAATTGCTTAAGATTTCTCCGACGTGCGGCCGGCAGAAGGATCCAGCGAGGCGGGATGTTCCCGTTCGGCTTTTTTAAGCTCCCGATCGATCCGAAGCTGAACCCGCCGGATGGCCAGCAGATTGAGCTTGGCTTCGGTTTTGCCCGCGATGACCCTGTCGCCGATACCGAACTGCCATTTCCAAATGCCCGGAGCGACCGCCGTCACGGTGAATTCAACGCCCTTGTAGATCATATAAAAATCCCGCCGCGGCCCCTACCGCTTCGAATCCAAACCTTACACTTAAAATTGCAAAAATAATAAACGCAACTATGTGAAACTTGATCAGGCGCCGGTGCCTGCGAAGGACTGGAGTGGGGGCCGGGAAAAACCCGCGCGAACCCCAATCAGGACGTTAGTTGGCGCGCTGCGTGCTTCAGCTCGCGATCGATCCTTAACTGGACGCGGCGCACGGCCAACAGGGCAAGCCGCGCCTCAGTATTTCCCGACCTGACCAGGTCGCCGATCCGAAATTGCCATTGCCAGAACCCCGGGGTTTCAGACCTGGTCAGGTTATATTCTACGCCTTTGTGATTCATGGAATCTCCCGCATCCTCTGCTTAACGGGAGTGGAACCGCAAAGTTCCATATTCCATCCGCTTACAATAGATTTGCCGCGCGCGGTCGGCACGGCAGAAATCCTCGCGCGGTATGCGTTTCAACCCCGCGGGCGCGTCCGAATTCCCGCGCCGGCCCTGCTTCCGCCCCTGCTGAAAAGCACTGCGCCGCGCAAGCGGAGTATGGTCGCTTGGCGGCGCAGGCCTATTCCCCGAGTGATGCAATGTCCCAGGCAAGGTTTTGTCTGGGCGGAATGAAAAAGGTTCAACGCGGCCCGAGACGAATTTGCCGGGCGATTAGCACGCTGAAACGGGGCCTTGCAGCGGCCGTATCTGCTCGCGAGGGCGGGGTGGTCCTCCAGATTTCCCCCGTCATCGGCGACCTCGCTGCATAGCCCCATGCGGCGGGGTCGTTTGGCTGTGGCGGGCCGGCCCGCTACATCCGTGTCATGCCGGCGTAATGCCTGCCGCTATAGGGACCATAGGGACCGACATGAACGCCGGTCTTCATGCACTGCGCCTTCGCGGCCATGCACATCTGAACCTTGTCGGATCAATCGGCGGAATCGCGAATGCAGGAAGCTGCGTAACCGCTGCAGGTGTGAGGGATCGCGCGCCGTCGGAGCGCTTGGCCGAGCCGGTGAGTGCTCAAGACCAAGGTCGCCAGCGGCTTTGCGGCCTCCTATTCCTGGCGCGTCGGATAAGGCTGCCGCGGCGGCATATGGGGTCTCGACGGCGCGTCCGGCCGGACCGGCTGCGGCACCCGCGAGGGCTCCGGGGGTGCGGTTGAGGCTCAAGAGCCGTGTGAGGAGATCGGCGCCAAGCTGCTGAAGTATCGGCAGGATGGGTTCGGGGGTGAAGGCAACCTGTGTGTGCATGCCGTAAGACATAGCGTGCGCGTCTTGACGGACGGTTCAGGCGAAACTGCAAGCACGCCTAAAATTGTAAGCGACGTCACCCACGCCTCGACTTGCAGATGGACCGATAAAACGATGAGGCCGCTCGTTGGCGGCCTCATCGCGAGAGCTAGCTTTCCGGCTGCTCTACATCAGGCGGCCGGGGGCTGGCATCCGGCGCCTCTTCACTCCTGGCCGAAAGGTCGGCGGCCTTGTCGAGAAAGCCCGCGGCGACGTCCGGATCCGTGGTGGCCATTGCAAACTTCAGGAAGGTTGCCGCTTGTTCCGTTAGATATTTTTTGCCCGGCACAATCTGGTTCCCCGTTACTACCCGTTACTGTCCGCCGCGCCCGATGCAATTACGCACTGCGGCGGAATCCGTTCCGGGGGGAACGGTACAAAAGTGAACTCAAGGTGGGGCCTGTGTCCGGGCGGGCACGCTGCCGGTTGCGGCGTCAGTCCGGCCACTCGCCAATTCAAATCAGGCCACCGAAAACGACAATGTCGGAAGCCGGACAGACGGGGCCCGAATTAGGATTTAATGCGTGGGTCGGGCGGCCGGGATGCCGCCCGGCCATAAAGGACGGCCCCAGCAAATGCTGCGCAGGGGGACGGCTGCAATGATGGATCGATCCCACGAGATCCCGCAGGACCTCCGTATTCTCGTCCGCATTGTTTCGGCCTGCACGCTAGGCCTCTGGGCATTTGCAGCAGGTTTGCTGATCGGGGTCTTTCTGTTTTCGTGATCATGGGCCTGAGTACTGGCCGGAAACAGGCCATTCGCAGATGAAAAACCGGCCATCGCCCCAGGCCAATACCAACAGGCCAGTACCAAGAGGCCGCCAACTGAGGCGGCCTCTAGACCTCCATCATGATCTCGTTCTTGCTTATCGTCCCGGACCACCCCGCTTGACGCATTCATTGATTTTATTGTCCATAACCTCGACCTCCGCGTTAGAGGGTATATTGCAGTGGCTCGTCGGGTTCGGGGGTATCGGCATCCGGCAATCGGGCCCCTTCATTTCCGCGCGGACGGCGGCGCGGCATTGATAAACCCAGCGACTCCGCCAAGGCGGCTCCATTCAAAGCTGCAAAAGCCATACAGATTGTCGAACCTGCGATGAAACTCCTGGTTGAGAGAGACGCCATGGGCGTTGCCTCCATCTTGTTGCGAGGCTGTGAATTAGGCCACCGTTAACTTCAAAACCGGCCACCAGGGTTCGAAACAGGCCAGCGCACCCTTCGCGGGAAAAGAACATATTGCGAACATAGAACAAACGTGGTACGAAATTCCTATACGCCAACGAATCCCGAAATCGAATCCAAAACCTGCCACCGCCCGTTTGTCCCGCTCGCGAATCCCCGCCATAAGGAGCACGTATTATGTCCGCCACTGCCCTGCGTATCGTTGAAGGATCCTCCATGGATAAGACCAAGGCCCTGTCTGCCGCGCTCTCCCAGATCGAGCGCCAGTTCGGCAAGGGCTCGGTGATGAAGCTGGGCAAGAACGACCGTTCGATGGACATCGAAACCATCTCTTCGGGATCGCTCGGGCTCGATATCGCGCTGGGCGTCGGCGGCCTGCCGAGGGGGCGCGTAGTCGAGATCTACGGGCCGGAATCTTCAGGCAAGACCACGCTGGCGCTGCACACGGTGGCGGAGGGACAGAAGAAGGGCGGCATCTGCGCCTTCATCGACGCCGAACATGCGCTCGACCCGGTCTATGCGCGCAAGCTCGGCGTCAACATCGACGAGCTCCTGATCTCGCAGCCCGACACCGGCGAGCAGGCGCTGGAAATCTGCGACACGCTGGTGCGCTCAGGCGCGGTTGACGTGCTGGTGGTCGACTCCGTTGCGGCCCTGGTGCCGAAGGCCGAACTCGAAGGCGAGATGGGCGATGCGCTGCCCGGCCTGCAGGCGCGGCTGATGAGCCAGGCGCTGCGCAAGCTCACCGCCTCGATCAACAAGTCCAACACCATGGTGATCTTCATCAACCAGATCCGCATGAAGATCGGGGTGATGTACGGCTCGCCGGAAACCACCACCGGCGGCAACGCGCTGAAATTTTACGCCTCCGTCCGCCTCGACATCCGCCGCATCGGTGCGATCAAGGAACGCGACGAAGTGGTCGGCAACACCACCCGCGTCAAGGTGGTGAAGAACAAGCTGGCGCCGCCCTTCAAGCAGGTCGAGTTCGACATCATGTATGGCGAGGGCGTCTCCAAGATGGGTGAGATCCTCGATCTCGGCGTCAAGGCCGGCATCGTCGAAAAATCCGGTGCCTGGTTCTCCTATGACAGCCAGCGGCTGGGGCAGGGACGCGAAAACTCAAAAGCCTTCCTCAAGGCCAATCCCGACATGGTCGCCAAGATCGAGATGGCGATCCGCCAGAATTCCGGCCTGATCGCCGAACAGATCCTGGCAGGCCCTGCCGAACGCGACGCCGACGGCGAGGAGCCGGCGGACGAATAAGCTTCAGAAACGCTTCAGGGGTTAAGGCCTGAAACGGACGGACGGGTGTTGTAGACGTTGAGTTGCCGACGTCTTCAGCGCCCGTTTTGTTGTGTAGTGGATGAGTGCGATGAAGCCTCTGATCCTGACCGGCTGGTCGATCCCGGAATTCACCAGCTCGGAATTCGCCGATCTTGCGGTTGATTCCTTCTTTCGTTTCGGCTGGGGAGAGTTGCCTTCGCCGGATGAACTCGCAACCTACCTCGGCCCGCGCACACCCGATGTCAAACGCGGGCGTCATTGGTCGGACTTTGTCAGCCGATTGAATCAGAGCAAGAACAGGCGTCGCAGGAATCTCAGCCTGGCTGAATTCTGTCAGCACTACGAGGCCGTCGAACTATGGTTCGACGTACAACCCAATGCTCAGTTGAGCCTGGTCTGGCTGCTCGATTATTTCCGGTCTTATCCAAAGACGATCGCCAAGTTGAAATTTTGTCTGATTGACCTCGCGATGATTGAGCTTACGCAGCTCGGCAGGTGGCGGCCGGTGGTTGTCGATGTCACTGACAAGGAACTTGAGACGGCAAGCGCGGCCTGGCAGGCCTATCGGGCGCCGACGCCCGAGGCCTGCTTCGATCTGCTCGGCAAGGATTTGAGTGCCTTGCCGCTTCTCAGGCCCGTCCTGATCGATCTGCTCGAAGAACTGCCGTCAAGTTCGACCGGGCTTGGCGCTACGGAAATGCGGATGCTCGAACTGATCGCGCGGGGATACTCGCTCACAAATGCGCTCTTCCATTTCTACCAACTGCGCCAAACCCGCATCTTCGGCGAGTGGGAATACGGCTACTTGCTGGATGGGCTGGCGTTCGGGCCCCAACCGGCCGTGGCGGGCCTCGACGAGGAACTGCGTACGCTCGACCGCAAAAATTTGCGAGACCGGCACCCGGCCTACCTGCGCAGCCGGCTGTCGCTCACCGAATTCGGCAAGGCTGTTCTCGCCCACAAGGAAGACTTCAGCCGGCACAATCCAATCGACCGCTGGTGGGGCGGCACGCACCTGACCAACGATAATCTGTGGCACTGGAATCCGGCGCTGATCAAGCCCTCCCGCAAGTCTGAACGAGGCGTACCGTGACGCGTTTGATCCTGACGTCAGATTCCTCAAGTGCGGGCTGCGTTGTATCGGCCGGTCTTGCCGATCTGGTGATTGCCCTCGAGCTTCGGATGGTTTGGGGGGCGCCGCGTTCCGATGCGGAGCTTGCAGCATTTTTGGAAGAAAGGACAACGCAAGGACCGGACTCGAGTTGGCTCTATTCTGAGCCCCGGCAGCGCCGTCAGCTATTCGGCTTCAGGGATCTCGGGTTAATCGAGGCTTGCGAACGTTGCGAAACGGTCGAACTCTGGATGGAAACCGAGCCGAACGCCCAACTGGTATTGATCTGGCTATTGGATTATCTCGGCCCGCGGGCGAAAACCTTAAGGATAATTTTGCGACACGTGGATGCCTCTCTCGGCGAGGCAGAGCCAGCGCGTCTCGCCAAATCGAAGTTCATGGGCGTCGCCATCACCGATGACCATCTTGAGATCGCAAGCCTTGCGTGGCAGGCCTTCCGGGCACCGACGCCACATGCGTGGTTCAACCTGCTGAGCAGGGATCTGAGCATCTTGCCGCAGCTTCGGCGATGCGTTCTGGAAATGCTCGAAGAGCTTCCCGGTCGCGCAACCGGGCTTGGCGCGTCCGAACTGCGAATTCTGGAATTGATCGCGGCGGGCTACGAGCATCCGTTCGAGGTGTTTCCCCATTTCAAGCAGCGCTTTCAGCGCCGCGTGTTCGGCTATTGGGAAGCTGGTGCTCTCCTGGAAGGGCTTGCGCTTGCCCCGATGCCCGCGGTGTCAGGCCTCGCGGAGTGGCCGTTCACGCTGGAGTTGCACGATGAGCGTGAGCGATTCGAGCGATACAAGGAAAGCCGGCTATCGCTCACCGCGCTCGGCAAGGCAATTTTGGCCGGCACCGAAGATTTCAGCCGGCATAACCCGATCGATCGCTGGTGGGGTGGCACTAGGCTCACCAATGACCGGCTGTGGCGCTGGGACCCCGTCCTGCTCGTGCCGTAGCGGGATGAGTGTAGGATGGGTAGAGCGCAGCGAAGCCCATCATCGTGCCGCACCTGCGATGATGACCGCGATGGGTTTCGCTTTCGCTCTACCCATCCTACGCGTGCGTCACTCCGCGGCTTGCGCGTAGTCCGTCACCGGCGGGCACGAGCAGACCAGGTTGCGGTCGCCATAGACGTTGTCGACGCGCCCGACCGGGCTCCAGTATTTGTCGGTGCGCGAGACGCCGTCGGGGAAACAACCCTTGGCTCGGCTATAGGCGCGGCTCCACGCATCGTCGGCGATGTCGTGCACGGTGTGCGGGGCGTGCCGCAGCGGCGATGCTTCGACCTTCCAGCGGCCGGCCTCGATCTCCGTGATCTCACTTCGGATCGCGATCATGGCGTCGCAGAACCGATCCAGCTCCGCTTTCGATTCCGATTCGGTCGGCTCGATCATCAGCGTGCCCGGCACCGGGAAACTCATGGTGGGCGCGTGGAAGCCATAGTCGATCAGGCGCTTTGCGATGTCGTCGACGGTGACGCCGCTGGTGGTCTTGAGCGGGCGCGGATCGACGATGCATTCATGCGCGACGCGACCTTTTGCATTCCGATACAGAACAGGGAAATGCGGATCGAGGCGGTTGGCGATGTAGTTGGCGTTGAGAATCGCGATCTCGGTGGCGCGCGTGAGACCTTCGCCGCCCATCATCAAAATGTAGATGTAGGAGATCGTCAGGATCGACGCCGATCCGAACGGCGCCGCCGACACCGGCCCGACCGGCACGCTGCCATCCCTTGCGGGATGTCCGGGCAGGAACGGTTCGAGATGCGCCTTGACGCCGATCGGGCCCATGCCGGGGCCGCCGCCGCCATGCGGGATGCAGAACGTCTTGTGCAGATTGAGGTGAGAGACGTCAGCGCCGTAATCGCCGGGCCGCGACAGGCCGACCTGCGCGTTCATGTTGGCGCCGTCGAGATAGACCTGACCGCCATGGCTGTGAACGATGTCGCAGATATCGCGGATGTGCTCCTCGAACACGCCATGTGTCGAGGGATAGGTGATCATCACGGCGGCGAGATTTTTGGAATGCTTTTCCGCCTTGGCGCGGAGATCGTCGACATCGACATCGCCTCTGATGTCGCAGGCGGTCACCACCACTTCCATGCCGACCATATGTGCGGAGGCCGGATTGGTGCCGTGAGCGGAGGAGGGGATCAGGCACACCTTGCGGTGCGGTTCGCCGCGCGCGGCATGATAGGCGCGGATCGCGAGCAGCCCGGCGTATTCGCCCTGCGCGCCGGAATTCGGCTGCAGCGAGACCGCGTCATAGCCTGTCATGTCGCACAGCAATTGTTCCAGCCGCGCAAACAGCGCGTGATAACCGGCCGCCTGGTCCGGCGGCGCGAACGGATGCAGACTGCCGAACTCGGGCCAGGTCAGCGGGATCATTTCCGTGGTCGCGTTCAGCTTCATGGTGCAGGAGCCGAGCGGGATCATCGCACGGTCGAGCGCGAGGTCCCGGTCTGAGAGCTTGCGCATGTAGCGCAACAGCTCGGTCTCGGAGCGGTGCGCGTGGAACACGGGATGGACAAGGAACGCGCTGTCGCGCTTGAGTTCAACGGGCAACGTCTCGCGCGCGGTCAATTCGACCTCCGTATAGGAAAGCATGCCGCCGAAGGCGCGCCACACCGCCTCGACGATTTCAGGCGTCGTGGTCTCGTCGACGGCAATGCCGAGCCGGCCCTGACCGATCCGCAGATTGATTTTCTCAGTGAGCGCGCGCGCGACGATTTCATTCTGCCTGGCGCCGGCCGCGACCGTCACCGTGTCGAAGAACGCCTGCGACTGCGGCGCAAAGCCGAGCCTTGCGAGGCCCGCCGCCAGCACCACCGCGCGCCGATGCACGGTGCGGGCGATATGCGTCAGCCCCTCCGGGCCGTGATAGACCGCGTACATCGAGGCGATCACCGCCAGCAGCACCTGCGCGGTGCAGATGTTGGAGGTGGCCTTTTCGCGGCGGATGTGCTGCTCGCGGGTCTGCAGCGCCAGCCGATAGGCCGGCGCCCCCCGCGAATCCACCGACAGGCCGACGATGCGGCCGGGCAGCGAACGCTTCAGCGCATCGCGCACCGACATGTAGGCCGCGTGCGGGCCGCCATAGCCCATCGGCACGCCAAAACGCTGCGCCGATCCGATGGCGATGTCAGCGCCGAGTTCGCCGGGCGAGGCGATCAGCGTCAGCGCCAGCAGGTCGGCCGCGACGACGGCAAGCGCCCCCTTGGCGTGCAGCGCCGCGATCGCCGGCCGCAGGTCGCGCACCGCGCCCGATGTGCCGGGATACTGCAGCAGGCCGCCGAATACCTCGGCCTTATCGAGATCGGTGAGGGGATCGCCGACAATCAGATTCCACCCCAAGGGCTCGGCGCGGGTGCGCAGCACCGCGAGCGTCTGCGGATGCACCTCCGCGTCGACGAAGAAAGTTTTCGATTTCGCCTGCGCGGCGCGTTCGGCCAGCGCCATCGCCTCGGCGGCAGCGGTGGCCTCATCAAGCAGCGAGGCATTGGCGACGTCGAGCCCGGTGAGGTCGCAGATCATGGTCTGGAAGTTGAACAGCGCTTCCAGCCGGCCCTGGCTGATCTCCGGCTGATACGGCGTGTAGGCCGTGTACCAGGCCGGGCTCTCCAAAATGTTGCGCTGGATCACCGCCGGCAGGATGGTGCCGGAATAGCCTTGCCCGATCAGCGAGGTGAACACCTGGTTCTGCGCGGCGAGCCCGCGCATATGCGAAAGCGCCTCGGTTTCGCTGAACGCTGGTCCCAGATCGAGCGGCGCCTTCTGCCGGATCGAAGACGGCAGCGTCTGGCCCATCAGCTCGCCGAGGCTCTTCGCGCCGACGCTCTCCAGCATCGCATTGATGTCGCGGGGCGAGGGGCCGATATGCCGGCGCACGAAATCGGTGGCGGCTTCGGCAGTGGTTTTGAGCGGCGCGTTCATGGGTCTTTCCTCAATATTGCTCGTCATACCCGCATTCCTCGTCATGCCCCGCGAAGGCGGGGCATCCAGTACGCCGGGAATTCAGCGATTGAACCGTGAATTCCCGGCGTACTGGATCGTCCGCCTTCGCGGACGATGACAGTGAGTGTGTGGTCGTAAAGCGGTTCATCGCCTCACGCCGTATGTGCCTTGTAAGCGGCTTCATCCATCAGGCCGCCGAGTTCGCTTTTGTCCGCAATCCTGAGCTTGAAGAACCATGCCTTGCCGCCGGCGTCGGAATTCACCAGCGCGGGCTCGGCGGCGAGCGCCTCGTTGACCTCGAGGACCTCGCCCGTGATCGGCGCATAGACGTCGGAGGCGGCCTTGACCGATTCGACCACGGCGGCGGCTTCGGCCTTCTTCAAGGCTCGGCCGACCTTGGGCAGTTCGACGAACACGACGTCGCCGAGCTGCGACTGCGCATAGTCGGTGACGCCGATGGTGGCGACATCGCCCTCGATGCGGAGCCATTCGTGGTCTGATGTGAACAACGTCGTCATGAAACGTCCTCTGGTGAGCTAGCGTTTATAGGTGTTGGTAACGAAAGGCATGGCCGCGACCTGCAGCGGCAGGCGCTGGCCGCGCACTTCCGCAAAAACTTGCGTGCCGTTGGCGGACAGCGATGTCGGCAGATAGCCCATCGCAACCGGCGCATTGAGGCTCGGGCCGAAGCCGCCTGAGGTGACCTTGCCGATCGGCTCGCTTGAGGCGGCGTCGGCAAACAGCAGCGCGCCTTCGCGCACCGGCGCGCGGCCTTCCGGCCTCAACCCGACGCGGCGGCGAGACGCGCCCTTTTCAAAATGGGAGAGGATTTTTTCGGCACCGGGGAATCCGCCGGCGCGGGCGCCGCCGGTGCGGCGGCTTTTCTGCACCGACCATTCCAGCGCGCCCTCGACCGGCGTCGTCGTGGTGTCGATGTCGTGGCCATAGAGGCAGAGCCCGGCCTCCAGCCGCAGGCTATCGCGTGCGCCGAGGCCAATCGGCAGCACGTCAGGGTTTTCCAGCAGCGCCGTCACCAGCGTCTCGGCGTGCTCGGCCGGAACCGAAATCTCAAACCCGTCCTCGCCGGTATAGCCGGAGCGCGAAACGAAGCAGTCGAAGCCGGCCACCTTGCGCGGTCCGGTGTCCATGAACCGCATCGCTGATACCTCTGCACAATATTTCGCCAGCGCCGATTCCGCTTTCGGGCCCTGCAGCGCGATCAGCGCGCGATCAGCCAGCGAATCGATGATGCACGTATCGGAGAGATGCGCGCGCAGATGCGCCTCGTCCTCGGCCTTGCAGGCAGCGTTGACGACCAAAAACAGGTGGTCGCCGAAATTCGCCACCATCAGGTCGTCGAGAATGCCGCCATCTTCATTGGTGAACTGGGCGTAGCGCTGCCGTCCCGGCGCAACCGCCACGATGTCCTGCGGCACCAGCCGTTCCAGCGCCAGCGCCGCGTCCTCGACCTTGCCGGATTTGGGCCGCAGCGCGAGCTGGCCCATATGGGAGACGTCGAACAGGCCGGCGGCGTTTCGCGTATGCAGATGCTCCTTGAGCACGCCGGCCGGGTATTGCACCGGCATCTCATAGCCCGCGAAGGGAACCAGCTTGCCGCCGCGCGCCACATGGAGCGCGTGCAACGGGGTGCGTTTTAAGGGAGATTCGTCGCGTGCCAGCATCCGTCAGGCCCTCATGGGTTCCGGAGACCAGCCCCCGAAATCCCAAAGAAAGCCCCATCTGTCGCTGTGCCTGAGAGTATTATCCCGTCGGCGGACGCCCTGGGCCAAAGCCGCCCGGCGTCACTTTCCAGATGCTAGTTCGTCACGCGGTTCGTTTGCCTGAGAGTTTCCGGGGCGGTTGCTCCTTCGGCGCCGGCGCTGAAGCCGATCTCTCCCGACGTGACGTCTTGAATATAGGTAGGGAAACACAGGCCTGCCAAGCCTGTCAACGCAGCCGCAGCATTATCAACGGGATGTGCGCGCCCATCTTGTGTGCTGCGGCAAGCCTATGATCCGCCTGCACAGTTTCTGGACACCGCAGGCGGCCTTGTCTAAAAGCGTTCCGCCGGAAGGTTAAAGGCTGGTTGCGGCCTGACCCGGTCCTATTTCCGATTGGATGAACATGAGCGGCGTCAACGAGATCAGGTCGAAGTTTCTGGATTTCTTTGCGGAGAACGGCCACGAGATCGTGCCGTCGTCGCCGCTTGTGCCGCGCAACGATCCGACCCTGATGTTCACCAATGCCGGCATGGTGCAGTTCAAGAACGTCTTCACCGGTGTCGAGAAGCGCCCCTACCAGCGCGCCACCACCTCGCAGAAATGCGTGCGCGCCGGCGGCAAGCACAACGACCTCGACAATGTCGGCTACACCGCGCGGCATCACACGTTCTTCGAGATGCTCGGCAATTTCTCGTTCGGCGATTACTTCAAGGATCGCGCGATCGAGCTCGCCTGGAACCTCGTCACGAAAGAGTTCGGCCTGCCGAAGGACAAGCTGACGGCGACCGTCTATATCGACGACGACGAGGCGTTCAATCTCTGGAAGAAGATCGCAGGCCTGCCGGAGTCGCGCATCATCCGCATCGCCGGCTCCGACAATTTCTGGCAGATGGGCGATACCGGCCCGTGCGGCCCGTGCTCGGAAATCTTCTACGATCACGGCGACAAGATCTGGGGCGGCCCTCCGGGTTCCGCCGAGCAGGACGGCGACCGCTTCATCGAGATCTGGAATCTCGTGTTCATGCAGTTCGAGCAGCTCGAAGGCGGCGTGCGCAACGCGCTGCCAAAGCCCTCGATCGACACCGGCGCCGGGTTGGAGCGCGTCGCGGCCGTTCTTCAAGGCAAGCACGACAATTACGATATCGACCTGTTCGTCGCCCTGATCCGCGCGATCTCGGAGTTGACCGGCGCCGATCCGCTGGGCCCGCAGAAGGCGTCGCTGCGCGTGATCGCCGACCATCTGCGGGCGTCGTCGTTCCTGATTTCCGATGGCGTGCTGCCGTCGAACGAGGGCCGCGGCTATGTGCTGCGCCGGATCATGCGCCGCGCGATGCGCCATGCGCAGTTGCTCGGCGCGCGCGAGCCGCTGATGCATCGGCTGGTCTGGGCGCTGGTGCGCGAGATGGGCCAAGCCTATCCCGAACTGGTGCGCGCCGAAAAGCTGATCGAGGAAACGCTGCGGCTGGAAGAGACGCGCTTCCGCAAGACGCTGGAGCGGGGGCTTTCGATCCTCGACGAAAAGAGCAGCGGCCTGAAGAAGGGCGACATGTTCGACGGCGATACCGCGTTCACGCTGTACGACACCTATGGCTTCCCGCTCGATCTCACGCAGGACGCGCTGAAGTCGCGCGGCATCAGCGTCGATCAGGCTTCGTTCACCGATGCGATGGAAAAGCAGAAAGCCAAGGCGCGCGCGTCGTGGTCGGGCTCGGGCGATACGGCAAGCGAGAACGTCTGGTTTCCGCTGCGTGAGAAGCTCGGCGCCACCGAATTTTTGGGCTATGACACCGAGAGCGCCGAAGGCGTGGTCACCGCGCTGGTGAAGGACGGCAAGGATGCCGACAGCCTGAAGACCGGCGAGAGCGGCGCGATCGTGCTGAACCAGACGCCGTTCTACGCGGAGTCCGGCGGCCAGGTCGGCGACATCGGCCTGCTGACGGGCGAGGGCGTCAAGTTCCGCGTCACCGACATGCAGAAGAAGGCCGGCGATCTCTTCGTGCATATCGGCACGGTGGAGCAGGGTACGCTGAAGGTCGGCACTCCGTTGCAGCTCGAAGTGGATCACAGCAGGCGTTCATCGATCCGCGCCCATCACTCGGCGACGCATTTGTTGCACGAGGCGCTGCGCCAGGTGCTCGGCGATCACATCGCCCAGCGCGGCTCGCTGGTGGCGCCGGATCGCCTGCGCTTCGACTTCGTGCATCCGAAGCCGATCACGGCGGAGGAACTCGCCCGCGTCGAGGACATCGCCAACGAGGTGGTGCTGGAAAACGACGAGGTGACGACGCGGCTGATGGCGGTGGACGACGCCCGCGAAGCCGGCGCGCGTGCCCTGTTCGGCGAAAAATACGGCGACGAGGTCCGTGTGGTCTCGATGGGCAAGGGCCCGCGCGAACAGGGGCGGAACGCACTCGGCTGGTCGGTCGAACTGTGCGGCGGCACCCATGTGCGCCGCACCGGCGATATCGGGCTGATTACGGTGACCGGTGAAAGTGCGGTGGCTTCCGGCGTGCGGCGCATCGAGGCGCTGACCGGCCGTCATGCACGCAAGCACGCCAACGATACGATGGCGATTGCGAAGACGGCGGCGTCCGAGCTGCGCACGACAGTCGACGACATGCCGGCGCGCATCGCGGCGCTGATGGAAGAGCGCAAGAAGCTCGAACGCGATGTGTCGGACGCACGCAAGAAGCTCGCAATGGGCGGCGGCGCGACCAATGGTGGGGCTGTGGCCGGCGGTGTGCGTGAAGCCGGCGGCGTCAAGCTTTTGGCGCGCGCGGTTGAGGGCGTCGAGACCAAGGACCTCAAGAGCCTGGTCGACGACGGCAAGAAGCAGATCGGCTCCGGCGTGGTCGCGATCGTCGGCGTCACCGAGGACGGCAAGGCCGGCATCGTCGTCGGCGTCACGAGCGATCTCACGGCGCGCTTCAACGCGGTTGAACTGGTGCGCAAGGGTTCCGAAGCGCTTGGCGGCAAGGGCGGCGGCGGGCGGCCCGATATGGCGCAGGCCGGCGGGCCTGATGGCGCCAAGGCGAATGCGGCGCTATCGGCGATCGAACAGGCGATGGCGGGCGCTTAAGGCGCAGACAAGCCCGCGCGTGGACTCAGCGCGTAACAAGGCCAGAATGCTGCTGGCTCGACCCGGTCGCAAGCGACCAGGATTGGAAGTCGCGCGCGTGAAGGCGAAGCTCGGTGAGCTGGAAATAAACGGTCTCTGAACTGCTCGTTCGGCCGGCGTTCACGTCAACGCTTGTAGGGTCTCCCCCAGGAACTGGTTAGTGCCTCGTAGACGGAGTCCCGGCCGTGGAACCGACTCCACGCCGCTCGGTTATCTGCGCAGGGACATATGCGCAATGGAGGAGACATCTTGAAGAAGTTTCTTATTCCGGTGGCAGCCGCAGCAATCATGACCGGTGCTGCCTACGCTCAGACGCAATTTCACGTAGTGCAGGACATCTCCACGAGGAAATGCGCCATCGTGGACTAGAGGTCAACCACCACCACTGTGGTTGTTGCGACGGCAAGGTGTTCAAGACGCGCACCGAAGCTGAGACCGGGATGAAGAAGACATCGCCGAAGTGGCCTTTCTATTCATCCGTACATACCAACTGGAGGATCAGGAAATGTTGAATGGAATGCGCAACTATGCGTTCGGCGCTGCAGCGGCGGCTGCTCTTTTTGTAATTCCGATCTCGGCCTTTTCCCAATCCATTGAGGTTGGACCGGGAGGCGTCCGAGTGTACGACGGTCGAGGGGGTGGGCAATGCGAGCAGTTGCGGCGTGCCTGCGAAAACAAGGACGCGTTGGGGGAGCGGGGCGAAGGAAATTGCCGTAGATACCGGGAGACCTGCCAAAGGCCAGTTCGGAGGGATGTGTGCGGCGAATTGAGACAAGCCTGCCTCAACAAGGACGAGTTGGGCGAACGAGGCGAAGGAAATTGCCGCAGGTATCGCGAGACCTGTAGAGGTCGGTTTTAAAGGTCGCTAATTCCTGGTGTTGCAGAGTGGTCCGGCATCGCCCGGCACCGCCCCGCGCACCGGTCATCCCGAGGCCGCCCTGGTTGGCGGCCTCGTTCATATCAGGACAAGCCTGCGATGTTCCTGTGGGCACATCGCACGCGCTGCGGAATTTGGTGGAGCAATAGCGGACATCGATTGAGGCGCGCCAATCAAGCCGAGCAGGATGCGATCCTGGCGCATCCATCGCGCCTGCAAATGGGAACGGCAGAAAGCTGACGTCACCTTCATTCGTCACGCTGCAGCCTGATTCATGGTGATGCTGCAGAGAATCCGCGTTGGCCGAACCCTGGATGGTGCCGCGGACCTTGCGGGCATCATTGGTCGCGGCATTCCGGTAGAAATCCCGATCGCTGGAACTTGCGCAACAGCCGATTTTTGGCGTTCGGGCGAGAGGTGCCAGATGACCTGGTGGATGATAAAGCCATCTCTGTTTGCGTCGATCGTCTTCGGCGCTTCGGTCTGCGTGGCCTTGGCGCAGGACGCCAAGGTTTCAGTCGAGATGATCGGAGCAGGCAGCATGAGTTGCGCTCAGTGGCGGTCTACGGAAGAGCATCGGTTGGAGGGGACTGTCTGGATTCACGGTTTCTGGACGGGACTTAATTACGTCGCCGCGGCGAGTGGCCAAACACAGCCGAAGATCAGTATGTCGTCGATCGTGGCGGAAGTCGAAAAGGCATGCGCCCGGAAAACATCACAGACCTTAGCCAGCGCTGTATGGACGACGTATCTGGGGGCCAAGCGGTAGGGACGCCGATTGTCCGGGCGTCTGTGCACTATTCAGCGCGACCGTCCGGCGCCCTCCGAATTTCCCGATTTTTCAATGAAGAACTTGAAGCGCCGCAACCTGTCGGGTTTCAGACAGAGCTATCTCGCGGTCGATCGAACGATGATCCCAGGCCCGTTCTGACGAACTGTTCTCCTGCGTTCTGACGATCCTGTTGCGCGGTATGCAGTGCCGCTTTCATTATTCTGACTCTCTTGCGGGAACTTGGAGGCACGGGAAAAGTTGGCAGTCGAGCCTCAATCCTGGAAGGGGACGATGATCCGCCCGATATGCGCCGCGCTGGCGCTCACCTGCCTGTCTGCGCCGGCAGACGCCGAAACCTGTATTGCTTCTCGCTATGGTTATAGCGGAGGCCGAACCGCATCGGGCGAGCGGATGAATCCAAATGCGATGACCGCGGCGCATCGCGCCAGACCATTCGGCTCTCACGTCACAGTCACCTCACATTCCACCGGGCGAAGCGTCACCGTCCGGATAAACGATCGTGGTCCGTTCGTGAAGGGACGGTGCATCGACCTATCCACGGGGGCCGCCCGTGTGCTTGGCGTGGCCGGGACTGCGATGGTCTCCCTCCGCTGAGGTAGATGAGCACAAGTGGGAAGCTGCGCCGTGAGGGGCTCAAGCATCGCGGCGCCCGCATTCGGCTGCGCCGCCGGCAGTGGTCCACGGAATTCCAGGACGCTATCGCCGTGTGATCCCAGATTCTTCCATCATGCGGCCATTCTCTCCATCATACGGCCATTGTTTGGACAAGACTGCACGTGTCGGCGGCTGGTCGACCTGTCGGATCGTCGACCGCCACCTTCGGATGACATTGGACGGAAAAGGGAAACGCCAATGAACTCCACGCCCACTCCGAAAGCAACTGAACCCCACGATGCCCCGGTCGCGCGCGCCGATGAGCGATTCGCGCACGCCCACGAACAGATCATGCGCGCGGATGAACAGCTCGCGCGTTTGAGTGAACAGCTTGCAAAAATCGAGCGCGATGCCGCGCGCCCGCCTTCGGCCGCACCTGGCCCGCCATCCCCGCCTGGATGGCCGGTGTTCCGGGCCCTCGTCGGTTTGCCGCTGGCGGCGTGCATCATTGTCGCCGCCCTGGTTTTGCAGTCGACCTATGGCGGCGGGGGCAAGCAGGTCGTCGCCCCTTCGGCGCCGCAGCTCGCTTCAACTCCATCATTGCCGCCGGAAAATCCGCCGGCCCCCGCACAGCCCGCTTCATCTAGCGTTCAAGTGGCCGCGGCGGAGGCCGCACCACCGCAAGCAACGCCACCGCAAGCAACAACCCTGGCTCAGAGCACAACGCAAGACGCCGCACCGACAGCTACCGCTGCGGTTCCCGATCACACGCAGTTGCTGCAAACGATGGCGCGCGATCTGGCGAACATGGAGCGAAGCATCGAACAGCTCAAGGCGAACCAGCAACAAATAGCCAGCAACAATTCAAAAGCCATCGAGGAACTCAAGGCGAGCCAGGAAGAGATAAAACGCGTGCTCGCGAAGGTTTCCGAGCAGAACCTGTCCAGGACGTCACCGCCTCCGACGCAGCCGACTCCGACCTTGCGCAAGCCCGAGCGGTCGCCGCAGGCGAGAGCGCGGCCTCGATACCCAAGGGAATGGATGTACGACGATTGGTAGTCGTCGATGCGGTGATCGTCGAAGGTCCTGTCCTGCAACAACGCCTTGATCCGATACGGAACGCAGCGCGCTGTGGGGTTGCGCGATGTCGTCGTCGTTTGGCGCCACAAGGCGCGACCCAATCCGGACGCCACGTCGGGATAGTGCGGTGCACCGTTCCATTACTCGTTCCTGTTGCTGGCAATTCGGCCTCAGGGCGAGCATAGTTGCGCCGTCACAATTCCGGATAGGTTCATCGGCGTTGATGATGTGGACTCTCCCGGTCAATGCCGTGATCCGCGGTTCGGACAACCGGAGTCCCGCCATGTCTGTTACGGCTTCCAGCGAAACACACCGCCAACACGCCTTCAATTCTGCTGAAATGGGCGCCATCGCTCATCTCTACCGGGGCGAAGTCTACCGTTCGACGATCTGGAGAACGCGGCTCGACAACACGACCAACTGGGCGATCGTCACAATGGGCATCGCCCTGTCGACGACCTTTTCGAGCCCGGAGGCTTCACCCCTGCCGCTCCTGCTCGTAGGCCTGCTCATCGCCGTGTTTCTCGGCATGGAGGCGCGACGTTATCGCTACTTCAATGTCTGGCGCGCGCGAGCGCGGTGGATGGAGATGAATTTCTACGCGCCAATATTCACCGGTGAAGCCCGCGACGATAGCTGGCAGGTGGTGCTCGGGCGCGACTACACGGCGCCCCGCCATCACATTTCGTTTGTCCGCGCGGCGGGACGGCGGCTGCGTCGCAACTACGTCTGGATTCTCGCTGTCCAGGTGATTGCCTATTACGGCAAGATAGCGATCCATCCGACGCCTGCGTCAACCCTGGCGGAATTTGTCGATCGCGCCGCAGTCGGACCGATTCCCGGCTGGGTCGTTCTGATGATAGGCTTTGCCTACAATTTCGGCTGGCTGGCGTTCGCGCTCGGCACGATGTGGCTCGACCAACGCCAGCACAGGGCCACGGGCGACAAGGTGGCGATGGGTTAGCGTAGCGCGAAGCGTCCGTACGGTCCTCTATGACTCGTTCGTCGCCTAACGGAGAAAACGTTCAGCCCTTGCGCAGAAATACGTAGTCCGCCGAGTAGGGCGCGTTGCGATAGGTGCCCGCCTTGTCGCAATCGCCCTCGAGCTTGCCGCCGACCGTATTGATCCGCTGCACCGTCGTGACGCCGGAGAGGATGCCGGTGCCGCGCCCGGACGTTACCGTCAGCTTGAGCCAGGGAATATCGTTCGGCGTGGCGCCAGGCGCGTTGCCGGCGGCCTTGCCGACGACGGCGCTGGAGTCGATGTGTTCCCAGTTCGGCCCGGTATAGTGCCGGCCGACGGTCTTGCCGTCGAGCAGCAAGGCTGCGACCGGTTCACGGAATGCCCAGGCCAGCTTGCCGTCGGCGCCGGCCTTGCATTCGTAGAGCTGCGCGCCTTCGGCATGGAGTGTGAGCACGACGGTCTCTCCGGGCGCGGCGATGGCGTCGGGAAGGAGGGTCTGGGCGGAGGCGCTCAAAACTGACGTCGATGACAAAAGCAGAGCGAGTGCGGCATTCCGGACAATCGGCATCATAAAATCCATGGTGTTGGCCCCGAAAGACCAACACCATTATCAGCCAATTATGCCATCGCCTTGGCGAGGTTGTCCGAAACCGCCGGATGGCAGCGTCGTGTCAGCCCTTGCGCAGGAACACGTAATCGGCCGAGTAGGGGACGCTTTCATAGGCGCCTGCCTTGTAGCAGGCGCCATTGAGCTTTCCACCCATCGTGTTGATCCGTTGCACTGTCGTCACCGGACTGAGAACACCGTTGCCGCGCCGGGAAGCTACTGCGAGCTTCAGCCAGGGAATGTCCATTGCGACCTGCCCCGGGGCCGTGCCGACGACCTGGCCGACCACCGCGCTGCCGTCGCTGTACTCCCAGTTCGGTCCGGCATAATGCCGGCCGACCGTCTTGCCGTCCGAAACAAGCGTCGCGATCGGCTCGCGAAGCGCCCAGGCGAGTGCGCCGTCGGCGCCGGTCTTGCATTCGTAGACCTGCGCGCCTTCGGCATGCAGCTTGAGAATTGCGGTTTCACCCGGAGCTGCGATGGCCTCGGGAAGTGATGTCTGGGCGGTCGCGTTGACGAGCGACCCGGTGAGAAAGATAGCAGCGAGTACGGCGTTCTTAGGGAACGACACGGTATTGCTCCGTCGTTGGTTTTCTATCACTGCGAGCCAACGGGCCGCGCGAATGCGCGACCGGCGACAGGCTCCGAGCAATTCATCGTGCCCCAAGCTGAGACATGGATTGCTCGTCGCTCTGCCCCCTTGCGCAAACGCTTCCCGTTTGTCGCAGGCAATGATGTGGAGGGAGTTGTGAAGGGTGGCTTACGCTGCCATCGCCTTGGCGAGGTTGTCCGAGACCTTGTCGAGGAAGCCGGTCGTGGACAGCCAGCGCTGGTCGGCGCCGACCAGGAGCGCGAGGTCCTTGGTCATGTAGCCTTCCTCGACGGTCGCGACGCAGACCTTTTCCAGCGTATCGGCGAATTTCGCGAGCTCTGGGTTGTTGTCGAGCTTGGCGCGGTGGGACAGGCCGCGGGTCCAGGCGAAGATCGACGCGATGGAGTTGGTCGAGGTCTCCTTGCCCTTCTGGTGCTCGCGGTAGTGCCGGGTCACCGTGCCGTGCGCGGCTTCGGCTTCCACCGTCTTGCCGTCGGGCGTCAGCAGCACCGAGGTCATCAAGCCGAGCGAGCCGTAGCCCTGGGCAACCGTATCCGACTGCACGTCGCCGTCGTAGTTCTTGCAGGCCCAGACATAGCCGCCGGACCATTTCAGCGCGGAAGCGACCATGTCGTCGATCAGGCGGTGTTCGTAAGTGAGCCGCTTGGCCTCGAATTCCTTCTTGAATTCGCGGTCGTAGATGTCCTGGAAGATGTCCTTGAAGCGGCCGTCATAGACCTTCAGAATCGTGTTCTTGGTCGAGAGATAGACCGGATAGCCGCGCAAGAGGCCGTAGTTCAGCGAGGCGCGGGCGAAGTCGATGATGGAATCGTCGAGATTGTACATGCCCATCGCGACGCCGGCATCGGGGGACTTGAACACTTCCTTCTCGATCACGGTGCCGTCTGCGCCGACGAACTTCATCGACAGCGTGCCTGCGCCGGGGAACTTGAAATCGGTGGCGCGGTACTGGTCGCCATAGGCGTGGCGGCCGATGATGATCGGCTTGGTCCAGCCGGGAACCAGGCGCGGCACGTTCTTGCAGATGATCGGCTCGCGGAAGATCACGCCGCCGAGGATGTTGCGGATGGTGCCGTTCGGCGACTTCCACATTTCCTTCAGGCCGAATTCCTTCACCCGGGCCTCGTCGGGGGTGATGGTGGCGCATTTGACGCCGACGCCGACCTTCTTGATGGCGTTGGCGGCGTCGATCGTGACCTGGTCGTTGGTCTGGTCGCGGTACTCCATTCCGAGGTCAAAATACAAAAGCTCGACATCGAGGAAGGGGGTGATCAGCTTGTCCTTGATGTACTGCCAGATGATCCGGGTCATCTCGTCGCCATCGAGTTCGACGACGGGGTTGGTCACCTTGATTTTTGCCATGATGGAGGGGGCCTTTTCTCGGAAAACCGCGCATTTGGGCGGGGTGGAGTGATTATAGGCGGCCTATAGCACTGCAAACCGGCCGGCGAAAGCCAAGCCGTTATGCACTTTCTGCCCATCCTTTAGATTATATTGCTGCCTGGGTTGCCGTCCCCGCGACCACGTACCAGGTCACGAACAGGCCGCAGATCAGGGCGCCGGGCAGGCTGGAGCCGGTCCGCCGCCAGGTGAAGGTCGCGATCACGGCACAGATCGCCAGCAGCGGCACGAACTGGATGGCGACGATGGTCGAGGGCGGCACGAAGCCGGGGTCGGGCAGCGGGTTGAACAGTTTTCCGGTGAGCCAGAGAATGGCGTATTGCCCGCCCACGAGCACGATAAAGCCCAGCGTCAACGCCAGGATATTGGTTAAATAAAGCGCCCCGCGGGGCGCCGCCATGGTCGAGAAATTGCGGTGCAGGACGTGCAGCGCGATCACGAAAAACGCCGTGAACGGCACGAGATAGATCAGGAAGATCAAAAACTGCTTCGCGCTCATCAGCTTCAGCGCGACGATCCAGAACCGGAAGTCGATCTTGAAGGTGAGGTCGGCGAGCCATAGCGCCGCATAGCCGATCGTAACTGACGCGATCGCGATCACGATCGATTGGGCGACGATGCCCGACCGGCTGGCGCGTTTGGGTGCGAACCGCATCAGGGCCAGCGTGATCAGGCCGTTGATGACGGCCCAGACCAGGATCTGGTTGGTGATGCCTTGCGGCAGGACGGCTGAGGGTTTTACGAACGTCCCGCCCAGCGCAAACGCCGGATAATAAGTCAGCGCCGGGATGAAGGCGGACAGGATGAAGGCCGCGGTCCAGCGCCGGCCGCTCGCCGCGGTGTGCTCCGGCATGGTGCCATCGGCCACCTCAGGCAGCCGCAGGCGGGAATACATCGGCGCTTCCAGCAGGCCATCGAAGGCCCCGATCAGCAGCGCGATAAAGCCGAACAGCGCGATCAGCGTGCCGATCTCCTTGCGGAACCAGATCTGGTCATCGACCGGGCGGGGCGTGCCGCCCTGCAGGGTTTTGGCGAACCAGTCGAGGCTGTAACCGATGGCCTCGTGGGAGATGTGTTCGGCCGGATGGGTGATGGCGGGGGTGTGGAGCACGCGCGCCGTTCCCTGCGCGATGTCGCCATAGACCTTGCCTGGTTCCACCGGGCCTTGCGTGCCGAACAGCGCCCACAGCTTCGGGCTCTGGGTGACGTCGCGGGCCTTGTCGACGCCCCACATCAGGCTTGAGAACTCTTCATACTGGGCGAAGACCAGCGCCACGTTTCGCGGCCAGCTTGGGGTCCCTTCGGCGGCGAACGGCTTGCCGGTGGACGAGCCCTCCAGCACCATCGATTTGTAGTCGTTGGGCGCAGCGGTGGCCGCCGCCAGCACGGTCCAGCCGCCCATCGAGTGGCCTTCGAGCCCGATATTGTTCTTGTCGACGAATTCGAGACTGCGCAGATAAGCCAGCCCATCGGGGCCGCCAAAACCGTTGGCGAAAGCGGGCGGGTCGCTATAGCCGTGGCCGGTCTGGTCGAGGGCGAGCACCACATATCCGCGGCGGGCGAATTCGATGGCAAAGCCGTCCTGGGTTTCGCGGGAATTGATGTAGCCGTGGACCGCAAGGATGCCGGGGGCGGGGATCTGCGGCGTGGCATTCGCTGGGATGTAGAGCAGGGCGCTCATGGCGTTGCCCGTGGCGCCCTTGAACCTGACATCCTGGATCCTGATGCCGCCTGCGGTCTGCGTGAAATGGGCGAGCAGGCCGCCCGCCAGGATCAGGACCACGCCCAGTATCGCCAACGACCACCTGCCGCGCATGGACGCCTCCCCTTGATTCCCTCACCGTTGCACCGGCTTTCGGGATGTTTGCAGCTTCGCTTTGTTTGTGATTGTTAGCCTATCCGGAAGTCTAACGCGCGCAAGCGGCGGCGATGGTTCAACCGCAGGTTAGACCTCGGACTTAGAATTTTTCGATCTTAATCTCGCCGCTGGAAAATCGCGCCACGAGATTGCGGCAATGGGGTTCGCCGAACCGTCGAGCCCAAGCATCCATACGATCGATCTCGGGCTGAAGGGCGTCCGACGCCGCTGGCTGCCAGTGCGCTCTCATCTCGCCAAACGGCAGAGCTTCGGTTTCAGAAGCAATGCCGACGAACGGCAGGAAATCCACGTCCCTCTCATCGAGCTTTGACGTCCACCAAGCTGCAACAATTTTCCGCGCACCTTCGATGTATGTAAGCCTTCCCGCCAGCATGTCCTGCGCGGCGTCAAGGATCGCCTGACGGGCTTTCAGGATCTCGGATTCATTCCAGCTCATCCGCGTATCCTAGCCGGCCTCCGGTCCGCATTTCGATGGGGTTCCCATCGATCTTTCCTTACTCAGAAGACCTTGAAGTCTTTGAACAGGGCTCAAATAGGGGTGCTAACCCCACTATTTTGCTTGAGAAATTATCCTATTCAGGCAATCGAAGGCAGCCTGCGGGGATTTGGTGAATCCCCCGATCCTTCAGAAGTTGAATCAGAAAGTGAAGTTGCGAATGTCCGGTTCGGGCACCGATAAAACCAAGTCTGGTTGGGACTTAGCCGGACCCGTTGTGATCCTCGTCGAGCCGCAGCTCGGCGAGAACATCGGCATGGCCGCGCGCGCGATGGGCAATTTCGCGCTTTCCCGTCTAAGAATCGTCAATCCGCGCGACGGCTGGCCGAACATCGCGGCGCAGCGGGCGGCGGCCGGTGCCGACCAGATTCTGGAACAGGCCCAATTGTTCGACACGGTCGAGCAGGCGGTCGCCGACCTGACGCTCTTGTTCGCCACCACGGCCCGCGCTCATGACCAGGCCAAGCCGGTGGTCGCACCGGCAGAAGCGGCGGGCGAGATCGTGGCGCATGTCGGCAGCGGCGGCGGGGTCGGCATCATGTTCGGCCGGGAGCGCTATGGCCTGCAGAACGAGGAGGTGGCGCTCGCCAACCGGATCATCACCTTCCCGGTCAACCCGGGTTTCGCCTCGCTGAATCTAGCGCAGGCGGTGCTGCTGATCGGCTACGAGTGGTTCAAGCTGTCGACGGGCGGCGCCCTGCCGTTCGCGATGCCGGAGCGGTCCGAGCCGGCCTCGCAGCACCAGATGCAGGCGTTCTTCGACAATCTGGTCCGGGAACTCGACAAGGTCGAATTCCTGCGCCCGCGCGAGAAGCGGGAGACCATGCTGGTGAACCTGCGCAACATCTTCACCCGCATGGACCCGACCAAGCAGGACATGCACACCCTGCACGGGGTGGTGATGGCGATCGCCGAAGGCCGCAAGGGTCCGGCCAAGGGCGGCGTGCTGGATGGCGAGCAGGCCACAAGGCTGCGGGCGCTGCTGGCCGAGCACGGGCAGGGGCC
This sequence comes from Bradyrhizobium sp. 170, assembly GCF_023101085.1. Lineage (NCBI taxonomy): Bacteria > Pseudomonadati > Pseudomonadota > Alphaproteobacteria > Hyphomicrobiales > Nitrobacteraceae > Bradyrhizobium > Bradyrhizobium sp. 170. The sequence continues at coordinate 6,488,181 of NZ_CP064703.1, read as the reverse complement.
GGCGGTTCCCGGCGACAGCTCGACCGTGCGCGGGCTCGCCCGGCTGCTGCGTCGCAACCCGACCGACGCCGAGCGGCTCCTGTGGCAGGCGCTGACCCGCGACCGGCGTTTTGCCGGCCAGTTCAAGCGCCAGACGCCGGTGGGGCGACACATTCCGGATTTCGTTTCGTTCGTGCACCGGCTGGCGATCGAACTCGTCAACCCGAACGAGTCGGAGGCCATCGTTGCCGATCGCGCCCGGCGGAAGACGTGGCTGGAGGCACGCGACTACCGCGTGATCGAGATGCGGGTCGCCGATGTCGAGGCTGATCTGGCGACGGAACTTGAGCGGCTCGAAAAAGCCGTAGGGTGGGCAAAGGCGCGCTAGCGCCGTGCCCACCATTCGTCCGCACCGTTGTGTTGAATGGTGGGCACGCTTCGCTCTGCCACCCTACCGATCGCTGTCCCCGGGCACACAAACGGGGTAAGCTTGCCTCGCTGGGACAGCACGTCGTACTACGCCAATCGCCATGGCGTCGATGCCTTGACCGCGATCCCGCGCGCATCGATCGCGCATTTGACGCCGGCAAGCAGTGCCAAGCGGCTGCAGTCCAATCGACAACGCAACGCGGAGGTCTGCGATGGCTACATCCGACTGGCGTCTCGAAGGCGAATGGATCAAGAACTGCAATTGCGCGTTTGGCTGTCCGTGCGATTTCAATGCCCTGCCGACCCAGGGATATTGCAAGGGCATGGTCGGCATGCGGATTACCAAAGGGCATTTTGAGGGCACCAGGCTCGACGGCCTGGTTTTTGCTGTCACCGTCGATTTTCCCGGCGCGCTGCACGAGGGCAATGGCCAGTCGCAGCCGATCATTGACGAACGCGCGACGGCGGAGCAGCGCGAAGCGCTCTTCAACATCCTGTCAGGCGAGAACTCCGCCGAAGGCACGCTGTTTCACATCTTCAGTCTGATCGTGACAAAAAAACATAAGCCGGTGTTTGCGCCGTTCGAGTTTTCGTTCGACAAGAATGGACGTGTGGCGCGTGTCGTAGCCAAGGGCGTGCTGGAGACCGAGGTCGAGCCGATCAAGAATCCGGTGACGGGAGAGCCTCACCGCATCCAGGTCGTGATGCCCGAGGGCTTCGAGCACAAGGCTGCCGAGGTCGCTTCGGCCAACATCCGCTCGACCGGCGCGATCAAGTTCGACACCAAGGGCACGCACAGTTCGCTCGCCAATGTCGTCCAGACGCCGGAGGGCGTTGCGGCCTAGCGTTGCGCCCTAATCTCTACGCGCCCAGTAGCGGGTGAGTGCATGATCGGGACCTCGGCGCTCGAACAGACCCTGCGGCACGATCGCCTGATCGTGGCCATCGGAATAGCCGTCGTGGTGGCCTTCTCCTGGGGCTATCTGATTGCCGGCGCCGGCATCGACATGAGCATGGCCGATATGCCGATGGACCCTGAGCCGTGGTCACTGGCACAGGCATGGCTCATGTTCGCGATGTGGTGGGTGATGATGGCCGCGATGATGGTGCCCAGCGCAGCCCCCATGATCCTGCTGTTCGCCGCCATCAAGCGCAAGCAGGCGACCGCGGACAGTCCTGTCATCTCAAGCTGGCTCTTTCTCCTCGGCTATCTCGTGATATGGGCAGCCTTCAGCCTGGTTGCTGTCTCGGTGCAGTGGGCACTTGAACAGTCCGGGTTGCTGTCCGGCATGATGGCGAGCACCAGCAATTTGCTCGCCGGCATCATCCTGCTTGCCGCCGGGCTCTACCAGCTCACCCCGATCAAGCGCGCCTGTCTGCGCTACTGCCAAAGCCCGGTGTTCTTCCTGAGCCGACACTGGCAACCGGATGCCATCGGCGCTCTGCGGATGGGCTTTCGCCACGGCGGCTATTGCGTCGGCTGCTGCTGGTTCCTGATGGCGCTGCTGTTCGTTGTCGGCATCATGAACCTGGCCTGGGTCGCAGCGGTTGCGATCTATGTCGGGTTGGAGAAGATGGTCGCGCGCAGTCCATGGCTCAGCAGCGCCGTCGGCGCGGGCCTGATCGTAACCGGCGGGATCATTCTCGCGCGCGGCCTCGTCATCGCGGCCTAGACGGCGACAAGCTCTGCAGGACTGCGCTTCGGCTTCTTCACCTTCGATGGTCCGAACAGATTGCCCGCGGCAAGGCCGGCGGTGTCCGCCACGCCGGGATCGCGCGAGACCATGGCGGCGACGATGGCGCCGTCGATCAGCAGCGCGAGCTGATGGGCCAGCATTTGCGGCTTGACCGCGCCCATTTCACCTGCGAGCTTTTCGATATGCGCGAGCACCACTTTCTTGTGGCGCAGCGCGATATTGCGGAACTGCTTGGCGTTCTTGTCGTGCTCGGCCACCGCATTGATGAAGGGACAGCCGTAGAAGCGCTCCTCGGCGAACCAGCGCTTCAGCGCCGGAAAAATCCGCTTAAGCTTCGCCTGCGCATCGCCACCGCCATCTTCTATCGCGCCGATGAACCATTCGCGCCAGGCCTTGCCTTCGCTCTCCAGCACGGCGTTGACGAGGTTGGTCTTCGATCCGAACAATTTGTAGAGCGTGGTCTTGGCGGTGCCGGCCTCGTCGATGATGGCGTCGATGCCGGTGGCGTTGATGCCGTTCTTGCAGAACAGATGCGTCGCCGCGCTGAGCAGGCGACCGCGCGCCGATTCCTCGTCGCCTGCAGCGCGTGCCGCGACAGTTTTCCTCTTGGAGACCGATTTGCCCATACGCCGCAGTTAATCGGAGCGCGCCGCAATCATCAAGCCGCATCTTTGCGCTGAAAATAATCGCACACGCGCGGCAATTGCTTCGCGCCTGTGCAGCGCGGCGCTGACCAATTTCCGTGCAGCTATCGCTAAGCGGCTAGAGAACATCGGCTTTTGATCGCGGCCTGATCTGGCACGCTTAATGCAGGAAACAGAACGTTCGGTATCCTACCTAGGGAGAGAAATGATGACCGCGGTCGCTCAAAAAACGGTGCTCACCGGCTGCCTGGCCCCGATCGACAAAAATGGGCTCGAGCAACTCATCGCCAACGGCAAGGCCAATCCGGAGGTCATCAAGACCTTGAAGTGCAAGACGGTGGCGGAGGGCAAGTTCCGCCACGCCAACTACATCCGCAACCTCGCGCCCTATATCGTCGACGAGCCGCCGGGGCTGCTCGGCGACGACACCGCGCCCAATCCATCCGAAGCCTCGCTCGCCGCGCTCGGCTCCTGCCTTGCGGTCGGCCTGCACGCCAACGCCGTTCACCGCGGCTGGATCGTCAACAAGCTCGAACTCGAACTCGAGGGCGACCTCAACATCACCGCCGTCTGGGGCACCGGCGACGTCAGCGAGAAGCCGGTTGGCTTCACCGATGTCCGCGTCAAGGTCGACATGGAATGCGAGGGCATTCCGAAAGCCGAAATCGACGCGCTGGTCACCCACGTCAAGAAGTGGTCGCCAACACCTTTACGCGGCCCGTCAATCTCGAGGTCGGCATCTAACGTAACGCGACGCGTGCAAGAGGGAGCGGGAGACCATGGATTCACTAGCTTTGTCGCGGGTCGAAGTTGCAGATCAGCCCGCTCCCACGATTGTTGACGAGGTTGCCAGACTGGCTCGTCGCGACCTGGCGCCGCTAGCGCTGGCCATCGATGCCGGCTCCGCCTATCCGGACGCATTGCTGCGCGGTTTCGGTAAGATCGGCGCGTGGGGCAGCCATGTCCCCCAGGAGGGACCGGCCGACCTGCGCTGTGCCATCCAGTCGATCGCTGCGATCGGGGAGGTCTGCGGCGCGACGGCGTTCATGGCCTGGTGCCAGAACACGCTGGTCTGGTACGCCGCGAACTCGACCAACCTTCAGCTTGCAAGGCGCTTCGGCGACAGTTTTTCAAGCGGACGGGTGCTCGGCGGCACCGGGCTCTCCAATCCAATGAAGAGTTTTTTCGGCATCGAGAAGCTCAAATTGAAGGGCCGCAAGGTCGAGGGCGGCTACGTCGTCAAGGGGGCGCTGCCCTGGGTGTCGAACCTTGGTCCCGACCATTTCTTCGGCACCATCTTCGAGCGCGACGACGACGGCGGCGGCATCGTGATGTTCCTCGCCGATTGTTCCGATCCCGCGATCACGCTGCAGCCGTGCAAACCCTTTCTCGCGATGGACGGCACCGGCACCTATGGCGTGCAGTTCCGCGACTTGTTCGTGCCCGATGAACTGATCCTTGTCGAGCAGGCAGCGCCGTTCGTGAAAAAGATCCGCGCCGGCTTCATTCTGCTGCAGACGGGCATGGCGCTCGGTCTGATCAAGAATTGCATCGAGATCATGGACGAGGTCGAGGCGCCGCTCGGGCACGTCAACCGCTATCTGCCGCAGCAGCCGACGCAATTCCGCGAACTCCACGCCGAGTTCGAAAAGGAGGCGATGGCGCTGGCGAGCGATCCTTATAACTCCGACGACAGCTATTGGCGGCGCGTCGTCGCACTTCGCTTGCGGCTGGGCGACGCCAGCGTCGCGGCCGCGCATGCGGCGATGCTCCATTGCGGCGCGCGCGGCTACCTCAAGAGCCATCGCGCGCAGCGCCGGCTGCGCGAAGCCTATTTCGTCGCCATCGTCACCCCGGCCACCAAGCAGCTCCGCAAGATGCTGGCCGGCGACGAACGCTAACGGATTTCCGACCGACCCCCACCAGCAACCACACAACAGGAGAGGCCTGCCATGACGGACGTTCTGATTACTGCCGGCGAACTCGCGGAATTCCTCAAGCAAGAGCCGTGTGTCGTCATCGACACCCGCAATCCCGAGGCTTACGGCGCAGGGCATCTCCCGGGCGCCGTCAACGTCCATGAAATATTCACTTACCTCGCGACCTCGACACCGGAAGGCATGCAGGAACTAAAGACGAAATTCGCCGATGCGTTCGGCGACGCCGGACTTTCGGGGAAAGAGACCGCAGTCATCTACGAACAGTCGATGAATTCCGGCTTCGGCCAGTCCTGCCGCGGCTACTACCTCCTCACCATGCTCGGCTATCCCAAGATCAAGGTGCTGCATGGCGGCTACGATGCGTGGGCGGCGGCGGGCCTGCCGGTGACGAAGGACGTGCCGTCGCCGGTGAAGGCATCGTTCTCGGTTCTGCCCGAAGCCGGCGACATCCTAATCGACGCCAAGACCATGCTGGCCGCCGTCGGCAAGCCCGCGATCGCGCTGCTCGACGTGCGCGATATCGACGAGTGGATCGGCGAGAGCTCGTCGCCGTATGGGAAGGATTTCTGCCCGCGCAAGGGACGCATACCCGGCGCCGTCTGGCTCGAATGGTACCGCATGATGAAGCCGACGGCGGAAGGGCCGCGCTTCAAGTCCAAGAACGAGATCCTGGCGGAGTGCGCGACCGTCGGCATCACAGAGAATACGCCGGTCTATCTCTACTGCTTCAAGGGCGCGCGGGCCTCGAACACGTTCCTCGCGTTGAAGAACGCCGGCGTGAAGGATGTCCGGATGTATTTCGGCTCCTGGAACGAATGGTCGCGCGACCCGTCGCTGCCGATCGAAGAGGGGCTGCCGACGGACGTCAAGCTCACCACCAAGGCAGCGTAACGACACGTCGGATGTTGCAGTCTGATCCTAGCGGATTGGACTGCAGCCATGGTCAGGCCAGAAGCCGCCTCATGCAGCGCGGCTGGTTCAGTCGGGTGACTCTGCGCGCGGCGCAAGCCGCCGAATTTGGAAGCCAGTCTTGTTCTGCTGGAAACCCGCGGAGGTGTAGAACGCCAACGTGGATGGCCTTTTGGATCCCGTCATCAGCATGACCTTGTAGCAATCGACCTGCCATGCCTCGGCCACGGCCGCTTGCAGGACCTGTTTGCCGAAACCGCGCCCTCGGAAGGCAGCGTGCGTTACAACGTTCTCAATCAATCCATATGGCTGTCCGCCACGTGTCAGGTTCGGAATAACGATAAGCGTGCAGGAGGTGACGATGGCGCCTTCGGCGGCCCCGATGAGGATCGCGCTTCCGTGATACTTCTGCAGTTCCTCGAAGCGGCGTTCAGCGACATCCAGCGGCGGGATCCGGTCGGCTGGATCGAGATGGGGATATAGTCCGAGTAGTTGCGGAAGGTCCAAGCCCGACGCGCGACGAATAATCAAAGATGTATCCATGTCAGTTTCGTTCGCCCGCGTCTTTGACGGCAGCATCCGAGCTTCGGCGTTGACCATAGTTGGACCTACCGTTGGTGGCAAACTACGGGGAACGTTGTCTGTTTCGGAGTCACTCGCTGACATCGCGACTCGACCGTCCAATGCCCGCTCTTCCCTGATGACGATCTAACGCTTTGCGTCGATCAAGATCGCCTTATCGTCCGCGTTGAGCTGTTCGCCGGCCCCGCTGTTTACCGTGGAGGCGCGGCGCTCCCCGTGGTCGGCCCCGGAATCTTGTACTCGCCGCGCAGTTCATCCCACAAGGCCGTGTCGCTGACCAGCACGACGTGGTACTCACCGCGGCCCGTGATCCCTGCATATTTTCCTGTGCCGCCAGTGAACTCGAAGGTACCGCGGAACTCTTTCGGCTTCGCGTCTTTCAGGACGTACTTGGCAAAGACCTTGGATCCATCGGCCTCTGTGAAGGTCTTGTGGCCGCCGCTGGAAGCGCCAGCATCCGTTAGATCAACCACCTGATAGCGGGCTTTGTCGAGGAAGGGCTTGCCGTCGGCATTGAACACGGCGCCGTCGAACTCGGTGACCGACACCGTATGGTCAGCCCGGTCTTCCAGCTTCACGCTCTTGCTCGACAGGGTGACCAGAACGGCTCGACCGAACCATTGGCCTGACTCTTCCGCCACGGCCGGGACAGCAGCCGCCGGGACTGCCAAAGCAAGCACAACACAACCCCACATGCACGATGACTTGAGATCATATCTCATGGTGTCCTCCAGATGGGTTGGATGGTTGCAGGTTACAATTTCGTCGGAGCAAATTCCTCCATGATCGCCTATAGAACTCTACCTCGCCCCTTTGGTTGCCCGTTTACTTGAAAACGCCTCCGTTTGTTGAGTAGCAATCACATACGCACGGCTGCGGACCCCATCAACGACCGGCCATCGACCATCAAGCCTCGCAACATCGTTGGCGACTGCCTCCTAGAGCGTGGCCTACCGGCATACCAGCAATCCGGTCTTGGACCGCGTTGCACGCAGGAAGCCGAAGCAGCAGCGAGGTGTCGGTCGCCTGATTCATTATTGACGCGTACCAACAGTCTGCCCCTCACGTTTGACAATTCCCTTCCGGTTTGGGTCTCATCGGCGGAATTCCGGACCGGCGCTGTAACCGCACGTCGCGCACGCTTGTTCCATCACTGTCATCCTGAGCGCCGCACTGGCGCTCCGGACATCCGGAGGGTATAGCTTTGGGGGGACACTTGGTGATCGCGCGGATGTTGAATTTCTCAGGCAGATTGGGTCTCGCACTCGTATTGGCGATGCTCTGCTTGGGCGGGCGAACGGCACACGCCCAAGCCGCCCCTGTGGGTTATTGGGTCCAGGGTTGGCCGATGGGCTTCGGTGGCGACCCTGCCGCCAGCGAGAGCCCGAACAGTTACGGGAATTTTCCGAGCTTTGACTTCAGCGACGCCCGAAGCGGCGGCTTTTCCTATGCGCGCTACAATTTTCCGAACGGCTTTTTTGTCGGCAGCCAACGTAACGGCATGGGCTTGAGCGGCATCAACCAGAATGCGTTTGGCAATTTCGGCTCGCTCTACAGCGAAGGCATGCAGTTCGGCTACAGCTTCAAAGGCGCGGGCGGGTTGCCCGTCACGGTCTATGCCGGTTTCGACACCTTGAAATACAATACCGGCCTCGGCAACCCTTTCGCCCCATTCGATAACGTGTCCGGTACATTACCCGTCTCCAGCGTGAATGCGGGCATCGAATTTCAGCCGACGTCGAATCTCAGCCTGTCCTTAGGGGTTGGCTACGTCCAACAGTCGGGCGACATCAATTCGCTTGGGCTGCCCGGCGCCTCTCCGTTTGCCGTCGGTGGCCGCCGCTAACGCGGCGGACGTTGGGTAATCCCCAGCGCCTTGATGCGCGAGGCCAGCGTGGTCGGCTTGATGTCGAGCATTTCAGCGGCACCGCCGGGGCCGAACACCTTGCCAGAGCAGGCCTGAAGCGCGGCGAGAATGTTGGCGCGCTCGTGGGCGCGCATTTCGGATGCGGTCAAGACAGCCGGGTGGGCGTCGGCCTTCACGCGCGCCGAGCCGGGCGCGGGCTGAGCGCCGGATGAATCGGGCAGGTCGATGCGCAGCCGGCCATTCTGCGCCAGGATCGCGGCGCGTTCGATGACGTTCTGCAGTTCGCGGACGTTGCCGGGCCAGTCGTAGCGCGAAAGCCTGCGCGCATCGCCTTCCGACAACCGAAGCTCGGATTTCAGCGCCTTGCTCTCGCGGGTCAAAAAGTGCTGCGCCAATAGCGGAATGTCCTCGCGCCGCTCGCGCAGTGGTACGGACTCCACCGGAAACACGTTGAGGCGGAAATAGAGGTCCTCGCGAAACCGGCCGCGCTGCACTTCCTGCTTGAGATCGCGGTTGGTGGCGGCGATCAGGCGCACGTCGACCGCGCGGGTGCGCTCTTCGCCGACCCGTTCGAAATTGCCCTCCTGTAGCACCCGCAACAGCTTGCCTTGCAGCTCCAGTGGAATTTCGCCGACCTCATCGAGAAACAGCGTGCCGCCATCGGCGAGTTCGAACCGCCCGATGCGGTCGCGCATCGCTCCGGTGAAGGCGCCGCGGACGTGGCCGAAGAACTCGCTCTCGAACAGCTCGCGCGGGATCGCCGCGCAGTTGACGCGGATCAGTGGCCGGTCGCGGCGGCTGCTTGCCTCGTGGATGGCGCGCGCGATCAGTTCCTTGCCGGTGCCGGATTCGCCCGTGATCATCACGGCTGCGGACGTCGGGGCCACCAGCTTGACCTGGCGCAGCGTCTTCTGGATTGCCTCGCTCTGGCCGATAATGCCGCGCGGATTGGTCTCGATGCGGATTTCTTCCTGCAAATAGGCGTTTTCCAGCTCCAGCCGTTCGCGCAGGCGATCGACCTCGGCGAGCGCGGCGTGGAGTTTTTCATCGGCCTCGCGGCGCTGGCTGACGTCGCGGAACACGATGACCGCGCCGACCACCACGCCGCGGTCGCGGATCGGTGTCGAGGTGTATTCGACCCAGACCGGCGTGCCGTCCTTGCGCCAGAACACCTCGCCCTCGACCTGGTGCACGGCGCCGTCGCGAAACGCCGCGTAGATCGGGCAGTCATGATCGGGATAGTGCCGCCCGTCATGATGGGTGTGATGAACGATCGGGTGGATTTCCTTGCCGACCAGTTCCTCGGCCGACCAGCCCAGCATGCGTTCGGCGGCCGGGTTGACGAAGGTGGTCTTGCCGTCAGCGTTGACGCCGTAAATGCCTTCGCCGGCGGCGCGCAGGATCAACTGGTTTTCGCGCTCGATATCCTGAAACACGCGCTCGACCCGCTGCCAGGTCGCGATCCCGCCGCGCATGTGGTCTTCGGCCGCCGCATCGACATAGCGACGGCGGCGTGCATCGAGGTCGCTCATGGTGAGCAGCACCAGCGGGCGGCCATCACCCGGCACGAGCGAGCCGGCATATTCGAGCCGGAGCGTTTGCCCGGTGGCGTGGCGCGGCGTCAGCGCATTGGTCCAAAACGCGCCCTTGTCGAGCACGGCCTGTGTGAACACGATCAGCGCGGGGAGTTGGCCTGCATGCAGCCTGCTGACCTTGGTCTGCCGCAACAGCGCGCGGTCGTAGCCAAGCAGGGTGCAGGCGGCGGGATTGGCGTCGAGGATCAGGTCGGCATGGGGATCGAGCAGCAGCGTCGGCTCGATTGAGGACTCGAACGCGACGGCACGCAGTTCGACGTCCTGCGGCGGGGCCGTTGAACCGAGCGCAAGATCCATCTGCCTCACTCCGAAAACTCGTAATCGAACTACGAATTTTCGTGTATCACGAATTTTCGTAGTCGCCAACCTGCGCGAAACTCCCGCGATATCAGCGCCATCGCCCAAATACGGGGCTGGCATGTGCCTTGCTTAATTAGGGTGCAACGTCGCGCAGGAGGGCTGATGTCTACCTTCGACAACCCATTCGATTCCAACCGCCGTCTTGCCGGTGGCTGTTCTTGTGGCCAGCATCTCAGCGAAGCCGAGCATCAGGCCGCCCAGCTGCAGATCCAGTCCGCCATCGAGAGCGAGCAAAAACGCTACGAGGGCGTGGTCGCATCCGCCGTGATGCGCGCGATGTTCCCGCAGGACGTCGCGCGGCGTGCGTTTCTGAAATCGGTGGGGGCGGCGACGGCCGTGGCGGCCGTGTCGCAATTCTTCCCGCTCAAGACCGCGACCGAAGTGTTCGCGCAGGGCGGCCCGCTCGAGAAGAAAGACCTCAAGGTCGGCTTCATCCCGATCACCTGCGCCACCCCGATCATCATGGCGGCGCCGATGGGGTTCTATGCCAAGAACGGCCTGAACGTCGAAGTCATCAAGACCGCCGGCTGGGCCGTCATTCGCGACAAGACCATCAACAAGGAATACGACGCGGCGCACATGCTGTCGCCGATGCCGCTCGCCATCACCATGGGCGCCGGCTCGAACCCGATTCCCTATACCATGCCGGCGGTCGAGAACATCAACGGCCAGGCGATCACGCTGGCGATGAAGCACAAGGACAAGCGCGACCCAAAGAGCTGGAAGGGTTTCAAGTTCGCGGTGCCCTTCGACTATTCGATGCACAATTATTTGCTGCGGTACTATCTCGCCGAGCACGGCCTCGACCCTGATGTCGATGTGCAGATCCGCGCGGTGCCGCCGCCGGAAATGGTCGCCAATCTGCGTGCCGACAATATCGACGGCTTCCTCGGACCCGATCCGATGAACCAGCGCGCGGTGTTTGATGGCGCCGGCTTCATTCACATCCTGACCAAGGACATCTGGGAAGGCCATCCGTGCTGTGCGTTCGCGGCCTCCAAGGAGTTCATCACGGCGATGCCGAACACCTATGGCGCGCTGTTGAAATCGATCATCGAGGCCACCGCGTTCGCGCACAAGGCGGAGAATCGCAAGCAGATCGCCGAAGCGATCGCGCCCGCGAACTATCTCAACCAGCCGCAGATCGTGCTGGAGCAGATTCTCACTGGCACTTTCGCCGACGGTTTGGGCAACATTGTCCAGCAGCCGAACCGCGTCGATTTCGATCCGTTCCCGTGGCAATCGTTTGCCATCTGGATCATGACCCAGATGAAGCGCTGGGGGCAGATCAAGGGCGACATCGACTACGCCGGCATCGCTGCGCAGGTCTATCTGGCGACCGACGCCGCCAAGCTGATGAAGGAGGCCGGGCTGACGCCGCCGACCACCACGACCAAGAGTTTTTCGGTGATGGGCAAGACGTTCGATCCTGCCAAGCCGGAGGAATATCTCAACAGCTTCAAGATCAGGAAGGCGTCGTGAGGGCAGGGGCGCAACTACGATTACCGCTGTCGTCCCGGCGAAGGCCGGGACCCATACGCCGTGTCGTCTCTTTTAGGCATGATGTCAGAGGCCTTCCTTCGTTACTAACGCTGCGGAGTATGGGTCCCCGCTTTCGCGGGGACGACATGCTGAGGGACTACCCCCAATGACCTTCTCCCTTCGCTTCCGCGCAGCCGTCGTCTCGCTCGTGCTGTTCGCGGCCTTCCTCGGCGTCTGGCATCTCGCCACGCGCGGAACGGGCGCTGTCGCCAACATGACGCCGGAATACGCCAAGCTGATGGGATTGACCGCGACCGCCGGCAAGTCGGCGATGCCGGGTCCGCTCGATGTCGGCGCCAAATTGTGGGAGCACCTCAGGCAGCCGTTCTACGACAATGGCCCGAACGACAAGGGCCTCGGCATCCAGCTCGGCTATTCCATCGCGCGCGTCGGCCTCGGCTACTTCCTCGCGGTGCTCGTCGCCATTCCGCTCGGCTTCCTGATCGGCATGTCGCCGTTGATCAGCAAGGCACTCGATCCGTTCATCCAGGTGCTGAAGCCGATCTCGCCGCTCGCCTGGATGCCGCTGGCGCTCTACACCATCAAGGATTCCAGCATCTCCGCGATTTTTGTCATCTTCATCTGCTCGGTCTGGCCGATGCTGCTCAACACGGCGTTTGGCGTCGCCGCAGTGCGCAAGGAATGGATCAACGTCGCGCGCACGCTGGAGGTCGGCACCGTCAGGCGCGCCTTCACCGTGATCCTGCCGGCGGCCGCGCCGACGATCCTGACCGGCATGCGGATTTCGATCGGCATCGCCTGGCTTGTCATCGTCGCGGCCGAGATGCTGGTCGGCGGCACCGGCATCGGCTACTTCGTCTGGAACGAGTGGAATAACCTCTCGATCACCAACGTCATCATCGCGATCCTCCTGATCGGCATTGTCGGCATGCTGCTCGACCAGATTCTTGCGCGTTTCACGCGCATGGTCACGTTCCCGGAATAGCGCCATGACCGACAAATTCATTTCCATCGAAGCGATCGCGCGGCGCTATCCCGGCGCGGACGGCAAAGAGACCACGGTGTTCGAGGACCTGTGGCTCTCGATGAATCGCGGCGAGTTCGGCTGCGTGATCGGCCATTCCGGCTGCGGCAAGACCACGGTCTTGAACATTCTGGCCGGGCTCGACCAGCCGAGCGAGGGCGCCGTCATCGTCGACGGGCAAGCGATCGAAGGCACGAGTCTTGACCGCGCGGTGATCTTTCAGAGCCATGCGCTCTTGCCGTGGCGCACCGTGCTCGGCAACGTCGCCTATGCCGTGACCTCGAAATGGCGCAACTGGGACCGCGCCAGGGTGAAGGCGCATGCGCAAAAGTTTATCGACCTCGTCGGCCTGACCGGCTCCGAGCACAAGCGGCCGTCCGAGCTGTCCGGCGGCATGAAGCAGCGCGTCGGCATTGCCCGTGCGCTCTCGATCACGCCAAAAATCATGCTGATGGACGAGCCGTTCTCGGCGCTGGACGCCTTGACGCGCGGCACGCTGCAGGACGAGGTGCGCCGCATCTGCCTGGAGACCGGACAGACCGCGTTCATGATCACCCATGACGTCGATGAGGCGATCTATCTCGCCGACAAGATTTTTCTGATGACGAATGGTCCCGGTGCCGTGCTGGCCGAGATCGTGGAAAACCCGCTGCCAAAGGACCGCGGCCGCATCGATCTGCACCGCCATCCCTACTACTACGCGCTGCGCAATCACATCGTCGATTTCCTGGTCAGCCGCAGCAAGACGTTCACCGCCACGACGCCGGATCACGATCCACGCAACGTGCCGACGGTGCGGCCGGGCAAACCGGAATTAGTGATTGCTTCGGGGGCGGAGGATACAGAACAGGCGTCATGGCCGGGCTTGTCCCGGCCATGACGCCTTCCTAGAGGGATCAGCAAAGACGTGGATGCCCGGCACAAGGCCGGGGCATGACGGGTTAGAAGGAGAGCCATATGAAACGGGAAGACCTCACCGAAAAGCTGCTCGACATCAAGCGCGAGAAGGGCTGGAGCTGGAAACACATCTGCGAAAAGATCGGCGGCTATTCGGAAGTGCTGATTGTCGGCGCCATCATGGGCCAGATGAAATTGACAAAACCGCAGGCCGCCAATGCCGGCGAGCTGTTCGAGCTTTCGAAATCCGAAATCGCGATGCTCAACGAAGTGCCGATGCGCGGCGCTGGCACGCCGATGCCGCCCACCGATCCCTTGATCTACCGCTTCTACGAGATGGTGATGGTCAATGGTCCCGCCTGGAAGGCGCTGATCGAGGAGGAGTTCGGCGACGGCATCATGTCGGCGATCGACTTCGACATGGCATTGGAACGGGTCGCCAATCCCAAGGGTGACCGCGTCAAGATCACGATGTCCGGGAAATTCCTGCCGTACAAATATTACGGCGCCAGCGGCAACGTGCCGGAGTATGGATTCAAGGAAGGGTGACGATCCCTCCGCCGTCATTGCCTGCGACAAACGCGAAGCGTTTGCGCAAGGGAGCGTAGCGACGAAGCAATCCATGCCTCCGCGTGCGGAGAGATGGATTGCTTCGCTGCGCTCGCAATGACGGGGAGAGACTGGTTACTTGAACGCCGCCCTGATCTCCCCGATCGGTGCCATCTCGCGCACAAAGGTGAACGCGCCCTGGTCCTTCATCTCGCGGGCGCTCTTTAAGAACGCCGCAAGGGCGTAGCGCGCCATCGCGCCGCCGACGCTGATGCGCTTGACGCCCACGGCCGAGAGTTGATCGACCGTCAGCGTCGGGTCGGCAAAGCCCATCACCAGATTGAATGGCTTGCCGACCGACGACACTACCTTGCGGATGGTGTCGATGTCGTACAGGCCGGGGGAATACAAAACGTCCGCGCCAACGGCCTCGAATGCCTGCAGCCGCTTGATGGTGTCGTCGAGATCCTTGCGGCCGTGCAGGAAATTCTCCGCCCGCGCCGTCAGCGTGAATGGAAAGGGGAGTGCGCGGGCGGCCTCGACCGCCGCCTGCACGCGCTCGACCGCGAGCGAGAAATCGTAGATCGGCTGGCGCGAATCGCCGGTCGAATCCTCGATCGAGCCGCCGACGCAGCCTGCTTCGGCTGCGCGCGCGATCGCCTTCGCCGCGGTTTTCGGATCGTCCGCGCCGCAATTCTCCAGGTCGGCGTTGACGGGCAGGTCGGTGGCATCAGCGATCATCCGGCAGTTCTCGATGATGGCATCGAGGCTGACGGTGGCGCTGCCGAGCGTATTGGCAAGGCCGAGGCTCGTGGTCGCAAGCGCCTCGAACCCCATCGCGGCGAGCAGTTTTGCGGTGCCTGCGTCCCAGGGATTGGGAATGATGAAGGCGCCGGGGCGCGCATGCAGCGCGCGGAACGCTTCGGCTTTTTCCATCAGGGTTCGCATCGGCAATCTCCGCTTTCGTTGGTTGTCCGGTTCAGGTTGGCGGCGAAACTAGCGGGCTATCTCCCATCAGCCAAATTTGTTATTTCTCTATGCATCATCAGCTTTTTGCATGGATGAAACATGGACAGCGATGCGCTTCTCACGTTCCTGACCGTTCACCGCCGCGGCGGCATTTCGAGCGCGGCGAAGGCGCTGCACCGCTCGCAGCCGGCGATCTCGCGGCGCATTGCGCTGCTGGAGCAGGAACTCGGCGTGCCGCTGTTCGAGCGGATCGCGGGGCGCACGATGCTGAGCGATGCGGGCAGGGTGATGATGCCGTATGCCGAGCGCGCGGTCGCGGCCGCGCAGGACGCGGAGAACGCGGTTCGCGCGCTGGCGCGGCCGAATTCAGGGCCGATTGCGCTCGCGGTGGTCGGCACGCTTGCCGGCGGGCGGCTGTCGGCGATCTTGAAACGCTTCGCGGCCGAACATCCCGAGGTCGAATTGAGCCTGCGCACCGCGACCAGCGCGGAGGTCAGCGACATGATACGGCGCGGCGAGGCGACCATCGGCCTGCGCTATGACCGCGACCGCTCGCGCGATCTCGATTGCGAATTGCTGTTTGCCGAACCGTTGCAGGTGGTGTGCGCACCGGACCATCCGCGCGCCGGCCGCCGTGTGACAAAACTCGCCGATCTCAGCGGCGAACGCTGGATCGCATTCCCGGTGGTGCCGGGGAGGCGCGAGATCACGGCGTCGCATGTGTTCGCGCTGTTTCAGACCCACGGGCTCGGTGAAATCGACTGGACGCCGGTCGACAGCCTGACCGCGCAGAAGCGCCTCGTCGAAGCCGGCCTCGGCATCGCGCTGTTGTCGGAGAGCAATGCCGCGGAGGAGTTGCGACACGGGACGATCGCTGCGATCGGCGTGCGTGATCTCAAGGCGAGCCACGACGTTGTCACGATTACGCGCCGTGGCGGTTTTCTCAGCGCAGCGGCACGGCGATTGATGGAGATCGTTCGCAGGGAATATCGCGGGGCAGCGCCATCGACTTAACCGACGGTCCCTCCACCGTCATTGCGAGCGAAGCGAAGCAATCCATGCCGCCGCAAGCGGAGACGTGGATTGCTTCGTCGCTTCGCTCCCTTGCGCAAACGCTTCGCGTTTGTCGCAGGCAATGACGGAGTATTAGTCTCAGGTCCCCGATTTCACCTGGGCGGCAGCCACCGCCATCAGTTCGTCCATCTTGACGCGCACCTCCGGCGCCGTGATGGCGACGCCCTTGGCGGCAAAATCCTTCACGACCTTGTTCTGGACGTCCTTGTCGCCGGCTTCCTCGAAGTCGGCCGAAACCACTTCCTTGGCATAGGCATTGGCGTCGTCGCCGGACATGCCGAGTTTTTCGGCTGCCCAAAGACCGAGCAGCTTGTTGCGGCGCACCTCAGCCTTGAACTTCTGCTCCTCGTCGAGGGCGAATTTCTTCTCAAAACCTTCCTCGCGCTTGTCGAAAGTGGTCATTCTTCGGTTCCAATCCCCGGAAATGGTAAACAGGGCCGCGTTGTCGCGGCCCGATCGCCTACCTAGATAGAGGGGGCGAATCGGTAAAACAACGGGCCGTTAGGCCGCAGGCAATCGGGATAAGTTGGCCCCAATTGGGCCGGGTCGATTGTGCTGGATGGGCCAATCGGATAGGTTGCCATGAGGCGAGGTTCTTGTTCTGTTTCCGGTTGCTTTGTTCGGAACCTCGCCTTCACGGCAGCTCCGTCGTGGTCGCAAACCCTTGTCATCCGGAGCACACCAATTTCATGGATTTCAACAAAACACGGTACATCCCAATGAGCCGTCGACGCCGTATTTATGAAGGCAAGGCCAAGGTCCTGTATGAAGGCCCGGAGCCGGGAACCCTGATCCAGCACTTCAAGGATGATGCGACCGCGTTCAATGCCAAGAAACACCAGGTGATCGAGGGCAAGGGCGTCCTCAACAACCGGATTTCGGAGTACCTGTTTCAGCACCTCAACGACATCGGGGTGCCGACCCATTTCATCCGCCGTCTCAACATGCGCGAGCAGTTGATTCGCGAGGTCGAGATCGTGCCGCTTGAGGTGGTGGTGCGGAACGTCGCCGCCGGTTCGCTGTCGCAGCGCCTCGGCATCGAGGAGGGCACGCAGCTGCCGCGCTCGATCATCGAGTTCTATTACAAGAATGACCAGCTCAACGACCCCATGGTGTCGGAAGAGCACATCACCGCGTTCGGCTGGGCCACGCCGCAGGAAATCGACGACATCATGGCGCTCGCCATCCGCGTCAACGACTTCCTCACCGGCTTGTTCTTGGGCATCGGCATCCGTCTGGTCGATTTCAAGATGGAATGCGGACGCCTGTTCGAAAATGAGATGATGCGGATCATCGTCGCCGACGAGATCTCGCCCGACTCGTGCCGGCTGTGGGACATCAAGTCGAACGAGAAGCTCGACAAGGATCGTTTCCGCCGCGACCTCGGTGGGCTGCTGGAAGCCTATACCGAAGTGGCAAAGCGGCTGGGCATCCTGATGGAGAACGAGCGTCCGGCCGGTACGGGTCCGGTGCTGGTGAAGAGCTGAGGTTGAGATCGTGAAGGCACGCGTTACCGTTACGTTGAAATCGGGCATTCTCGATCCGCAGGGCAAGGCCATCGAAGGCGCGCTGAAGTCGCTCGGCGTCGATGGCGTCGCCAGCGTCCGTCAGGGCAAGGTGTTCGACATCGAACTGTCGGGCGCGGACAAGGCCAAGGCGGAAGCGGCATTGAAGGATGCCGCCGACAAGCTGCTGGCGAATACGGTGATCGAGAATTATGCCATCGAAATGAAGCCTTGAGGGCAGGTTGGATGGCCGACGTGACAATGGAGCCGATGTTCAAGGTATTGAAATCGGTCCAGGTGGTGGGGCACGAGGGCCATCTGGATCTTATCGAGCGCCGCCTCGAATTGAACGACGCGCCGACGTTGTAAGATCTGCCGAATGCCCATAGCCATCCCGCGCGGCGGTTTCCATCCCTGAGCGATTGTTGTTGAACGCGGCTGCGACGCGGGCCGTTTTGGCGGCGCTGGCACTGGTAAAACCGGCGTCAATTGGTTATGGGATTGGCTGGTCGGCGCTCGGCCGACAATTCTCGCTTTTCAGCCGGCAAGCCATGAAATCTGTCGTTCTCGTATTTTCCGCAATCGATCGGACGTTCCCCAGGCTTCCATTACAGGTTGCTGCGATCGCCTTCTTCGCCACGCTGCTTCTTGCCACGCTTGTCGTGTACCCTGCGGCTGCACAGGCGCCGGGGTCCACCCGGGTCATGATCCGCAATCCCGACGTGGCGAAGTGGGCCGGCAGCCGCAATTTTTTCAGCACCAGTTCGAGCGAGTTTATTTGCCGGCCTCTGGCGTGCCCGGCGGCGTCCAAGGTCACCGCGCGCATCTCGGCCAGCCCGACACGAAGTCCCGACCGTCAGGCATTGGCGAAATATGCCAGCCAGACTATCCCGGCGGCGGTTGAGCAGGCCAACCTGAATGCCGCCTCCAGCCTGGCGCCGGGCCGCAAGATCGAGCGGCTTTCCAGCACGGTCACGGAGATGCGCGGCTATCCGGCGATCTCGCAGGAGATGCGCTTCGTCGGCGGCAAAGAGCCCGTCTACATGAGCAAGGTGACCATGTTCGTGAAATCGGCACTGGTCAATATTGCCTCCTTCTCGCCATCGCGCGAGACCGCGCGACGCAATCGCGACCTGTTTGCCGGCGCGATGCAGGTCGAGGACATTCCGTTACCGCGATAAAGCCGTTACAGCGATAAAGCCCTGCCCGGCAAAGCACTGGCGTGCCCCATAATCTGGAACTATAGGTTGGAAGTTCTGGCCTGACAGGCCAAGGTTGCGGGGTGGGGACTTCGATGGGGTTGGTGTGGGGCGCGTTTCGGCTGGCGGCCATTGCCGCGGCGACGATCTGGCTTGCGGGCTGCATGACCGCGGCCGTGGGGCCGGAGCATCCGGGGACCCGGGTTCGTTACAAGTCGCCCGATCCGCAGAAATGGATCGGCAGCCAGGCGTTTGGCGACAAGCGCGCGACTTTCCGCTGCCGTCCGCTGGCATGCGCGGAATTATCGATGGTCAGCATTCGTACGTCGGCCAGTCCGACCCGCAGCCCCGATCCGCAGGCCCTGCAGAAATTCGCGCAGGAGAGCGCCCAGCATGAGATGACTACGGCGGAGCAGGCTTCGGCCGAAGGGGGAAACCGGGTGCGGGATCTCTCGCTGCTTTCCACCCGCGTCGCCAACGTGAAAAACTTCCCGGCCGTCCATTGGGAATATCGGGGCCTCTCAACCGACAACAAGACGGTTTATATCGTCCGCAAGATGGTGTTTGCGGGCAACAGCGCCATCGACGTCATTTCCTCGTCCCTTGGCCTCGAGGTCGCTCGCCGTAATAGCGGCGATTTCGTGGGTGTCCTGGAGATCGAGGATTTTGCCCCTCCGGCGCGGTAGCAAGGCGTGGAATCGGCTGCGCTGGCAGCGTCCGGTCGCCAGGCCCAGCCTGTTCAAAGTTCGGCGTCTGACGGTAGCGCCCGGCGGCAGAAAAGAATATGTAGTCGGCGTTAGTGCCGTTCGTTGAAACGCCTGAAACTCGGGAACCGCCATGAAATCCGCCGTCCTCGTCTTCCCCGGAATCAATCGCGAGCGCGACATGGCGCGGGCCCTGAAACTCGCCTCGGGCCAGCAGGCGGCGATGGTGTGGCACGCCGACACCGCGCTGCCGAAGGGGACCGATCTGGTCGTGGTGCCCGGCGGATTTTCCTATGGCGACTATCTGCGCTGCGGGGCGATTGCCGCGCGCGCGCCGGTCATGGACGCGGTGCGCAAGTTTGTGGCCGATGGCGGTCTTGTGCTCGGCGTCTGCAACGGCTTTCAGATCCTGTGCGAAGCGGGCCTGTTGCCCGGCGTCCTGATGCGCAACGCGCGGCTGAAATTCATCTGCAGGGATGTGCATCTGCGGGTCGAGCGCTCGGATACGCCGTTCACGCGCGGCTACAACGCCGGCCAGGTCATTCGCGTGCCGGTCGCGCATGGCGAAGGCAATTACGAAGCCGACGAGGAGACGGTGAAGCGGCTGGAAGGCGAGGGGCGGGTGCTCTATCGCTACTGCTCCGCCGATGGTGTGGTCGACGAGGAATCCAACATCAACGGCGCCGCGCAGTCGATCGCCGGCATCGTCAACGAGCGCGGCAATGTGCTCGGCATGATGCCGCACCCGGAAAACCATGTCGAAGACATCATGGGCTGCACCGACGGCCGCGGCCTGTTCGCGGGCCTCGCCGCACATCTGGAAAAAGCGGCGTGAAGTCCTTCATGATGCGCTTGATGATGCGCCTGGCCGTTGCCGCTGCGGCCTTCTCGCTCGCCGCAGCCGCCCACGCGCAGGACTATCCCAAGCGTCCCATCAACATGATCG
Source organism: Bradyrhizobium sp. 170 (assembly GCF_023101085.1). Taxonomy (NCBI): domain Bacteria; kingdom Pseudomonadati; phylum Pseudomonadota; class Alphaproteobacteria; order Hyphomicrobiales; family Nitrobacteraceae; genus Bradyrhizobium; species Bradyrhizobium sp. 170. The sequence goes on along the minus strand of NZ_CP064703.1, from coordinate 6,467,809 downwards.
TGCCGTTCGCGGCCGGCGGCACTTCCGACGTGATCGCGCGCGTGGTCGCCGAGGAGATGGCCAAGTCGCTCGGGCAGCCGATCGTGATCGAGAATGTCGCGGGCGCCGGCGGTTCGACCGCGCTGACGCGTGCGGCGCGCGCGGAAGCCGACGGTTATACGATCGCCATCGGCAATGCCGGCACCAGCGCCGCGACCTATACGATCTATCCGAAACTGCCGTTCACGCCGGGCTCGTTTGTCCCCATCGCCATGGTCGCGAAGACCTTCGGCATCGTCGCGCTGCGCAAGGATTTTCCGGCGAAGAACCTGCAGGATTTCATCGCCTATGCGAAGAAAAATCCCGGCAAGGTCAATCTCGGCCACGCCGGCGCAGGCTCATCGAATTTCCTCATCTGCAAGAGCTTTGCGCAGGCCGCCGGCATCGACGTGACGCTGGTCGGCTATCGCGGCGCGGCGCCGGCGCTGACGGATGCGATCGGCGGCCAGATCGACGGCGTCTGCGACTCGGCCGCCTCGGTGTCGCAGGCCATCGACGACAAGCTGGTGAGAGGCCTCGTCGTCGGCTCGACGGCGCGGCTTGCGACCTTGTCCGATCTGCCGACATCGGCGGAAGCTGGCCTTCCCGATTTCGAAGCGCAGGGCTGGAACGGCCTGTTTGCGCCGAAGGGCACGCCGCCTGCGATCGTCGCGAAACTGAACGCCGCGGCCAAAGCCGCCGTCGAGAGCGAGGCGGTGAAGAAGCGCTTTCACGATCTCTCCACCGTCGCGCCCGACGCCAACGAGCAAGCGAGCGAAGTGCTGGGACAATTGGTGACGCGCGACGTCGAGAAATACAGGAAGCTGCTGGAAGAGAAGAAATAGCGCTCAGCAACGATACGTATGAAAAAGCCCCGCTGTGCGGGGCTTTTTGTTATCGGCCGGTCGGCGAGCCGGGTGCGGCCGGCGTCAACGTCGAACCGCTGGGCGAGGGATTGAGAAGCGTATTCCCCGACGGGTTCAGTCCGCTGTTCCGTGCGGCCGCGGCACTGCCGGCATTGTTGGTCATGCCGGTGCTGGGGTTAGTACCCGTCGCATTGCCGGTGGTCGTTCCGCTGGTGGAAGATCCCGTCGTCGTGCTGCTTGTTGCCGCGCCACCCGTGGCCGGACTCCCGCCTGCCGAGCCGCCACTGGACTGCGCGAGCGCGTAAGTGCCCGTGAAGACAAGCGCTGTCGCCAATCCCAATGTTGCGAGTTTCATGATTGCTCCTTTTCTTGGCTTGCGTAACGGCCAACGAGGTCCGCGCAGCCTGCGTTCCCGCCTGCCGATCACAGTTCGTTGCTGTTCCCATGAAGATTTTCACTGGCCACAAATGTGGAATCGCAGTGTTGCTTCTGTGGAATCGCCAGCCGATATTTCGCACCTGCTCACAACTGAAGATTGTCTGATTGAACTTGCCGCGCTATCAAGGCCACTAAGGATCGTCCATCCGGTTTGCCTGGAATGCGCCATGCCCGTTGCTCTCGTCGTCTTGCTGCTCGATATCACGCTGATCTATCACGCATCGAAGACGGGTCGCCTGCAGCCCTGGGCCTTCATCATCCTGATGATCCCGCTGGTCGGCGCGCTCGCCTACATCGTCGTCGAACTGGTGCCGGAATGGTTTGGAAGTCCCGGTGCGCAACAGGCACGCAAGCGCATCGCCGGCAAGCTCGACCCGGAAAAGCTCTATCGCGAGCTGTCCGATCGGCTCGTCAACGCAGACACTGTTGCCAATCGCGCCGCGCTGGCGGCTGAGTGCCTCAGGCTGGCGAGATTCGACGAAGCGGTGCGTCACTACGACCACATCCTGATGCTGCCGCTCGGTGGCGAGCCGGCCTATGCGCTGGGCAGGGCGCAGGCCGAATTCGGTCGTAACCGTCCGGCCGAGGCACTCGCCACGTTGGATGATCTGCAAAAGCGCTGGCCGGACTTTGAATCGGCCGAGGCGCATTTGCTCTATGCGCGTTCGTTGGCAGAGGTCGGGCGGATCGACGAGGCGCTCGAAGAATACTACGCGCTGGTGCCGTACGCCCCCGGTGCGGAGACACGGGTCCGCTACGGCATGCTGCTACGCATGGTCGGCCGCGACGCCGAGGCCAGGGTAGTGTTCAACGAACTGCTGCTTCAGATGAAGCGCGCGCCCAGATATCTGCGCGAGGCGCAGGCGGAATGGCTGTCGATCGCCGAAAAGCAGTTGCTGATCTGAGTTTGCGGAAGCGTCGCAGTCGACGGATGACTATCGTCTGGGCCGCTTGAGCCATCGCCTGTAAGCGTCTTTCGGAATCGTCATGGCCGCTACCCCCGCCATGACGAGCACGAGTCCGAGCGCCAGGTTCGCCGGCACGGATTCGCCGAGCAGGACCACCGACAGCGCGACGCCGATCGGGATGCGCAAGTAGCCTTGCGCGTTGGTGGTCAGCGTGCCGAGCCGTGTCAGGCACATGTAGAACAGCATCAGGCCGAAGGCGCTCGAGAATATTCCCATCGCGGTCGTGGCAACCAGCGCCTCGGCCGTCGGCCGCAAGGTCCAGGGATGGTCCACGATCAGCGCGAACGGCAACAGCACGGTGCCGCCGAACAGCAGCGAGCCCGCGGCCACCACCATCGGGTCGTAGTCGGTCAGCCGCAGCCCGAAGATCGTGGCGCAAGCAAACGAGATGGTGGCGATCAGGATGACGATCTCGGCAAGAATATTAGCATCGAGTGTCGCGAGCGCATCGAGGCCGATGATCACGGCCGTTCCGACAAGCCCCAGAATGGCGCCGGCAAGCTTGAGCAGCGTCGCCGGCTCGTGCCGCGTAATGCCCCAGGTGATGAGAAAGGCGAAGATCGGCGTCGTCGAGGCCAGCACCACCGTATTTGACGCCGGCACATATTGCTGCGCCCAGGTGATCAGCAGGAACGGAAACGTCGAATTGATGGTCTGCTGCTGGGCGAACAGCTTCCAGGCCCTGGCTTCCACAGGCATCGGGATGGCGCGGAAGCGCAGGATCACCAGCAGAAAGCCTGCCGCAATCAGCGAGCGTACCGAGATGAAGGTTATCGGCGGAAATGAGCCGAGGCCGATCTTGGTCAGCGGATAGGTCGAACTCCAGCAGCAAGCCAGCGCGAGCAGCAACGCATAATCGCGCCAGCCGCGGCGGACCTGTGGCGCGTCAGGTGGCAACGGGGCCTGTGCCTGCCGGCTTCTTCCACTTCACCCGCTTGATGGTGCCGGAGAAGGTGAACAGTGACCGTTCGCCGGATTTCAGCACACCGCGCAGGAAGATCAGCGAGCCGCCGGCGCGGGTGATTTCGCCCTCGCATTCGACCAGTTCGCCCTCGCGCGCGGCGTCGAGAAACTCGCAGGCGAACGACACCGTGACGCCCGGTCCCTCCAGCACGGAGGAGGCGATCGCAAACAGACAGTAATCGGCGAACGACATGAAGCAGCCCCCATGGACGTTGCGCTGCCCGTTGAGGTGCTTCTTATCGACCCGGAACGCGCATTGCACGCGGCCGTTTTCGTCCATCCGGTGCCAGAACGGGCCGTTATGAGTCTCAAAACTGTCGCGGGTCCAGGTCCGCCAGCCCGCAAATTCGCCCTCGGTTTCGGCATGCAGGTCGGGGCGCTGTTGGAATGCGTTTTTGGGGAGGTCGTTCACTAAAAATGGCCCTTCAATTGGGTGTTTCCGCCCTTAAATCCGATCTTCCCGCGCAGTGCAATACAACATGCCTGCCGACCGCCCGAACGCCTCTTCGAAGCGCTGTCAGGAACGACAATTCCGACCAGTCTGGAGGATGAGACTTCGGATCGCTAGGGGCGCAAACCCAATACGAACGAGATGGCCGAGTACACTACATCACGACGCCTCTCTCGACGCATTGACTTTATGACCTACTACGGGAGGAAATCGCTAGTGGCCATAATCTCGTAGGTTCAATACCTTCCGCGCCTCTCGAATATCGATCTTGGCTTTGATACCATGCTTGTCGAGAAGATGGAGTAGATTGGCACCCGTGAGAAGGGTAATCGGTTTGCCTGCAGAGAATTTGTATGCATCTGGTCCGAAGTCAACTGTTGTTACGAGAATGCCTCGGGAGGCCGACTCGTGTTGCATCGTACCGTACAAGTCGCGAACAGCTGATACTCCGACCGTTTTGGTGTAACGCTTGGCCTGAATGACGATCTTCCCGCCGGTGATGGGATCGGGGTCAAAAGCAACAGCATCGACCCCACCATCGCTGCTAGATTGAGTAATCTTCACCTCGCCGCCGCGCCGCGCAAATTCCTTTTCGAAGAGCCCACGTACTAGATGCTCGAAGTCTTCCCAATCCATGGCCGCTAGATTTGTCGCCTCATCAATATCGCCAATGGTGTCGCGTGCATCGATAAATCGCTCATCGTGTTTATTAAGTTTCAAAATTGGAGCGACAGGGGCGAGAGCCGATAAGGTAGAGGCAGAAACGCCCTTGAGACTCTTGAAGCAGGCTTTGGGATCTATGCGAAGGAGATCGATATTCGAGAAGGCTTCCCGCTCAACCAGAATTGACATGATACAGGCATCGACGTCCCGCCCCGTAGCCTTGTCGATGTATTGAGTGTGGCCGTTGAAAAGAACTTTGCTGACATTGTTGGCGACGTCGGCCGCAAAAATTTCGTGCAGAGTTCGAAGGCAGATCTGAAAGCACGCGCTGTCAAAGTTCGCGGCCTTATCGCGTTCCGAAAGATAAGACTCCCTAAGCTCTCCTGTTGCTTTCACAAATCTAACTGCTTTGATCTGTGGCATCTTGTCGGGAGAGGGAAGCTGGTATTCAACCAGGAGCGTCTCTTCGGATGGCTGATATTCGATCGTTAGTTCTTTCTCGAATAGATCGTGGTAGTCAGAACGATCCAATACGAGTGTCATTTGTTCGATGATGGCCTCTTCGTCGCCACGTGAAACAGCGGCGGCGAGATCATCTATCTTTGCGTTATTCTGATACTGTTGGTCGTGGAACGACTTCTTTTCGTAGTCGTAGTTAGTTCGCGCACTATGTGCCTGCCTTTCCTGTTCGCTGCACTTTTCTGAATGCGCTCTAACTGCTTGCTCGTTCCGTTGGCGAATGTTGTCCAGAAGTGATTCGTGTTCTTGTCGAGCTGCCGCGATGATCTCGGCGCTCTTGCCAAATAGCTTCTGCCAAAAAGTTACTATTGGAGGAACGAATTCCGGTAACTCGACTGCCTGGGGTGGCACAGGAGGAGGCGGCAAAGTCAATTGCTTGTCGAAACGTCGTGTATCTTTGAGTTGATCCCAGTCAATCGGCAGCGCGTTTTCGATACCAGTCAGCAAGATATTCTGGATGTTTTGAAGGGCCTCGGTGGCATCAATCGATGCTTGTTCAGCTTTTGCCTTTTGAGAATATACCTGACCGAGAGCAACAGCTTTGTCATACCTTTCGTCCCAGGTGGCGATGAGCGCGTCTACCTTGTTCTGCAGCACCAGCAATTCGGGGGCGCTCAAGAACTTATGGAGATTGAGGCCCTTGTGAACGAAGTCGATCGAATAACGAAGGATGCGCGATCCATCCGCGCTGTAAGTGGCCTCGAGCCTGCCAATCTTAATTTCGTTGATGTACTTTGATCGAGCGTAAATGGTGGACATAATTGCGACATGGACTTGATTATTGAAATGCCGTCTATTTGTTCTCAACCATCGCGCGAGATCAAGCTGTGTCATCCCAATTCCTATAGTTCCTTCGTTGGGATACATAGATCTGCAGGGGGTAGCGGACGTTGAATCGCCTCCCGGATGCACCGGTCCCTATAGGCGAGGGAGACGTGTTATGGCCGATGCGACCGCACTTGAAATGGCCACCCGGCGCCGATCCGGGTTTGGCGGCAAGTCAATGGAGGTCGGGTTCTCCCACGAAGTTGAGGACGTGGCGGCGAAGTGATGGTTTGGGCGAAATCCGTCGCATTTCGGCAAATTGCCCCCAAATCCTTGCTCTCAGTGCTATCGTTGGCTCCCTTTCAAACAGGCGGAGCGTCTTTTGCTGGCTTGGCTGTTGACCTAGCCGAGTTTCGATGGCCAGCCCCCCGCAAAGCTCTGGACAGGGTGGAAATGCGCCATAAAAGGCCTTTTCGCACCCCCTCGATCTTCCTATTAAGGCACCCATGAACGAGCCCCAGATCACCCCCGAACTCGTCGCCAGCCATGGCCTGAAACCGGACGAGTATGAGCGCATCCTCAAGCTGATCGGGCGGGTGCCGAGTTTCACTGAACTCGGGATTTTCTCGGCGATGTGGAACGAGCACTGCTCGTACAAGTCCTCGCGCATCCATTTGCGGGGGCTGCCGACCAAGGCGCCGTGGGTGATCCAGGGACCGGGCGAGAACGCCGGCGTCATCGACATCGGCGACGGGCAGGCGGTCATCTTCAAGATGGAGAGCCACAACCACCCGAGCTATATCGAGCCGTATCAGGGCGCGACCACGGGCGTTGGCGGCATTCTGCGCGACGTGTTCACGATGGGCGCGCGGCCGATCGCGTGCCTCAATGCGCTCTCCTTCGGCGCGCCGGAACACCCCAAAACGCGCCATCTGGTTTCGGGCGTGGTCGCTGGCGTGGGCGGCTACGGCAATTCGTTCGGCGTGCCGACGGTTGGCGGGCAGGTGCGTTTCCACACCCGCTATGACGGCAATATCCTGGTCAACGCGATGGCGGTTGGCCTCGCCGACACCGACAAGATTTTCTATGCGGCGGCATCCGGCGTGAACATGCCGATTGTCTATTTGGGCTCCAAGACCGGGCGTGACGGCATTCACGGCGCCTCGATGGCCTCGGCCGAGTTCGACGACGATTCCGCCGAGAAGCGGCCGACGGTGCAGGTCGGCGATCCCTTCGCGGAAAAGCTGCTGCTGGAAGCCTGCCTCGAAATCATGGAAGCCGATTGCGTGATCGCGATCCAGGACATGGGCGCGGCGGGCCTGACGTGCTCGGCGGTGGAGATGGGCGCCAAGGGCGATCTCGGCGTCGATCTCAATCTCGATGCGGTGCCGACGCGCGAAACCGGCATGAGCGCCTATGAGATGATGCTCTCGGAAAGCCAGGAGCGCATGCTCATGGTGCTCAAGCCCGAGAAGGAGCAAGAGGCCGAAGCGATCTTCAAGAAGTGGGGGCTGGATTTCGCCGTCGTCGGCTACACCACGCCGAGCAAGCGCTTCGTGGTGAAACATGGCGGCGACGTCATGGCCGACCTGCCGATCAAGGAATTGGGCGACGAGGCGCCGGTCTATGACCGCCCGCATGTTGCGTCCGCGGCGTTGCCGGTGCTGCAGGCGCGCGAGGTGAACCCGCCGATCGGCATTTCGGCGGCGCTGGAAAAACTGATTGCGACGCCCGAGCTGTGCTCGAAGCGATGGGTCTGGGAGCAATACGACCACGTCATTCTCGGCAATACCGTGCAGCGTCCCGGCGGCGATGCCGCGGTGGTGCGTGTCGAGGATGGGCCGAAGGGGCTCGCGCTCACCGTCGACGTGACGCCGCGCTATTGCGAGGCGGATCCGTTTGAAGGCGGCAAGCAGGCGGTGGCGGAAGCCTGGCGCAACATCACGGCGGTTGGCGGCCGTCCGCTGGCGATCACCGACAATCTGAATTTCGGCAATCCGGAACGCCCGGAGATTATGGGCCAGTTCGTCGGCTGCCTGAAGGGGATTTCGGAGGCCTGCAGTGCGCTCGATTTCCCGGTCGTCTCCGGCAACGTCTCGCTCTACAACGAAACCAACGGCCGCGGCATCCTGCCGACGCCCTCGATCGGCGGCGTCGGCCTGCTCGACGATTTCACGAAATCCGCCACGCTGGCGTTCAAGGCCGCAGGTGAAGCGGTCCTCTTGATCGGCGACACCCAAGGCTGGCTCGGGCAGTCGGTGTACCTGCGCGATATCTGCGGCCGCGAAGAGGGCGCGCCGCCGCCGGTCGATCTGGCTGCCGAAAAACGCAATGGCGACGTGGTGCGCGGCATGATCCACGCCGGCACTGCGACCGCGGTGCACGACGTTTCCGACGGCGGCTTGCTGATCGCGCTCGCCGAGATGGCGATGGCAAGCGGTATCGGCGCGCAGCTATTGGCGGCATCGAGCTCGATCGTGCCGCACGCCTACTGGTTCGGCGAGGATCAAGCGCGCTACATCGTGACGGTATCAGCGGCGGATGCCGGCCTGGTGCTGGCCAAGATGAAAGGCGCGGGCGTGCCTTGCGCGCGGATCGGCACCACGGGCGGCGATGCGATTGCGGTTGCGGGTGAGGCGCCGCTGGCGGTGAACGCGCTCAAGTCAGCGTTCGAGCACTGGCTGCCGGCCTATATGAGCGGCAAGGCGTCGTAGGCGCCTGTAGCCCGGATGGAGCGCAGCGCAATCCGGGGATTTCGCGGCGATACCGGTCCCGGATTGCGCTTCGCTCCATCCGGGCTACGGACCTTCACAGCACCTTGGTCGCTCCCGGAATCTGCCGCAACGCGCGCGTCAGCGCCCAGCTGAACGCGACCGTCAGTACGAATCCAATCGTCGCCTTGATGATCGCCGGCAGGTCGTAGTCGAACAGCCAGTATTGCAGCCACAGCGCGATCGGGTAGTGCACCAGGAACATGCCGTAGGCGTCCGCCTGCATCGGATCGAGCAGCTTGGCTGAGCCTGATTGCCTGAACCTCTGGAAAAAGGCCAGGATCAGAAACATGACGGCCACGCTGAAGACAGTGAAGCAGATGGCATAGAGCGCTTCATACCAGTCCGGCAACGGCGACGGGTTGCCCAGTATTTCGCGCTTGATGAAGATCAGCACCCACAAGAGGCAATACGGAACGATCGCCAGCACCATCCAGTCCCAGCTGACCTTCGCCATCCGGCCGTCTGCAGCGAGCAGCCCGCGATCCATTTGCGCAACGCCGATGCCGGCGCCGAAAAAGAAGTAAGTCGCGTATAGCATCACGCGCCCGTGCTGGACCGAGAACGGCCCGAACTCGAACCAACTGGCTGGTCCGTAGTGAACCAGCCCGGGAATGTAGAACGCAGCGGTGACGGCAAGCATGACCGCGAAGAACACTGCGGGCCGGCGACGACCGTGCAGCGAGAGGCGGTTGATCGGATCGAGCATGTTGGGTGACAGCCGATACAAGATGCAGGCCACCACGTCGAAACTGAGCAGGACCCAAAGGAACCAGATTGGCCCGCTCGGCCACGGGCCCTTCGTGACCATATTCCACCAGTATTCCGAAAAGCCGATCTCGGGATGATGGCGCAGTGAGGCCGCGTAATAGGCGAGCGGAATGACCGTGAATGCGCAGATCACGAACGGCAGGCCGAGCCGAACCAGGCGATCTTGCAAATAGTTCAGCGGTCCCTTCCGGGCGATGCCAGACCAGGCGAACAGTCCCGACAGGAAAAAGAACATCGCCATGAAGAAACTGTCGGTGGCGAGCACGATCATGTCGAAGCCGAAGAAGTACTTCGGATCGGTGTGACCGAAATAGGTATAGGGGATGACGGCGTGGTGCAGCAGCACCACCAGCGTCAGGAAGGTGCGGGCGCGGTCGAGCGAAGGGTTTCGCGATTTGACCTTGGGCACTGCGGCTGCGTCGGCATGCCCCACGGCGGAAATCGATGTCATGTGCGCCTCCCGGCCAGGCTGTTCGTGCTGAATGTTGCGGCCGGGAACCCGATTCAGCAAGGCCGAATGTTTGCTGCCCTTTACGACGGAATGGCCGGCAGTGCAGACAAGTCTACGTATTTTGCGCCGAACAGACGCCTATGCCCGGCGATGACAGATGGGAGAGGGCCTACGCCATTTCCTCGATCGTCACCTTGTCCGGGTAGAACGCCAGATGGCCCGCGATCTCGGCCATGGCCGGGAAGGGCGTCTCATAGGTCCAGATCGAATTTTCGATCCGCTTGCCGTTGGCATTGATGCTGAAATAGTTCGCGTCCCCCTTGTAGGGACAGTGCGTGGTCCGCTCGGTACGGGCCAGGACAGCCATATTGGCATCCTCGCGCGGCACATATTGCACTGCCGGATAACTGGCTTCCTTCAGGGTCAGCGCGCGGCTGGTATCGGCGATCACCAAGCCGCCCACCGATACCCGGACGCGCCTGGGGTTTGCCGTAATCGTGATCGGATGGTCGGGACCGGGCAATTTCATGATTTTGAGCCTCTTTTTCAGTCAGCCCGAAATGATCGGGCGCGACCAGATCTCGCGGTGTCAAACGGTTCGGCCGGGAATATAGTGCCACCAGGCGTGACCTAGAAGAGCGTACGCGCTAGGTTCGGCTGTCACGGTCGCGCGAGCCGGCCGTGATTCGAAATACCTGACGGAGACATGCTGGATGCCGATGGACGCCCACGATATCGAATCGATGATCAAGGCAGCTATCCCCGATGCCGAGGTGACGATCCGCGATCTCGCAGGCGACGGCGACCACTACGCCGCGACCGTGATCTCGGAATCCTTCCGCGGCAAGTCGCGCGTGCAGCAGCACCAGATCGTCTACCAGTCGCTCAAGGGTCAGATGGGCGGCTTGCTGCATGCGCTGGCGCTGCAGACCGGGGTACCTAGCGGACCCGGGGTGCCGGAGGGCTAGTCCCCGACGAACCACGCGGGGGCACCGATGACGGACAATCCGCACGGGGCGCTGTTTCGCCCGATCGTGCCGCACCAGCACAGCCGCGTCACTTACGTCGAGCTGTTCTTCGACCTCGTCTTCGTCTTTGCGGTTACCCAGATCTCGCACACGCTGCTCGCCCATTTTTCGCTGCTGGGCGCGCTGCAAGTCACGGTGCTGTTTCTCGCGGTGTGGTGGGTGTGGGTTTTCACTTCCTGGATCACCAACTGGCTCAATCCCGAAAAGACCCCGGTCCGGCTGCTGCTGTTTGCGATGATGCTTGGCGGGCTGGTGCTGTCGACCTCGATCCCGGCCGCGTTTGAAGCGCGGGGATTGTGGTTCGCCATCGCCTATGCGGCGATGCAGGTCGGCAAGACGATATTTCTATGGTTGTCCACGCCGCCGTCGCGCCCGCGGGCACGCATGAATGCCATCCGGATCGCCGCCTGGCTTTCGATGTCGGCGATCTTCTGGATCGCCGGCGGGGTGGTGGAAGGTCAGTCGCGGTTGACGCTGTGGGCCATTGCGCTTGCCATCGAATATATTTCGCCGGCGGTGCGGTTCTGGATTCCCCGATATGGCGCGTCCTCCGTCGCAGACTGGACGATCGAAGGCGGCCACATGGCCGAGCGCTGTGCGCTCTTCATCATCATCGCGCTCGGCGAATCCATCGTCGTAATAGGTGCGACCTTTGCCGAACTCACCTGGACGACCGAAAACGTTCTGGCGTTCGTCGCAGCCTTTGTGGGCAGCCTCGCGATGTGGTGGATCTATTTCCACATCGGTGCGGAGGCCGGCTCAGAGCAGCTTTCAAAATCGAGCGAGCCGGGAAGGCTGGCGCGTCTGGCCTATACCTATCTGCACATGCCGATCGTTGCCGGCATCATCGTGGCGGCGGTGGCCGACGAGCTCGTGCTCAAACACCCGAGCGGGCATTCCGATCTCAAGACGGTGATAAGCGCGATCGGAGGTCCCTTGCTGTTTCTGTTCGGGACCGTCCTGTTCAAGCACAGCTTTCGCGGCTTCCTTCAGCTCTCGCATGGGGCCGGTATCGTCGCACTCTGCGTGCTCGCCTGGTTCGCAAGCGAGCTGTCGCCGCTAATGCTATCGATTCTGACCACCGCGATCATGATCGGGGTCGCGGTGTGGGAATCGATCTCGCTGCAATCCGGTCCGGCAGAGCAGCACCCTTAATCAGGCAGCGATCGCCTGACCGGCATGATTGGCGAGGTGTTGTGCTGATCGACGACGTTTCGAAGAACGAGAGTTGACAATTGCACGACGAGCGCCCGCAGTCTGGCGTTCTCCTCGATGAGGGACGCCCGTTCGGTGTCCGCCTCTTGATCCCAAGCCGAGTCCGCGTGAACGGACGACGAGCTGGAAAATTCCCTCCGATGGCCGGACGTTGGATACGCATTTCCCATGACTGACATCCCCATGGCACGAACTCACCCCTAGCCGAGCCTGCCGCAGAAATTCGACTGAGTCCGCGTCAAAAGTTGGACGTTTCGAAGGGCAAACGGAAGCGCAGATGGAGCGTTTTGCGGGCGGATCGATAAAGATGAAGATTTGTTAAGAAGTTTGTCTATAGTGGGCGCGGCAAAGGTGCGGGGACGCGCGGCGGCGTAGCACCTTTCCATCAGACCTAGACCAGCGCGATTCACTCAGTGCCCACGGGGCTGCCGTGGCGGGAATACGCGCCTATGAAACAAAGTGAAGCAAGAGTACGCATCATTCAGGAGTGGGATCGCTGGATATTGACGCAGTCGATCGAGCAGGACAGGCCCACTGGAAAAGACTCGTTGAAGTTCTTCCACGAACTGCAGGACGCCGGATCGCCGCTGTTGGACTTCCAGTCTCGCGGACAGGACAAGTGGCGGATCATTCACGCGTGGCTGCTGGGTGCAGACCGACTATTCGATGACTGGATATCCGCCGCGCCCCGGATCGCTCCAACACGCAGGATGCGACCGGAGCGCAGGAGATCGGACTGCAAGACATGAACTGCAAAGACCCGAACTGCAAAGCTTGCGACCACTCCTCAGGCTGACGCCGCCAGCGCGTGAACCGAAAACATCCGGTCGCGGTCGGTCCAGGATTCCCGTACCGACCAGCCGGAGTCGCGCGCCAGAGCGGTGAAGCGGTCGAGGCTGTATTTGTAGCTCGACTCGGTGTGGATGCTCTCGCCCGGGCGGAATGAAAAATTCCGCCCCAGGATGCGAACGGTCTGCGCCTTCTTGGCGATCAGGTGCATCTCGATGCGATGGCGCTCGCGGTTATAGACCGAGCGGTGCATGAAGGCGGAAACGTCGAAATTGCCGCCGAGCTCGCGGTTGATGCGGACCAGAACGTTGAGATTGAATCGCGCGGTGACGCCGGCAGCGTCGTTATAGGCATCGTAAAGCACCCGCTCGTTCTTTTCGAGATCGACGCCGATGATCATCTGCGCGCCTTCGCCGAGAATTTCGCGCGCGCTGCGCAGGAAGGCTTGTGCTTCGTGCGGCTCGAAATTGCCGAGCGTCGATCCCGGAAAGAACCCGACCTTGGGCATCCCTTCGATTTCGGCCGGCAGCGCAAACGGCGCGGTGAAATCGGCGGCAACCGGATGGACGCCGAGTTCGGGAAAATCCTTGCGCAAGGTGCTGGCCTGCGCGTTCAGGAAGTCGCCGGAAATGTCGACCGGGACATAGGCGCCGAAATCGCAGCGCTCCAGCAGCAGGCGGACCTTGGTGGTCGCGCCGGCGCCGAATTCCACCAGTGCTGCGCCCTTCGGAATGATATCCGCGATCTCGTCGCCGCGGTTGCGCAAGATGCCGAGCTCGGTGCGGGTCGGATAATATTCCGGAAGAACCGTGATCTGCTCGAACAGCTCCGAGCCCGTCGCGTCATAGAAATATTTCGGCGACAGGCGCTTGGGAAATTGCGACAGATCGCCGATCACATCTCCGGCGAAGGCCGAGGTCTGCTCATCGAACGGGTAGCTTTGGGCCAAAGCGGCGGCGTGCACATTCATGATACTCTCCTGAACGCGCTTCCGGCGCGCTTCGATGATCGGAAATTTCAGGCGTAATCGGCGAGGCGTAACCCCGTGAATTGCCAGCGATGGAAGGGATAGAAGAAGTTGCGATAGGTGATACGGCTGTGGCCGGGTGGAGTTCCAAGCGAGGAGCCGCGCAGCACCAGCTGGTTGACCATGAACTTGCCGTTATATTCCCCGAGCGCGCCCTCGATGGCGCGGTAGCCGGGGTAGGGGGAATAGGCGCTGCGGGTCCACTGCCAGACGATGCCGAAGGCGTCGTTGAGGTGGCCGGCGCGGGCGGCGACCTCCCACTCCATTTCGGTCGGCAGATGGCGGCCGGCCCAGCGTGCGAACGCGTCCGCCTCGTAATAGCTGACATGGCTGACCGGGGCTGAAGGGTCGACCGGCTGTAACCCGCCGAGCGTCATGATCCGCCATTCGCCGTCGACCTGGCGCCAGTGGCCGGGGGCCTCCCAGCCTTCATTAGTGACCGTGGCAAAACCGTCCATCAGCCACAGCGTAGCCGTGCCGTATCCGCCGTCCTTCATGAAGGCGAGCCATTCGGCATTGGTGACGAGGTTGCGGGCGAGCCTGACCGGGCCGACGAGGGCGCGGTGCGCGGGCTTTTCATTGTCGAAATGGAAGCTGTCGTCGCTGTGGCCTACGGTGTGGATGCCCTCGTTGAGGGTGACCCATTCATCGCCGCCGCGATGCGACGCCGGGAAGCGCCATGACGGATCGTATGCCGGCGGGATCGGGTTTTGCGCAAAGGCGTGCAGGATGTCGGTCAGCATCAATTCCTGATGCTGCTGTTCGTGGTTGAGGCCGACCTCGACCAGTGGTGCGAGCTTGGCGAGGCGCTCCTCGCCGGCGGTCTGGAAGAACTTGACCACGGCGGCGTCGACATGCCGGCGATAGGCGGTGACCTCGTCGGCGCTCGGGCGGGTCAAATGCCCGCGCTGATGACGGGCATGCCGCGGACCGGCGCTGACATAGTAGGAATTGAACAAAAACGCGTAGTCCGGGTGGAACGGCTGGTAACCCTCGCAATGCTCGCCGAGCAGGAATTGCTCGAAGAACCAGGTGGTATGGGCGCGATGCCATTTGGCCGGGCTGGCGTCCGGCATCGACTGGATCAGCTGGTCCTCGGGGCTCAAGGGCGCGGCCCGGCGCTCGGTCTCGCCGCGGACGGCCAGATAGGCCTCCACCAAATTCTGGGCGAGGGTGCCTGAATCGGAAAAAAGTGACGGGGCGGGGGGCGCGAACTCGGCGGCGGCTACTGGTTTCGTCACTGGTGTCTCCGGTCAAGGGAGAGAACGTTGGCCCGGGAAACTGGTTCCCGGCGGGCAGTCCGTCCTAAATAGGGGTTCCGTTCCGGGAAAAAAGCCTTCCCCCGCGATGATATTAATGCCGTCAGACTATGAGCGCGGGCCGTGCCGGGGGCCTCAAGCGGGTCCGGGCATGCCAGATGCCCGCCATTTTACTTTGGATGCACAACGCTTTGGGCTACATATATGGCAAGTAACCAAGTTACACGGGACGAGCCGGCCCGCCGGGCGCTGTGCCCCAAAAGGAAGCGAATATGAGCATCGAACAATTTATCGCCAACGAAGTGAAGTCGAACGACGTCGTGCTGTTCATGAAGGGGACGCCGCAGTTTCCGCAGTGCGGTTTCTCCGGCCAGGTGGTGCAGATCCTCGACCACGTCGGCGTCGGCTACAAGGGCCTGAACGTCCTGGAATCCGCCGAACTTCGCAATGGCATCAAGGAATATTCGAACTGGCCGACGATCCCGCAGCTCTACGTCAAGGGCGAATTCGTCGGCGGCTGCGACATCATCCGCGAGATGTTCCAGGCCGGTGAATTGCAGCAGCTGTTCGCCGACAAGGGCGTCACCGTCAGCGCGGCGGCTTCGGCCTGAGCGTTCCCGCGCGCCAGATCGGCAAGGCGCGGGTGGAAGTCATTGTTGCCGACATCACCACGCTGCGCGTTGACGCCATCGTCAACGCCGCGAATTCGTCGCTGCTCGGCGGGGGCGGCGTCGATGGCGCGATCCATGAAGCGGCCGGGGCCGAGTTGCTGGCTGAGTGCCGCACGCTCAATGGCTGCGAAACCGGCGACGCCAAAATCACCAAGGGATATCTCCTTCCAGCGCGTCATGTGATCCATGCCGTCGGGCCGATCTGGTACGGTGGTAATCGTGGGGAGGATGAGCAGCTCGCCTCGTGCTATCGCCGTGCGATCGAGCTTTGCCGTGACAACAATCTCGAATCTGTGGCGTTTCCCGCGATTTCGACCGGCGTCTTCCGATTTCCAACAGAACGTGCCGCGAAAATTGCGGTCACCACGACGGTAAAAGCGCTGCCGTCGGCGCCCTCGCTGACCCGCGTCATATTTTGCTGCTTTTCCAGGGGCAGCGGCGATCTGCATGAGGAGGCACTTTCCGCATATGGTAGCCCTGCCGCGGATTAGAGTTACAGCGCTTTCGCCGTCGGCCATCCGGTAATCCAGGTCAGGACCGGGAACGGCGTGAAAAATTGCAGCAGAAGAACCACAATCAAGATCGAGGCCGCATAGAAAGAAAACCCGCGCAACACGCGGTATCCGAGCGGCGGATAAGGCGGCGAATTATTGGCCGGCCATGCAAATTTCTCTTCCCACTCTCGCTGAGGAACGCCGGGAGGTCTAATCCTCTCCAACGGCACCCAAGCGCGATAAGCCCCAATCCCACGTTCTCGCGCGATGGAGCCTCTCAGATAGAGCAAGTTACGCCGACCCGCGAAGTCAACCGCGGCGCCGGTCAAAAGGCGCACAAGCCACAGTGCTAGAAACCAAACGAGATAGACGTATGCAATCATAAAACCAAATGTGAGCCAGGATCTGGTGAAAGACTTTACAGTGAACATTGCGGAAGTCATTTGCACCGTGGACTCTACGAGCTTGTCGAGGCCGTTGAAGATTTGGCCGGATATCGATTTATCGTCAGCCGCTTGCAGCCACAGAATTAGTCCAACCACAATGGCGAATTGAACTAGAGGAAATCTGACCAAGCTTCGTATCGGAGCCGAAATTAGCTTGAACATCCGGCGATGTGCTCCAGAGCGCCCCGAACAGATCAACCTGAAAACGTCGAGGATTCCTGATATAGCATCATTTCTCACCGGAACGGCGGATGATTAGGGAATGGACAAACGGCCTTCGGCAGGCCTTGTGCCTGATCACGCGTTCGTTACACTGCCCTTCGAATTCCGGAGGGGTCCAATGAATTCACGTGTATTGCTGCGCGCGCTCGCCTGTAGCGCGCTGATGCTGGCGGCAGCGCCGCCGGTTCGCGCCGAAGGCACATTCGATATTCCCGCAGGCGCGCGTTTCAACCAGGACAAGCTTGCGAAGATCACCGAGTTCTTCAAGAACGAGGTGTCGACCGGCAAGATCGCCGGCGCGAATGTCCTGATCCAGCAGCACGGCAAGCCTGTCTATCACGAAACCTTCGGCGTTCAGGACGTGGTGTCCAAGACGCCGATCAATGACAAGACCATCTTCCGCCTGTCTTCGTTGACCAAGGCGATCACCTCTGTCGTAGCGATGCAGTTGATCCAGGACGGCAAGATCAAGCTCGACGATCCCGTTTCGAAGTACATTCCCTCCTTCGCCAATATGAAGGTCGGTGAGGAGAAAAAGGCCGAGGACGGTACCAAGACGCTCGAACTGGTGGCGCTGACCAAGCCTATTACCATTCTCGACCTGATGCGTCATACCTCCGGCATCACCTATGGCTTCTACGGCGACAGTCTGGTGCGCAAGGCCTACAAGGAGGCCAACATCTATGCGGGCGAATTCGACCTTGCCGAATTAGCCGAGCGGATCGCCAGGCTGCCGCTGCACAACCAGCCGGGAGCGCTCTGGCAATACGGCCATTCCACCGACATCCTGGCGCGGATCATGGAGATCGTGTCCGGCAAATCATTGCTCGAGATCGAAAAGGAAAAACTGCTCGATCCGCTCGGCATGACCGACACCGGCTTCTTCGTTACCGAACCGGAGAGGCTGCAGCGGCTCGCCCAGCCGTTGCCGAACGACAGTGATTTCCGGGTCGGCCGCCTGTACAGGACCGAGGTTCGCCAGAAGTGGGAATCCGCCAGCGGCGGCATGGTTTCGACCATGTCGGACTTCTCGAAATTTGCGCAAATGCTGCTCAATGGCGGTACGTTCGAGGGCAAGACCTATCTCAGCCCGAAGACGTTCGAGCTGATGACATCGGACCATGCCGGCAAGGGCTCTGGTGTTGCGCGGGACCATTACTATTTCCCCGGTGACGGTTTCGGCATGGGGCTTGGGCTCGCCGTGCGCACCGACCCCGGCAACGCCAAGCCGCCGCCGCCGGGATCGCTCGGCGAACTGAAATGGGACGGCGCGGCCGGCTGCTATATGGTGGTCGACCGCAAGCAGGACATGTTCTTCGTGGTGCTGGAGCAGACGCCGACAGAGCGCCAGCGCGTCCAGCGGACGCTGAAGCAGTTGGTCTATGAAGCGCTGGAGAACTAGCGGCGCCGCAGGGCGCACCCTTATTGTAGCGGCGCTGGCCATTCTCCTGGCCGCCGGATGGCTGCGCGACGTGCGAGCCGAGCCGAAAGCGCCGAATGCGCCAACTTTCTCACGCGCGGCCCTTGAACAGATCGCCGACTACGTTCGCAACGAAGTCACGACCGGCAAGATTCCCGGCGCAGTCCTGCTGATCCAGCAGCACGGCAAGCCGGTCTATTTGCAAAGTTTCGGCGTGCGCGATCCGGCGACCGGCCAGCCGATGACGCCGGACACGATTTTCCAGATCTATTCGATGTCGAAAGCCGTCACGTCGGTTGCCGCAATGATGCTGGTCGACGACGGCAAGCTGGCCCTCGATGATCCCGTGTCGAAATACATTCGCGCCTTTGCGGATGCGAAAGTCGGCGTCGATCTTTCCGATGAAGCAGGACAGTATCCGCTTAAGCTCGAGCCGTTGAAGCGCCCGATCACGATCAGGGATCTGCTGCGGCACACGTCGGGTATCACTTACGGCTTCTTCGGCGAAACCGCGGTGCAGAAGCTCTATGCCAAACCCCAGCTATACGCCGGCGACTTCGATAACGCCGAATTCGCCGACCGGATCGCGACACTGCCGCTCGCCGATCAGCCCGCAGTGCGCTGGAACTACAGCCATTCAACCGACGTGCTCGGCCGCGTCATCGAGGTGGCCTCGGGGCAAACGCTGTTTCAATTCGAAAAGCAAAGATTGTTCGATCCTCTCGGCATGTCCGAGACCGCATACTATGTCGCAGATGAATCGAAGTGGTCGCGCATTGCCCAGGCATTTCCCGTCGATCGTTTTCGGGTGGCCGGAATGAGGGACCCGGCGTTGCCGCGGCGCTGGGAATCCGGCGGAGCGGGCCTGGTCTCGACGGCCGGGGACTACGCCCGCTTCCTGCAAATGCTGCTGAATGGAGGCGAGCTGGACGGCAAGCGGTACCTCAAGCCCGAAACGGTCGCGCTGATGACGTCGGATCAGATCGGGCCGGAGACCAGGATCATTCACGATCCCTTCTATTTCCCGGGCCCGAGCAGCGGCTTCGGTCTCGGCTTTGCCGTGCGCACCTCACCGCCGCCGAATACGACATGGCCGCTCGGCGAATACCGCTGGGACGGTGCGGGCGGCAGTTTCTATTTTGTCGACCCCCAGGACGACATGCTCGTTGTCTGCATGGTGCAGGCTCCGACGCAAGGCGGGCGGATCCAACTGGCGCTGAAGACGATGATGTTTGAGGCGCTGGGCAAGGGCCTGCGCAAGGATTGATAAAGGATTGACGATCGCCTGACTACGCCACCGCGTTTCGCGCGATCGTCTCGCGATAGAATGAAGCGCTCAGCTTGGGCGTCCGGCGCTTGGTCTCGAAGTCGACATGGTAGAGGCCGAAGCGCTGTTCATATCCGTCCGACCATTCGAAATTGTCCATCAGGCTCCACAGGAAGTATCCAAGCACGGGCACCCCCTCGGACGTCGCGCGCCGCAACTGCGTCAAATAATTGCGCAGGTACATGATGCGATCGACGTCGTAGATAGTCCCGTCCGCGGCCGGCTGGTCGCTTCCCGACGTTCCGTTCTCGGTGATGTAGATCGACTTCACGTTCCACAGCTTTGCCACGTGGCGCGGCACCCAGTACATCGCCTCGGGGCCGGGCCTGAGCCAGCTCGCTTTCATGTGCGGAAACGAGGCCGGAAACGGCGCCAGCGTGAAGCCGCGTTCGTTGTCGGCGGCCACGACATAATGGTCGGGCATGTACACATTCAGTCCGACGAAATCGATCGGAGTCGAAATGACGCGCAAATCCTCAGGCGTGAATTTCGGCGCGTCATGGCCGGCCTGCGCCAGGTAGGCATCGGTATATTTTCCCTCCATCATCACAGTCAAATAGCCGGCGTTGAGCTCGCGCGTCGCCATCTCGGCGGCGCGGATATTGGCTGATGTTTCGATGGCAGGGATGCAGCTCACGGCATTTTCCGCCGGGCCGACTCTCGTTCCGGCACGCCCATGGGCGCGGATCGCCTGAACCGAAAGGCCGTGGCCCAGCGCGACGTGATGACGGACCTGCTTCAATCCTGATTCGGATAGTTTGAGGCCCGGCGCATCGGCGCCCATGCCGTGGCCGAGATGAACGAGCCGGGAGCATTCGTTGATTGTGAAGAAATTCGTCACGCGATCGCTCAGACGCGCCGCGACATGGCCTGCGTAATCCGCAAATGCCTTGGACGTGTCGCGCGAGGTCCAGCCGCCGAAGCGATCCTGCAGCGCCTGCGGCAGGTCCCAATGGTACAGCGTCGCAAACGGCGCGATGCCGTTGGCCAACAACTCGTCGACAAGGCGGTTATAGAAATCGAGGCCTTTTGGATTTGGCGCGCCGGCTCCGTCCGGGAAGACGCGCGGCCATGCAATCGAGAATCGATAGGCCTTTGCGCCGAGCGCCTTCATCAACTGGATGTCTTCCTTGTACAGATGATAATGGTCGGTCGCGGTATCGCCATTGCTGTTGTCGGAGATGGTGCCACGCGTGTGGGCGAAGCGGTCCCAGATCGACGGACCGCGGCCGTCCTCGTTCACGGCCCCCTCGATCTGATAGGCCGAGGTCGCCGTACCCCATAGAAAACCGCTCGGAAAACCGGAAGAGGTGGTTCGATTTCGTGTTTCGCTGTCCGCGTCCGATTGGGCCCGTCCGGATCCGGCTGACAGCATCGACATGCCAAGCGCCGACCAGCCCGCAATCCTGCCGAATTGCCGCCTTGAAAATCTCTTGAATGGCATCATTTCACTCGCCGCACCGGGATCCATTTTGAGAAAAACAAGGCTTACTCTTGATGCTTCTTGTTTGAAGCAAGCCCAATATCACCGCTTCCGTGTCTCGGTGCAATTGTGCCCGGCTATATCGGCGGGTCGACAGGGCTGCCGCGCGCCGCTAAACAGGCGGATATATTCACCGATTTGGGAGCAGGACGATCGGCTTTCGCACGCCGCTGGCGCTTTTCTTCGTATCGCTGGGCATGGTTGCCGCGGTGTGGTGGTGGCTGGCCACACCGGTGGCGCTGACGCGCGCGCCGATCGATGACGCGGCGAAGCTGGAGTGCGTTTCCTACGCGCCGTTCAGGGGCGATCAGACGCCGCATGATCCGACGCTGATCGTCAGCCCGGAGCAGATCGCGGAGGACTTACGCGAACTTGCCAAGGTCTCCAAATGCATCCGCACCTATTCCATCGACAACGGGCTCGACAAGGTGCCCGAGCTTGCGTCCAGGGTCGGATTGAAGGTTCTGCTCGGCGTCTGGATCGGGCGTGATCGCGCAAAGAACGCGCTCCTGATCAACACCGCGGTCTCGCTGGTGAAGGATCATCCCGGCACGGTCGCGGCGATCATCGTCGGCAGCGAAGTACTGCTGCGCGGCGATATGACCGTGGGCGATCTTCGGGACACTATCCGTTCGGTCAAGCCGCGCGTGGACGTTCCGGTGACCTATGCCGACGTTTGGGAATTCTGGATGCGTTACCGCGAAGTCGGCGAGGACGTCGATTTCGTCACCGCCCATTTCCTGCCTTATTGGGAGGACGTTCCGCCGCGCGCCGAGGATGCGGCCGCGCATGTCGACGGCATTCGCAAGCAGGTGGTGGCAGCCTTTCCCGGCAAGGAGATCCTGATCGGCGAGACCGGTTGGCCCAGCCATGGGCGGATGCGCGACGGCGCGCTGGCTTCGCGCGTCAACCAGGCGCGTTTCATTTCCCAAATTCTCGAGCGGGCGAGACAGGACAATTTTCGCGTCAATTTTTTCGAGGCCTATGACGAGCCGTGGAAGCGCCGTTGGGAAGGAACGGTGGGCGGCTATTGGGGATTGTTCGACGGGATCGAACGCAAGCTGAAATATCCGGCCGGGGTGGCCATCAGCAACTATCCGTTCTGGAAGCTGCAGATGGGAAGCGGGCTGCTTCTTTGCATCGGCGTATTCGCCGTAGCCATGGTCACGCTGAAGCGCCGGCCGGCGCCGACGCCATTGGCATCGTGGCTCGCGGTCGCCGTATCAGCGTCTGCCAGCGGAATCCTGCTGGGCGTGAGCGCCGACAAGATGCTTCACGAAAGCTACGGGCTCGGCGGTTGGCTGGTTCAGGGCTTTTTGCTGGCGGCGGCAGTGACCGCGCCGCTGCTGTCCACCTATGCATTGATGTCGGGGCGCGGCCTTCCGTCGTTTCTTGAAGTGTTGGGGCCGCCCAAGGGCCTGACCCCGTTCTTCATGGCCAACATGCTGGGCGTCACGCTGATCGTGACGACGCTCATTGCCGCGCAAACCGCGCTCAGCCTGATATTCGACGCGCGCTGGCGCGATTTCCCCTTCGCTGCCCTGACCATGGCCGTGGTGCCGTTCTGGACGCTGGCATTCCTCAACGGTTCGAAATCCGGCGAGCGGCCGCTGTCCGAGGCCGTGTTCGCCGGGCTGTTCGCCATGGCGGCGGTCTATGTCGTCTTCAACGAAGGGTTCGAGAACTGGCAGGCGATGTGGACCGCGGCAGTGTATGTCCTGCTCGGCAGTGCGCTGTGGCGGGCGCGCACTGCTGCTGTTGCCTGAGTTCGCTCACGCCCCGCGTGCGATCTCGCGCACGATGCCGACCGTCTCCTCGATCATCGCAGCGCTGACGTCGAGATGGGTGCAGGCGCGAATGCGGCCGTCCATCATCGCGAGCAGAACGCCGCGCTTGCGCAAGGCCTCGACCATTTTGTCGCCGGCGACGCCGGCGCCGTCAGGCTTGAAGAACACCAGATTGGTCTCGGGTTGCTGCACCTCGATGCCGTTGATCTGCGACAGCCCGCGCGCCAGCGCACGCGCATTGGCGTGATCGTCGGCGAGGCGGTCGACGTGATGGTCAAGCGCGTAGACGCAAGCGGCTGCAGCAATGCCGGCTTGCCGCATCGACCCGCCGAGCCGCTGTTTCCAGCGCCAGACGTCATCGATGAAGGCGCGCGAACCCGCAATCACGCCGCCGATCGGCGCGCCGAGGCCTTTTGAGAAATCGATCCATGCGGAATCCCAGCCCGCGGCCATATCGCGCGCCGATATCCCGGTAGCTATGCAGGCATTCAGCAGCCGCGCGCCGTCCATATGGGTGATGAGCCCGTGCGCCTTGGCGATCTTTACCACCTCATCAAGTGCCGCTTTCTTCCAGATCGTGCCACCACCGATATTGGCGGTCTGCTCGACGCTGACGACGGTCTGCGGCGGCTGGTAGCGCGAGCGCGGGTGCAGCGCGGCGCGGAATGTCTCCGGCGCGAATTGCCCGTCGTCGCCCGGCAGCGGCGTGATCTGGAATCCGCCAAGGGCCGCATGCGCGCCGCCTTCGCGCGCAATGATATGCGCGCTGGCATGGGCGAGAATTTCGTCCCCCGGCCGGCAATGGGAGAGCGTAGCCGCGACGTTGCACATGGTGCCCGACGGCATGAACACGGCCGCTTCCTTGCCGAGCAGGTCAGCAACACGTTCGCACAGCAAGTTCACCGTCGGATCGTCGCCGATCTGTTCGTCGCCAACCTCGGCCCGCGCCATCGCTTCGCGCATCGCTTGTGTGGGGCGCGTCTGCGTATCAGACAGCAGGTTGATGCGGATGGGGTCAGCCTTGGGATCGCGCGGGGCAGGGGTGTAGTGCATGGAGGATTCTCTCTCGCTCACATTGTTATGGTTATGGCCGACAATCAGCGCGCCGTTTAAGCTACCTTGTTTTCGTCAATGGGTTCGGCAACGAGCCTAAGCCCGCGATCTGCGTCATACCCTCGGCCCGCGCGATCGTATCAAGCGCATCGCAGATGAATTCGGGATCGTCCGTCGCCAGCGCCTCCGAAAGGCAGTCGGCCATCGCCTGCGGACTCCTGAGACAATCTGCAGCATCGAAGTTTGAAATCTTGATCATCTGCGTAAGCCTGTACTCAGCCATGGCGTCGAGCAGCTACTCGCTTTCGGGCAGCGGCCAGGATCTCGTCGGGCGTGTCTGTGGTGAAGGTGTTGCAATCGGGATGCTTGAACATCTCTTGATAGCGGCGGACCTGCTCGTCCCGGGGGAGGTCAGCCCAGGCAGCAAGTTCGGCTTCGGTCGGTGCGGCCGAAGGCATGACGCGGGTCGGTTTGTCGGTCGTCTGCGACATCAGGCGATTGTAACCCGAACCAGCCATAAACAAAAAGGCCCCGGAAAAACCGGGGCCTTTGATATCTCGGAACTGAAAACCGATCAGCGCGAATAGAATTCGACGATCAGATGCGGCTCCATCTGCACCGCGAACGGCACGTCCGACAGCGCGGGGATGCGGGTGAATTTTGCAGTCATCTTGCCGTGATCGGCTTCGATGAAGTCGGGCACGTCGCGCTCGCCGAGCTGGCTTGCTTCCAGAACCGGGGTGAGCTGCTTGGAGGATTCCTTGATCTCGATGAGGTCGCCGGGCTTGAGCTTGTAGCTCGAAATGTTGACGCGGCGGCCGTTCACCTTGATGTGGCCATGGTTGATGAACTGGCGCGCGGCGAACATCGTCGCCACGAACTTGGCGCGATAGACCACGGTGTCGAGGCGGCGCTCCAGGAGGCCGATCAGGTTTTCACCGGTGTCGCCTTTCATCCGGCCGGCCTCGACATAGATGCCGTGGAACTGGCGCTCGGAAATGTTGGCGTAGTAGCCCTTGAGCTTCTGCTTGGCGCGGAGCTGCACGCCGAAGTCGGACAGCTTGCCCTTGCGGCGCTGGCCGTGCTGGCCGGGACCGTATTCACGGCGGTTCACGGGGCTCTTCGGGCGGCCCCAGATATTCTGGCCCATACGGCGATCGATCTTGTATTTCGCCTCACTGCGCTTTGTCATCGCGTCCTCTGCATTAGGTTTGAGTATTGAGGAAACGCGCCCTCCTGTGCACCGGCATGGCCGGGGCCGACAGGTCCGCCTCGAAAGCTCGGGGAAGACCACGGGTCGCGAAACGCAACGCGGGCCGAAATCGGCCCGCGAGCAAGCGGGTTCTTAGGGAGAAACCGCCGTTCTGTCAACGAAAACGGCCCAGTTTCCGGGCCAAATCGGCCCCGGTCAGGTCGCGACGGCCCGGACCGGTTTGGGCTCGCTTTGCTGCCGGTTTGCCCGCAATTCGGCGGCAATTTCACCGTTCAGCACCTGTTCCAGCCGGTTTAGCGCCCTGGCCATCGGGGCGGCGTCGGTAATCCGGTGATCCCAGCGCAGCACGACATCAATGGTCTGGTCAGGCTTTTCCACCCCATAGCTCACGACAAACGGCCCGGGGCTGATGGCGTGGAGCTGGCCGGTGCCATAGGCGGCCACCGAGGTCACGCCAAAACTGCCGAAATAATTGGCCCGCTGGCGGCCGAAATTCAGCCCGATCGCCCAGAACAGGCGGCGTAGCGGCAGCGGCAGCCGGGTGGTCCGCAAAATCTTCCGGAACGCCGGCACCTCGTCGATCGGCGCCTCCTTGGCGTGCCGGATCATGGCATCGACCTCGGCAAGCGGCATTTCATCCGGTGCAGCGACCTTTTGCGGCAGTACGCAATCCTGGCCGTCCTCGACCCTGGCGATTGCCACCATCGCGACGCTGCGGGGCAGTTCGTAAAAGGCGGGCATCGGCCATTTGACGTAGAGGGTGCGCAGCACCGGCTCTTCCTTCGCCACCAGCGCGAATGCCTTGACGAAGATCGCGGCCCAGCCCGGCCGCTCGGCGGCCTGCGCGCGGGCTTCCTGGAGGGCGCGGATATGAAGCGGACGCGCGAGCGAAACAAAGGGCACGCGGAGCGACGCGTGCATGAGGTCGGCGACCAGGCGGCGCGGTAGTGTGATTTTTCGAACCGTTCCGCGCATCGCTCCGCCGGGGTTTCCGCAATGGATCAATCAAAAAGCCGGCAGGCCGCCCAAGCTGCCTGCCATCACCTCATCTAGCACGAACAAGGCGTTTTGACGCCAGAAGGTTCGTATCCGGGATCGCCCGGTAAGCCCGGCGGCGCCCCCCCCCGAGGCGACGTAAACCGCAAGGGCCTTGAAGGGCTTGCCGCCGTCTCGGCACCTATCGCTTGATCCCCTCAAAGCTGGCCGCGATGCCGCGCTGGAACAGCGACCAGTCGAAGCCGAGCGCCAGCGCCACATAGCCGCGCTCGATCATCCGGTTGGCCTGCTCGGCCGTGCGTGCCACGCCGCCGATCGGCACCCCGCTTTTCAGGATGCCGGCCTCGGCGCGGGCCATCAGCTCCAGCACTTCGGGATCGTCGGGCAGGCCGCGCCTGTTGATGGAGGTCGCAAGGTCGCCGGGGCCGATCACCGCGAGGTCGATGCCTGGTGTCGCCATGATCTCGTCGATGCGCTCGACCGCCTCGACATGCTCGATGGTGACTATGCAGATCATGTCGTCATCCGCGGTCGCCATGTATTCCGTCATCGATACGCCCCAGCGGAACGGCGCGTGGAACGGCCCCCACAGCCGGTCGCCCTTCGGCGGATAGCGCACGCTGCGCACGGCTTTCTCGGCATCCGCGCGGCTGCAGATCATCGGAAAGTTTATTCCGAGCGCGCCGATGTCCATCGGCGCCTTCGCAAGCCATGGCTCGTTGGCGGCGATCCGCACCCACGGCACGCACGGCGTGCCTGACGTCGCCATGATCATCGCATGCGCCGAACCGAGATCGATCGGGCCGTGTTCGAGGTCGACAAGGATCCAGTCGATCCCCGAACGCGCCATGATCTGCACCGTCTGGATCGAGGGAATGGTCGCGATCGCGCCGAAGGTCGGGCGTCCCTCCCGCCATAGCTGTCGCAGACGGTTGAGCGGCGCAGGTTTTGCGGAGGTCAAGGCGGAAGCTCCCTAATCAAATGAATTAAAAAATCCGGCGCTCGGTATCATACGGATAATTCGTGGGCCATCGAGCCACATTGTTTTAACCCATCGCATTCTGCCCGCCACGATTCCGGCGCAAGCGGCAGCAACGCAAGGCGGTAAGCCAACCCCAAAGCAGTTCGAAGCGGTCTTCGCGGAGATCGGACGGATGGCAGGCCGGCAATTGGGCTAGGCGTGCGCCCAAGTCCGAGCGTTCGGCCGGCCCTAAACCAGAGGGCTTTGCGACATCATTGACCGGACATCGACGTTTCGTCCCGGTATAATCCCTCGCACAATAAACCCAAGGGAGGAGACAAAGATGAGGACAATACTGGTCGCTGCCGCACTTGCCGCCCTTACCGTCGGCGCATCTGCTCAAGACAAGCGCCCCGACTACGGCACAGAGGTCAATGCCGCGGGTGCGAAGAAGATCGCAGCCGGCGTCGTCGCCGAATGCCAGAAGAACGGATGGAATGTGGCGGTCGCCGTGGTCGATAATCACGGATTCCTTGTGTATTTCGAACGCATGGACAACACGCAGACGGCCAGCATGGACATCGCCATCGGTAAGGCGAGGGCCGCGGCGACCTATCGGCGCCCGACACGCGTCTTCATGGAGGCGATCAACAAAGGCGGGCCGGCCACGGCCACACTTCCCGGCGTCTTCGCCTCGCCCGGCGGATTGCCGATCATGGTCGACGGCAAAGTCACCGGCGGCGTGGGCGTGAGCGGCGTCACCGGCGACCAGGACGAGCAATGCTCGAAGGCCGGCCTCGGCATTACATAAGAATTTGCATCCTGCACTCCAGCGTACAAGCGCCGGCACGGTTCTGTTGTAGCCGTGCCGCGTCTTGGCTAACCACCAGCACGCAGAGGCCAGCGTCGCGCGTCTGCTAACGCGTGATGTGGGCTTCTGGTCATTTTCAGAATTCGGATTGCCTCAGGTATAGGTCCGTTCGCTCTTCAAGAGCAGTCACGGGGACGACTGCATAGCTTGTCCTTTCGGGCCAGTTGGCAGGCCCTTGAGTTCATGCGAACCACGCTCGGCGTATCGACCTCGATGCGGCGCAGATGCGGATGCACGGCGAGGTCGGCCCGCAAAGGCAAGCCAGTCGGACTGGCAGCAGTCCCCAACGCGCATCGAAAGGCGCGGGCGGGTAATTCGCCAGAATGCCATCGCCGTTGCTCTTGACCAGAATTCCGCGGTGGCGATCTGGTCCCGCAGCGGCTTGGTGACATTCATTATTCGCTGCCCGATCTGGATGAAGCGCATCAAAAAAGAAGTTCTTTCGTCCCACTTTCAGGGTTCCAAGGCCCGCGCCAGCGGCGCTGGTCCCCGGCTTACCCTGAAGCGCCTCAAAGGCTCCTGTGATACGCTACCCTTCTCCGAGCGATCAGGTGCGGCATGGATTGCCCGAGCTGCGGTAGTGCCAATCCGGAGGGGAAGAAGGTCTGCGGCGACTGCGGCGCGCCGCTCCCCGTGCGCTGTGCCGCCTGCGGGGCCGAAAACCCGTCGGGTAAAAGGTTCTGCGGCGACTGCGGTGCCGCGCTGACGCCGACCGGAGGTGCGCAAGTATCAGCAGCGGCCGGAGCGTCGACGCCCACCGTGCCGCGGGTCGCCGAACCGTCGATCTTGCCAACCGTGCCAAGTTCTTCCGCCGAGCGCCGCCAGCTCACGGTGATGTTCTGCGACCTCGTCGGCTCGACGGCGCTTGCGGCACAGCTCGATCCGGAAGATCTACGGGAGGTTATCGCCGCGTACCGCGATGGCGTGGCGGCGATCGTCCGCAAACATGGCGGCAGCATCAGCCGCTACATCGGCGATGGCATGCTGATCCTGTTCGGCCATCCCTCGGCGCACGAAGATGATGCCGAAAGCGCGGTGCGCGCCGCGCTCGAGATCGCCGCAGCTACGCACGCGCCGCCGGGCCTTGAGCTGCAGGTTCGCCTCGGCCTAGCGACTGGTCTCGTCATCGTCGGCGACCTGATCGGCAGCGAGGCGGCGGAGGCGCAGGCAGTGCTCGGCGAGACGCCGAATCTGGCCGCCCGGCTGCAAGCGCTCGCCGAACCGGATGGGGTGGTGATCGCCGAGGACACGCGGCGGCTCATCGGCGGGCTCTTTGATTACCAGGATCTCGG
Source organism: Bradyrhizobium sp. 170 (assembly GCF_023101085.1). Lineage (NCBI taxonomy): Bacteria > Pseudomonadati > Pseudomonadota > Alphaproteobacteria > Hyphomicrobiales > Nitrobacteraceae > Bradyrhizobium > Bradyrhizobium sp. 170. The sequence continues at coordinate 6,438,611 of NZ_CP064703.1, read as the reverse complement.
CCCGGTGACGTTGAAGGGCTTCGCCGCGCAGGTGCGCGCCTGGCGGGTGCTGCGCGAGGGCACAGCGGAGAGCCGGTTCGAGGCGCTGCACGCGGCCGCACTCACCCCACTGGTCGGGCGCGAGGAGGAACTCGAGCTGCTGGGGCGGCGGTGGCGGCGCGCGCGAACGGGCACCGGGCAAGTAGTGCTGCTCGCCGGCGAGGCGGGGATCGGCAAGTCGCGCTTGGTCACGGCTCTCCAGGAACGTATCGAGGGCGAGCCGCACACACGGTTGCGCTATTTCTGCTCGCCGCATCATCAGGACAGCGCGCTCTATCCCTTCATCGCGCAGCTCCAGCGAGCCGCAGGTTTCGAGCGCGAGGACAGACCGGAAGCCAGGCTCGACAAGCTGCGCGCGCTGCTATCCCCGGCATCGCCGCCGGACGAGGAAGTGGCAATCCTCGCCGAGCTGCTATCGATCCCGACCTGCGATAGCTACCTGCCGATTGCCCTTACGCCGCAGCAAAAGAAGGAGAGGAGCCTCGACGCTCTGGTTCGGCAGCTTGAAAGTCTGGCGCGACGACGTTCAATCATGATCCTCTTCGAGGACGCGCAATGGATCGATCCGAGCTCGCGCGAATTGCTGGACCGGACCGTCGAGCGGGTGGCGAGCCTGCCGGTGCTGCTGCTGATCACGTTCCGCCCCGAGCTTCAGTCCGCTTGGACCGGGAAGTCCCACGTCAGCGCGATGGTGCTGAACCGCCTTGACCAGGGCGCGAGCGCCGCGCTGATCCGGAGCGTGGCCGGCAACCGGACACTGCCGAGCGAGATCCTCGATGAGATCGCTGAGCGGACGGATGGTGTACCGCTGTTCGTCGAGGAACTGACCAAGGCGGTGCTCGAAGCCGCTGCCGGGGTCGCGCGAGCCGTCTCCGCTGCGCCGCTTCCGGGGCTCACGGTGCCACCCACTTTGCACGCTTCGCTGATGGCGCGGCTCGACCGTATCGGCCCTGTCGCGAAGGAGGTGGCGCAAGTCGGCGCGGCCATCGGCCGGGAATTCTCCTACGATCTGCTCGCCGCCGTGGCGCACCGGAGCGACAGCGAGCTGCGAGCGGCGCTCGACCGGCTGATCGGCGCCGGGCTGGTGTTTCGGCGCGGCGAACCGCCCGACGCCAATTTCCTCTTCAAACACGCATTGGTGCAGGACGCGGCGTACGGCACCCTGCTGCGCGGCCACCGCCGCGAGCTGCACGCCCGGATCGCTCGCGTGCTGGAGGAGAGATTCACCAAGGCCGCCGAGGCGCATCCGGAGATCCTCGCGCATCATTGCGGGAATGCGGGTCTGATCGAGAAGGCGGTTTCTTATTGGCAGCAGGCGGGCCAGCGTTCCAAGGCGCGCTCGGCGATGGCAGAAGCGATCAGGCAGATGCGGAAGGCGCTCGATCTCTTGTTCGAGCTGCCGGAAACCCCCGAGCGCCAGCGTACCGAACTCGAACTTCAACTCGCGCTCGGCGGCGCGCTGATCGCCGCGAAGGGCCATGGGGCCGAAGAAACCGGAAAGGCCTACGTGCGGGCGCGCCGTCTCTGCGAGCTGCAGAACGACACGCCGAACCTGCTCAAGGCGCTGTGGGGCGAGTTCGTGCATCATCACACGCGCGCTGAAACGAACCGATCGCATCGCGCCGCAGAGGAACTGCTCAACTTGGCCGCACGACAGGAAGATAGGGCCGCCTTGGTGGCAGGTCATCGGGCGGTCGGCGACAGCTGGCTCCATCGCGGACGATTGGGCGCGGCGCGTGCACATCTCGAGCAAGGGCTCGCCTTCTACGACCCGGCGCAACATCACTCTCTAACGGTTCTCTTCGCCGAAAACGCCCGCGTGGCGATGCTCTCCTTCCTGTCGCTGACGCTCGGGCTTCTTGGCTTCGCCGATCAGGCCCAGGCGCGGAGCAGGGAAGCCGTGGCCGAGGCGCGTGAGCTGTCGCACCCGATCAGCCTCGCCTTCGCGCTGAGCGTCGCCTGCCGGCTGCACTTCGTGCTCGAGGATCCGCGCACCGTGCGCCGGCGGGCGGAAGAGCTGATTGCGCTGACCACGGAGCAACGGTTTGCCTTCTTCCTCGCGATGGGAACGACATATCGCGGCTGGACGCTGGTCGAGGCCGGCGACGCCGAGGCGGGGATAGATTTGCTGAGGCGCGGCATCGAGGGGTTCCAAGCGTCCGGCGCGGCATGGATCCTTCCGTTCTACCTCGCGCAGCTTGCCACCGCGCACGCGAAGACGGGGCGGCCCGAAGAGGGTCTAGGCCGGCTGTCCGAGGCCTTGGCTCTGACCGAGAAATCGGGAGTACGGTGGTTCGAGGCCGAACTTCATCGGCGCCGAGGCGAACTGTTGCTCACCGCTCACGCGGGCGCCGAAGCCGAAGCGGAGGCCGACTTTCGCCACGCCATCGCGATCGCGCGCCGACAGGACGCGAAGCTCTGGGAACTCCGCGCCGCCACCAGCCTTGCCCGGCTCTGGCGCGGCCAAGGCAAGCGCGATGAAGCCCGCGCACCCCTCATGTCGGTCCACGGCTGGTTCACCGAGGGTTTCGACACGCCCGATCTGAAGGAAGCCAAGGCGCTGCTCGACGAACTAAGCGCGTAGAAGTCACCGTACGCGCGGCATACCCGACGGTGAACTGAAACGATCTTGGCAAACAACGCCGAGGGTGCCACAGTCGGTTTTTGCACGCCACAGACTCTACGCCGGGACGCGCCCGCCGAAAAACGGCATCAGCGCCCGGCTCAGCGTGTGTGGCCGCTGGGATGTGAAGATCATCTCGGCGCCGGCCGTATCGCTTTCGCGGCCCGGAGACCCGAGCAGGTCAGCCACGCGCCGGGCGATGGCGGGTGCCGGATCGATCCAGTCGACCGGCCACCGCGCGAGCCTTGTCAGGCGGTCGAGCAGCAGCGGATAGTGGGTGCAGGCCAGCACGACGGTGTCGGTGCGATCCCCGCCATTTCCGACAAAGCAGGGGGCAAGCTCGGCCGCGATATCCGCATCGCTCACGTCGTTGCCGCTGAGGGCGGATTCGGCGAGCGAGGCGAGTTCCGCCGATCCCACCAGCGTCACGTCGCAGCCTTGCGCGAAATCGTCGATCAGGCGTCTGGTGTATTCGCGCTTGACGGTGCCCTTGGTGCCGAGCACCGACACGCGTTTGGTCTTCGAACTGGCGCAGGCCGGCTTGATCGCAGGCACGGTGCCAACGAACGGCACGCTATAGGCGCTGCGCAGATGCGACATCACGAGCGTGGAAGCGGTGTTGCAGGCGATCACCACCAAAGCAGGGGCGTGGCGCGCGATCAACTCGCCGATCAGCGGCACCACGCGGGCGATGATCTCCTGCTCGCCGTGATGGCCGTAGGGAAAGAACGCATCGTCGGCGACATAGACGTAGTGCGCGTCGGGCCGCGCGCGGACGATCTCGCGCAGGACCGTGAGGCCGCCAAGGCCGGAGTCGAAGACGAGGATGGTGGGCGGGGCTGACACGCTGCGATCTTAGCCGATCTGCGGTTACCGTTGGGTTGCTTTATGACGGGCCGGCGGCGTCATGGCGGTTGTCGGCGGCGGATGTGACAATTTGGAACGATTTAAATCGGCTTGGCAAGGCCGGAAAACTGCTGGGGCGGGCGCCCAGGGGTCAATTCAAGGCACCCGCAGGCAGGTTCGACCGATGGGCGAGGGAAGTCCCGCCAAGCGGTTGCACCGGTTGGAAATTCTCCCATTTAGCGTTTTGGCCCTTTGCGCCGGCGGAACGATCAGCTCTCGCCGAACACGCGCTTGAAGATCGTATCGACGTGCTTGAAGTGATAGCCGAGGTCGAACTGCTCCTCGATGTCGGCATCGGTCAGGTGCTTCTTCACGTCAGGATCTTTCTTGAGCAGCGTCTGGAAGTCGCCTTCGCCGCGCCAGACCGGCATGGCGTTGCGCTGGACGTATTTGTAGGCGTCCTCGCGGCTGGCGCCCTTTTGCGTCAGCGCGATCAGAAGCCGCTGCGAATGCACGAGGCCGCCGAGGCGGTCGAGGTTCTTCTGCATGTTGGCGGGATAGATCAAGAGCTTCTCGATCAGGCCGGCGAGGCGCATCAGCGCGAAGTCGAGCGTCACGGTGGCGTCAGGCCCGATCATGCGTTCGGCCGAGGAGTGCGAGATGTCGCGCTCATGCCAGAGGGCTACGTTTTCCATTGCCGGCATCGCATAGGCGCGCACCATGCGCGAAAGCCCGGTGAGATTTTCCGACAGGACAGGATTGCGCTTGTGCGGCATCGCCGACGAGCCCTTCTGGCCCTCGGAGAAGAATTCTTCCGCTTCCAGCACCTCGGTGCGCTGCAGATGGCGGATTTCGATCGACAGCCGCTCGACGGAAGAGGCGATCACGCCAAGCGTCGCAAAATACATCGCGTGACGGTCGCGCGGGATCACCTGGGTCGAGATCGGCTCCGGCACCAGTCCCATCGCCTTGGCGACATGTTCTTCGACGCGCGGATCGATTTGCGCGAAGGTGCCGACGGCGCCCGAAATCGCACAGGTCGCGACTTCCTTGCGAGCGGCGACCAGGCGCTCGCGGGCGCGCGAAAATTCCGCATAGGCGTAGGCGAGCTTGAGCCCGAACGTCACCGGCTCGGCGTGGATGCCGTGGGAGCGGCCGATGGTCGGCGTCGTCTTGTGCTCGAAGGCACGCTTCTTCAGCGCCGCCAGAACCTTGTCGACGTCCGATATCAACAGGTCCGCGGCGCGGGTGAGCTGCACGTTGAGGCAGGTGTCGAGCACGTCGGAGGAGGTCATGCCCTGATGGACGAAGCGGGCCTCTGGGCCGACGATTTCGGCCAGATGGGTCAGGAAGGCGATGACGTCGTGCTTGGTCTCGCGCTCGATCTCGTCGATCCGCGCCACGTCGAAGGTCGCATCCCTGGCCTTGGCCCAGATCGTCTTCGCGGCTTCCTTCGGGATGACGCCGATTTCCGCCTGCGCATCAGCCGCATGCGCCTCGATCTCGAACCAGATCTTGAAGCGGGTCTGGGGCTCCCAGATGGAAGCCATTTCCGGGCGGGTATAGCGGGGGATCATCGAAAACTCCGGGCAGCGTAGGGCGGGGACGCGAGGCGATCCCGGCCGATTTGTTTTTACGTCACGGCTTAGCAAATCGGGTCAGGGGAGGCCACCCATACGGGGGCGCAGGGACGGGAAAACCGGCCTGCGCTGGCAGGGCAAAAGCCCGCTCGGGACGGGGCGCCCGGGCCGCCGCTAAAGACTGGCCAGTCCGCACTCCACGGCCAGGCGGACAAGCTGCGCGTCCGTTCGCATGCCGGTCTTGGTCTTGATCAGGTAATGGTAGTTTTGCACGGTCTTGATGCTGAGATTGAGGTTTGAGGCGATCTGCTCCGTGGTCGCGCCGGCTGCCAGCTGCCTGAGGATCTCGATTTCCCGCTCACCGAGCTGATCGAGCACCGATCCCGAAGGGGAGAGGCTTTCCATCGCCAGAACGCGGGCAATGTCGTCGCTGATCGCCGGCTCGCCGCGGACAATCGAACGGATCGCCCGGATCAGCTCGGTGGGGGCGGAGCCTTTCGTCACATAGCCGTTCGCCCCGGCATTGAAGGCCGCCTTCACCTGCGCCGCCTCGCAGTGCATGCTGAAGACCAGAATGCGCGCGCCGGAACTGCGCGAGCGGATGTTCCTGACGGCCTCGAGGCCGCTGGCGCCCGGCATCAGGATGTCCATCACCACGACGTCGGGGGTGTGCGCCTTGAAGGCGCGGTAGGCGTCGGCTGCGTTGTCGGCCTCGGCCACTACCTGGAAATCGTCCTGATGTTCGAGGACGCGCCGGTAGCCTTGCCGGACAACGGGATGGTCGTCGACGAGCAGGATCGAAATGCCTGGGGTCTGCGGCGTGCTCATCCGACGAACCGCGTCAGGCGGCAAGCGGGATCGTGGCGGCCACGCTCACCCCGCGATTGGCATCCGCTATCGACAGCGAGCCGCCAAGGGCGGCGACCCGCTCGCGAATGCCTGTCAGCCCGAAGCCGGTGGATGCTGCCACCTTGGCCGCATCGCCGCCGCCGTCGTCCTCGACATGGACCAGCAGGGCGTTTTCCGCCCCCGTGCGCCGCTCGATCCGCAGCACGACCCCGCGCGCCGAACTGTGCCGCAGCGAGTTGGTCAGGCATTCCTGAACCATCCGGTAGGCGGTCGCGGCGACGGCGCCGCGGACGTCGGCGAGATCGCCCTTGAGATCGAGCTGGATCATCGGCTGCGTCGCATTCCCCGACCGCCAGTTGTCGACGAGATCGACAAGGCAGGCCTCCAGCCCGAGTTCCTCGGCCGGCGGATGGCGCAATCGCTTCAGGGTATCCCGGAGGCAGGCCATGATGCGATGGGTGGCTTGCGAGATCATCCGCGCGTCCTGGGCGACCTCGCATCTGCTCTGGTCCTGCGCCTGCGCGCTGGCGACCTCGATCGTGTTGGCAAAGGCAAGGATCGCGGCCAGGTTCTGTCCGAACTCGTCGTGCAAGTCGCGGGCAAGCGCGCGCCGCTCGTCGCTGCGGATTTCCAATAGACGCCGGGTCAGCGCCGCACGTTCCTCCATGGCCTGCGCAAGACGGTCGCCGAGCTCTCCAACCGCTTGTCCGATCATGGCAAGGTCCATCGACCGGAAGCGCGGCAGCGAGGTTCGGTATTGGCCGCGCGCCATGCGCTGCAGGGCGGCAACGATCTGCTGTGCGGGCGCCAGCGTATGCGCAATCGCCAGCGATGCGAGCAGCGCGATCGCCACCGCCATCAGCAGCGCGAGGTGGATGTTGTCGAGGATATGCTGCCAGGCCAGCGCGATGGCGGCATTCGGATCGGGGGTGGCCGAGACACTGCCTGCGCTCGCTGCGCGCGCGCTGATCGGCCGGACGACCGCGGCGTGATCTCCAAGCAATTTCTGCACGGCGGCCGCGAACCAGTGCGGCGGAACTTGGCCGATCCCCTTGCTCTGGCCGCAGAGCGGCCGCTCGAACGCGCCGGCGGGCTCGATCTGGACGCAGATGCCCGGCGAGATCAGCCCCATCGTTTCAATGGTGCGCCATTGCGGCGCCGGCAGTAGTTGCTCGCGCATCCTGTTGCCGCGCAACAGCAATTCGCGCCAGTAGAGCGCCTCCAGCGCGACCGAGATGCGTTCGGCGGAAGCGGCCGTGGCGCGATCGACGCTGCGATGGGCGTCGATCGTCGCCCAGACGGTCGCCGCGCCCAGGCACAGGATGACGATGATGAACAGGCGGCCGACAAGCTGAAGGACGAGGCGCATGCGATCACTCCCCAACGTGCGGATGAGTGCAACAGCACCGCTAATTCGCGCCAAATGCAAGCCGGCGAGGCGCAACTCGGGAAATTTTCCCAACCAACCCTGGGCATATGTCTTTGGACGCGGCTGTGGCCCGCTGATCTAACCAAACGCACGGATTTTCGTCGCGGACCGGCCTTGGGCGGAACCGCTCTTCCCAGCCAGGGAGCTAACGCAGCATGAGTGCCACGGCCAGCGCAGAGACAGCGTCCTCCGGCGCAGATACGTCCGAACGCAGTGTCCTCCTGTTGTGGATGATCTTCACCGGGTTGTCGGTGTTCGCCGTCGTCCTGTTGTGGCGGTATGGACTGCTCCATCTGATGGTCAGTTCCGACCGCACCTACATTTCGAGCGTCATTGCCGTCCTCTATTTCGTCACCTGCTTCCATTGCTTCTGGCGGACGCGCGCGATCGCGCGTGAGGGCGAGATCACGCGCCGTTGCCGCGCCATCCTGTCGGCGCCCGGCGGCGCGAGGGGACTTGGCGACGCGCGCGCCCTGCCGGGCGGCCTGGTGCCGGACCACATCCGCAACCTGGTACAGAAGGCCAAGGCGCAAGCCGCGGGGCGTATCGACCAGACGCTGCTGCTGCGGTCACTCGCCGACCGCTTGCGCGGCTCCAACGGGTTTGGCGCATTCGTCTCCGACACGCTGATGAAGCTCGGCCTGCTCGGCACGATCGTCGGCTTCATCATCATGCTGGCGCCGATCGCAACCCTCGATGCGGCCGACAAGGCCGCCATGAAAACATCGATGGGCCTGATGAGCGACGGCATGGCGGTGGCCATGTACACGACGCTGGCGGGCCTGATCGGCTCCATCCTCGTCCGCATCCAATACTACATGCTCGATGCCGCGACCCAGCGGGTGTTTTCCGATGCCGTCATGCTGACCGAGACCCACGTCACGCCCGCCTTGGAAAGCCGTCCTGGAACGCCGTCATGATGGATGACTTCGGTCTCTATCCGCGCGAGGAGCCGTTCGACCCGCTAGGCGTGATGCTGTTCAAGGCGCTGCAGGTGATCGCGTTCCTGTTCTTCCTGGCGCTGCTTGCGGTTTCGCCGGACGCCAAGGATGGCAATATCGATTCCAAGGCCGAATTCCTCATCACGATGGACTGGCCGGACAATCATCCTGATGACTTCGATCTGTTCGTGCAGGACCCTGCCGGCAACATCGCCTGGTACCGCCGGCGCGAAGCCGGTTTCCTCACCCTCGACCGCGATGACCGCGGCGGCGCGAACGATTCCATCGTCGTCGCCGGCAAGAAGATCCTGTCGCCGATCCGGGAGGAAATCGTCACGGTGCGCGGCATCGTCCCCGGCGAATACACCGTCAACGTCTCGCACTTTCAGGCCATCACCGGGCAGCCCGTCGCGGTGAGCGTGAAGGTCCAGAAGCTCAATCCAACCGCGCAGGTGATCTTCGACAACAAGCTCACGCTCGACCACACCGGCGATGAGAAGACGGCGGTGCGCTTCTGGCTCGACGCCGCAGGCAAGGTGGTCGACGTCCAGCAGCGGCAGAAGTCGCTGATGGAGACGTTCCGCAACGTTCGCTCCAACGGCGCGGACCTCGATCCGAAAACCGGCGTGAGGATGCCGCGCCGTGAATAGCCTTCAATCCGTCATCCTCACGCTCTCCATCAGCTACGCGCTGATCGGCGCGCTGCTGCTGATCGTCGTGGTCTATGCGCGCCTGCCGTGGTCCGCCAAGGCGGTCGCTGTGGTGGTGACGAGCGCGTTCTACATCGCAAGCTTTGTCGGCGTGCGCGGGCTGCTGGGCTGGGCCACCGTCGACAGGCTGCCGGCAGCGTTCAAATTGCTGCAGGCCCGCATCGTGGAGCCGCACTCGCTGGAGGGCGATCCGGGCTCAATCTATCTCTGGGTCGAGACCCTCGACGAAGGAAATCGGCCGAGCGGCGTTCCCCGGGCGTTTCGCATTCCCTACAGCGACAGGCTTGCGGAAAAGACCGACAAGGCGGCGGGCGAAATCGCCGCCGGCCGTCCGCAGGGCGGTCGCGCCGCCGATTTTGGCGATGGCGGCGGCAGCCTGCTCCAGGCCGCCCGCGAGTACATCACGCCCAGCATGATCCTGGACACGTCGGGCGGCGATCCCTCGACCGGCGGGGGATTGGTCGCGGCGCCCCGCGATGGCGACGGGGTGGCGTTTACCCCGCTGCTTCCGCCGCGGATGCCCCCGAAGGACGAGCAATAGGCTTCGGCGCGAGACCAAGGCGGACCCCGACAATCACGGATTATTGAGTGACAGATATTGAAATCTGTCAGCGAGACATGCTATATCCATTGCCGACGCCAGTATTGGGCGTCACCCGGCTCTTAAGGTTTTTGAGCCCGGGGACTCGCAAAGGACTACGCTATGACGACCCATCTCATTCATCTGACCGCCCAAATCCAGCGCTGGCTCAACCAGAGCGTCGCCCGTCATCTGGCCGCCCAGGCCGAGCGGCTGGAACCGGCGACGAAACATTAACCCGCCAAGGTGATTGCCTAAGGGGGATTAGATGACCACCCGTCCCATCGTTTCGCAGGTGCGCGCATGAACGAAGTCGTGGTTCTGACCCCCGAACGGATTCTGGAAGTAACCGAGGACGTTCTGCGCCGCTACGGGTTGGCCAAGGCCACTGTGGTGGACGTTGCACGTGCGCTCGATGTCAGCCACGGCAGCGTCTATCGCCATTTCCCCAGCAAGGCCTCGCTGCGCGAAGCGGTGGCCAAGCGCTGGCTCGACCGTCTCAGCGCGCCTCTGCTGAAGATCGCAGAAACTTCCGGCCCGGCGCCCGCTCGGCTGGAGAAGTGGCTGCGCACGATGTTTTCGATCAAGCACAAGCGGCTTGGCGACGATCCCGAAATGTTTGCGACCTACCTGGCGCTGGCCCGCGAGGCCTGCCAGTCGGTGAACTGCCACAAGGACTGCCTGGTCGATCAGATTGCCCTGATCCTGTCCGACGGCTTGAAGCAGGGCGCGTTCGAGGTCGCCGACATCAAGGTGACGGCGCGCGCGATTTTCGATGCCACAAGCCGCTTCCACCATCCGGCCCACGCCGAGGAATGGAATGAGCCGGGCGCCCCGGCACGGATCGACGCGCTGCTCGCGCTCGTGCTCAAGGGTTTGGAAGCGCCCCGCAAGCGCTGAACCATCTCTCCGAGCGGCTCGCCCGAATACAACTATCGCAGGAAATCAAGCTCGTTTATCCTTGCCCCGTGATGCGTAAGGGGCGAGAGCTATGTCTGACGTCTCAGACCGGGAGAGGTTCGAATTCGACCGCGAGAAGTGGCATGCCGACATCGCAATGCGCGGCCGCGAAGTTGCGGTGAAGGAGCGCGAACAGGCGAGCTCGAAATGGCGAAGCCCGCTGGTGGTCGCGATCTTGGCAGCGACGGCGGCGGCGGTTGGAAATGCCGTCGTTGCGGTGGTCAACGGCGGGCAGCAGGTCGCGCTGGAGGATAGCAAGGCCGAGTCTGCGCGCATTCTCGAAATGACGAAGACCGGCGATACCGAAGCTGCGGCACGAAACCTGGAATTTCTGCTGCGTTCGGGGCTGATCGCGAACCCGGACCGCGCCAAAAAAGTGACCGCATTTCTGGCCGCGCGTACGCCGGGCACTGGCCCCTCGCTTCCCGCGCCAAGCGGCAAGGTTGCGTTCGAACCTTCGGAAAACCTGACCGACAGCCTGAAGCAGAGCTTGGACAAGCTGATGCAGGATTATGTTTCCAGCCTCGACAAGATCGGGTTTGCCGTGGGCGAGCGCGTTCGCGTGAAGATCGAGCCGACGCAAGGCGGACCAAACGCGCATTATTCCGACAACGTGATCGTGATCGATCCGAAGCTTGCCGCGGATCCGTCGGTCCCGTTGCGGGAGTACAACCACCATGTGCTGGCGTCCACGCACAAGGAGCCGCAGCAAGGTTCCTACGCAGCGATCGAATCCGGCATCGCCGATTATTTGGGTTGCAGTTTCCTGAACAATCCCCGGCTCGGCGAAATAGCTGCGAAAGCCTTCGGCCAGAACCTGCCATTCATACGCAATATGGCCAATGACAAGAAGTACGATGATGTCAAAGGCAAATCCCCCGGCTTTGATTTCTACGCCGTAGGAGAAGCCTGGAGCGGAGCATTCTGGGCGATGCGAACGACGCTGGGCCGCGATGTCAGCGACCCGATCGTCGTGGCTGCTTGGCGTTCGATGAAATGGCCGAATGTAGACGCCGAAAAACCGCTGGCGTTCACCACCGCATTGCTCGCCGCGGCAGGTCAAAAGGGCCCCGAGCAGGCGAAGACGGTGAGGTCTATCCTGGCTGGCAGGCATTTTCCGCTGCCAAATTGACATGCATGGCAGGTCGGGGACCTGCCCCAGGGGCAGGCGTGGCGCATTTCCGATTTTGCTGCATTAACGTCGGATGCTGGCGCCACCGGAAAGCGTCGATGTCAGTCAAATCTGACGCAGACTTGGCTGCTACAGTGAGCAGGGAGAAGACGCGTGCGGCTGGCCATCTTTGCCGATATCCACGCCAACCGGCAGGCGTTCAGCGCGTGTCTCGATTTCGCGCGCGGGCGCGGTGCGGAGCGGATCGTCTGCCTCGGCGATGTCGTCGGCTACGGCGCCGATCCGGAATGGGCGGTCGATACGGTGATGAGCCTGGTCGATGACGGCGCCATCGCCGTCATCGGTAACCACGATCACGCGATCAGCACCCCGTCAGAAAGCATGAACGCCGCGGCGCAGGCCGCGATCGAGTGGACGCGCGGCAGGCTCAGCGCGCCGCAGCGGCGTTTTCTGGCGGAGTTGCCGCTGACCCGGCAAGAAGGCGATCGCCTCTACGTGCATTCGGAAGCCTCGCATCCGGCGCGATGGCACTATGTACGCGATACGCCGGACGCCGCGCGCAGCATCGCGGCCACCGATGCCCATGTCACCTTCTGCGGACACATTCATCGGCCGGCGCTCTATTCGATGTCTTCGGCGGCAAAGATGACGAGCTTCATCCCGACGTCAGACGTGCCGGTACAATTGCTCGGCGGCCGGCGCTGGCTCGCCGTGCTCGGCTCGGTCGGGCAGCCGCGGGACGGTGACCCGGCGGCTTCGTTCGCGATGCTCGATACGACGTCGCGCGAGATCACCTATTGCCGCGTGCCTTACGATGTCGAGGCGGCCGCGGACCGTATCCGCGCCAACGGCCTGCCGCACTGGCTGGCCGATCGCCTGCTCGTGGGGAAATGAGGGAATGGTGAAGCCTTTGATAGAGCAGGGCGCGGAACTCGACGGCTTCACCATCGGCGAGCGCATCCACCAGGGCGGCATGGCGACGCTGTGGACGGTGACGCATCCCGGCATCAGCGTGCCGCTGTTAATGAAGGTCCCGCGGGTTGCCGAGGGCGAGGATCCGGCAGCGATCGTCAGCTTCGAGATGGAGCAGATGATCGTGCCGCGGCTGGCGGGCCCGCACGTGCCGGGCTGTTTCGGCACCGGCGATTTCGACTGGCAGCCCTACGTCGTCATGGAGCGCATCCCCGGCAAGACGCTCTTTAGCCGGATCGACGAATTGCCGATCCCTTACGAAGAGGCGTGGGTGATCGTTGGAAAGATCGCGACCGCGCTGGCCGATCTTCACCGGCAGAACGTCATTCATCACGACATCAAGCCGTCCAGCATCATGTTCCGGCCATCAGGCGAATGCGTGCTGATCGATTTCGGCCTGTCGCATCACAACCAGTTGCCGGACCTGCTGCAGGAGGAATTCCGTCTGCCCTACGGCACCGCGCCGTACATGGCGCCGGAGCGTTTGCTCGGCGTTCGCGACGATCCGCGCAGCGATTTGTTTTCGCTGGGCGTGCTGTTGTATTTCTTCACCACCGGCGAGCGGCCGTTCGGCGAGAGCGAAACGCTGCGCGGCATGCGGCGAAGGCTTTGGCGCGATCCCTATCCGCCGCGCAGGCTTAAGCCCGATTATCCGCCATGGCTGCAGGAAATCGTGCTGCGGTGCCTCGAGATCGAGCCGGTGTGGCGTCATCCGACGGCTTCCCAACTGGCGTTCGAGCTGGCGCACCCTGAGCAGGTCAAGCTGACGGCGCGCTCGGAGCGGCTGCAGCGCGATCCGCTCTCCACGGTGTGGCGCCGCCGCTTCAATCGCGGCCTGACGCTGCCGCAGCCGAAATCCGATGTCGCGGCCCAACTGGCGTCGGGGCCGATCGTGGTCGTTGCGATCGATACCGAGGAGGCGTCGGGAACGCTCAACGAATGCCTGCGCCGGACCGCCGCGCAGCTCCTCGCGACGTTGCCGTCGGCGCGGCTCGCCTGCCTGAACGTGCTCAGGCTCGGCCGCGTCACCATCGACCGGACGCTCGACGAGCAGGGCAACAACAAGCATATCGACCGCATGGTCGCGCTGCGGCACTGGGCGCAGTCGCTGGAGTTGGATGAAAGCCGGCTCACGGTGCATGTGCTGGAGGCGATCGATCCCGCCGCCGCGATCCTGGAATTCACCAGGGTCAACCATGTCGATCACATCGTGATCGGCGCGCGGCAGAATTCGATGCTGCGTACGTTGCTCGGCAGCGTCTCGGCCAAGGTCGCGGCCGAAGCCGCCTGCACCGTGACGGTGGTGCGGCCGCCACGGTCGGCCGTGGCGTCGGGGCAGGGGGATAGCGCGTAGCAGGCGGCGCGTGTGTTCAGTCGAGGGGCTGGACAGGCGGTAGCTTGCTGGCGGAGCGCGGCGGGTTCGGCACGGGATAGCTGGTGACGCGGCCGGTCCGTTCGGCCTGACCGGCGGAACTGGGTGCGGCGCCTACGGCCTCCGCCCTGGCGCCGCGCACGCTGTCCCTTGAAGAGTGCCTCCGGTGCCGCGACGACCGTGAGCCTTCCAGTCCCCACGACCGCGATATCGAAGGCCCGGCCGTGTAGCCGACGAAGGCTCCGGCGACGGCCCCGACCGGGCCCAGCACGACGGCGCCGGCTACCGCGCCCAGTGCAGCATCGCCTGCGCGCTGCGCGAGCGCGGCGGAGGGAGCGAATACCAGGAGCATTGCGGCGGTGGTGAAGGCCTTGATCATATTCTCGTCCCATCCGTGAAAGGCGGGATGCTGGTCTGCCTTTATGGCGAGATGCGTGACGCTTTGTGGCCGGAGCATGGACTTTCGGGTTCCATGGCTCGCCGCGCGCCTGCTGTGGCTTTCCTGCCCGCTACGCGTTGCAACGACGCGCGCGCTCGAGGATGTCGCGAACCTCTGACGGGTTTTTGACGCAGCGGAACCCGTAGCGGCCGGTGTAATCCGTGTCGGGAGAGCGGGTCGAGCGCCCCGACGCAAAATTCAGGTGGCCGGCGCCGCGGCCGATGTCTGCTATCTCGAATGCCGCGTCCATGTCTTTAAAGCGCGTCGCCGTCACGGTCCGCTTGCCCCAGGCCGTTCGCACGATCAGCGCCCGCCGGTTGGTGATTGCGAAAAGCGTCTGCAGGTCATGCAGCAGCATCACGAACGGGGCAGCGACCATCGCGATGCCGACCATCAAGAGGGGCACGGTCGACTGAACGATCCAGCCTCTGGAGATCGCGACGGCGGTGACGAGTAGCCAGGAAAATCCGATCCACCAGAGAAACCGCCACATCATCATGCGGGCAATACCGTCAGGCTGGCTCTGCCACAGCACGCGCTCGCCGGGTTGAAGTGCTTCGGTCAATAGCCGGCGTAAGCCCAAGGAAAATATCGAGGAGAATATCGTGGATCGGAGTTCGTCCATGCCTTACTTGGTCGCGCGGTCACAAGGAATGGTTCGGCGCGCAGGGAGGCTTGTCCGCGTCACACCGCTTCGCCGCGCGCCAGCGCCGCTGCGTGACGGATCGCGGAAATATTGGTCTTGTAGGCTTCCATCGTGCCGCCCTTGAAGACCGCGGAGCCCGCGACCAGCGCGTTCGCGCCGGCGGCGGCCAACTGTCCGGCGACGTCAGGGGCCACCCCGCCGTCGACCTCGATGTCGATCGGACGTCCTGCCGTCATCGCCCTGATGTCGCTGACCTTGCCGAGCGCGGACTTGATGAAGGCCTGGCCGCCGAAGCCGGGATTGACCGACATGACCAGCACCAGATCGATCAGGTCGATGACATATTCGATCGCACTCGCCGGCGTGCCCGGGTTGAGCGAGACGCCGGCCTTCTTGCCAAGCGCGCGGATCGCCTGCAGCGAACGATGCAGATGCGGCCCGGCCTCGGCGTGAACGGTGATGTGATCGCAGCCGGCTTTTGCAAACGCCTCCAGATAGGGGTCGCAAGGCGAGATCATCAGATGCGCGTCAAAGATCTTCTTGGTGTGCGGGCGCATCGCCTTGATCACATCAGGCCCGTAGGAAATGTTGGGCACGAAATGCCCGTCCATCACGTCGAGATGGATCCAGTCGGCGCCCGCCGCGTCCACGGCGCGGACTTCTTCGCCGAGCTTGGCGAAATCCGCCGCCAGGATCGACGGTGCGATGACGAGGGGACGCGACGCAAATTGCGGAGACATGTGCGCTTTCCCAAAACTCTTCGAGGGGCGAAACGGCCCCGCGTAACATGCAGGAGCGCCCGGGGCAATGAGCCCGGGACGTCTCCTGTGGGCGGAAAAATCTGCCGCGACGGGCAGCTATTGCCGGGTTTGCGGGATCGGAACGGAAGCGGGAAAGCCCGGTTTTATTGGGTTTTTCTGCATGGCACGGCACTTGCTGAGGAACATGCACGAGCTATCGGCCGCGACCGGCGCGGCGTTGTTGGAGTTTTGCCATGTTCCTTGCTTTGGGCGCCGCGTCGTCGGCGATCGATGCCCTCAAGGCGCTGACGTCGTCAAAGTCGTCGTCCGCGCAATCCACCGGCCGCAGCCAGGACGCCAAGAGCCCGTTCGATCTAATGTCCTCGGGGTCGTCGGCTTCGGTCGGCTCGGGCTCGGGTTCCGGATCCGGCGGCGGCGGTTCGCAGATATCGCCGCAGACCATGAGCGCGCTGCTCGACGCACAAAGCCAGTCCTCGGCGGGATCGACCACGGCATCCAAGAGCCGCTCCGCCGCGCTGAAAGACCTGTTCGGCCAGATCGACGGCGATGGCGACGGCAAGATCAGCAAGTCGGAATTTGAAGAGGCGCTTGGCGCCGGCGGCACCAACATCGCGCAGGCCGACAGCGTGTTCGGCAAGCTCGACAAGGACGGCGACGGCTCGGTGAGCCTCAAGGAACTGGCATCGGCGCTGAAGGGCGGCAAAAAACCTCATCATGATGCCGCCAGCGAGTCCGGCGGATCGAATTCCGATCCGCTCTCGCAGGCCCTGCAGGGCGCTTCCAGCACATCCGTCACCAACAGCGACGGTTCAGTGACGACGTCGCTCACCTATGCGGACGGATCCAAGGTAACGATGACGTCGGCTGCGGGTAAAAGCTCATCCACATCAGCGGCATCGTCCTACAATTTCATCGAGCAGATGATCCAGCGGCAGGCCCAGCAGATTTCATCGGCCGCCACTTCATCGCTCTCGGTGAGCGTCTGAACACGAGACCCGGCGAGATCCCTTCGGACTGCGGTAGTTCTTAGCCTTGAGCATGGTCTCCCGGGCAAACGCTTCGCGTTTGTCCCGAGGGAAAACCGGTACCCACTTTTCCGGACCATGCTCTAACCGAAGCGATCGCCCCACGCCGGTAGCGCACCCAGAAAGGGTAGCGCGGTCGCACTATGGACGCCGCGTGCGATTGCGCGTGCAACGGTGTTGGCCGCCACCATGCCGAGTTCGGTGAGGCCGAACCGCGGATCGATCGGCTGCTTGCCGGTCGCGGCGGCATACACAACGTCGCCATCGGTCGTGGCATGGACGGGATAGATGGCGCGCGCCATGCCGGTGTGCGCGATCATCGCCAGCCGTTTGGCCTGCGCTTTTGTCAGTATGGCGTCCGTGACCACGACCACCAGCGTGGTGTTTTCCGAAGACGCCGCAGCCGGGCCGCCCTTGAGGCGTGCGCTCAGCATGTCCTGCGTGAACGCGGGCGGCAGTCCGCGTCCGCCAAATTCGTTGGCTGTTTCGAACGGCGCCGCCCAGAACCATGGTCCGTCGCCAACGGTCACGCTGCCGACGGCGTTGACGACGGCGAGCGCCCCGACCATGGCGCCGCCTTCGGTTTGCGCGGAAGCGGAGCCAAGGCCGCCCTTGAAATTGGCTGTCGTCGCGCCGAGGCCGGCGCCGACGCTGCCCAGCGCGAAATCGCTGCTCGCCGCGCGCGCGGCGGCGTAGGCGAGATCGCGATAAGGCGGGAAGCGTCCCCATGCCTTGTTGCCGCCGTTGAGCAGATCGAAACAGATCGCGCCCGGAACGATCGGAATAACCGCCTCGCGGATTCTCAAGCCGCGGCCCTGTTCGGCAAGCCATGCCTGTATGCCGCCCGCCGCATCCAGTCCGAGCGCTGAGCCGCCGGAAAGCGCGATGGCGTCGATCGCCTCGACCGTGCTCTCGGGTTTGAGCATCGCGTCATCACGGGTGCCGGGGCCGCCGCCGCGCACGTCGATCGAGGCGACCGCAGGGGAATCGAAAATGATCGCGGTGACGCCGGAGGCGATCGCTGCGTCATGGGCGTGGCCGACGTGAACGCCGGCAATATCGGTGAGCAGGTTTTTCAAAGCGCTGGTCCGTGGGGGCTGCGTCAGGTTGGCGGTCCATCCACGGATATATCAGCCGCCGGGAATGCTTCAACTGGCAAGCGCGAACCGGATCATTCTGGCGAGTTCGGACTTGCGGTAGGGTTTTGCCAGCAGCAGCACGCCGGAATCGAGGCGGCCATGATGGACGATGGCGTTCTCGGTATATCCTGATGTGAACAGGATCTTGAGGCCCGGCCGCCGCTTCAGCGCTTCGTCGACGAGCTGGCGCCCGTTCATGGTGCCGGGCATGATCACGTCGGTGAAAAGCAGGTCGATGCCGGGGACCTCGTCGATGAAGCGCAAGGCGTCGGAAGCATTGGCCGCCTCCAGCGTGGTGTAGCCCAGGCTCTCGATCTGGGTCATCACATAGCGGCGCACCAGCGCATCGTCCTCGACGACGAGGACGGTTTCGTTGCCGCCCTCGATGTCAGCCGAGACCAGCACTTCCGCCGTGGTCTGCTGCAATCCCGTCGCCCGCGGCAGGTAGATCTTGACGGAGGTGCCGTGGCCTTCCTCGCTGTAGATCTTGACGTGCCCGCCCGACTGCTTGACGAAACCGAACACCATGCTGAGGCCAAGGCCGGTGCCCCGGCCGACCTCCTTGGTCGTGAAAAACGGTTCGAATACCCGTTCGAGCAGCGCGGACGGGATTCCGGAGCCGGTGTCGCTGACCGCGATCATCACGTAATTGCCGGTCGTGACCTCGCTGTGCATGCCCGCGTAGTTTTCGTCGAGGAAGATGTTGCTGGTCTCGAGCGCGAGCTTGCCGCCGTTGGGCATGGCATCGCGCGCATTTATTGCCAGATTGAGAACGGCCGTCGTAAGCAGGTTTGGATCGGCCAGCGCGGTCCATGCATCTTCCGCCAATAGCGGCGTGATTTCGATGTTTTCGCCAAGCGTCGGGTGCAGCAGCTTCGCCGACTCCAGCACCAGCGCGTTGACGTCGACTTCAACCGGCTGCAGCGGCTGCTTGCGGGCAAAGGCCAGCAGATGCTTGGTCAGGTTGGCCCCGCGTTCGGCGGCTTCGTCGATCAGCTTGGCGACGGCGGCGAGCTGGGGCTGATCGGCGACGGCTTCCTCCAGAATGCCGATGGTGCCGGTGATCACGGTCAGGATGTTGTTGAAGTCGTGCGCGACGCCGCCCGTGAGCTGGCCGACCGCATCCATCTTCTGCGCATGGCGCAGTTGGGCTTCCGCGGCCTGCTTTTCGGTCAGGTCCCGGCCGATGAAGAAGTGGCGCCGGACCGGCTCCGACCAGTTCCCGGTCCAGTTCAGCGCGACCGCCTTGCCCTCCTTGTTGACATAGCGCGTCTCGAAATTGCGCTTGCTCTGTCCTTGTCGCCCCGCCCGCATCTCTCTGCGGGTGTGTTCGAGATCGTCGGGATGGATAAACTCGATCGCGCTGCGCCCGACCATGTCCGATGGCTGATAGCCGAGGATGGCGGTGACGCTCGGGCTGACCTGGATGAAATTCCCCGCGGAGTCGGTCACGAAGATCAGGTCGTTCGAGGAATCGAAGATGCGTCGCCGTTCCTCGATTTCCTGGCTGAGCGCCTGTTGCGTCCGCTTGCTTTCGGTGATGTCGCGCGCGGCTTTGGAGATGCCGACGATCTTGCCGGAGGCCAGGCGGATTGGAGAGATGCTCAGCGAAACGTCGACGGTGCTGCCATCCTTGCGCACGCGTGAAGTCTCGTAATGTTCAATCGGCTCGCCTCGGCCGATCCGTTCGACGATATTGCGTACCTCGTCGCGCCGCTCCGGCGGGACGATGATGTTGATGCTCTTGCCCAACGCTTCGGCCGCCGTGAAGCCGAACAGACGTTCGGCGGCTCCGTTCCAGCCGGTAATGGTGCCATCAAGCAATTTGGTGATGATGGCGTCGTTGGATGATTCCACGACCGCGCTGAATAGACTTTCGCGTTCGGTGCGGAGGTCCCTTTCCGAGGCAGCTTGCAGACGCAACGATCCGAGCAGGCGCGCCAGCTTCGCCTGCAGGCCGACGTTATCGACCAGGAGGATCCCCAGTACGAAACTGGCGGCGCACAGCCCGTATAGACGGCCGGCGTAAAAGCCGAGATCGAACCTTGCCGCGTTGACAACTCCCGACAACGCGATGTCGAACAGCCAGGCGCACATCACGACCATGAGCCAGATGTCGAGCACCGAGTGTGGCCGCCGGAACCACAGGATCAGCAGCGCCATGAAGCTGAGAAAGAGCTCGGTCGACAGGATTGCGATCAGGACGGAGGTGAAGTGCCCCTGCGCGCCGCTCAGAAGCGTGGGGAGGATGTCGTGCCCGGCGGTCACGATCCAGGTCGCGACCGACAGCGTAACACCGACGGCGATGACGCTGCCGAACAGTGCCCGGCCGACTGACCCGCTGATTTTGGGGCCGCCATCCCTGTCCTTCAGCAATGCGTAGCCAATCGCCAGAAGCGGAAATCCACTGTGCCAGATCTGGTAGAGCCAGGCTGTTGTTTGCGGGCCCGAATTGAGAAGTCCGGTCGGAGAGAACACGCCCGGGAAGGACAGGGCGTGGACGATGGCTGCGGCCGCGGTGAACAGGTAACCGCTCGCAAGCAACAACAGAGCCCGCGACCGGAGCAGGGCAAACTGCGAAAACAACAGAACGGCCGTGATCAGATCGTTGATGGCGAGCGCGGATTGATAACTCGCAATGAACGCCGGAACGGGAGTAAGCGGCACCGTGGCAAACGGCACGGCGATTGTAAACAGCACCGCCGAGACACCGACCACAACCAGCGCTGCGGCGCGATCGCGGCGGGTCGCCGGCCTGGTCGAAAGAAAGATGATGTTGCGCTCGTCACCCATTGTCGTCTCCGGCAAACTGGCAGCGAACGCGCCATGGCAAAAGCTTCAACGCGCGAAAACAATGCATCCGGCGCGGTCGGACATCCAGCCGATACTTGGCGCCGTTGGTATCGACGCCGCTGGTATCGACGCCGCTGGAATCGCAGCCCCGAGGCTACGCTAGCGTTGCCTCGGGGGGAATCAACTCAAGGCGACATATTACCGGACGATGCCGGAAGGAAAACTCGACAATAGGGTAACCGCCTCTTTACCGACCGGCTGAATAAACCCTGTGGAACCGCCGAAATCGACGAATTTCAACGTAAGCTGCTGCACGACCGATCCGGGAGGCTTCGATGCCCCGCGTGCTTGTTGTTGACGATCAGGCCGACGTTCGCACGATGATTTCCATCGTGCTGCGTATCAATCGGTTCGAAATCGTCGAGGCGGAAAGCGCCGCATCCGCATTGAAGCTGTTCGAGGAAGCAAGCTTCGATCTTGCGATCGTCGATATCTTTCTGCAGGGCACCAACGGCTCCGATCTGATTGCAGCGTTGCGCGGGCGCGTGCCCGGTTTGCCTGTCGTCGCGATTTCCGGAATGACCGCGCTGGACTTTCTGTCCGAAACGCCTGAGGTCTCCGATGTCGTCCGTCTGCAGAAGCCGTTTCGCCCGCCGGATTTGATGTGCGCGATCGAAGCGGCGCAGGGATCGCTCCGGCAATCGGCCGGTGCCGTCGCAGCGGCGGCGCGATAGCTCGTCCGGCTCTCATTGCCAACCAATCGTCAAGCGCCCGGTTACCGCTCGGCGCGCCGCAAGCCGTTGCCGTCGACGGCGATCTCGCGGAGCGGGACCGGATCAGCGCCAAACTGCCGTTGCGGCAAGGGAACTGACAGGCAGCAAACGAGGCCTTCCGGGCGCCAATCGAAATCCGCCTGGCCGCCGAGCTGCGACTCGATGCTGGCGATCACGCTGCGCGTTCCGAACCCCCGCGACACCGGCTTCTCGACCGGCGGCCCGCCGGTCTCCACCCATATGATCTTGAGAAGGCCCGCCTGGTCTTCCCAGTTCACCGACAGCCGGCCCGACAGCGTCGACAGGGCGCCGTACTTTGCCGAATTGGTGACGAGTTCGTGCAGCGCCAGCGCGACGGTCTGGGCCGTTGCCGGCTCGAGTTGAACCTCAGGACCGCGCAACGCGATCTGTTCGCCGGTGGAATAAGGCGCCAGCTCCTCCTCGATCAGCTTCCCTATTTCGGCGCCTTGCCAGCTCGACAGCGAAAGCACGGTGTGCACCCGCGCCAGCGCGTTGATCCGTCCTTCGACCGAACGGATGTAGGTCTTCACGTTCTCGCCACGCGTCAGCCGGACGATGGATTGCGCGAGCGCGAGCGCGTTCTTGGCGCGGTGATCGACTTCGCGCGCCAGCAGGGTCTGCCGCTCTTCGGCCTGCTTGCGTTCGGTGATATCGACGGTGACGCCGCTGACGCGGATGACGCGGCCGCCCTTGTCGGTGCTCGCCGCTGCCGTTCCCGCGCACCAGCGCACCTCGCCGTTCGGCCGGACAATGCGGAATTCCGCTTCGTATGATTTCGCCCCTCGGGCGAAGCTCGCCCACGCCTCGTGCAATCCCTGAACGTCGTCGGGGTGAAACAGCGCCTGGATGTTGGCCGGCGTCAGTTCGAAGCTGGCGGGTTCGATGCCGAGAATCTGATACTGGCCCTCGTCCCACATCCAGTCGCCGTTGACCCAGTCCCAGTCCCAGGACCCCATTTTGCCCGCTGCGATCGCCAGGCTGCGGCGCTGTTCGCTTTCCAGCAGTCTTGCGTGAGATTCCTCCAGTTCGGCGGTACGGGCGCGAACGCGGTCTTCGAGCTCGACGTTGAGGCGCTCGAGCTGGCGCGTCTTGCGATAGAGCTCCGCAAACACCTTGATCTTGGCGCGCAACACCTCCGGCACGACAGGCACCGGAACGTAATCGACCGCACCCATTTCGTAGCCGCGCAGCCGGTCGATGTCGCTGACTTGTATCGCCGAGATGAATATCATCGCGGTCTTCTGGAAGCGGGGATGTTCGCGGATCATCGCGGCGAGTTCGAACCCGTCCAGTTCCGGCATGCAGACGTCGACCAGGATGATGGCGACATCGTTCTTGAGCAGGAACTCAAGCGCTTCGCGCCCGGACGAGGCCTTGACCAGATTCTCGCCGAGTTCCTTCAGGATGACTTCGTAGGCGAGCAGCTTCGCCGGCTGATCGTCAACCAGAAGAATGTTTACCTTGTCTTGATCCATCATCTGCATGCGCCGGTCAGCGGTGTAACCACATTCGTATCGCGAGCAGCAACTGCTCGGTATTGACGGGCTTGGCGAGATAGTCCGAAGCGCCGGCTTCGAGACATTTCTCGCGGTCGCCCTTCATCGCCTTGGCGGTCAGCGCGATGATCGGCAGGCGTCCGAAGGACGGGTTTTGCCTGATAACGCCGATGGTCTGATAGCCGTCCATCTGCGGCATCATGATATCCATCAGCACGATTGCGATATTGGGGGTGGACTCGACCAGCGCAATGGCTTCGTGGCCCGTCGTCGCTGTCAGTACCTTCATCCCACGCCGTTCGAGCACGCTCGATAGTGCGAAGATGTTGCGTGCGTCGTCGTCCACCAGAAGTGCAGTTTTGCCAACGAGATCCTCATCGGAACTATTGAGCTTTTCGAGCATCCTCTGCTTTTCGACCGGCAATTCCGTGATCACACGGTGCAAAAACAGCGACGTTTCGTCGAGCAGGCGTTCCGGCGACTCGACGCCTTTCACCACGATGCTCCTCGCCATGGTGTGAAGTTCCGCATCTTCCTCGGCCGATAGTTCCCGCCCCGTGAACACCACGACGGGTATGTTCGATAGCGCTTCGTCGTCGCGAAGCCGGTCGAGCACCTCGAAACCGCTCATGTCAGGCAACCGCAGATCCAGCACGACGCAGTCGCACGGCTGGTTCCGCAGTGTCGACAACGCATCGGCGCCGGTGTCGGCGGTGAGGATCTCGATGTCGTCGTGGCCGAGCAATTCGGTGATGCTCATCTGCTCGGCGGCATTGTCTTCCACGATCAGCAGGCGCTTGCGTCGCGGTTTTGCATATTCCTTGATCTGCGACAGCGCCGCGCTGACGCCTTCGGTCGTCGTCGGCTTGTTGACGAAGGAAAACGCGCCGCGCGCCAGCGCATGCTGACGGTCTTCGTCGAGCGTGATGATCTGTACCGGAATGTGCCGCGTCAGCGGATTGTGCTTGAGCTGGCTCAGCACGGTCCAGCCCAGCATATCAGGCAGGAAGACGTCGAGCGAAACCGCCGCCGGCTGGAACTGCTTGGCGAGTTCAAGCGCCTCAGCGCCACGGCTGGCGACCAGCACCTTGAAGCTCTTGTCGCGCGCCAGGTCGATCAGTACCCGCGCATAATGCGGATCGTCCTCGACGATCAGGAGGATGGTGTCTCCCGGCTCGAGGTTGAGGCGGTCGTCCGGCAACTGCTCGATGACCCGCTCCTGCGTCGCAGCGACCTGCAGCGC
Organism: Bradyrhizobium sp. 170; assembly: GCF_023101085.1. NCBI lineage: Bacteria > Pseudomonadati > Pseudomonadota > Alphaproteobacteria > Hyphomicrobiales > Nitrobacteraceae > Bradyrhizobium > Bradyrhizobium sp. 170. Next base: position 6,414,242 of record NZ_CP064703.1, on the reverse strand, counting down.
CGGCGTTGACGCGAAGGGCGACGGGGCAGGGGCCCGTGGTGCAACCGTCGGACCGGAATATTTCAGCGGCAGATAGAGCACGAAGGTAGAGCCCTTGCCGGGCGCGCTGCGCAGGTGAATTTCGCCGCCCAGCAGGCCCGCGAGTTCGCGGCTGATGGCAAGGCCGAGGCCGGTGCCGCCGTATTTGCGGCTGGTGCCGGCGTCCGCCTGCTGGAACGCCTCGAAGATCAGCTTCTGCTTTTCCAGGGGAATGCCGATGCCGGTGTCAGTCACCTCGAAGGCGACGACGGCGGGCGCGTGGTTGAGGATCGGGTGTTCGGCGCTCCAGCCGCCGACGGCGGCCGATACGTTCAGCTCCACGCCGCCTTCGGCCGTGAACTTGAATGCGTTCGACAACAGATTCTTCAGGACCTGCTGCAGGCGCTTGGAGTCGGTCACCATGCTGCGGCTCAGATTCTCGTCGACCGAGATATTGAACGACAGACGGCGATTATCGGCCTCGTGCCTGAACGGCCGCCCGACGGTCTCCAGGAGGCTCGACGTCAGGATCTCCTCGGCATCGACCGTCACGGTGCCGGATTCGATCTTCGACAGGTCGAGAATGTCGCTGATCAGGTTGAGCAGGTCGGTGCCGGCGCCGTGGATGGTGCGGGCGAATTCGACCTGTTTTGCCGACAGATTGCCTTCCGGATTTTCGGTGAGCTGCTGGCCGAGGATCAGGATGCTGTTGAGCGGCGTGCGCAGCTCATGCGACATGTTGGCGAGGAATTCGGACTTGTACTTCGAGGTCAGCGAAAGCTCGGTCGCCTTTTCTTCGAGCGCGCGGCGGGCCTGTTCGATTTCCTGGTTCTTTCTTTCCACCTCGACGTTGCGCTCGGCAAGCTGCTGGGCCTTTTGTTCGAGCTGGTCGTTGGTCTGCTGCAATTCCTTTTGCTGCGTCTGCAGTTCGCCGGCGAGCTGCTGGGACTGCTTCAACAGTCCCTCGGTCTGCATCGTGGCCTCGATGGAGTTGAGCACGATGCCGATGCTGTCGGTCAGTTGTTCGAGGAAGGTCATCTGCGAGGTGGTGAAAGAGCTGATCGAGGAGAGCTCGATCACGGCCTTCACCTGGTTCTCGAACAGCACCGGAAGCACGACGATGTTCTTCGGGATCACGCGCAGCAGCCCCGAATTGATCGGCGCGGTATCGCTCGGGATATCCGCCACCAGCCGCTGACGCTTGTCCATCGCGCATTGGCCGATCAATCCTTCGCCGAACTGCACGACCTGCGGATTCGGATTGGCGCCGTCGCCGGCATAGGAAGAGAGCAGGCGCAACTGCGGGCTGTCGGCACTCTCGGTCTGATAGATCACGCCCATATGCGCGTTGATCAGCGGCGCCAGTTCGGTCAGCAGCAGCCGGCCGACGGTGGTGAGGTCGCGCTGGCCCTGCAGCATGTTGGTGAATTTGGCGAGGTTGGTCTTCAGCCAGTCCTGTTCGGTGTTCACCTGCGTCGTCAGGCGGAGGTTGCCGATCATCGTATTGATGTTGTCTTTGAGTTCGGCCACTTCGCCGCGGGCGTCGACCTGGATCGAGCGGGTCAGGTCGCCCTTGGTCACGGCGGTCGCCACCTCGGCGATCGAGCGCACCTGCGAGGTCAGGTTGGCGGCGAGCAGGTTGACGTTGCCGGTGAGGTCCTTCCAGGTGCCGGCGGCGCCGGGCACGTTGGCCTGACCGCCGAGCCGTCCCTCGACGCCGACTTCGCGCGCCACGCTGGTGACCTGGTCGGCGAAGGTCGCGAGCGTCTCCGTCATGTTGTTGATGGTGTCGGCAAGGGCCGCGACTTCGCCCTTCGATTTCACGGTCAGGTTCTGCTTCAGGTCGCCGTCGGCGACCGCCGTCACGACCTTGACGATGCCGCGCACCTGTTCGGTCAAATTGGCGGCCATGAAATTCACGGTGTCGGTGAGGTCCTTCCAGGTGCCGGCGACGCCGGGGACCTGCGCCTGACCGCCGAGCTTGCCCTCGGTGCCGACTTCGCGCGCGACGCGCGTCACTTCGCCGGCAAAAGCGTTGAGCTGATCGACCATCGTGTTGATGGTGTTTTTCAGCTCGAGGATTTCGCCCTTCACGTCGACCGTGATCTTGCGCGACAGGTCGCCGCGGGCCACCGCGGTCGTGACTTCGGCGATGTTGCGGACCTGCGTGGTGAGGTTGGCCGCCAAAAGGTTGACGTTGTCGGTCAGATCCTTCCAGGTGCCGCCGACGCCGGGCACCACGGCCTGGCCGCCCAATCGTCCTTCGGTGCCGACCTCGCGCGCCACGCGCGTCACTTCGGCGGCAAACGAACGTAGCTGCTCGACCATCGTATTGAGGGTGTCTTTCAGCAACAGGATTTCGCCGCGCACGTCGACCGTGATCTTCTTCGACAGGTCGCCGCCGGCGATTGCGGTGGCGACTTCGGCGATGTTGCGGACCTGCGCGGTGAGGTTCGAGGCCATGAAGTTGACGTTGTCGGTGAGATCCTTCCAGGTGCCGGCCACCTCAGGCACCTGCGCCTGGCCGCCGAGCTTGCCTTCGGTGCCGACTTCGCGCGCCACGCGGGTGACTTCGGAGGCGAAGGCGTTGAGCTGATCCACCATCGTGTTGACGGTGTTCTTCAACTCGAGAATCTCGCCCTTGACGTCGACGGTGATCTTCTTCGACAGGTCGCCCTTCGCCACCGCCGTCGTGACTTCGGCGATGTTGCGGACCTGGCCGGTCAAATTGCCGGCCATCGAGTTGACGTTGTCGGTGAGGTCCTTCCAGGTGCCGGCGACACCGGGCACGTTGGCCTGACCGCCCAATCGCCCCTCAGTGCCGACCTCGCGCGCCACGCGCGTCACTTCGCCGGCGAAGCGATTGAGCTGGTCGACCATCGTGTTGAGCGTTTCCTTGAGCTGCAGGATTTCGCCGCGCACGTCGACCGTGATTTTTCGCGAGAGGTCGCCGCCGGCGATCGCGGTCGCCACCTCGGCGATGTTGCGGACCTGCGCCGTCAAATTGCCGGCCATCGAGTTGACGCTGTCGGTGAGATCCTTCCAGGTGCCGGCGACGCCAGGCACTTCGGCCTGACCGCCGAGCTTGCCGTCGGTGCCGACCTCGCGCGCCACGCGGGTCACTTCGCCGGCGAACGCATTGAGCTGGTCGACCATCGTATTGAGCGTTTCCTTCAGCTGAAGGATTTCGCCCGACACGTTGACCGTGATCTTCTTCGACAGGTCGCCCTTCGCCACCGCGGTCGCGACTTCGGCGATGTTGCGGACCTGAGCGGTGAGGTTGCCGGCCATCGAATTGACGTTGTCGGTGAGGTCCTTCCAGGTACCGGCGACGCCGCGCACGTTGGCCTGGCCGCCGAGCTTGCCTTCGGTGCCGACTTCGCGCGCGACGCGGGTCACTTCGCCGGCGAACGCATTGAGCTGATCCACCATCGTATTGATGGTGTCCTTCAGCTCCAAAATTTCGCCGCGCACGTCGACCGTGATCTTCTTCGACAGGTCGCCATTGGCGACCGCGGTCGTCACCTCGGCGATGTTGCGGACCTGCGCCGTCAAATTGCTCGCCATCGAGTTGACGCTCTCGGTCAGATCCTTCCAGGTGCCGGCGACGCCGAGCACGTTGGCCTGGCCGCCGAGCCGTCCCTCGGTGCCGACTTCGCGCGCGACGCGGGTGACTTCGCCCGCGAAGGCGTTGAGCTGGTCGACCATCGTGTTGAGCGTTTCCTTCAATTGAAGGATTTCGCCCGAGACGTTCACGGTGATCTTCTTGGAGAGGTCGCCGCCCGCAATCGCGGTCGCGACGTCGGCGATGTTGCGGACCTGCGCCGTCAGGTTGGAAGCCATGAAGTTGACGTTGTCGGTGAGGTCTTTCCAGGTGCCGGCGACGCCGGGGACCTGGGCCTGACCGCCGAGCTTGCCTTCGGTGCCGACCTCGCGGGCGACGCGGGTCACTTCGGACGCGAACGAGTTGAGCTGGTCGACCATCGTGTTGATGGTGTCCTTCAGCTCCAGGATTTCGCCGCGGACGTCGACCGTGATCTTGCGCGAGAGATCGCCGCGGGCGACCGCCGTGGTGACGTTGGCGATGTTGCGGACCTGGGCGGTGAGGTTGCCGCACATCGCGTTGACGGAGTCGGTCAGATCCTTCCAGGTGCCGGCGACGCCGGGGACGATCGCCTGGCCGCCAAGCTTGCCGTCAGTGCCGACTTCGCGGGCGACGCGGGTCACTTCGGAGGCGAAGGAGCGGAGCTGATCGACCATCGTGTTGATGGCTTCCTTGAGCTGCAGGATCTCGCCGCGGACGTCCACCGTGATCTTCTTCGACAAGTCGCCGTTGGCCACCGCGATGGTGACCTCGGCGATGTTGCGGACCTGGCCGGTCAGGTTGTTGGCCATCGAGTTGACGCTCTCGGTCAGGTCCTTCCAGACGCCCGTCACTTCCGGCACCTGGGCCTGGCCGCCGAGCTTGCCTTCGGTGCCGACCTCGCGCGCCACGCGCGTCACTTCCGAGGTGAACACGCCGAGCTGCTTGATCATCGTGTTGACGATGTTGGCCGACTGCAAAAATTCGCCGCCCAGCGGGCGGCCGTCGACGTCGAGTTTCACGGTTTGCAGCAGGTCGCCTTGGGCCACGGCTGCGACCGCGCGCGTGACTTCGCGGGTCGGCCACAGCAGGTCGTCGATCAGCGTGTTGACGGAGCCTTCCATGTCCGCCCACGAGCCGCTCGAGAGGTCGAACTTGACGCGCTGCCTTGTCTTGCCTTCGCGGCCGACGACCTGGCCGACGTGCTCGAGTTGCTGCGCCATTCTCTGGTTGGCGGCGACGATTTCATTGAAGGTGTCGGCGATCTTGCCCTCGATACCGAGGTGATCGCCGGTCATCCGTACCGAGAAATCGCCCGACCGCATCGCCTGCAAGGCGTGCAGCAAGTCCTGCATCGGGTCGGGCGTGCCGTTGGCGGCGGGTGATTGCGGTTTGGTGACCCGGCGAACGGAGGGTGATGCTCCAGGGGAAAGGTCACTCATAGTGTTTCCTCGGCCAGTTCGCGCGCAAATCACTTGGGCTGAAATGCGATTTCACAGATAGAACCGCTGCCCCTCCGGCAGATCAAGTTGGAATAACGGTTAAGGTCGAGAAATCAATGACATGGAACTCAGCCCAGTTTGCACAATGCGGCGGGAACCCAATAGTTCCCGTGGCCCAAAAATTATCTGGAACCCAAAATGAACGCCCCGGCAAGCCGGGGCGTTTGACGTTCTGATCGATGAAAGGGTCAGGACCCCTTCGGATTGATCTCGGTGTAGTTACCCTTGGCGTCCACTTGTAGACGACATAGTCGATTACTGACGAGCACAGCATTCAATCGCCGGCCTTCATCCATCTCCTTTGGCCGGTCGGACACGCCGCGCGACAGACTCTCGGCCTCGACCCGGTTTCCCACTTGACGACGTTGCCAAGCTCTTCCACAATTCAAGGGTGTATTTTACCTATATTTTTTGACGGGTGTGGTTTGAAACGCATTATTTTGTTGCTGGATGGGACCTGGAATGACGCCGACATCGGTGTGAGCGATACCAACATTGTGCGGCTGCGGGAAAATATCGCAACCTGTCTCGACCCAATTCCTTCAAGGCCCGACGTCACGACTCCGGCCTCGGCGTCGAATCAAACTTCGATCAGCTACAGAGTTCATACTGCGGGAGGACGGACCACGCCGTACATCGTCTTCTACGAACGAGGCGTAGGTACTGGTGGCTTTCTTGACAATGTGAGAGGCGGTGCCTTTGGAGCTGGTCTGAGCCGTAATGTACGGCGCGCATACCTTTTTCTTTCAAGGCACTTTGAGCCTGAAGATGAAATTTTCATATTCGGCTTTTCGCGTGGTTCGTATACGGCGCGTTCACTCGTTGGATACATCAACGCAGTCGGGTTGTTGCGGGCGTCGAGTTGCACCGCGGCCAATGAATCTCGAGCGTGGTATCATTATAGGACCAGCCCGTTGGATCGCTTGCCGACGGAAGCGGCGGAAATACGGAAGAATTCCCACCCAACGCCGCTCGTGAAGATTAGGTTTCTAGGCGTTTTCGACACGGTGGGTGCTTTGGGAATTCCGATCGCCTGGTTCAGACGAGAGAACAGGGATCTATTCGAGTTTCATGATGTCGGACTGTCCCCCAAATGTGATGTTAGCGTTCAAGCACTCGCCATAGATGAGCATCGAGAGGCTTTTGAAGCCACTCTCTGGCGGCAACCGAAGTTTGAGCATGTTTCATCCCAGGCAGAGCAAGTTTGGTTTCCCGGTGCCCATTCGGATATTGGTGGAGGCTACATCGAAGAACGTACGCGAGATTCGTTACCACAGCGTGCGCTCGACGATCTAACGCTCGACTGGATGATAAGGCGACTGCGGTATCATTGCGATGACTTTCCAATAGCGAGCAAGAACCCCGACTCTTTGGCGTTTGGAGCTGCCTATCTGTCGCCTCATCACGAAGCCAGACGAAGCATCTTTTCCGCTCGCCCCTTCGCCTATCGTTCGATAGGAAACTGTTTCGGGAATGCCCGCCGCGCGCGATGGGAAGTCGACGTTTGCTATGATCGACACAATGTTCCGATCGGAGAAATGGTTCACATTAGTGCGCTGCTCCGTTTGGGAAAAAGACTGGTTACGCAGCGCTCATACCGGAATTACCTGCCGCGAAATCTGATCTCCGCACTTTCGCAAATCGAGGCCGGCATAGCATCTTCCGACGAATCCGGTTTGGGAGTTGTCGGATGGGATGGATTTCGACTCGATGGCGCTCGAGCAAACGCAATAGTCGAAGCTGCAAGAAGTCGACTTGAAGCACTAAACTATAGATTTACGTAATTGTAGTTGGGGATTCAGAATGGCTGTACTGTTCGGCTTGGCCGGGTTCGTCATATTCGTGGGACTGGCAACGTTCTTGTGGTTCTGGTGGGCCGCGCCGCGCGATCAAGTGCCACCGCATTTTACTGAAACCGATCTGAGGCGGCTAGAGGTTCAGGACCGGTTGCGTCAGACAAATTATCAGGTTCTTACGGCGATTGCCTTGGGTGCTACATTTTTGGCCACCATGATCCAATTCGGTACCACGACTCAGCAATGGACTGCAGACTTCGAATTGAGATCAGCGCAGGAGCGACTGACACAGTATACAGAAGCAATAAAGACCGTCAGCAAGGATTCCTCCCTTACAACGAAAATTGCGGGCGTAACGACGCTACAGCTTCTTGGAGTCCAAGATCCGAAAAGGTTCCACCGGCAGGCTAGTGAGGTTTTGACCCAATTCATCGCCGACCATCAGGCGGAAAATATGATGACGCGGTCCCTCCAGTGTGAGGATCGTCTGATTTCGACTGAAGGGCTACGTGACGATCGCGATGAAGCTCCCACAGTGCTAAAGGTCGCGATGAAGGCGGTGGGCCATCCGCAGTTTGCTGCAAGCCGCCTCAATTTCACGACTGACAAATGCGCCCCTGAAAAACAGTCCGTCGATCGTGGTCCGCTTTGGCTAGAGCATATGAAGCTCGACAACCTGGACCTCTCCGGGCGCGATTTCTCGTGTGCGAAGATGTCGCAATCACACTTCCACCGCTCTTCCTTTTATGGCGCGAGCTTGAGTGGAGCTGATCTTCGGGGAGTTCAGCTTGGAGATTTTTCCACGCCGGGGTTTCCTGCGAATACCATCAAGAATAAGCTCTACAAGGCAGAAAGGGACGGAGGGCCATTGGAGTGGCAGCGCTATCGTTGCTGGGTGACCGACTTTCGGTACGCTAAGCTGCGAGACGCAAATTTCGAAGGGGCGGTGCTGTCAGGTGCAGATTTTCGCGATGCCGATTTGAGCGGAGTGAATTTTTGTCGAGCAGACATTAGCCGTGCCAATTTTTCTAATGCCAAAGGTTTAACGTCGAAAATGCTTGCGGATGCCTGTGTGGGAAAAGCTATCGATCCATCCAACCCAGCAACCAATCCCGAGCTCGCCGTGATTGAGGATGCTCAGCCATTTGGGATCGATGTTTTTGGGAAAGATTTTCGAGTGAAACGTTGTCTTTCAACTAAATCTTGCGACCGTTGATGGTTCGAAAATCATCTGAGGGTGGAGAAGGCTGTTGTGTCGTACCATTTGTTGCTTGCGATTAGCGCTATAGGCTTGGCTGTAGCTGTCGGCGCGTTCGTCAAGAACGTGGCGCCTCGAGACAAAATTGACAAATGTCTTGGCGAGAGCCTGCCTGTCCCCGAACGAAGAGTGCTTGAAGGCTACGATTGCAGCTATCTCAAGCGGGTGGCTAGCCACCTCGAATCACATCGGTTAGATGAGCAGCAAACGTTGCTTGACATGTATATTCGCCCGGTCCTGCTCTGGAACGATATTGTATTTGCCATAGCGCTCTCGATCTCTTCAGCGAGTTTTTGGGTATGGATCATAATTCATTTCGGGTTATCGGGTTTGCCACGGGATCTGCTGCTGCTGCTGTTTACTGCATGCGCAGTGTTGTACGGCATATTAGACGTTGCTGAAGATCTTACATTGGTTTCGCTTCTCAGAGCGCCGGGTACGATTTCGAAGCGTGACGGTCAGGTTTCGTCCTTACTGACACGGCTGAAGTTTTACACAATAATCATCTCGATAACGGGCGCGATTGTATTCCAGGCCTTGTCGTCGGCCACACATCGAAGGCCGGCGCACGGTTAGTTCAATCGCGCTTCCGACGGGCTGTCGTTCCAAAAAAAACGCCCCGGCAAGCCGGGGCGTATGATCGCGCGAAGCTGGCAAGAGGGGAATCAGGACCCCTTCGGATTGATCTCGGTGTAGTTGCCCTTGGCGTCCCACTTGTAGACGACGTAGTCGATCACCTTGATGTCGCCCTTGGCATCGAAGGAAAGCTTGCCGAGCACGGTGTCCCATTCGCCGGCCTTGATGGTCTCCATGACCTTCTTCGGATCGGTGGTCTTCGCCTTCGCCACCGCCTGCGTCCAGACCTGCATCGCGGCATAGGTGTAGAGGGTGTAGCCCTCGGGATCGATGTTCTTGGCCTTGAACTTCTCGACGATCGCCTTGGCGGTCGCCTTGTTGCGCGGGTCGGGACCGAAGGTGAACAGCGTGCCTTCGCCAGCCGGACCGGTGATCGAGGCGAATTCCTTGTCGTTCAGGGCGTCGCCCGCCATCAACACCGTCTTGAGGCCCTGGTCGCGCATCTGGCGCAGGATCAGGCCGGCTTCCTGATGGTAGCCGCCGACAAAGACCAGATCGATATTGTCGCGCTTCAGCCGCGACACGATCGCGTTAAAGTCCTTGTCGCCCTTGTTGTAGGATTCGAACATCTTCTCGGTGTAGCCGGCCTTGTTGAGCGCCTTCTTGGTTTCCTCCGCGAGGCCCTTGCCGTAGGTGGACTTGTCGTTGAGGATGGCGACGTTCTTGCCCTTGTAGTTCTTGACGATGTAGTCGGCGGCAACCAGGCCCTGCTGATCGTCGCGGCCGCAGACGCGCGCCACGTTCCACAGCTTGCGCTCGGTGAACAGCGGGTTGGTCGAGGCCGGCGTAATCTGCAGCACGTTGCCGTCGGCGTAGGCTTCCGACGCCGGGATCGACGACGACGAGCAGAAGTGACCGGCCACGAACGGGATCTTGGCGCTGGCGAACTTTTCCGCCACCGAGCGCGCCTGCTTGGGATCGCAGGCATCGTCGCCGACCTGCAGCGCCAGCTTCTTGCCGAGCACGCCGCCGGCGGCGTTGATGTCGGCCACCGCCTGTTCGGCGCCGTTCTTCATCTGTCGGCCGAACGCGGATTCGCCGCCCGTCATCGGGCCCGCCACGGCGATGGAGATGTCCTGCGCCAGCGCGGTTGTCGACAGCGCCAACGATGCGCCCAAAGCCAGGCCGATGAGTTTCAGTGATTTCATGAGATATCCTCGCAGGTCAGTCGATTTCAGGAAGCGCCCGGCAGGCCGGGTACGAAAATCACGCCCATTGTCGGCTGATTTTACGGCGAAGTCATCGGCAATTTTCGGGCAAATCCACGATCCGTTCGCCGCATCTTGCCGCAGCACGCGCCAAGGGCAGGCGGGGAGCATTACTCCCGCCGGCCGCCCTCCAGATAGGCGGCGCGGATTTCCGGGCGCTGCAGCAATTCGCTGCCGGTTCCGGACAGGGTGATCAGGCCGTTGACCATGACATAGCCGCGATGGGCGAGTTTCAGCGCGTGGTTGGCGTTCTGTTCGACAATCAGAACGGTCAGGCCGTCCTGCCGGTTCAGGGTCCGGATCGCATCGAAAATCTGCCGCGCGATCAGGGGGGCCAGCCCGAGCGACGGCTCGTCCAGCATCAGCAGGCGCGGCCGGCTCATCAGGGCCCGGCCGATCGCCAGCATCTGCTGCTCGCCGCCGGACAGCGTGCCGCCGCGCTGGGTCATGCGTTCCTTGAGCCGCGGGAACAGCGCGAAGACGCGCTCCAGGCCGCTCGCCCGATCGGCCTCGCTGCTATCGGTCGCGTCGGCGCCCATCTGCAGGTTTTCCGCCACGCTCATGCGCGGGAAGATGCGGCGGCCCTCGGGGGACTGGGCGATGCGCAGCCGCGCAATCTCATGCGTCGGCACGTCGGTGATGTCCTGGCCGTCGAATTCGATCCTCCCTGCGCGGGCGCGGGGCCGGCCGAAGATCGTCATCATCAAGGTCGACTTGCCGGCGCCGTTTGCCCCGATCAGGGCGACAATTTCGCCGGCGTTGATGTCGAGATCGACGCCCTTCAGCGCCTCGATCTTGCCGTAGGCCGCGCGCAGCGAGCGGATCGCGAGCAGGGGCGTCTTCGATGGGGCAGTCACGTTCCGCTCTCCATCACGGCGATGGCTTCTTCCTCGTCGGCGCCGAGGTAGGCGGCGATCACCTTGGGATCGTCGCGGATCTGTTGCGGCGTGCCTTCGGCGATCTTGACGCCGTGGTCCATCACCACGACGTGGTCGGAGATTTCCATCACCACGCTCATGTCGTGCTCGATCAGCAAGATCGAGGTGCCCTGATCGGCGCGGATCGAGAGCAGCAATTCGCTTAAAGCGGCGCTTTCGCGCGCGTTGAGGCCGGCCGCCGGCTCGTCGAGGCAGAGCAGCGCGGGCTGGGTGCACATCGCACGCGCGATCTCCAGACGCCGCTGGTCGCCATAGGGCAAATTGCCGGCGGCATCGTCGGCACGATCGAGGAGCCCGATGCGGTCGAGCCAGGTCCGCGCCAGATCGATCGCGGCCTGCTCGGCCTTGCGCCAGGACGGTGCGCCGATCAGGCCCAGAAACGTCAGCCCGGAGGCGCGCATCAGCGCGTTGTGCTGCGCCACCATCAGGTTTTCCAGCGCCGTCATGCCGGGAAACAGCCGGATATTCTGGAAGGTGCGCGCGACCTTGGCCAGCTTGGAAATCCGGAAATCGTTCAGCCGTTCGAGCTGGATGGCGGGGCCGTCATTATGCGCGAGCCGCATGGCGCCTGATGTGGGCTTGTAGAAGCCGGTGATGCAGTTGAAGACGGTGGTCTTGCCGGCGCCGTTCGGCCCGATCAGCGCGGTGATCTTGCGCCGCTCGGCATTGAAGGAGAGTTCGTTGACGGCGACGATGCCGCCGAAGCGCATCGACAGGCGATCGACGGATAGGATGTGGTCGTCGCTCATCCGTGGCCCTCCTTGACGAGGTCGGACGAGATCGCTTGCTGGCGCTCGAGGAACACGGTCGGCGCGCGGTGGCCGATCAACCCGCGTGGCCGCCAGATCATCAACAGCACCATCGCCATGCCGAACACCAGCATGCGGTACTGGTCGAGCCCTCGAAACAGTTCGAAGCCGCCGATCATGGCAAGTGCTGCAAGCGCGACGCCGAGTTGCGAGCCCATGCCGCCCAGCACCACGATCGCCAGCACCAGCGCCGATTCATGGAAGGTGAAGGATTCCGGGCTGATGAAACCCTGTCTGGTCGCGAAGAACGCGCCGGCAAAACCGCCGAACATCGCTCCTGTCGCAAACGCGGTCAGCTTGGTCGTGGTGGTGTTGATGCCGAGCGCGCGGCAGGCGACTTCGTCCTCGCGCAAGGCTTCCCAGGCACGTCCGATCGGCAGGCGGCGCAGGCGGATCGTGACCCAGTTGGTGAGCAGCGCCAGCGCCAGGATCAAATAGAACAGGAACACGATGCGGTGCGTCGGCGAAAATTCGATGCCGAGCCTGGCCGCAAGCCCGTCGTCGCCGGGCGTGAGCGGGATGCCGAACAGGGTCGGACGCGGAATGCCGGTGACGCCGTTCGCCCCGCCGGTCAGGCTCTGCCAGTTGATGATGACGAGGCGGATGATCTCGCCGAAGGCCAGCGTGACGATGGCGAGATAATCGCCGCGCAGCCGCAGCACGGGAAAGCCGAGCAGCACGCCCCAGAAGGCGGCGAGGATGCCGGCGAGCGGCAGGCAGACCCAGAACGACAATCCGAAATTGGTCGCCAGCAGCGCGTAGGAATAGGCGCCGACGGCGTAGAACGCGACATAGCCGAGATCGAGCAGGCCGGCGAGGCCGACCACCACGTTGAGCCCCCATCCGAGCATCACGTAAGTCAGCACGAGGATGGCGAGGTCGAGAATGTAGCGCTCGTCGTAGAACAGGACCGGCACCAGAAACGTGAACACCAGCAGCACCGGCGCGACCATGCGTCCGGCGAACGAAAGCGCCGACTTCACTGAAGCGGGGACCACCCTGACGGTCTCGACCGGTCCCCACCATTGCCGCAGCAGCTCGACGAGGATGCTGCCGCCGAACACGGCCGCGACCATGGCGGCGAGGTCGCCGAACCGCGTCCAGTAGGTCAGTTGTCCGTCCGATCCCGCTTCGGTGCGCACGCCGATCATCAGCGAAAACAGCACCAGCGCCACCAGCGCGCTGATCAGCGCTTTCTTGAAGATGAAGGCGGCGCCCGGAACGCGCGAGGTTTGGGCGGCGGGGGGTGCGCTCACGCGGCCGTCCATCAGACTTTTTCGACTTCGGGCCGGCCGAGCAGGCCGGTCGGAAGGAAGACCAGAACCACGATCAGGATCGAGAACGCGGCGACGTCCTTGTACTCGACCGAAAAATAGGCCGACCACAGCGTCTCGATCAGGCCGATCAGAAGCCCGCCCAGCATCGCACCGGGCAGCGAGCCGATGCCGCCGAGCACGGCGGCGGTGAACGCCTTGATGCCGGCGACGAAGCCCATGAAGAAGTCGACCAGCCCATAATAGAGCAGGTACATCATGCCGGCGACGGCGGCCAGCGCGGCACCGATCACGAAGGTCATGGAGATGGTGCGGTCGACGTCGACGCCGAGCAGCGAGGCCATGGTCTGGTCCTGCTCGCAGGCGCGCATGTCGCGCCCCAGCCGGGTGCGCGATACCAGCCAGGTGAACAGCGCCAGCAGCACCACGGTGGTGATGACGACGATGATCTGGACGTTGGAAAGCTGCACCACGAAGCCTTCGGCGCCCTCGTGCAGAGTATAGCCGCCGGTGATGATCGGCGGCACCGGTTTGACGCGCGCGCCCTGCGCCACCTGGGAATAATTGGTCAGCACGAATGACATACCGATTGCGGAGAGCATCGGCGCCAGGCGGAACGAGTGCCGCAGCGGTCGGTAGGCGATGCGTTCCACCGTCCAGCCATAGAGCGCCGTGATCGCCATCGATACCAGCAGTACCACCAGCAGGATCAGGGGGATGGCGGTCAGGCCGAACGAGACCAGGATCAGGAACGTGATCAGCGCGATGAAGCCGCCGATCATGAAAATATCGCCATGGGCGAAATTGATCATGCCGACGATGCCGTAGACCATCGTGTAGCCGATGGCGATCAGGCCGTAGATCGAGCCGAGCACGAGGCCGTTGATCAGTTGCTGGGCGAAATAATCCATGCGCTGCCGTAGTTAGAGCCGCGACGCGGCGAGAGCTCCGGCAGCCCGATGCGACGCGTCGTGTCGTTTTCTAACAGGTGGGAACCGGGGGCGGCAACAGCGCCGGCTGCGGCTTATTTGGCTTGTACAGAGCTAGTTTTTCAGCACGGGTTCCCGCTTCACAGTGCTGCCACGCCTTTGCCGCGCAATGATCGCGGCGGAACCGGCGTTCCCTTGCAACGAATGCCATGCCCCTCCGTTTACTCCGGCTATGGTCAAACAACGGAGATCCCTTAATGACCAATCAGAACAATCCGGGCCAGCAGAACCAGAACCCGGGCCAGAAGCCCGGCCAGCAGCAGCAGGGTGGCGGCCAAAAGCCGGGCCAGCAGCAGCAGGATCCAGGCCGCGAGAAGCCGAACCCCAACCGTCAGGGGAAGCAGATGCCCGATCAGGACAGCTAGCCGGACGGGTGAGTGAGTAAAGAAGGCCCTGCCGAAAGGCGGGGCTTTTCTTTTGTGGCGCTCGGCCCGCCACCGTCGTGGCCGAACTCGTGCGATGAACCCTCGGGTCAAGCCGGAGGCAAATGGGTGGTCCGGGAAATTAAGGTAAACAAATGGTTTAAATTGCCGCTGGCAGTTTGGGGGAGTTACGTCGCTCCCTCGATCCGCCGCCTCAGCTCGGGCCGCGGACCAGGCGGGAAGCGGCATGATCGGAAACTGGCGGATCAGCACATTCAACGGCGCGCTGCTGGCGGCCTATTTCATTCCGGCATGGACCATCATCGCCTTCAAGATCGTCATTTCGCCGATCCACGGTCTCTATGATCGGCCGAACATTTCGCTGGCGCTGTTCGTCAGCGATCACCTGCAGCTTTCCGGGATGGCCACCGTCCGCGTCGCCTTGCTGTTGGCGCTCGCCCGCATGACCGTGGTGGCGTTCCTTGCAATGTTTCTGGTTTTCATCACCCGCGCGTCGATCCGCAAGGCCGGCGGCTGCGACGAAGCGCTCGGCATGGCGCTTGCGATCGGCAGTGTAATGAGTTTTGCCGGCGTGGTGATGGCCTCGCAGGGCGGCGAGACTTCAGCGCTTCGGCTGCATGCAGCCGAACTCCTGATGATGCTCGGCACGGTTATCGTCATGCTGATCGAGCGGCCCGCGCCGCCGCAGGCCGACGCGGCGCCCGCCGGGCTGACCCTTCAACAGACCTAGCTCGGCGACGAGCCGCTCTTTGCCGCGCGGCGATACAGGACGCACAGAAAAGCCAATAGCACGGCGGCCGACACGCCGAGCGACCAGTGAATGCCGATCGCGGCACCAGCGAGGCCCACGGTAATGCCGCTGAAGGCCCGCATGCCGAGCCCGGCCATGTTGAACAGGCCGACAACACGGCCGCGGATGTCGGCGGGGGCATTGATCTGGACCAGCGCCTGCGCCATCGTGTTGAACGATAGCTCGAAGAAGCCTGCGGCAAACAGCAACGCGATCGCAAGCGTATAAATCCCGACGGACGCGAACGCGAGCAGGGACAGGCTCCATAGAATGGCCAGCACGATGGCTGTCCGGGGGTCAGGCTTGAGCCTTCCCCACGCTTCGAGCGCGATACCCGCCAGCAGCGCGCCGGCGGCGTCAGCGGCCAGCAGCACGCTGTAGGACACGCCGGGATCGCCGTGCCCGAGATCGCCGGCAAAACCCGGCATCTGGGCGTGGTAGGCGTTGCCGATCATGAAGGATGTCAGCCCGGCGAGCAGCGTCATCGAGGTCAGGACGCGCTGCGTGCCGATGTCACGGATGGTCTGCATGATGTCGGCAAACCCGCGGACCGGGATGCGCCGGGGTGCGGCGTCCTTCGCTCTGGTCGGCGCCCGGAACAGCCAGAGCAGCATCGGCAGATAGAACAGCGTGTTGAAAATGATGCCGTGCGATGGACCGAGCGCCAGCATGATGACGCCGCCCACGGCCGGACCGACCAGGATGCCGAGATAGCGCGCCGTCGCGTTCAGCCGCACCGCGCTTGGCAGATTGGCGGGGCCGACGATGTCGTAGAGCAGCAACTGGTTCGGCGTCTGCCACAGCACGCCGGCGCAGCCATGGATGACCAGCAGCAGCATCGCGTGCCACATCTCAAGCGTGTCGGTGATGAAGAAAAATCCCCACCCCGCCGAGGCCACGATGAACAGCAGCATTCCGCACTGGATGATGCGGCGCGGATCGAACCGGTCGGCCAGCGAGCCTACGGCGACCGAAAACAGCAGGAACGGAAGCCAGTGCGAGAGCACCGCAAAGCCCGCCAGCGCGGGGGAATGGAATTTCTGGAACACCACCCAATAGCTGATCACGTGCTCGATATTGTCGGCCATCATGGCCAGCACATAGGCGGCGAACTGGGCACGATAGGGCGATGACCTCATGGCCGCGAACGAGCCGGAAGCCGCCACGGGTTTCGTCGAGGGTTCGGAATTCAAGATATCACCTGGGCAGGACTTCACCGGCTCGGCGCTACAATGCTGCCGACCCGGCATTTGCTCGCGCCGATACACGCAGTCGTATGCGAGCTAGCTCTTCAGCAAACCCATTTCGGCGATGATCGCGCCCGCTTCCTTGACGGCGTGGTTGGCCGCCGGCACGCCGCAATAGATCGCCTGCTGCAGCAGGATTTCCTTGATGTCCTCGGGCGTGAAGCCGCCTTCGGCAAGGGCTGCGCGCACATGCAGGCGGAATTCATCCCACTGCCCGAGCGCGACCATGGTGCCGATCACGAGCACGCGGCGGGTGCGGTGGTCGAAATGCGGCCGGGTCCAGATATCGCCCCAGGCATAGCGGGTGATCAGGTCCTGGAAATCGGTGTTGAACGCGTTGCGGTTCTTGATCGACTTGTCGACCCATTCATTGCCGAGCACCTTGCGGCGTTGCGCCATGCCGTCGTCGCGGCGTTGGTTGTCGTCCATTGTACGTTCTCTCCCCGTCATTGCGAGCGAAGCGAAGCAATCCATGTCTCGGCAAGCGGTGAAATGGATTGCTTCGCTTCGCTCGCAATGACGTCTTTGGTTGCGGAAACTAGCGTTGCGTCAAAAAGCCCACCAGCGCGTCGGTGAAGGCGTGCGGCTGCTCGACGTTGGAAATATGCGCCGCATCGAGGATGGTCATGCTGGCGCCGGGAATCCGGCTGCGCATGAATTCGGCGTCCGCGACCGTCGTCGACATGTCGTGGCGGCCGGCGATGACCAGCGTCGGGCTCTTGATCCTGGGCAGCAACTCGCGTTGGTCGAGCGTCGACAGCGCCTCGCAGCAGGCGATGTAACCCTCGACCGGCGTGGTCAGCATCATCGCCTTCATGTTGGCCGCGATCTGCGGTTCGCGTTCGCGAAAATCCGCCGTCAGCCAGCCCGCCATCACGGCGTCGGCGACCGCTACGATGCCGCCTTGCTTCACCGCCTTGATGCGGTCGTTCCAGCGCGTCGGGTCCGGGTAGTGGCAGGTGGTGTTGGCGAGCACGATCTTGCCGAATCTGTCTGATGCGTTGGCGCCCAGCCATTGCCCGACCATGCCGCCCATCGACAGGCCGCACCAATGGGCCTTTGCGATGTTGAGGTCGTCGAGGATCGCCAGCACGTCGCGGCCGAAACGCTCCAATGAATAGGGGCCGGGCGGCACGCTCGACTTGCCGTGACCGCGCCGGTCGTAGCGGATGACGCGGAACATCTGCGTCAGCGCCTTCATTTGCGGCTCCCACATCTGCATGGTCGAGCCCAGCGAATTCGACAGCATCAGCGTCGGTCCGCCGTCGCGGCCTTCGACGGATACGTTGAGCAGGCACCCGTCGGCGTCGATCATCGGCATCTGGAGTTCTCCGGTCTCTCTTATTTGTCGTCCAGCGAAGCGAGCAGGCGGTCGATCAGGGCCTGCGAGGCGCCCTGATAGGCCATCGGCTCGAACAGTGCAGTGATTTTATCAGCGCTGAGCTGTGCGGTGACCTTGGCGTCCGCCGTCAGGACATCGCGCAGATGTTTCTTGTCTTTGACCGCTTTCTTGCTCGCCGCTTCGATCAGATGATGCGCGTCGCTCTTGCCGATCTTTTCGGCCAGCGCCATCGTCACCGCCTCGGCCATGATAAGTCCGTCCGTCGCGTCGAGATTGACACGCATGCGCACCGCGTCGACTTCCAGCCCCTCGGCGATATCTACAATGGCCGCCAGCCCGCCCGAGGTGACCAGCAGCAGCGTCGGCAGCGTCGACCATTCCGCGTGCCAGGGACCGGCGCTGCGCTCATGGTCCTGCACCTGCGCCGCAAAGATCGTCGCTGCGAGATTGGGGGCCATGGTGGCCGCCGCCAGCGCGCTGGCTGCCGCGACGGGATTGCGCTTGTGCGGCATGGTGGAGGAGCCGCCGCGGCCTTCGCCCGAGGGCTCGAAGGCTTCGCCGACATCGGTCTGCATCATCAGCGAAACATCGCGCGCGATCTTGCCGCAGGTGCCGGCGATAATCGCGAATACCGAGGCTGCGTCCGCGATGCGGTCGCGGTGGGTGTGCCAGGGCGCGTCTGATAGCGGCAGCTTGAGTTCCGCGGCCAGTCGTTCTGAGACCTGCATTCCCTTGTCGCCGAGGGCGGCGAGCGTGCCGGCGGCGCCGCCGAATTGCAGCGCCAGCGTCTCGCTGCGCACCCGCTGCAGCCGCAGCTTCGAGCGATGCAACGCCGCGGCATATTCGGCGAGCTTCAGGGCGAACGGCATCGGCAGCGCATGCTGCAGCCAGGTGCGGGCGACCACCGGGGTTTGGCGGTGCTGGCGCGCCAGTCCGGCAAAGCCCGCGATCGCGCGATTGGTGTCGGCGAGCAGCGCGTCGATGCCGGCGCGAAGGCCGAGCATGGCGCCGGTATCGATGACGTCCTGGCTGGTCGCGCCCCAATGGACATAACGCGCCGCCCCTGCATCCACCTTGGCGACGTTGGCCGTCAGCGCCTTGACGAGCGGGATGGCGAGATTGCCGGACCTCGTCGCGGCGTTGGCCAGGTCTGCGAGGTCGAATGATTCGGCCCGGCACGCATTCGTGATCGGGCCGGCGGCGTCAGCCGGAATCACCCCGGCTGCGGCCTCGGCGCGCGCCAGCGCTGCCTCGAAATCCAGCATGTTTTGCAGGGTCGCGGCATCGTCGCAGATCGCGCGCATCGCCGCGCTCGACAGCATCGGAGCCAGCAGGGGGGAAAGGGACGTGCTCATCTGTGCGCGACCTAACCATTACGGCCTGTCGCTGCCAATGCCCTTGTCAGGCTGGCTCTGCTGCACTTGCGAATATGCATCGCTCATGGCGTCAGGCGGCCTTCCTTTTGGCCCGGGCGTGCTTTACTTGGGGGAGATCAGTTTCGATCTAAGGCGATCCAGGAGGCACCCCCAATGGCCATGACGATGAACGGCGAAGTCCAGCTTGCGGCGTCGCGCGAGGCTGTGTGGGCCAAGCTGAACGATCCGGAAGTGCTGAAGGCCTGCATCCCCGGCTGCGAGGAGCTGGAAAAGACCGAGGACAACGGCTTCCGCGCCACCGCCAAAATGAAGGTCGGGCCGGTCTCCGCCCGCTTCAAGGGCAAGGTCAATTTGACCGATCTCGATCCGCCCAACGGCTACAAGATCTCGGGCGAAGGCGAGGGGGGTGTCGCCGGCTTTGCCAAGGGTGGCGCCACCGTGGCGCTTGCCGAAAAGGATGGCGGTACCCTGTTGAGCTATAATGTCGAGGCCCAGATCGGCGGCAAGCTCGCCCAGCTCGGCCAGCGCCTGATCAACGGCGCGGCCAAGAAACTGGCCGACGAGTTCTTCGCCAATTTCGCCAAGGCCGTGCAAGGCTGACTCCTGTGCAGGGCTGATTCCCGTGCAAGGCTGATTCTGACGCAGGCCTCAAGCCCCGTCCCGCAGTCCCGCCAGGTCCATTAGGCATGCCCCAGACGAGGGGCTCCTGAGGTTGCTCATTACCGGGATGGCCCATATTATGGCATTTGGAATGACTTTAAACGCCTGCGCGGCCGATATGCGGCGGTGCAGCTCAAGAGAGTGCTGATGGCCAAGATTTCCCTGATCGTGAACGGTAACCCCGTAAACGCCAATGTCGATCCCCGTACACTGCTGGTCCAGTTTCTGCGGGAAAATCTGCGGCTGACGGGCACCCATGTCGGTTGCGACACCTCGCAATGCGGCGCCTGCGTCGTGCATCTCGACGGCAAGGCGGTAAAATCCTGCACCACGCTCGCGGTCATGGCGGACGGCCATGAGGTCCGCACCATCGAGGGCCTGGCCGCCGACGGCGCGCCGCTGCATCCGATGCAGGAAGCTTTTCGCGAGCACCACGGCCTGCAGTGCGGCTTCTGCACCCCCGGCATGATCATGACCGCGGTCGATCTGGTCAATCGCAAGGGGCATGATCTTTCGGACCAAATCATCCGCGAGGAGCTCGAAGGCAATCTGTGCCGCTGCACCGGCTATCAGAACATCGTCCAGTCGATCGCCGCCGGCGCCAAGGCGATGGCCAAATCCGCTTAATCGACAAATCGATTTCATCGCGACCGCGATCAGGAAGTTCTCAATGTACGAATTCAAATATCATCGCCCGGCGACCGTGCGGCAGGCCGCCAATCTCCTGGTGAAGAACGAAGACGCCAAGGTGATCGCCGGCGGCCACACGCTGGTGCCGGTCATGAAGCAGCGGCTCGCCAGCCCGCCGCATCTGGTCGACCTCTCCCATATCGAAGGGCTCGACGCCATCGAGATGAAGGGCCGTGCGCTGGTGATCGGCGCCACCGCCAAACATGACGCCGTCGCGACGTCGCCGATCGTCGGCGAAGCCATTCCGGCGCTCGCCGAACTCGCCGTCGGAATCGGCGATCCCGCGGTGCGCCACAAGGGCACCATCGGCGGCTCGCTCGCCAACAACGACCCGACCGCGGATTATCCCGCCGCGGTGCTCGCGCTCGGCGCCACCATCGTCACCAACAAGCGCCGCCTCAAGGCGGAAGAGTTTTTTCAGGGCCTGTTCACGACGGCGCTCGAGAGCGACGAGATCATCACCAAGGTGATGTTCCCGCTGGCGAAGAAGGCGGCCTACATCAAGTTCCGCAACCAGGCTTCGCGCTACGCGCTGGTCGGCGTGTTCGTCGCCAAGCGTCCGTCCGACGTGCGCGTCGCCGTCACCGGCGCGGGCTCGGACGGCGTGTTCCGCGCCACCGCGTTCGAGGAAGCGCTGAAGAAGCGTTTTTCGCACAAGGTGCTCGACGGCATTTCGGTGTCTGCCGATGGCCTGAACAGCGATCTGCACGGCAGCGCCGAATACCGCGCGCACCTGATCGGCGTGTTGACGCGCCGCGCCGTCGAAGCCGCGACGGCGAAGTAAGTTTGCCGATTACCGGCGTATCGAGATTGACTTTCCCAGGACAGGTTTGCCCATGAGTGCATCGGCGTTGCCCAAATCCGTCGATGGCATGCTCGAGCTGTTGACCTCGCGCGGCTATCTGGCCGAGCGGTCGCTGGCGACGGTCACGTATCTCTCGCTGCGCATGGGCCGGCCGCTGTTTCTCGAAGGCGAAGCCGGCGTCGGCAAGACGGAGATAGCAAAAGTTCTGTCGGCGGCGCTCGGGCGCAAGCTGATCCGCCTGCAATGCTACGAGGGGCTCGACGTCGCCTCCGCCGTCTACGAGTGGAGCAGTGCGGCGCAGATGATCGCGATCCGGCTGGCGGAAGCCGCCGGCGATACCGATCGCGAGCAATTGTCGTCGGATATTTTCGCCGAACGCTTCCTCATCAAGCGCCCGCTGCTGCAGGCGCTGGAGCCTGACGTCGCCGGTGCGCCGGTGCTCTTGATCGACGAACTCGACCGCGCCGACGAGGCGTTCGAGGCGTATCTTCTGGAAATCCTCAGCGACTTCCAGGTCACGATTCCCGAGTTCGGCACCATCAAGGCGCCGCAGCCGCCGATCGTCATCATCACCTCGAACCGCACCCGCGAGATTCACGACGCGCTGAAGCGGCGTTGTCTCTATCACTGGGTGGATTACCCCGAGGCCGAGCGCGAACTGGCGATCGTCAAGTCGCGCGTGCCTGATATTTCCGCAAAGCTGTCGCAGCAGGTCGTCCGCTTCGTGCAGGCGCTGCGCGACCAGGATTTCTACAAGTCGCCGGGCGTGGCCGAGACCATCGACTGGGCCACCGCGCTGACCGAGCTCGACGCCCGTTCGCTGACGCCGCAAATGGTCGGCGATACCCTCGGCGCGCTGTTGAAATACCAGGACGACATCGCGCGGATGCAGGGCGATACGCTGCAGAAGGTTTTGAAGGAAGCGACGAGCGACTGACTCGTCATTCCGGGGCGCGCCACTTGGCGCGAGCCCGGAATCCATCGAGCCGCATGGGCGCTGAGGAATGGATTCCGGGCTCTCGCTGCGCTCGCCCCGGAATGACGACGGAAGTTGGTTCGACCATGACCACCATCGATCATCTCAATCCCCCCACGGGCCACATGGCCGATAACGTCGTCGGCTTCGCCCGCGCGCTGCGTGCGGCCGGGATTCCCGTCGGTCCCGGCGCCGTGATCGATGCGCTCAACGCGATGCAGGCGATCGAGATCGGCAACCGCGCCGATGTCTACGCCACGCTGGAGGCGATCTTCGTCAAGCGCCATGAGCACATGCTGATCTTCGCGCAGGCGTTCGACCTGTTCTTCCGCGCCGCCGAAGACTGGAAGCACATGCTGGATTCGGTGCCGCTGCCGGACCACGCCAAGAAGAAGCCGCCGCCGGCCTCGCGCCGCGTGCAGGAGGCCTTGGCCCAGCCGTCGATGCGCGACGAGGCCGAGCAGGTGCAGGAACAGGAACTGCGGCTGTCGGTCTCCGACAAGGATATCCTGCAGAAGAAGGATTTTGCGCAGATGAGCGCGGCCGAGATCGCCGAGGTCACCCGCGCCATTGCCAACATGAAGCTGCCGCAGGCCGAACTGCGCACCCGTCGCTACCAGCCCGACGCCAAGGGGTTGCGGCTCGACATGCGCCGCACGCTGCGCAGCTCCCTTCGCACCGGCGGCGAGATCATCGACATCAGAAAGCTCGGCCGGATCGAGAAGCCGGCGCCGATCGTGGCGTTGCTCGATATATCTGGGTCCATGAGCGAGTATACCCGTCTGTTCCTGCATTTCCTCCACGCCATCACCGACGCCCGCAAGCGCGTGTCCGTGTTCCTGTTCGGCACGCGGCTCACCAATGTGACGCGGGCGCTGCGGGCGCGCGATCCGGATGAAGCGCTGGCGAGCTGTTCGTCGTCGGTCGAGGATTGGGCCGGCGGCACCCGCATTGCGACCTCGCTGCACAGCTTCAACAAATTGTGGGGCCGCCGGGTGCTCGGGCAGGGCGCGATCGTGCTTTTGATCTCCGACGGGCTGGAGCGGGAGGCCGACGCCAAGCTCGCCTTCGAGATGGACCGGCTGCATAGGTCTTGCCGGCGCCTGATCTGGCTCAACCCGCTGCTGCGCTACAGCGCCTTCGAGGCCAAGGCGCAGGGTATCAAAATGATGCTGCCGCACGTTGACGAATTCCGCCCGGTGCATAACTTGACATCGATGGAAGGGCTGATCGAGGCGCTTTCCGCGCCGCCCCCGCCGCACCATCGCAGCCTGATCCGATCGGCAGCCTGAAGGAGGTTCTCCCATGCTCAACCGCGACGAAGACATTCTGCAGGCCGCCGAGAACTGGCAAAAAGCCGGCCACGGCGTGGCGCTGGCGACGGTGGTCGAGACCTGGGGCTCCGCGCCCCGGCCGGCAGGCTCCAGCCTCGTCATCAACGATGAGGGCACCTTCCTGGGCTCCGTCTCCGGCGGCTGCGTCGAGGGCGCCGTCGTCACCGAGGCGCTGGACGTGATCGCCAGCGGCAAACCAAAAATGCTGGAGTTCGGCGTCGCCGACGAGACCGCCTGGAATGTCGGCCTGTCCTGCGGCGGCACTATCCGCGTCTTCGTCGAGAAGGTGGGCCAGTCGTGAAGCTCGAAACACTCACCCAAGTCAACGCCGAGCGCGCTGCGCGCCGGCCTGTCATCGTGATCACTGATACTGCCAATGGCGAGCAGCGGCTAGTGAAGGCCAAGGATATCGCGACTGATCCGTTGAGCGCCGAACTCTCAAAGCAGCTCCGCATGGGCAAGAGCGGCATGATCGAGAGCGGCGGCAAAAAACTGTTCCTCAACGTCTACGCGCCGACGGCACGCCTCGTGATCGTCGGAGCGGTTCATATCAGCCAGGCGCTGGCGCCGCTGGCGCGTTCGCTCGATTACGACGTGACGGTGGTCGATCCGCGCACGGCCTTCGCGAGCCCGGAGCGTTTTCCGGACGTGCCGCTGATCGCTGAATGGCCCGACGTCGCGTTGCCGCCGCTCAACGTCGATCACTACACCGCGTTCGTCGCCGTCACGCATGATCCCAAGATCGACGATCCGGCGCTGCTGCATGCGTTCGAGCGCGACTGCTTTTATATCGGCGCGCTGGGCTCGCGAAAGACCCATGCCAAGCGCGCCGAGCGGCTGAAGGCGCAGGGCGCTTCAGATGCCGACTTCGCCCGGATCCATGCGCCGATCGGCCTCTCCATCGGCGCGGTGTCGCCGTCGGAGATCGCGGTCGCGATCATGGCCGAGATCACCGCCGAGCTGCGGCTGCCCAAGGAAGGCGAGAAGCAAACCGCAAAGGTGCAGGCGGCATGAAGTTCGGTCCCGCCAGTCCGGCCGACGCGATTGGCGGCGTCACCGTCCATACGCTGCGGCAGGGGTCGCTGGTGCTGAAGAAAGGCACCACGATCGGGCCGGCCGAGGTCGAGGCGCTCAACAAGGCAGGCGTGAAAGAAATCGTCGTGGTGCGGCTGGAGGAGGGCGACGTCTCCGAAGACGTCGCGGCCGCCAGCATCGCGCAGGCTGTTGCTGGCGAGGGCGTCAATGTCGAGCGCGCCTTTACCGGCCGATCCAATCTATTCGCTGCGCAAGCCGGCGTGCTGGTGGTGGATCGATCAGCGGTCGACCGCATCAACGGCGTCGACGAAGCCATAACTTTTGCGACGCTCGCTGCCTTCAAGCCGGTCGTCGAAGGCGAGATGATCGCGACGGTCAAGCTCATTCCGTTCGGCGTCGAGGCGAAGCTGCGCGATGCCGCCGTTGATGTCGCGGGCAAGGGCGCGCTGCGGATTGCGCCTTACACCATCAAGAAGGTCGGCGTGGTCTCGACCCTGCTGCCCGGGCTTTCGCCCAAGGTGATCGACAAGACCTTGCGGGTGACGGCGGAACGGCTCGCGCCGGCGGGCGCCAGCATCATTGCCGAGCGCCGCGTGCCGCACGATGAGGCTGATCTCGCGGCATCCATCAAGGAATTGCTCGGCCTCGGCGCTGAACTCGTGATCGTGTTCGGCGCGTCCGCGATCGCCGATCGCCGCGACGTGATCCCGGCTGCGATCACCGAAATCGGCGGCGCGATCGAGCATTTCGGGATGCCGGTCGATCCCGGCAATCTGCTGCTGATCGGCAGCGCCGGCGGCGTGCCGGTGCTGGGCGCACCGGGCTGCGCGCGCTCGCCGGTGGAAAACGGTTTTGACTGGGTGCTGATGCGCCTTCTCGCCGGGCTGAAGGTCACGCGCGCCGAACTCACCGGTATGGGCGTCGGCGGCCTCCTGATGGAAATCGTCACCCGGCCGCAGCCGCGCACCGTTGCCGATCTCGAAGCCAACCGCAATGTCGCGGCAATCGTGCTTGCCGCCGGGCGCTCGACCCGGATGGGCGGTCCCAACAAGCTCTTGGCCGAAATCGACGGCAAGAAGCTGGTGCGGATCGTCGCCGAGCAGGCGCTGGCGTCGAAAGCGAATGACGTGATCGTCGTCACCGGTCATCAGGCCGATCTCGTCGAGCAGGCCTTGGCGGGCCTCAACGTAAAGTTCGTCCGCAATCCGGATTTCGCCGGTGGCCTGGCGTCCTCGGTCAAGGCCGGCATATCAGCGGTGCCGGAAAACGCCGACGGCGCCGTCGTCTGTCTCGGCGACATGCCGCTGATCTCCGCAAAACTGATCGACCAGTTGATCGAAACCTTCGCGCCGGACCGCGGCCATCTGATCGCCGTGCCCGTCAGCGACGGCCGCCGGGGCAATCCCGTGCTATGGTCGCGCCGCTTCTTCAAGGAGCTGATGACGCTCGACGGCGATATCGGCGCCCGCCATCTGATCGCCAAGCACGCCGAAGCCGTCGCCGAAGTCCCGGTCGATGGCCAGAGCGCGTTTCTCGATATCGACACCCCGCAGGCGCTGGAGGCGGCGCGAGGATCGTAGATCGTAGGGTGGGCAAAGCGAAGCGTGCCCACCATCCTTTCACGATCGCAGAGAAATGGTGGGCACGCTTCGCTTTGCCCACCCTGCAAAGCTTCCGTTCACCAAGTTGAAACTCCCTCCCGGCTAGATTCTGTCCGTTACCTCGGGGGAGGGGCTTTTGATCGTTTCGACCGTCGCGGCACAGCGCCGCGCGCTCTTTATCCTTGCGCTGACGCTGATACTGGGCGTCTCGGGCTACATCACCAAAGCATGGGCGGCCGGCGCCTTCGCCGTCGGCAAATGCGGCGCCTACGGCCAGGCCTATGACTATCCGGCCGAGGCCGCCGCGCGTGCCGCGGCGCTGAAACAGTGCAAGGGCAACTGCACCGCGCTCACCATGAATCGGGCCTGCGCCGCGCTCGCGGTCGATATGACCAATCCGTGCGGTCCCCACGGCTATGCCGTAAAGCCGAAAATTTCCAGCTCGCTCAATGCTGCGACAAAGAAGTGCTACGAATTCGGCGGCAAGGAATGCGTCATCCGCGCCTGGGCCTGCGACGCCAAGGGCTGATTCTGTTATCGTCATTCCGGGCGCGTGTTAGCGCGAACTATGATGTGCAATGCACATCATAGTTCGTCCTTCGACCCGCCCCGGAATGTCATCGGGAGTAATCATGCAATTCGACACCAAGATCGCGGTCGTGATCCGGACCGATCTCGAACCGTGGCAGAAGCTCAACGTCGCTTCATTCCTCGCCGGCGGAATTGCCGCCGCCTTTCCCGAATGCATCGGCGAACCCTATGGCGACGCCTCGGGCACGAAATATCTGTCGCTGATCGGCCAACCGATCCTGATCTACGGCGCCGACCGGGCCGCACTTTCCCGCGCACTTGAACGGGCGTTGGCGCGCAACGTCACGCCCGCGGTCTATACCGAGGACATGTTCAAGACCACGCACGACGCCGCCAACCGCGAGGTGGTGCGCGCAGTGATCCGCGCCGAGCTCAATCTCGTCGGGCTCGCGATGCGCGCCGAGCGCAAGGTGATCGACAAGATCGTCGACGGGCTGAAGTTTCACAGCTAGGGGCGGGAACTGATAAATTCTGAGTCGCCGGCGGACGTCCCTCTTGATGCGCATTTGCGGACTCAAGTCTGCCCGTCGCGTGAGGTCCGAAGTGCCAACAGGCAACACTGCAGGCTAGATTAGGCTTGAAACGAAGGAGACCGCCAACAGCGGGGTTTGCAAGTTAACGCCGCGCGGTTATGGTCCCGAGTGGTCCATCTCCACCTCAGGTTACCGGATCGGCCTCGTTAGTTGTTCACGCACAATTCGCCGCGAACGTGGGAATCAAAGCCGCCGCCTTGCCGACCGATGCCGATGAGGAAAATAAGCCGGCCGGTGGTGTTGCTGAATCGATCCGTTCCGCTGACGATCTTATCCAGTTGGCTGAAGGCCTGCGATCCGGTGTCGTAAATGCCAGCAGTGGCGGTCGTGAATGTTCCCCCTTTTGCCGTGACTACCACAGTTCCCGCGTAAGATTGCAGTGCTTTAGGCAACGAAGCCAAGCCAGCCGTTTCGGCCATTCCGTGCGCCGTGAAAAGCCATTTGGCGCCGCTTAGAGCGGACTCGTTGCTCATGACCGTTCCAACGGTGCAGAGGTCGATCGGGCTTGAGCAACCTTCTTTGGTCATCTGAAGCGCAATTGTCGCCTCAAAGTTTCTGCACTGCGCGGGCTGTTGGGCGAAGCCGGCGCTCGTCGAAAGTGCAAGGATCAGGATTGAAAGAAAGGCCGCTTTCATCATGCCCTCCTTCTTTGCTGGATGTGCACTCTACGCCCGATTGGAGGGGTAAACCAGAGCGTGCCCACGCACCTTTCCAATTAGGCGGCTGCCGGATCGAAAGCCCCCTATGGGGCACCATCGCGCCTGGCCAGAAGCCGATATCTCCGTCGCCGCTTACTCGAGGTTTGATCGGTAATCGGCGAACACTTAACCGCCCGGCTGATCCATCGCTTCAGTGCCCGAAGGCCAGGCGAGGGTGCTTTGCGAATGTGAAACCGTTCATAGAGCCAACGCGTAAGCCAAAATATCCTTGCTCAGCTAGCATTAGAAGTTCTCTAGTCCGTCCAAGGCAACACGGTTTGCGGCCCAACATCGGTACGTGATTGCCGTAGCGAGAACTCAAACTCATGAGCCGAGCGGCAAGGACTGCGTTGTTTGCTGCCGTGCTGGCGCTGATCACTTTGGTTGGTGGTGCCAGCCTTATTCTCAGCCAGACCAAAGTACGTCCTGATGCCATTCGTTCGTCCGTTACGCGATCTGAAGCCGGGCTTGAGAAGGCATGGGCGTTGCCGGCGGCATCAACCTTCAAGAGGGAACTGACGTGGCAGTCAAACCCGTCGCTGTGCGGTTGATCGAATGAGCCCCATCGGCTGGCAAGGAAGTCTGTATCGGTACACGGCGTAGCCTTAACTGCGATCGCGGAGACAACCAATCATGCGAAACTGTGTTGGCGCGCTGTCAACGATTGGCGCTGCTGCGCTGATCGGTATTTTCGGGCTTGGCCATTCTGCCAAAGCTCAGTCCCCATCGGCCACCCAGGTCGTCATGCTTGGAACCGGCACGCCGGGGCCTGACCCGGATCGCTCCGGACCGGCCACAGCGGTCGTGGTCAACGGCACGGCCTATCTGGTTGATGTCGGCGCGGGCGTCGTGCGGCGAGCAAAGGCAGCGGCTCTCGACAAAGGTATTCCTGCCCTTGAACCGATAAGCTTGCGCGTGGTCTTCGTGACGCACCTGCACTCGGATCACACGGTGGGTTACCCCGATCTCATTCTGACGCCCTGGGTCATCGGCCGCAAAATCCCGCTGGAAGTCCATGGCCCCAAAGGGATCAAGGCGATGACCGAGCACATCCTTCTTGCTTACGGGGAGGATATCAAGACTCGCACCAATCCGCATGGAAACCAGCGTGAGTTTCCGCAGGGGTCGTGGGTTAACGCGCATGAGATCGCAGCCGGCGTCGTCTACAAGGATGCAAACGTCACCGTAACAGCCTTCACCACCAGGCACGCGATGGAGAGCTACGGCTATCGGTTCGATACGGGCGACCGCAGCATCGTTATAACCGGCGACACCGCTCCAACCCAGGCAACGATCGACGCGTGCAACGGGTGCGATGTCCTCATCCACGAGGTCAATACGCTCTCCGCGCTCGCCGCCCGTCCGGCGATGTTCCAGGCCTTTGCCGGGATGTACCATACCTCGACGGCCCAGCTTGCCGAACTCGCCGCGCAGGCCAAACCCAAACTCCTGGTTCTGTATCACGCCTCGATTTCGCTCCGGCCGCGGGTCAACCCGAATTTTCCAGGCGCCGCCGCGAATTCCTCGCCCGAAGAGCTGCTCGCTGAAGTGCAGTCGCGCTACGGCGGTAAGGTCGTCGTCGCGCGTGACCTCGATGTTTATTGAGGCCGTTTTCCGACTGGTCGGGCTCGCGATGCGCGACGAGCGCAAGGTAATCGACAAGATGGTCGACGGGCTGAAGTTTCACAGCTAGCGCATGAACCGATGGATTTCAGAGCGAGGTCGCACGCGGTTGATGTCTTCACAGGTGCGAAAACCCCGATCGTAAACTCCGTGCCTTTAGAATGCCGAACGGGTCTTCCCGTTGGGCCAGCTTCCGGTAGGTGGCGAGATCATCCTCCTGGAGCGCCGGTCCCTCGCCACGTCGCCCGATAGTGCCCATGGCTGGTCCCAACGGCAGCGAGGTGCCAACACCCGCATAAAGGTATCGATCACCGTAAGCCTGCTTCAATGCTGCGAAGGTCGGCTCGCCGGTGCAGTGGCCCGGAGCGATGTTTTCCACCTTGAACGTGTCCTTGAGCGTTGCCACGGCCTTGGCAATGACCTCGTCCGATGCGACGACGAGGTGGAAGCCGCCAGCGATCAAACGAATTTTGGGGTTGATGGCTATCGCCGCCTCGACGATCCTTTCGATCCCGGGGTGCGCGCAGCCGACCACGAGCACGACGCCGTCCGCGGTGTTGACGGCCAGGGACAGCTCCTTCAGCTCCTTCGTGCCGGGGGCATCGGAGACAAGCGCTATTAACGTGATGCCTGGGGCGATTTCCGTTGTCTTGTCGATAGGCTCGATATTGGCTCGCTGCCAGGCGGCACCGAATTTCATGACTTCCGGCGGCTTGCCGTCGTAGTAGCGCATTTCGGGTGGCAAGGATTCGTCCTTTCGGTAAAAGCTCGAGGGCAGCGACGAGCCATAGATTCCGAATCCTTCCCTGGGTGCGTAGATCTTCACCGTCGGATTCACGCTCAGAACATGGTTCAGGCCAGCCATGTGATCGGAGTGCCGGTGTGACAGCACCACGAAGTCGATGCTGGTGAGGTCAATGTTCTTCGCCTTGACGTTCGCTGCGAAGATGTCTGCATCGTTGCCTGTGTCGAACAGGATTCGTTTGCCGGAAATCTCCACAAGTGCGGAGAAGCCCCAATCCTTTTTCATCGCGGCATCAGTGCCGAAGGCGTCGTAGAGGATCGTGATCTGGCTGCTGGGCTGAGCCGTCGCCTCGCCAGCCGGGGCAATCACGACAGCGGCGCCGGCAAGTGCGGCCGCAAGAAAAAACTTTGCGCGAAGTTTCATGGAAGTTCCTCCTCTTTCGGGACCCCCCATTTGCGCTTGCTTGCAGCCGCCTCACGCCACTTCGCGATTGGACTTCTGCGTCAAGCTCGCCGTCATGCAGATGATCTTTGATCTGGCGTCCAACGCGGTTTGAGTTGATCAGTCGGCGCCGCTCCCAAAGGCCATTCGGGGCTCTTTTGATCGGGGCGTTTTTGCCCGCTGCTCAGCGCATTGGAAAACTACGCCCTGGCCCCGCAGGTGTCACTACGAAGGTTGGGCTCGCGATGCGCGCCGGGCGCAAGGCGATCGACGAGATCGTCGATGGGCTGAATTTTCACAGCCAGAGTCGCGTCCGCACAAGCGGCGGAAGCCGAGCAGTAACCGTTTGCGCCCGAACCCTACAGTCCGACAAAGCCACGCAGCTTTTTGACCGTTTCGGCGGCGTCCTTGGCTTCCTCGGTTGTCAGGACGATGATCTCGCCGGTACGCTCATGCAACACGCTGTGATGGATTGCCGCGCCTGAAAGGCCGTCCACATCCGATTTCACGGCGATGTCGTCGATATTGGAGAGCGCGAATTCGACGGGCTTTTTGTTCCACAACAGTATTTTTTGCTGCAGCGTTGCCTTGCCGGAATCCTTGTCGAGCGTAAGCGTCGTTGAGCCTGATTTCAAAACAAGCTTGCGCGGAGCTTCTTCGATACTAGCCATCGCAGGTCTCCTGCTGGTTCCCTTTCGCATGCCAGGTATCGGGCAATTCTAATCCAGAACGCGGCGACCGAACAGGCCCGTTGGACGGTGCGGGAGGATGCCGCAGCGGTTGCGGCTTGTGGTTTGCCGGCGGTTCGCTGCGCCGTCGCGGTCCCGCGTCGGGCAGCGTGTCGGCGCGGTCGCGGTTGCGGCCGCTGGCGGTCTTGCGGCACGGCCGCAAAACGCAAATACTCCTTCCAGTTGGGTTTCCGGTGGGAAGCCTGGCCAAGAAAGCCCGGGAGCGGGCAACACGGGAGAGACGTCATGGCGCGGGAAACCGGGGGCAATACGGCTGTTGGCAACAAGTTCGAGACCAGCCGGCGCAGATTTCTGGGCAGTTCAGGTCTGGCGGCGATCGGCGCCGTCATCGGCGGCGCGTTGCCGCTCTCGCGCAACGGCGCCGGCATTCCCCAGGCCCACGCGCAGGCGGCCCCGGCCGCCGCGCCTGCTGCGGCGAAGGGACCGCAACACCTGAAATTCCCCGGCAAGAACGAAGGGCTCGTCGTGCTCGGCGAAAAGCCGCTGGTCGCCGAGACGCCGGAAAGCCTGCTCGACGATGACACCACGCCGATCGAGAAATTCTACATCCGCAACAACGGGCAGATCCCCGAGGAGGCGAAGGATCCCGACGCCTGGAAGATCACCATCGACGGCGAGGTCAACAACAAGATCGAGATCACGCTCGGCGAGTTGAAGTCGAAGTACAAGGCGGTGACGCGGCGCATGGTGCTGGAGTGCGGCGGCAACGGCCGTGCGGCGTTCTCGCCGCCGGCGCGCGGCAACCAGTGGACCAATGGCGGCGCCGGCTGCGCGGAATGGACCGGCGTGCCGCTCGCCGACCTGCTGAAGAAGGCCGGCCTGAAGCCATCAGCGAAATACACCGCGCATTATGCGGCCGATCTGCATCTGTCGGGCGACGCCGGCAAGCCGACCATCTCGCGCGGCGTGCGTATCGAAAAGGCAATGGACCCGAACACGATGATCGTATGGGCCATGAACGGCAAGCCGCTGCCGAACATCCATGGCGGACCGGTGCGGCTGGTCGTGCCGGGCTGGGCCGGCTCGGCGTCGCAGAAATGGCTGACGCGCATCACCATCCGCGACAAGGAGCATGACGGCCCCGGCATGACGGAATTTTCCTATCGCACGGCGATCAAGCCGATGGTGCCCGGCGGCAAGGCCGATCCGGCGAATTTCCGTATCCTGGAATCGATGCCGGTGCGCTCCATCATCACCAATCCCGCCAACGGCGCCAAGTTCGCCGCCGGTACCAAGGAGCTGAAACTGCGCGGCGCCTCCTGGGCCGGCGATCTCACCGTCAAGCAGGTGGATATCTCGACCGATTTTGGCGCGAGCTGGCAGCGGACCACGCTGGAAAAGCCGAAGAACAAATATGACTGGCAGCGCTGGACCGCGACCATCAAACTGCCGACCGACGGCTATTTCGAAATCTGGGCGCGCGCCACCGATTCCAGGGGTGCGATGCAGCCGCATCAGGCCGGCTTCTGGAATCCGCAGGGCTATGGCGGCAACGCCATGCACCGCATCGCCGTGCTGGTCGGATGATGCAGCGTTTGGCGTGGCTCGCTTTGGCCGGCATGCTCTTGATAACGCCGGCCACGGCGCAAACAGGCTTCACCCCGCGCGAGGAAAGCCCGGAGGAGTTCGCCGCGGGCGCCGGCCGCGACGAGGCCTTCTACGCCTGCACCGCCTGCCACGGCTTCCGCCTGGTCGCGCAACAGGGCATGACGCGCGCGCAGTGGGAGGATTCGATCAGCCTGATGGTCCGCCGCCATAACATGCCGCCGCTCGACGACAAGGATCGCGAGGTGGTCCTGAACTATCTCGAGACGGCCTACCCGCCGCGCGCGCCGGCGGGCAGGGGCGGCTGGGTGAACCCGTTTGCGAAGTGAGCGCCTGGATTTCGGCTATGCTCTTGACGCAGCCG
Organism: Bradyrhizobium sp. 170; assembly: GCF_023101085.1. Taxonomy (NCBI): domain Bacteria; kingdom Pseudomonadati; phylum Pseudomonadota; class Alphaproteobacteria; order Hyphomicrobiales; family Nitrobacteraceae; genus Bradyrhizobium; species Bradyrhizobium sp. 170. The sequence continues at coordinate 6,380,703 of NZ_CP064703.1, read as the reverse complement.
CGCGCCAAGCCAGAATGGCCGGCGGCTCGCGCCGGGAGGCGATCATATGAGGTTTTTGATTACTGCGCAGGATACGGCGGGAAACGTGACCCTCAACCGGGGGTCGGTTCCTGCTGCGTTGAAGAAAGCCGCGGAACTGATATCGGACGGCTGCTGGAACGTCGAGATCGTGACGCCCGATGGGGCCACCTATCAGCCCGGCGAATTCGATCAGTTGAGAGAGCGAGCTGGCCCGGCGGGTCTCGATCTATCGCTGACCGCGCAATAACGGACGTCCGTGCTTAGCCCTCCGTGTCGGCTTTGCGCCGGAAGCTGTTGACCGGGTGAGCGTCCATCAGCCGGCAAGCAAGTCCGTACGCGGCAGATGCGTCGGCTTCTCGGCGCACTCTGCCCGTCCCGCTGCCTCGCCGGGAATTACCCCTCCAGGGTAAATCCAACCCGCAAGGTGACCTGGTAGTGGCGCACGGCTCCATCCTCGATGTGGCCTCTCGTTTGCACCACCTCGAACCATTTCATGGAGCGAACGGTCTTTGATGCGCGGGTGATCGCGTTCTGAATGGCGTCTTCGATGCTTTTCTCGGAGGATCCGACGAGGTCCAGGATCTTGTAAACGTGATCCTTCATTTCGGTGTTTGGCATGGCGAAGCTCCGTTGGAATGTCAGCGGGGCAATCTGGGTTTACCGCCTCCGCTGTGGCGTTTGATCCGACTGTGAGCCAACTCCATGCCCTCATCCGAGTTCCGACGACTTAGTTATGATGGGCGAGGGCCACATGATGTGAAGTCCACTTCGGCTCTGGAACGGACACGCGCAACGGTCACGCGACGTCCGCTCGTTTCCAGAGCGGACGTCACGCTGCGCCCGGGCGTGATCGTGGTCTGCGATATCAGACAGCACCAAGCCTTGCCGAAATCGAAGAACCGTCGCTACCGCACCGCGATCGGCGACACCGTCGAGCCCGAGCCGCCTTGAATCTTGAGCGGCTGCATCACGAAGGCGAATTCGCCGACGCCCTTTTGCGCGAGCTCATCGAGCTTGAGGTTCTCCAGCAGATGGATGCCGTTCACCACGAGCGCGACCTGGTGCACCGGAAGCGACAATTGCTTGTCGGGGTTGGGCGCGACCTCGACCGGCCAGTTGTCGGCGCCGAGCAGCATCGGGTCCTTTGCGGCAAGCCAGAGCGCGGCCGGCACGCCGATGCCCGGGCAGGATTTCACGTAGCGCGGGTTGTCCTTGCCGTAGAGCTTGCCCCAGCCGGTATGGATGATGACGGCGTCGCCGGGCTGCAGCGTCAGGTTCTGCTTCTTCAGGGCGCCCTCCAGATCGTCCACCGTGATTTCGTAATTGTCGCCCAGCATCTCGACGCCCTTGAAGGCGGCAACGTCGATCAGGACGCCGCGCGTGAACAGCGTGCCGACATTATGGATACCGAACTTCTTGAAGCCGGTGCGATCGACGTTCTCGTCGACCTTCTGGCAATTGTACCAGCTGTTGAGATGGGTCTGGTGCGCAAAGCCGTCGAACTGGGTGCCGACCTGGCCGAGCTCGGTGATGATGAGCTCTTCGTTCGAACCGCGCATGTTGGAGAACTGGTTCATGAACGTGCGCTTGGCGTGCATGTCGAAGCGCCGCGTTCCGAAGAACGCCATGCTGGGGCCGAGCACGTGCGCGAGCTCGATCACCTCGCCGGTCTTGATCAGCTTCGCGGCGTTCATCACGGCCGCGGGCTTCTGATGATTGCCCGAACCGCGCTCGTCGGCCGCGCCCCATTTCGAGGGGCAGCGCTGGCTTTCCTCCGGAACGGTCCAGGTCGGTGCCTGCGCGTAGGCGGCGGCGGAAAACGCAAGCGTCATCGCCGCACCCAATATGAATGCTTTCATCTGTATCCTCCCAAGAGAGGCGCTCTGGATACGGCACCCCCGGGCAAATAATGCGGGTCCTATCCGGGCGGTTTCAAGTCCGATAACGTGCCTGAGACGATGTGCCATCGAGGGTTGTGGCGGCGCGCAATGGGAGCAGGTAGCAAGGCTGCAGTGCACTAATTGGCCAGTTTCGCGCTTCCACGCACGTCTCGAAGTTCGTTATGATGAGGGCCAAATGGTCCCGGAAGGGCTTTGCCCCAGCCAATGGACCCGCAATTCAAGGGAGTGACCCATCATGAAACGCCGTACATTCCTCAAAGGCGGCGCCGTGGCCGGCGCGACGACGCTGATTGCGGCGCCTGCGATCGCGCAAGGTGCGCCCGAGATCAAGTGGCGCCTGACCTCGAGCTTTCCAAAATCGCTCGACACCATCTTCGGCACGGCGCAGACCTTTGCGAAATATGTGGCTGACGCCACCGACAACAAGTTTCAGATCCAGACCTTTGCGGCGGGCGAGATCGTGCCCGGTCTGCAGGCGCTCGATGCCGTGAGCTCCGCGACCGTCGAGATGGCGCAAACGCCGCTCTACTTCTACATCGGCAAGGAGCCGGCGCTTACCTATGCGACGGGCGCGCCGTTCGGCATGAACCATCGCCACCAGCATTCCTGGTGGTCGTTCGGCGGCGGCGCCGAACTCTGCAATGAAGCGCTGAAACCTTTCAAGACGCATGCGATCCTGTGCGGCAACTCCGGCACGCAAATGGGCGGCTGGTTCCGCAAGGAGATCAAGACACCAGATGATCTCAACGGCCTCAAATTCCGCATCGCGGGCATGGGCGGCCATGTGCTGGCCAAGTTGGGCATCGTGCCGCAGCAGATCGCGGGCGGTGAGGTCTATTCGGCGCTGGAGAAGGGATCGATCGATGCCGCGGAGTTCGTCGGCCCCTATGACGACGAGAAGCTCGGTTTCTACAAGGTGGCGAAATACTACTACTTCCCCGGCTGGTGGGAAGGCGGCGCCATGCTGCACATGATCGTCAACGAAGAGAAGTGGAATGCGTTGCCCAAGCAATACCAGGCGGTCCTCAACCAGGCAGGCTCGGCCGCAGGCGCGTGGATGATCGAAAAGTACGACAGCGTAAATCCCGCCGCCCTGAAGCGGCTTGTCGCTGGCGGGACGGAGCTGCGCGCGTTCCCGCAACCGGTCATGGAGGCCTGCTACAAAGCCACGCAAGACCATCTGAACGAGATTGCCGAGAAGAGCCCGCTGTTCAAGAAGACCAAAGAGAGCCACGACGCGTATATGAAGGAAGTGCTGTTCTACACGCAGATCGCGGAAAACTATTACGACAACTTCCTGCTAAGCAAAATGCGCAAGGGCTGAGTGCGCTCATTGGGACCGGAAGAGAACGTAGCCCGGATGAGCGAAGCGACATCCGGGTCCAGGCCCCGCATCTCGCTTCGCTCATGCGGGCTACCTGCTTGTTGCGCGAACTTGATCAAGTGGCCGTGGCCGCAACATAAGGAAAGCTGCCCACGATCGCGGCAAGCTGCATCGCGTTGGCCAGCATGCCGCCCCAATGCAGCCGCCGCAGCCGGCGCACCGCATCGGCATCGCCGGCATCCCTGGCGCTGAGCTGGGCATCCCACTGTCGCAGAAACCAGCGGCGCCCCCAGACCGCGAAAGCCGCGAGCAAGCCGATGCCAATGGCGAAAACCGGCCGGCCCGTCACGGCAAAGACCACCGTCCCGATGACACCGGCAACGCTCATCATCAGAAAATGGATACTGAACATGCCGCGCAACAGCTGGGTGACGGGTGGAATGTCGAGCTTCACCAGCAGAAAGGCGGGCGCCGCCAGAAAAAAGTAACCCATCGGAAAAATCAGGATGACAATGGCGGCTAAGGCAACGGCGTCTGGGCTCATGCGATGACCCTCTTCTGGTTTCACCGGGTAAAGGCTTTCGTCGGCAGCTTATGACAATACCGGCCGGCATATCTTCCACACTATTGGGCTTTGGTCGGATGGGCATCGAAGCCGTGAACGTTTGGTGCTGACCGTTGAAAAATCCAAGGGCTGACGCCGGACACGAGCGCTCGGCGCAACCCCAGCCCTTAGCGCAAGGGCGTGTTCAGCCGATCGCCGATGATCTGGTAGAGACGTGATGCGATCACAGCCCCGAGTGTCGATACAGCAAGCATCATTGCGCCGAACCACGCCAGGCCTGCGACCATTCCGGCCAGGGTCCCCGGCGAGAACCGGAACAGGGGGGCGACCGCGACGGCGAGCATTCCGATTGGAATGAACGGCAGGATCGTTACCGCAAGCACAAACCAGATGTGATTGCGTGAATCGCTGAACGCATTTTGCCAGCCGGCTCCGGGCGCATCGACAGCCACTGCCGGAAAAAGCACGACAAGCTGCGTGACCATTGCCAACGCGACAATACGCGCAACCGTTACGATCTTGAGATCAAGATCGGGAGGAGATGGACCAAAGTAATAGACAGGGCCCTTCGCCTCCGCGAAAGCAGCGAGAGTCGATGGAAAACTCAAGAGAACAACGCCCACGGCGAGCCAGCCGAAGAACAACTGAAAGCGCGGGCTCGACGGTTTGAAATCGTATCGCGTTGCCTCCTCGCCGAGGAGCAGAAGCCGGTGGACCGCCAGGAAAAACGGCGTCAGCAGAAAACAAAGTCCAATCAGGATGGCCAGCCGCATCACCGCTTGTCCTGCCGGATCATAGGTCAGCCGCAGCGGCACAACCAACGCCGCAAAGCCCCCAAACGACAGCACCAGAAAGGCGAACAGGGCCGGGCGCCAGGCCTTTCGCAGCACATGGCCCAAATCCCAGTAAGCCCAAAAGAGCGCAGTGATGACGGAGGGGCGCGGGCGATCCATGGAGAGCTCTTGCGACAATGGCTGAAACCATTATCCGGCCGCGCCCCTTAAGAAGACCCTTGCGCGCATCGTTAACGCACGATGACGCTTTCGCAGATACGGCCGAGTGGTTGACGATATGTAAGGGGCCAGGGAGCGCAAGATCCCGAACGGTATCATTTGTGTCGATTCTGCACTTCCGCGTCATATCCGGTTAGAGATTACGGGTGACACATCAACCGGCCATCCCGGGTTCACTCGACGAGTTTCCAATATGAGTCTTTTCGAACCACTATGCCGTCGCGGAAGCTGTAGAAGTCGCAACCCCGGACTTCCAGCTTCTTGCCATCCCGACCAGTGCCGGTGAGGCACCATTTCGAAATGCCGGTTTGAGATTCCGAATCCACAAAATGCTCGGCGTTCCCGTAATGGACGTCGGGCAGTCCTTCAAAACGCGCAGCCAGCCCTTGCCGCACATTCTGCCTGCCCTCAAACCGGGAGCCATACGGTTTATTCCCCCTTGGCATCTCCAAAACGCAATCATCGGCAAAGAAACTCATGATCCGATCCAGATCGTGTGCATTAAACGCATCACATATCTCTATTAGCCTGGCTCGAATATCCATCTGCGCCTCGCTCGACTTCAACACGCCGACTATTTCGGCAGGCTAACGCCCCATAACTTAGTCAATCACGTCATCCTGACGCGGACAACGCTTTGGGGGCGAGGCCTCGGGCGACGTCCTGGCTGTGATACGCTCACGAGCGCCGGCAACCCCGTTGGAAAAGCTGTGCGCGAGAAATCTAATTTGCTGAACAGATTCAATCTGATTTGGGTCGTCCAGCCTGTCTTGCAAAAATTTCCTGCTTCTAATTGACCCCAAATCAGTGGCTATTTCCGCGCGTCCCGTCTCGACAAGAGGGGCGTATCGCGATCGTCACGAACGCGAGGCGGGATGCGGTGGACGCGATGGCGTCGGCGCGAAGAGTGGCCGCAGGGCAGGTCTATCCTGTGAGTGGAGCACGTCGCGCAGGACGTACGACGCCGATGCGTACGGCAAAACCGTGTGGTCCCGACACCCGTGGCTGGTGCCAAGCTGCCGGTGGCGACTTCGATCCAACCGGATCGATTTAGCCATCAAGCCGGCAGCGATGGAGGCAAGACGAATTCGTCTCCAGGGAGAGCGCGGCATAAGCCGTCAACCCATTGCGCAGGGGATGCCGGAGTGCTCCGGCTGTACCTGTATGCTCGTGTGCGCAACTCTTTACACCATTGCACACGAGACCGCGGGTGCAGCAAGCACCCGGCATTCCCTGCTCCCTCGTTGTCGGGGGAGGAACAAGGTCCCTGCAAACCTCGGGCGCCGTGCGCCGCGAGAATGCGAAACTGCATCCATCGTCATTGCGAGCGCAGCGAAGCAATCCATCTCTTTGCTTCGCTGCGCTCGCAATGACGGGGATAGGCCGCGGTGTGCCGGATACCCCCGCATGTGTGGGATATGACGGCCCGCTGGCGACACGCAAAATCCTCAAGGGCCGGCAGCAATGGAGTTCACCAACGCCAGTCACGCCCATGTGAAAGGCCATTTCCAGATCCAAATTGACAGTGACTGACTAGTCAGTCATATTGCGAGCATGACAAATGAACCCGCCAGGAAACCCCGGAAATCCGCCCCGAAACCCGCCAATCGCCGGGCCGGGGAGAAGGCGCCGGCCGCTCCGACGTCGCCCAAACTTGCCTCCAACCGCGCCGAACGCGCGGCCGAGCGGCGCGGGGCCATTATCGAGGCGGCGATGGACGAGTTCATTGCGCGCGGGTTTGCGGCGACGCGGCTGGACGACGTCGCCAAGCGGGCCGGCGTCGCCAAGGGCACGATCTATCTGCACTTCAAGGACAAGGAATCGATGTTCGAGGAACTGATCCGGACCGCCATCGTGCCGATGATCAACCGTCTTTGGGGCACGCCACCGCAGCCCGGCGCATCGGTGCGCGACATGGTGGAAGGGTTTGCCAAAACCTTCATCGAGGAGGTGGCGACCACACGGCGCGGCGACCTCGTGCGGCTGATCGTCGCCGAAGGACCGCGATTTCCCGCGGTCGCCGACTTCTATTACCGCGAAGTGGTGTCACGAGGCCTCGCCGGCATGCGCGCGCTGATCGAACTCGGGATTGCGCGCGGCGAGATCAAACAGAAAAACCTGGCGCGATTTCCGCAAATCATGGTGGCGCCCGCGCTGATCGCCGTGATCTGGCAGAGCCTTTTCAGCAGACATGCGCCACTGGACGCCCTCGAAATGTTTCGGGTGCATCTCGATCTGATTTTTGGCGAACGGAGGACGACATGACCTCGTCGCGAATGACGGCAATTGTGGCCGCGCTGGCGCTCGCCGCGGTGCTCACGGGCTGCAAGGAGCGGAAGGACCCGGGCTTCCAGGGCTGGGTCGAGGCCGACATGATCTTCGTCAGTCCCGACGAGACCGGCCGCGTCACCAAGCTCACCGTGCGCGAGGGCGACGAGGTGAAGCCCGGCATGCAGCTCTATACGGTCGACGACGATCTGCAGCAGGCAGACCTCAATCAGAACAAGGCCACGCTCGCCAACGCGCAGCAGACCTTTGACCGCGCGTCGTCGCTGAGCAAGACCGGTTCCGGCACGCAGGCCAATCTCGATTCTGCGACTTCGGCGCTGCGCGTCGCCGAAGCCCGCGTCAACACCTCGCAGACAAGGTTGGCGCGGCGCAGCGGCTTTGCGCCGGTCGGCGGCACCATCCAGCAGATCTACTTCCGCGAAGGCGAAATGGTGCCGGCGCAGCGGCCGGTGTTGTCGATCATGCCGCCCGGCAACATGAAGCTGCGCTTCTTCGTAGCCGAAACGGAACTGCCGAAGCTTGCGATCGGCGACGAGGTGCGGGTGACCTGCGATAATTGCGCGGCCGACCTTACGGCGAAGATCTATTTCATCGCGACCACGGCCGAATACACCCCGCCGGTGATCTACAGCCTCGATGAGCGCAACAAGCTGGTCTATTTGATCCAGGCGCGGCCGAGCCGGCCTGATGTGCTGCGCGTCGGCCAGCCGATCAGCGTGTTTCTCAATCCTCGAACGCCAATGGCGGACAAGCGATGAACTCGGCTCCCGCATCAGGCCCCGACATCGCCATCAACGTCGAGGGCCTGTCAAAATCGTTCGGCGGCCGCGAGGTCGTGCATGACCTTTCGATGCAGGTGAAGCGCGGCTCGATCTACGGCTTCCTTGGCCCCAACGGCTCCGGCAAGACCACCACCATCCGCATGCTGTGCGGGCTGCTGACGCCTGACGCCGGCGAGGGCACCTGCCTCGGCTACGACATCCGCCGCGACGCCGACAAGATCAAGCGCCAGGTCGGTTACATGACGCAGCGCTTCAGCCTGTATCAGGATCTCTCGGTGCGCGAGAACCTCGAATTCGTCGCGCGGCTTTACGGCCTGCGCGATGCGCGGGGCGTGGCACGCGAGATGATCCAGCGCATCGGCCTGAACGGCCGCGAGGAGCAGCTCGCCGGCGAGCTTTCCGGCGGCTGGAAGCAGCGGCTGGCGCTCGGCGCCTGCACGCTGCCCAATCCGCAATTGCTGCTGCTGGACGAGCCGACCGCCGGCGTCGATCCCAAGGCGCGGCGCGATTTCTGGAACGAGATCCACGCGCTCGCCGCCGACGGGCTGACGGTGCTGGTCTCGACCCATTACATGGACGAGGCCGAGCGCTGTCACGAGATCGCCTATATCGCCTATGGTCATCTGCTCGCGCACGGCACGGTGGACGAGGTGATCGCGAAATCGGCGTTGTCGACCTGGACGGTCTCCGGCGACGACCTCAACGGGCTTGCGGCCGAACTCGCAGGCAAGCCCGGTATCGACATGGTGGCGCCGTTCGGCACCAGCCTGCACGTCTCGGGGCGCGACAAATCCGCGCTTGAAGCGACCATCGCTCCCTATCGCGATACGAAGGGATGGCAGTGGCAGGATAGCGAGCCTTCGCTGGAAGACGTGTTCATCGATCTCATGACCCGCTCAAAGGACAATTTCCAATGAGTGCAATAGAGACGACCAATCAGAATCGCGACGTTCCGGAGCCGCGCTTCGGCTTCTGGCGGCGTAGCTTTGCGATGCTGGTCAAGGAATTCATCCAGCTCCGCCGGGACCGCGTCTCGTTCGCGATGATCGTGATGATCCCGGTGATGCAGCTCGTGCTGTTCGGCTTTGCCATCAACACCACGCCGCGCCACCTGCCGACCGCGGTGTTGATACAGGAGGATAGCGATCTGGCGCGCTCCGTGCTGAAGGCGCTTGAGAATACGAGCTACTTCCGCTTCACCCGCGAAGTGCGTACTGTCGCCGAATTTGACGATCTCCTGCAGTCCGGCAAGGTGCTGTTCGGGGTCGAGATCCCGCGCGGTTTCGAGCGTGCGGTGCGGCGCGGCGACCGCCCGGCGCTGCTTGTTGCAGCCGACGCTACCGATCCGGTTGCGGCAGGCTCTGCGCTCGGCACGCTCGGCGTAGTGGTGCAGACCGCACTCGCGCACGACCTCCACATCGGCGATCCGTCCTCGCTGCCATTCGAGATCAGGGCGCATGCCCGCTATAATCCGGCTGCCGAGTCGCGGCTCAACATCGTGCCGGGTCTGGTCGGCACCATCCTGACCATGACCATGCTGATCTTCACCGCGCTGTCGGTGACGCGCGAGATCGAGCGCGGCACCATGGAAAGCCTGCTCTCGATGCCGATCAGGCCTGTGGAAATCATGTTCGGCAAGATCATTCCCTACGTGCTGGTTGGATTCATCCAGGCCACGCTGATCATCGGCATCGGAGTAGGCCTGTTCGGGGTACCGATCCTCGGCAGCGTGCTGATGCTGGCGCTGCTGACGACGTTGTTCATCACCACTAATCTGTCGATCGGCTACACGTTTTCGACCATCGTGCAGAACCAGTTGCAGGCGGTGCAGCTGTCGATGATGTTCTTCCTCCCCAGCATTCTGCTGTCCGGGTTCATGTTTCCGTTCGCGGGCATGCCGGTCTGGGCGCAGTATCTCGGCGAGGGCCTGCCGCTGACGCACTACGTCCGCATCGTCCGCGCCATCATGCTGAAGGGCGCGACCATCCAGAACCTGCAATACGATGCGATTGCACTCATTGCACTGATGCTGGTGGCGATGACGATCGCCGTGACGCGCTTCCGTCGTACGCTTGATTGAGGTTATAAATGTGGATGCGTTCCCGAAGAAGGTGGTGCGGCCGTCATTGCCTGCGACAAACGCGAAGCGTTTGCGCAAGGGAGCGAAGCGACGAAGCAATCCATATCTCTGCAAGCGGTGAAATGGATTGCTTCGCTTCGCTCGCAATGACGACGGAAACGGAAACGCAGCGAGGGCGACAGACGGGATGCCGGCGACAGGTGAGGTGATGGCAGGGTTCTGGGGCGAGAAAACTAAAGACCAAGACACAGGGGTGTCGGCCGACTTCCAGCGCGCGCTGATGCAGGAAGTGATGACGACCGAACTCCTGCGCATCAAGGCCCTGATCGCAACCACCGCGCTGCTCGCCATCATCCTGTGCACCGTCTACTTCTTCGCAGCCGAGGCGGTGAGCCGCGTCTGGCACGGCAATCTGAAGCCGGAATACCTCTATTCGATCATCGGGCCGTTCATCCTGTTCGAGCTGTGGGTGCATAGCCAGATCACCCGCCATATGCAGCGGGGCCGCGACCTCCCGGTGGTCCGGCGCTATATCGGCGCGCTGATCGAAACCTCGATGCCGACGGTCGCGCTGGCGCTGCACATCAACAGCATGGGATCGGTGGCCGCGCTCGGCTTCGTGACGCCGATGATCTACTTCATCTTCATCATCCTCTCCACGCTGCGGCTGGATTTCTGGCTCTCGACCTTCACCGGCGCCGTCGCCGCCGTGCAGCTGTTCTGCATGGCGATGTTCTACCATCCCGCTGTCGGGGCCAATGGGGAGCCCCTCTATTATCACGCCGCGCGCAGCCTGATCCTGCTGATCTGCGGCGTGCTCGCAGGAGCGGTCGGGCATCAATTGCGACGGCAGTTCGAGGCAAGCATCAAGGCGGCAACCGCGCGCGACCGCATCACCAACCTGTTCGGCCAGCACGTTTCGCCGCAGGTGGTAGAACGCCTGATGGCCGAGGGCACGAAAACCGACAGCGACATCCGCCGCGTCGCCGTCATGTTCGTCGATTTCCGCAGTTTTACTGCCGGCGCCCGCACCCGCACGCCGCAGGAAGTGGTGGACCGGCTCGATGGCGCCTTCGCCGTGCTGGTCGAAATTCTCGACCGCCACGGCGGCATCGTGAACAAGTTTTTAGGCGACGGATTCCTGGCGTTGTTCGGAGCGCCCCTCCATGCGCCGGACCCGGCACACCGTGCGGTCGCAGCGGCGCGCGAAATGCTGGAAGCGAATGCACGCATCAATGAAGCGACGAGCTGGCCCTTGCGTATCGGCATCGGTATCCACATCGGCGAGGTGGTCGCCGGCAATGTCGGTTCGCCGCGGCGCAAGGAATACACCGTGATCGGCGACACCGTGAACTTCGCCTCGCGGCTCGAAGCGCTCAACAAGGATTTCAACTCGCAGTTCCTGATCTCGGAAGCGGTTCGCGACGCGCTCGGCGAAGCCTGCGGCGATGCCGTCTCGCTCGGCGAGGTCGAGGTCAGGGGCTATGAACGGCCGATGGCCGTGTGGCGGTTGGGATAGGGCCTACCCCGAGCATTCAGGAATTTCGCATGTCATCCAAGGACAAGTCGGTTACCGAGTTTCTCAACGTTGATCTCGACATTCGTGTGCAGGCTGGATTGCAAGCGATCCTCGACGCCATGGCGTCTTCCGTGATCGTGCTGAACCAATCTGCACAAACTGCATCCGTCGAGTTGAATGAGAACTATTCATCGCTTGAGGAGACCACTGCAAGGCTCGTTGAGTTGGTAAATTCGTTGCCGCCCGAAGCGAAGACGATTTGGGGACAGTGCGAGTTGCGAAGTCTCAACGTCGGCATACAGGCAGGCGTTGAACCGCATTCGTCCGCCTTTGCTATCTCGCAGGAGACGGTGTCGGCGCTTGCCGACGCTGGGCTTGAAGTCGTCTTCACGGTTTATGCCCCATGTAGTTGAGAATAAGGAGCCGCGTATGCAGCGCCGTTACATCACCGTCGACGTCTTCACCGACCGCGCCTTCGGCGGCAATCCGCTTGCCGTCGTGCTCGACGCCGGCGGACTGTCGACCGAACAGATGCAGGCGGTCGCCACCGAGTTCAATTATTCGGAGACGACCTTCGTGCTGCCGCCGGCCGATCCCGCCCACGACGCGCAGGTGCGCATCTTCACGGTGAACCGGGAGCTGCCGTTTGCAGGCCACCCGAATGTCGGCACCGCCTTCGTGCTGGCGACGCTGGCGGCGAAGCCACCGGCGCGGCTGCTGTTCGAGGAGGGCGCAGGCCTCGTGCCGGTCGAGATCGTGACCGAGCAAGGCACGATCGTCAGCACCGAATTCACGGCGCCGCAGCCGCTGAAGCGGATGTCGCATCTTCCCGTCGAACAGGCCGCCGCCTGCCTCTCGCTGTCGCCTGGCGACGTCAAGACCGACCGTCATCCACCGCAGATCATCTCGGTCGGGCTGGCGTTTCTCGCCGTCGAAGTCACTTCCCGCGAGGCGCTGCGGCGGGCCAGACCCGATGCTGCGGCGTTCGAAAAAACCTTCCCGTGTGACGGCAGCGACGCCGTCTACTTCTATACGCGCGACGTACCGGCCAGCGAAAAGCCATGCGAGCTGCAGGCGCGGATGTTTCACCCCGCCGCCAGCGGACTGTCCGAAGACCCGGCAACCGGCAGCGCGACGGCCGCCTGCGCGGCGCTGCTGGCCGATCTCGACGCCATCAAGGACGGCGAACTGAAATTGAAGATCGGGCAGGGCGTCGACATGGGCCGGCCCAGCCTGCTGCTGACGCGCGTCCGCAAGCAGAACGGCTCGGTCGCATCCATCCATGTCGGCGGGAGTTGCGTGCAGATGATGGAGGGGACTTTCAAGCTTGATGGCAAGGGGTAGTCGCTTCGTAGCTCGGATGGAGCGCAGCGTAATCCGGGGCAGGTCGATCCGCCTGCGGCACCGTTCCCGGATTGCGCTGCGCTCCATCCGGGCTACGGGCCACGTTTTACACCTGCGGCGCGACCAGGTTCTCTACCTTCACGCCGTCGCGGTCCTCGATGATCTCGGCGATCCATTGCCGGTGGCACTGGGCATGATCGCGCTCATAGCAGAGAATGCAGACCGGCCCCGACTTGTTCACTAGCGCCGACAGCTCATCGAGTTGCTCCTTCGCCTGCGTCGTCTTCAGATGCGCCGAATAGATCTTGTGCAGCAGGCCGAACTTGCCGCTGCGCGCCGCCTCACGGCCGCTCTTCGGCGTCCCGAGTCCCTTCAGGTGCAGATAGGAAATGCCGCGTTCGTCGAGGCCGGCCGCGAGCTGATTCTTCGAAAAGCCCGGCCGCCGCGAGGACGCCACCGCGCGCACGTCCACCAGCAGCTTGATCCCGGCGGCTTCGAGTTCGTCGAGCACCGCCTTCGCCGGCGTCTGTTCATAGCCGATGGTGAAGAGGCGTTTGGTCCTGCGGGCCATGTCGATCCAGACATTATGTCGCTGGCGGAAGGCTACGGTAATGGTCGATCGATTGCTACACCCGCGTTGCGGCCGGAAGCTGTGTGTCGCATAGTCCTGCGAAAGAGCCAGTCGACGGCCATTCTCGCCGGGGGAACAGATGAACCGAATTAGCCGCTCGCTGACAACACTCGCGCTCGTGCTTTGCAGCGTTGCCGCAGCGCACGCACAATCCAGTTATCCCGACCGTGCGGTGAAAATTATCGTCCCGATCGGCCCCGGCGGCAGTTACGATCTGGTCGGGCGGCAGCTTGCAGATGCGCTGTCGAAGCGGATGGGGCAGGCCTTCGTCGTCGAGAACAAGCCGGGCGCCGGAACCGTTGTCGGCACGCAAGCCGCCAGCCAGAGCGAGCCGGACGGCTATACGCTGGTGGTCGGCGGGCTCTCCAACATGGCCTTCAACTCGGCGCTGTATTCGAAACTGGCGTACGATCCCCGCAAGGATTTTGTGCCGGTCGCGCTGATCTACAAGTTTGGTTACGTGATGGTCGGCCGCAAGGATTTGCCGCACGCCAAGCTGCAGGACATCGTCGCCGCCGCAAAGGCGAACCCGGGCTCGATTTCCGTCGCGACAGCCGGTGTCGGCACTGGCCAGCATCTGGTGGCGGCTGCGTTCATGAAGGCAGCCGGCGTAAAATTTCAGGAGATACCCTACAAGGGTTCGCCGCCGGCCTTCACCGATCTGCTTGCCGGCCGCATCGACCTGTTTTTCGATTCGAACGCCGCCGGGCTCCCTTACGTTCAGTCCGGGCAGGCGAAGGGCATTGCGCTGCTGTCGTCCAAACGCAGCCCGCTGGCGCCCGATGTGCCGACGATGTCGGAAGCCGGCGTATCCGGCCTCGATGTCGATTCCTGGCTCGGGATATTCGCACCCGCAAAGACGCCGCCGGACGTGATCGCAAAGCTGCGCCGCGACATCCGCGCCTCGCTGCCCGACCTCAAGGAGCGTTTCGAGAAGAGCGGCGGGGAGGTGTGGGATCTGCCTGATGACAAGCTCGACGCCTTCGTCGCCTCCGAATACGACAACTGGACCAAACTGATCCGCGAGGCCGGCATCAAGCTGGACTAGGGAGTTACTTCACGCGCTCGATCAATTCCATCGCGCCGGCCGGCGCGCGCACCTTGCCCTCGTGGATGACGTAGGCGAAGACGTCGCGCGGCGTCTTCGCGGGCTTTGCGGCATCGACGCGCGGCAGATCGTCGGGCTCGCCGCCGCCGGCCCAGGCCTGAAAGCGCTTGGCCCAGGCGTCGAGCTGCTTCGGCGGATAGCAGGTCTTGAGCTCGTCATTGCCCTTCTGCAGCCGCGCATAGACGAAGTCGCTGACGACGTCGGCGATCGCCGGATATTTGCCGTGCTCGGCGAACACGACCGGCGTTTCGAACTTGCGCAGCAATGCGATGAACTCCGGCACGCAGAAACTGTCGTGCCGCACCTCGACCACGTGCCGTAGCGCGCGGCCGTCGAGCTTGCGCGGCAGCAGTTCGAGGAACGTGCCGAAATCGGCCTCGTCGAATTTTTTGGTCGGCGCGAACTGCCACAGCACCGGACCGAGCCGGTCGCCAAGCTCCAGCACGCCGGAATCGTAGAAGCGCTTTACGGAATCGCCGGCTTCCGCCAGCACACGACGATTGGTCGCGAACCGCGGTCCCTTCAACGAGAACACGAATCCGTCCGGCACTTCGCGCGCCCATTTGCGAAAACTCTCCGGCTTCTGCGAGCCGTAATAGGTGCCGTTGATCTCGATCGAGGTCAGCTTCGAGGCGGCGTAGGACAGCTCCTTCGCCTGCGTCAGCTTCTCGGGATAAAACACCCCGCGCCACGGCTCGAAGGTCCAGCCGCCGATGCCGATATAGATGTTGCCGCTGTTTTTCGCGGTCGATTTCGAAGGCTTGCTCACGGGAGGGCTCGTCGGAAAATGGGGGGAGGGAACTCGTATATGTTAGCCAAGTCAGCCCTGATTGGCCAGTTTGCCAGGCGCCGACTTAAAGGCATGATCCCTCGAAAAAAGGCTCCGGAATAACCGGAGCCTTTTAATTCCACCAATCTGCGCCAAACTGGTTTCGCGTGAACCTCAAGGCTTGCCGTGCGTCGCCGGCGTCTTGCCCGTCAGCCCCTTGAACGGGTCGAGGGTCTGCTTGGCGAGCCGGTTGTGGAGTTCGCAGATCTTCTGCGACTCGGCGACCGAGGTTTCATAGGCCCGCTTCACGAATTCGCTCTGAACCGTCATCGCCTTGTCGAGCGAGCGAACGCCGCTGAGCTGCTCGACAAACGATCCGAACTCCTCGATCGATTTCCGTGTGTAGTCGCGATAGGCATTCGCGATGGTCTGCAGGCTTACCGGCGCAGGCTCTGCCGTGGACTCGACTGCTGCGGGCTGGATCGACGCGGCCTCGGCGAGCGCGGCCTCGACTGTTGCGGGCTCGGCCGGCTCGGCCAGCGAGGGCACCACGGCCGGCTGCGGCTCGGGCGGCGCGGCAACGGCGACTGGTTCGTCGATGGCCGGCTGATCCACCTTCGGGCTCTCCGCGTGAACCGGCTCCGGTCGCGGTGGTTGATCCTGATCCGGGCTTTGCAATTCAACCGGCGCCGGGCTCACGGCCGTGCTCTCTTGGGAAGCGGCCTTTTTGCCCCGCTCTCCCTTCCGGTTGCGCCGTCCGGATTTCCCGGCCGGTTTGCCCTGATCTGTATTCGACATCTTTTTCCCCTATTCCCTGTCAACCCGAAGGTCGAGACTCCGCCATGTTTGCGATGGAATCGCGGTTCTTGCTTGTCCGTCGCGCGGCGCTCGCGTGGTGAGATTTTGGAGCCCGCTTCGGCGGCCGGTATTGTCGATGGCTGACGCCGAGACTATTCTTCCACAAGCTTTTTCCGTGATATCAGTTCCCGATCAGGCCTAGGGGATCGTTGATTATGAATTCGCAGTCAGTCGCCGGTCTTTTGGGAGCCATCGTCGCATCGATCGTGATGGTGGTTGCAATCGCCTATGGGCCGATCGGCCAGTTCGGAAAGCCCGCCAAGCCGGCGAGCGTCCAGCAACCCGCGCCGCCGCTTCAGCAGGCTCCCGCCCCGCGCGGGCCGGTGATTCGGGAGGTTCCGAATTAGGGCCGGGATCGCCTCTTGCGGAATGCCTTGGGCATTCCTATCTGGGACACAACGGCGACGTTGACGCTTCAAAGCTCCGGCGCCGGGACGACCATGAATAGTTTGGCTGCGCCGGATGTACGCGCGCCCTCTGTTCGTGGTCGTTGGCATTTTCAGAGCATTTTCAAGCGAAGCAGGCCCCGGATCCGATCCGGCGGCGGCTAATGATTCGTCCGCGCCGGGCCGGCACCGGGGCGGTTTCGTCCCCCGTTTTCACCGTCCAGTTACGTCGTTCCTGAAGCTCGCCTTGGCATGTCGGACGGCTGCGGATATACGCTGGCGATCATGAATGACGCCATCAAACCGGGCCCCGAAACCCCGTCGCAGGCCGGTTTGCCTGAGCTTTCGGTCGTTGTGCCGACCTTCAACGAGCGGGACAATGTCACCGTACTGTACCGGCGGCTGGAGGCCACGCTATCAGGCATTTCCTGGGAAGTGGTCTTTGTCGACGACAATTCCCCTGACGGGACCTGGGAAGTGGTGCGCGGGCTGGCGCGGAAGGATTCGCGCGTCCGATGTATCCGCCGGATCGGGCGCCGCGGACTGTCGGGTGCATGCATTGAGGGCATTTTGGCCTCGAGCGGCCCCTATGCGGCTGTCATCGACGCCGATCTGCAGCACGATGAAACGCAACTGCCGAAGATGGTCGCGCTGCTGCGAAGCGGCGAGGCGGAACTCGTGGTCGGCAGCCGCTATGTCGAGGGCGGCAGCGCCGACAGTTTCAACAAGCAGCGGGCAGGGGCCAGTCAGCTTGCGACCGAGGTCGCCAGACGCGCCCTGAAGGTCGAGGTCGCCGATCCCATGAGCGGTTTCTTCATGATCCGCCGCGACCGCTTCGAGCAACTGGCGCCGCAGCTCTCGACCCAGGGCTTCAAGATCCTGCTCGACATCATTGCGACCGCACAGGGCAAGCTGCGCGCCGTCGAGATTCCCTACACTTTCGGTTCGCGCCAGCACGGCGAGAGCAAGCTCGATTCCATGGTGGCGCTGGACTTCCTCGGCCTGGTGCTGGCCAAGCTGACGCACGACGTGGTCTCGCTGCGTTTCCTGTTGTTCGCGATGGTCGGGGGCACCGGCCTTGTCGTGCATCTCGCGACGCTGTTCATCGCGCTCGAAATCTTCAAGGAACCGTTTGCGGAGGCACAGGCCGCCGGCGCGCTGGTTGCGATGACCAGCAACTTCATCCTGAACAATTTTCTCACCTATCGCGACCAGCGGCTCAAGGGATTTGCGATCCTGCGCGGCCTGTTGCTGTTCTATCTCGTCTGCGGCGTCGGACTGCTCGCCAATGTCGGCGTTGCGTTCGCGGTCTTCGACCAGGAGCCGATCTGGTGGCTCGCAGGGCTTGCCGGCGCGCTGATGGGCGTGGTCTGGAACTACGCGATGTCCGGACTGTTCGTCTGGCGCAGGCGATGACCGGAAAATGAGCTCCAACGAGGCGCGGGTTGCCCTCAATACGGGTCTGGCGATCCTGGGGCTCGTTGCGCTGCGCCTGATCGCCGCGGCGTTCACGCCGATCACCTTCGACGAAGCCTACTATTGGATGTGGTCGAAGCATCTTGCCGGCGGCTATTACGATCATCCGCCGATGGTCGCGGTCGTGATCCGGCTCGGCACGCTGATCGCAGGCGATACCGAATTCGGCGTGCGGCTGGTTTCGATCCTGCTGGCGCTGCCGATGAGCTGGGCGATCTATCAGGCCGCCGCCATCCTGTTCGGCAGCCGGCGCGTGGCCGCGTCATCAGCGATCCTCCTGAACATCACGCTGATGGCCGCGGTCGGCACCATGATCGTCACGCCGGACGCGCCGCTCCTGGTGGCTTCCAGCCTCCTGCTGTTTGCGCTCGCCAAGGTGCTGCAGACCGGTCGCGGCGTGTGGTGGCTGGCGGTCGGCGCCGCCGCCGGTTGCGCGCTGCTGTCGAAATACACCGCGCTGTTCTTCGGACCGGCGATCCTGATCTGGCTGGTCGCCGTTCCCAAACTGCGGCACTGGCTGATCTCGCCCTGGCTTTATCTCGGCGGGCTCGTCGCGCTGGTGCTGTTTGCGCCGGTCATTCTCTGGAACGCCGGCCACCACTGGGTTTCCTTCATCAAGCAGATGGGGCGGGCTCGGATCGAGGATTTCCGCCCGGTCTACATCGCCGAACTGATCCCGACGCAGATTGCGTTCGCGACGCCGCTGGTGTGGATCCTCGGCGCGATGGGGCTTTACGCGCTGTTCCGCCGCCGCGCCGGCGCGCTGCCGGCGCGCGCGCTCGTCAATACGATGTTCTGGATCATCGTTGCCTACTTCGTCTGGCACTCGCTGCATGCCCGCGTCGAGGCCAACTGGTTTGCGCCGGTCTATCCGGCGTTTGCGATCGCCGCCGCCGTCGCCGCGCATCTGGTCGAATGGGAACCACGCTGGCAGCGCCTGGTCGACTTCTGCCGGCGCTGGGCGGCGCCGGGCGGCGTCCTGATGTTCGTGCTATTGGTCGTGCAGGCCGACACCGGCGTGCTATCGGGCTATCGTCGCGATGCCACCGTGCGCAGCGTCGGCGTCGGCTGGCGCGAAACGGCCGATGGAATTGAGGCGGTGAGGGCGCGCGTCGGCGCAACATGCGTGCTTGCGTCGGATTACGGCACCACCGCCTGGCTGGCCTTCCATCTGCCGAAGGGCACCTGCGTCGCACAGCCCAGCCAGCGCATCCGTTGGATCAACATGCCCGAACCTGATGCGGCGCAGCTCGCCGGCAAATCGTTGTATGTATATGAGGCGTGGCTCGGCGATGCACCCTATCTGAAGGACAGGTTTGCCCGTGTCGAACGGGTCGGGGAGGTTCAGCGCAAGCGCGGCCCGCTGGTAATCGAGACCTATGCGCTCGATGTGCTGGAAGGGCCGAAGGGCGAAGTGCTCGACCGCACGCCGCCGCCGGAAGCGCGATAGAGCGCGCGGCCGGTCACTCCGCGGCGTCGGGATGCGTGCGTTGATCCATCGTGGAATGTTCGCCCCGCCACAGCCAGACCGTGAGCGAGCCTGATCGGCCGCGAATCTGCGTCTCGACGGGGCCGGCAAGGCTTCCGGTTTTCAGCCGGGCGCCGATGCGCTCCGCCGCGATACGCAACGTATCGCTCAACGCCAATCGGACATCGTGGCGGGCCGCCACTTCCATCAGACGGCTCGCGATGTTCACGGTGTCGCCGGTTGCGGTGATATGCTGATGGTTGCGGCCGCCGAGCCGGGAGGCAACGATCGGCCCGAAATGCGCGCCGATCTTGAAGCCGATCCGCACGGCAATCGGCGGCGGCAACGCCTCGATCCAGCGTTCGGTCTTGACGCAGAGCGCGATCGAACATTGCGCCGCGCGCGCAGCGTCATCCGGCGCCGCCTCCGGCAGGCCGAACAGGATCATGGCGCCATCGCCGAGGAAGCTCGTGATCATGCCGCCGCACCGCATCACTTCCTTGTCGACCAGGGCGTGAAACTCCTTCAATAGCCCCCTCGTGGCATCCGGATCGAGCGTTTCGCTGAGCGAGGTAAATCCGGACAGATCGACGAACACGACGGCGGCATTCTGCCTGACCGGCGCCAGCAGGAAATCGGGATCGCGCGTCAGCCATTCCTGCAGGCCCGGCGTCTGGAATTGTTCGAGCAGCCTGTTTTGGACGGCGAGATGCTGGGCGCTGCGCCGGCCCGACCATAGCTGCAACGTACCGAACAGGACGATCGGCGGCACCGCCGCGGCCATAGTCGTCGCGGTGTCGAGCGATATGCCGTGCGCGAAAGCAACCGTATTCGCAGCCGCCCATGCGAGCATCACCGCGCTGACCGTGAGCAGACCAACCGCGTTTCGCCGCCACGCCAGCAAGCCGACCAGCAGTATCGGGAGCAGGACCGTCGTGATGGCTTCGACGACGCGAACCGGCCCGTCGCGCACGACACCGTCGCCTGCGACCAGATGCGTGATCGCGGTGGAAATGATTTCCACCCCCGGCATCAGGGAATCGAACGGCGTCGGAAAGAAGTCGCCGGCGCCGGTTGCGGTCGCGCCGAGGACGACGATCCGGCCCTGAATGGCCTCCTTGTCGACCTGGCCGTCGACCAGATTTGCGGCGCTGACGGTGCGAATGGTGCGGCGCGGGCCGTAATAGGAAATCGGCAGCGCATAATCGGAAGCAGTCGCGATCGGCCGGTCGCCGAACAGCAGGCGGTCGGGCTCGATCGTCAGCTTCTGGCCGATCGCGACGGATGCGACACGAAGCGGAAACGACAATTCGATTCTGTCGCGTGTCCGGAACAGCATCGGGACCGATAGCGGCGTGCCGGTCTGGCCCGTCGCCACATTGGCGATGCCGACTTCCGCGCGGTCGGCAAAGGCCGGGAGCGGCAGCAGGAAGCGGTCGGCCTTCGGCAGGCGGGCCAGCGGCCCGTCGTCCTCCGCGGAAGGCTGAACGATGTTTGAAAATACCGCCGCCGCCGCAAGCACGGTCGGACTCGCCGCCAGCGATTTCGCGAGTGCCGCGTCGCCGTCGGCGGGCCCTTTGTCGACCAAAAGAAGATCGATCGCGATGACCTTCGGCTCCAGCCGCGCGATCGCCTCGACGATTTTGGCTATCTCTGCGCGCGGCAGGGGATAGGTGCCGCTGAGTTTGACGATGGTGTCGTCGATCGCAACGATCGTGACGAGATCCGGCGGCGCCTTTACACCGCGCGCCAACGTTCGCACGTCGGTCAACGCCGACTCGAGCCGATCGAGAAAACGCAAATGGCCGCTGGTATGGCCGAGCCATATCGCGCCTGCCCACAATCCCGTGCAGAGCAACGCAGCCAGAATATGAAGACGTCGATGGCTCATTCGTCTGACTTCTATTGTCCTAATCTTGCCATCAGGGCCGTAACGCGCGCGGGCGGCCAGCGTTTCACGATCAGGTCGCCGGATGTCTCGACGTCGACGCCGTCACCGGGGCCGAGTACGACGCTGCCGCGGCCGGCGGCCCGCGCCACGCTGACACGACCGTCGACGACGAAGACCGATGTCTTTGCACCTTCGGCGTCCACCGCCCATTTGGTACCGCGTACGGCAGCAATCGCCTGCGGCGTCACAACGTTGAATCGGGTACGGCCCGGCTTCTTCGGCACTTCGAGCAGCAGGGCCTTGTTGCTGAGTTCGACGGAATCGACATGGCCGTCGCGGTTGCGATCCCCGAGCTCGAACTTCGCACCGCTTTCGGCCACGATGGTGATCGCCGTCGGGCAATGCAGCGTTTGCGTTCCTTGTGCCGTCTGCGCCGACGTGCAGCCCAATTTCGCTGGCTGCGCCAACGCATGTCCAGCGAGGAGGCCAAGGCTTGCAACAGCGATACTTCCGGCGCGTGCCAGCATTGTCATGGCAGCTTCCCCTTCGGGGTATGGGCGAAACAGGCGTTGGCGATACGGTGCCGTATCACAGGGCCGGCCTCCAATGCAAAGCCGTCGGCAGCCGATAGTATGTCTGCCTCCGGCGGTTAAGGTTCGGCGATAGCTCCTATGCAGAAAATCCGCGCAAATTGGCTCCAAAACGGGCGGAAATGGCGGTTGTAGGCCGAATTTTTTGCCCGCTTCTGTCGGACCCATGGGGTGTGGAACGTCTTGTAACTGAGCAACCAACGCCGAGGTCATGCCATGTCCGGTTCCGCCCCGAAACCCGCCGTCGAACTCGCCCGCGGAAACAGCGTGCGCTTTCCCAATGAGAGTGCCGAGTATCGCCGCGCCCGCGAGCAATTGCTGACCGAAGAAATCGAACTGCGCCGTCACATCGAACGCGTCGCCGAATTGCGTCGCGCGCTGCCGCCGGGAGGCGCAGCGACGAAGAACTATGAATTCGAAGGCGAGGGCGGCAAGGCAACCTTGTCGGACCTGTTCGGCGACAAGCAGACGCTCGTGATCTACAGCTACATGTTCGGACCGCAGCGCGAGGCGCCGTGCCCGATGTGCACGTCCTTCATGAGCACCTGGGAAGCGAAGTTGCCCGACGTCGAACAGCGCGTCGCGTTTGTCTTCACAGCGCGCTCGCCGATCGCGCGGCTGATCGCGGCGAAGAAGGCGCGCGGCTGGACGCGGCACCGGATCTACTCGGATGCATCGGGCGACTACACCCGCGATTATGTCAGCGCTGAGGATGCCGACGCGCCCGGCTACAACGTGTTCACCCGCCGCGACGGCAGCATCCGTCACTTCTGGTCCGGCGAAATGGGACCATCGACCGCCGATCCCGGACAGGATCCGCGCGGCGCGCCCGATATCGATCCGCTGTGGACCATTCTCGACACCACGCCGGAAGGACGTGGCATGGATTGGTATCCGCGCCTGAGTTATTAGCGCCGGCACAAGTGGACGTTGCCGGCCCTATTTACAAATCCTGGAATTGCTGTATGTGATCGCGCGCTTCTCGCCGATCTCTGGGAAAGACGATGCTTCGTATAGACACCAATGGTTCACGTTATGCAGGCCAGCCGGTCGTCCGGCGCGGTCGCGCTTTGGCGTGTTCGGTTGTCGTGTATCCAACGAGAGCACCGATTTCGCAAAGCGAACCAGCAGCGTAAGACGGCGGCGGGTCCTCCCTCTGCCGTCCAGGCAGCGAGAAATGATCCGCACGATGCCCTTCGCGGCTAAATGCACCTCCCAACTCCCTGCCTGCAAACCGAACCGGCCCGTGTCGCGACTGACATGGGATTCTACCGGAGTCCCGAAGGGCCTTCGGAACGTAGTATATTGCAGTGAAGGAGGATCAGATGCGATCCGATCCCTACCAGGAGCGGGCCAGGGCTTTGGCCGTCGAAGCCGGGCTTGACCCCGACGCGAAGATCGATCGGCCCGGCCAGCGACCGATGCCGACGTGGTGCCTGTTTCGCGATGCCGCGCGCAAGGAGAAGCTTGCGCGCGACGCGCAGGCCGTTGCCGCCGATGTCGCGCTCAAGCCGCAAGCGGAGCAGTATCAGAACAGCCCGCTCAAGATATTCGGCAAGCACGATGACGCGACGATCGCGCAGATGCGCAATTGCATGTCGGTCGGCAACGCAGTCGCCGGCGTGATTTGCGCTGACGGGCATCTCGGCTATGCGCAGCCGGTCGGCGGCGTGATCGCCTATGAGAAGCAGATCAGCATCTCCGGCGTTGGCTTCGACATCGGTTGCGGCAACATGGCCGTGCGCCTCGACACGTCGTTCAGCCAGATCGAAGGCAATGTTGGCGCGATCATCAAGGACGTGCACAACGTGATTTCGTTCGGCGTCGGACGCACCAACGACGAGCGCGTCGAGCATGAACTGTTCGACGACGTCGACGCGTGGCGTGAATCCGACATGGGCGCCTATCGGCAGAAGGCGGTCTCGCAACTCGGCACCGTCGGATCGGGCAATCACTATGTCGACCTGCTGCGCGACGAGGAGGGTTTTGTCTGGATCGGCGTGCACTTCGGCAGCCGCGGCCTCGGCCACACCAGCGCGACCCGCTACCTCAAGGCCGCGGGCGGCAAGGACGGCATGAACGTGCCGCCCGCCGTCATCGACGAGGACAGCGAGATCGGGCGGCGTTACATCGCGGCGATGCAACTCGCCGGGCGCTACTCCTATGCCGGCCGTGAATGGGTGATCGAGCGCGTGCGCAGGATTATCGGTGGCGAGGTCACCGACATGGTTCACAACCACCACAATTACGCGTGGCGGGAGAACCATGGCGGCAAGGATTTGTGGGTAGTGCGCAAGGGCGCAACGCCGGCATTTCCCGGCCAGCGTGGCTTCATCGGCGGATCGATGGGCGACGACGCGGTCATCGTCGAGGGCGTCGACAGCGAGGAGGCGAAGGCTTCGCTCTACTCGACGGTGCACGGCGCGGGCCGTTTGTTTGGCCGCAAGGAGGCCAAGCGGCGGTTCACGCGGTCCGAGATGGACGCCTGGCTGCAATCGCGTGGCGTGACGCTGGTAGGCGCTGACCTCGATGAAAGTCCGATGGCCTATCGCCGGCTGACGGAGGTGCTGGCCGAGCACGCTCGCTCGATCAAGGTGCAGCACACGCTGCGCCCGTTCGCTGTCGCCATGGCTGGCGAGAATGAGTTCGATCCGTTCAAGGATTGAGGCCGAACTTGGCCCGTTATGGGACATCCGGCGTGGCTTCACGCCGGATGTCCCTGTTTGGGACCGATCCCCGGAGCGTTACGGGGGTAATTTCTCTAATAGTTCCATGGATTTGAGCCTGCCTTACATCCGCCCGCGTTTAATCCGGATTTAACTAAAAGTCGCCTTAATGACGCTCTGTGCCTCTGCGAGATGCTGCAGGGAACGTCTCCGGACGCGGCATCAATGGGGGACTTGGTGGAATTGTTCTGGGCGTTGTGTGAATGAGTAAGCGTACGCGTGCGTTCGGCCCTGCGGCCCACAACCGCAGGAAATCCTCTCGCAAGGGTATTCCCCAATATTTTCTCGGCGGTGTCGCGCTCGCGGGCCTCGTGCTGGGCTGCGCCTGGACCGTTTACACCAACGTGCTTGGCTCCAGCGTCTATCCATCCGTGAACAGCGCCGCCTTCGAGGCGCCTGTCTTCAGGAACCCGACTACCGTCGCTGCCCGTCCGGTGCAGCCGGCCTTCAACGAAATATTCGCATCGCTGCCGCAACAGTCCCTGGTGATCCCCGCACCAGAGAACGTCGCGTCTTCGCTGATGTTCACCGAACGGTTCGCCGCAGCGGCGGCGCAAGGCCAGCCATCCAGAGCTGTCGAGCCCCAACCGGTCGAAGCGACGAAGCTGGCGGAAGCTTCGCCGTCGGCCGAAGCGCCGAAGGCCGTGCAGGCGTCGAAGCCTGCTGAGACGCCGAAGCCGAAAGTTTCCACCCCGACTACCAAGCTCGCCTTGAACGTTCCGGCCACGGCGCCAAAGGAGACCGAAGCCAAGACTGCGGAGGATAAGACCGCGAAGGCATCCTCCGGCTCTTCCGTTCGCGACATGGCGCAGCGCGCCAAGGCCGCCGTGATGTCGATTGCTTCCAACGAGAAGCAGACCATGGTCGAAAAGCTGTGGGGCAAGCAGCCGGCAGCTGGAGGGTTCCTGGCTTATGCATCCGCCGACGCCAGCGTCACCGGCAGCATCATCGATACCCGAAGCCAGAACCCGATGATGGGCGGCGCGCCGCCCTATGACCGCCAGACCGCGGTCTACGATATCGCCGCCAAGACGGTGTATCTGCCCGACGGCACCAGGCTGGAGGCGCATTCGGGGCTCGGCTCGAAGATGGATGACGTGCGCTATTCGCATGTGCGGATGCAGGGCGTGACGCCGCCGCACATTTACGAACTGAAGCCGCGCGAGGCGCTGTTTCACGGCGTGCCGGCACTGCGGCTGACGCCGCTTGGCGGCGAGGAAAAAATCCATGGCCGCGACGGGTTGCTCGCGCACACCTACATGCTCGGGCCGAGCGGCCAGTCCAACGGTTGCGTCTCGTTCAAGGACTACTACGCGTTCCTCGATGCCTACAAGAACAAGGGCATCCGGCGCCTCGCGGTGCTGGCGAAGGTGCAGTAGCGGGATCGGATCCGCTGCTCTCGTGCGCCTGATGGCGCAAACCAGGCGCCTCGCAAAAATTCGTCGTCCCTGAGAACGCAGGGGCCCATAGCCACCGAGTCGAGTCGTCGACGGGATCGCGGCCCGTCGCGCAACAATAGGCATTTGTGGTTCTGGGTCCCGGGTCAAGCCCGGGACGACGAGGTGCTTCTTGAGCACAACCCCAGACGTATCTGGAACGAGACGCGATTGTGGTTATATTTGCTGATCCAGAGTGAGTCTCCGCTCGACAACTGGCGCGAAGCAACATGTGTTCCGCAATGCTCGTCGAAACTCCACCGCCCTTCGCGACCGAAGCATTCGTCGATGCCGGTGCGGCCGTTGCCCGTCTCGAAGAGATCTACGAGCGCAATACCCAGTTCCTTCGCGATCGCTTTGAAGCCTATGTCAATGGCGGGGCGTTCGCGACGCGCGTGCGAGCCTGTTATCCGCTGGTGCGGATGACGACCTCGACCCATGCGCGGCTCGATTCGCGTCTCGCTTATGGCTTTGTCGCGGGGCCGGGTGTGCATGAGACCAGCGTGACGCGCCCGGATATTTTCCGCACCTATCTCACCGAGCAAATCGAGCTGTTGGTCAAGAACCACGGCGTGTCGGTTGAAATCGGCGAGTCGAACGAGCCCATTCCGATTCATTTCGCCTATCGGCGGGACATCAACATCGAGGCGGCGCTGACGATTGCCGACAGCTCGGCCTTTACGCGAACGCTGCGCGACGTGTTCGATACGCCCGATCTTGCAGCGATGGACGATGCGATCGCCGACGGCACATTTGAACTGCCCCCCGGAGCACCCGAACCCCTGTCCCTGTTCCGTGCGGCGCGGGTCGATTACTCGCTGCGCCGGCTCTATCACTACACCGGCACCGATCCTGAGCATTTCCAGAATTTCATTATCTTCACGAACTACCAGCTCTATGTCGATGCCTTCGTGCAACTGTGCCAGCATCGCCTCGCATCGGGCGAGATAGGCCCCGATGCTTTTGTTGCTCCCGGCAATGCGATCACGCGCAATGCGCGGCTTGGCGGTGGCACGACCGGGATTACGCCTGAGCGCGCGCCACAGATGCCTGCCTTTCATCTCGTCGAGCCCGGCTATGGCGGCATTACCCTGATCAACATTGGCATCGGTCCGTCCAATGCGCGGAACGTCACCGACCACGTCGCGGTGCTGCGGCCGCACGCCTGGCTGATGGTGGGGCATTGCGCGGGCCTCAGGAATACGCAGCGGCTCGGCGACTACGTGCTCGCGCATGGTTACGTCCGCGAAGATCACGTGCTCGACCATGAGCTGCCGCTCTGGGTCCCGATCCCGGCGCTTGCCGAGATGCAGGTCGCGCTGGAGGAAGCGGTCGGCGAGGTTACCGGGCTGACCGGCTTTGAGCTCAAACGGGTGATGCGCACCGGAACGGTTGCTAGTGTCGACAATCGCAATTGGGAAATCAGTGGCCCGTCGGTCATTCGACGGCTGTCGCAATCCCGCGCTGTCGCGCTCGACATGGAGTCCGCGGCGATTGCCGCCAACGGCTATCGCTTCCGCGTCCCCTACGGCACTTTGCTGTGCGTCTCCGACAAGCCGCTGCACGGCGAAATCAAGCTCGCCGGCATGGCCAGCGAATTCTACCGGCGACGCGTCGGTCAACATCTCGAGATCGGCCTGAAGGCGCTCGAACGGCTCAAGCACCAGGAATCCGAGCGCCTGCATTCGCGCAAGCTCAGAAGCTTTGCCGAAGTCGCGTTTCAGTAGGCCGTAGGGTGGGCAAAGCGCAGCGTGCCCACCATCACGTGCACGGCAAGAATGGTGGGCACGTCGCTACGCTCCTTTGCCCATCCTACGAAGCTCGGTTAACGCTGTGATGGTGAAGACACAGCATCTCCTCGATCGCGAAAAAAATCTCCTCAGCGCTCTTGCAACTGAAAGATGTTTCGTCTATTGACCCGCTCCTTCGCTTTGGCCATGGGTTCGGGCTCGTTGTGATCCCGACTGGCGCGGGCCGGTCTTGCGGTTTCGTGTTCCGCCAGGTGAAGACGCGATAGTAGCTCAGCGGTAGAGCGTCGGGGTGACCCGAAGGTCGCCGGTTCGATTCCGGTCTATGGCACCACAAAGGATAGCTCAGTTGGGTAGAGCAGATGAATCATAATCATCGGGTCGTGGGTTCGAATCCCGCTCCGCTCCGGTTCAGCCTAATACGCTGATTCCCATTGAAGGGGACCGGACGCGCGCTTCAGTCGCAGTCCGGCCGCATCGCCGCAAGGCTTTTCGTCCGAACCTAGACACTGTGAGACCGGCTTTGCGCCGCGGTGGATACCGCTTGCGTTGATGCCGGGTGGCAACGTTTGACCGCTCGACACACGTCGAGCGATCGAGCGCGTGCGCCCGCTATCTGCGCAAGCTCAAACTTGGCCCGCCGAGCTTTCAGGAAGCGTCGTCCGCGTCCCACGTCCTTTGCAAAACGAAACCCGCTTTCCGACCCCGCGAGGGCCGGAGGGCAAACCATGGAGGCGTGCCATGACCTGGCATTTGCTGATGAAGACGCTGACGGTGAAGGATGGCGAGCGCGCGTTGCTGACGCGTAACGGCAGGCTCGAGCGCATGCTCGAACCCGGTCGTCACCGGCTGTTCGATCTGCAGCGTCAGTTGACGGTGGAGATTTTCAACGTCGTTCGCGCGGAATTCCCCGCGGAGCGTTACGCCGTGCTGAAGGCCGCGCGGCCTGATCTGGCCACGGAGCTGTTCGAGGCTGTGGAGACGAAGGCGAACGAGATCGCCATCGTCAGCCTCGACGGCCGTCCCGTGCACCTGATGACGCCTTGGCAGGCGCGTGTCTACTGGAAGGTCGCTACCTCCATCGATGTCGAGCGCATCGATGTGGCGGGCGATCCCCGGGTGACCGAGCGTCATCTTGCGATGATCGAGCGCAACCGTCCCACCATCGTGACGGAAGCGGTGGTCGAAAACCACGAGGCTGGTCTGCTCTACGTCGAGGGCCGGCTGGTGGAGCGGCTTGCGCCGGGCCGGCACGCCTTCTGGATCGCCGGCCGCAAGATCGAGGTCAAGCGCCTCGATCTGCGTCCCCAGGCGGTCGAGATCACCGCGCAGGAAATGCTGACCAGGGATCGCATCGCACTGCGTGTGACCCTGACGGCGTTCCGCCGGATCGTCGACCCCGAGCGCGTGGTCGCGGCCGTGCCCGACGTGGATGCGTGGCTGTACCGGTTGGTGCAGTTCGCGATCCGTGAGGCGGTTGCCGGCCGCACGCTCGACGAGGTGTTGTCGGCGAAGGCTACGCTGGATGCGGAGCTGCGCGACTACGTCCGCGAGCGCATCGCCGACAGCGGTGTCGAGGTCTCCGAACTCGGCGTGAAGGACGTGATCCTGCCTGGCGAGATCCGCGAGCTCGTCAACAAGGTGGTGGAGGCGGAGCGGGTCGCGAAGGCGAACCTGATCCGCCGGCAGGAAGAGACGGCGGCGACGCGGTCGCTCCTGAACACCGCCAGGCTGATGGAGGAGAACCCTCTGCTGCTGCGGCTCAAGGAGCTGGAGTCGCTGGAGCGGCTAGTGGAGAAGGTCGGCCGGATCGACCTTCATGCGGGTGACGGGCAGGGCTTCGACGCGCTGCTCACAAAGCTGGTCCGTCTGAAGCCCGCGGAGAACGCATGACAGGAAGGGTCGCCCACGGGCGGCCCTTCATTGAATGAACGGAATGCGGCAAGGAACGGAAAATTCGTCGAGGCGAAACCATGAGAGTATCGCAGCCCATTGACGGCAACACCCTGATCGCCTGGGGCTTCAAACCGGGGCGCTGGTTCAAGGATGCCTTGCAGACCGCCAGCACCATGCGTGCCGGCGGCGCGGATGACGATGCGATCTTTGTCGCGCTGCAGGCCCTGCAGCCGATCGAAACGCTGATGCGAACCAACGGCCTCCAGTTCTCGATGCTGATCGATGCCGAGAACGAGTTGGAACGTGCCAACATCGCGGCGGTGGCCCAGCATATGGATGCATTGATGCGAGTCCCGACGATCGTGGCCGGCGCTGTGATGCCCGATGCCTGCCCGTCCGGCACGGTGGCCGGGACGATCCCGGTTGGCGGTGTCGTGGCATGCGACGATGCGATACATCCCGGATTCCATTCGTCGGACATTTGCTGCTCGGTCGCCATGACCGTGTTTGCCCGCAAGGATAATCCAAAGCGCATTCTCGATGCCGTTTGGGATGTCACCCATTTCGGTCCGGGCGGCCGAGACGGCGTTCACATGCCGCCCGACGAGATCATGTCGAGGTTTGACGGCAATCCGTTCCTGAGGGGACTTGAGAGGTTCGCGATCGGTCACTACGCCACGCAAGGCGACGGCAATCACTTTGCCTATGTCGGTCACCTCAAGTCGACGGGTCATGCCGCATTGGTGACGCACCATGGCTCTCGCGGCCTTGGCGCCCAGGTTTACAAGCGCGGAATGGCGGTCGCCAGAAAGCACACGGCGATCCACGCGCCGAAGATCCCCAGCCACAATGCCTGGATCAAGGCGTCAAGCGAACACGGCCGTGCCTACTGGGAGGCGCTGCAGATCGTGCGACTCTGGACCAAGGCCAACCACCAGGCGATCCATGACCTTACCGCCACGAAAATCGGAAATGGTGTCGCCGATCGCTTCTGGAACGAACACAACTTCGTCTTCAGAAAGGCAGATGGCCTGTTCGACCACGGTAAGGGGGCTACCCCGAACTGGTCCGGCTTCTCGGATGATGATGACGGACGCACCATCGTTCCGCTCAACATGGCCGAACCGGTCCTGGTGCTGAAGCACAAGGACAACAAGGAAGCGCTTGGCTTCGCGCCCCACGGCGCCGGCCGCAACATCGGACGCAAGGCTTTCCTGCGCGAGAACAAGCCTCGGCTGCCGACCGGCATCGATGCCCGCTACTGCGGTAAGCCCGACCTGTCGGAACTGCCGGAGGCTTACAAGAACGCCGCATCGGTACGATCGCAGATCACGAAATACGGCCTCGGGGAGGTGATCGATGAGGTGATCCCGTACGGTTCGATCATGGCCGGCGATTGGGAGGCCGATGCGCCATGGCGGAAGGCCAGATGAGCGTCTGCGGTCCCGCATCCGTGATGCAGTCAGGTTAGAGGGGACGCCGAATTCTACCGACAGCCGCATCCTCTCGGCTGTGGGATACATTCCGCTGGAGAATGTCATCGGTCGCGTCGGCCATGATTTTCTTTTCCCTCGATGCCGGTGACAACGGCTCGCAGCCTGCCATTCGCCACGGGCGGATCAGCACGGTGGTGCAATAGCGTGACACCAGTGGCTGCATTACAACGTCGGCGCCGCAACGCTGGACGCGGCTCTCGACGTGCGCGGCTTATTGAGAAACAAAGGCCGCCGTTTCAAGCGCTGATCGATCTGCCGTGCACCGGAATTGGAACCACGGTCCCGTAAGCTTACGGTGTTACCCATGCGTATTTTACGGTTGCGTCCGGAGGCTCATTTGCATCTAACTCTTTAAGGCCGCGGGCAGAAAGTTGGCTCGCGACCGAGCGTTTGATGTTTGTTGTTAGAGCGTGTTTGTGTGAGTACGCGTAGAGAGAGCAGATTTAATCTATGTTAAATTGTCCGTTTCGCGACACTCCAAATGGAGAACGCCGCAGACGCGTCACTGCGGGGTCTCCGCAGTGAAGCCTCGCGGCGGATTGGGCAATCGCCTGCTTGCAGCATTGCCTGCACCGGAGCTCGATCTGCTCGAACCCGAACTTGAGATGATCGCGCTCGATCAGGACGCGGTCCTTTCTCGAGCGGGCGACGATATCGAGTACGTCGTCTTTCCCCACAGCGGCGCGATCACCTTGATGATCGACATGGCGGACGGACACACGGTTGCCACCGCGGCAATCGGGCGTGAGGGTGCCGTCGGCATTCTTTCGGTGCTCGGGCCATCGCCCTCGGCCACGACGGCCGTCGTTCGTGCGGCCGGCACCGCTTCTCGGATTCCTGCATCGCGATTTCACGTTGTTTTTAATCGCAGTCCCGCGATCCGGCGCATGGTTCAAAATCACGTCAAGGCGATGCTGATGCAGTTCCAGCTCGGCTTGGCCTGTAATGCGCTGCATCCGGTCGAAGCCCGCATGGCTCGCTGGCTGCTTCAACTGCGGGACCGCGTCGACCATGATGTGCTCCCGCTCACCCAGCATGCACTGTCGCAAATGCTCGGTGTGCGGCGTACGACCGTGACGCTCCTGATGCGCAATCTGCGCGCGCGGGGAGCCATCAGGTCCGATCGACGAGGCCTGATCGAGATCGACCGGGTGCGGCTCTCGGCGGCGGCGTGCGAATGCCACGACGCCATGCATCTCGAAGTCGAGGAGATCTTCTCGACGAGTTCGGCCCAATCTCGCGCGGGGGGACTGCTCGAAGTCAGATCGCGCGATGCCAGGTGAGCATTTCGCGCGAACCGCTTGACCTTCCACGTCGCGACTTGCCGCTACCGCGTTACGGCAAAGCCCCATCAAGGAGCGGATGCTCCGTCTGATCAGGTTCTCTGCAGCCGATCACGCTCGACTGCCTGCTCGGATGCCGCCTCGAGCTTTGCAATTTCTCGCAGCACCTTCGCCGTCTGGCGCAGTTCCTTACGCTCAGGACCCGGCTTCAAGCGTCGCGCTTCGTCAAGAAATTCCTTGGCTTGCAGCAGCCAGGTGGATGTCTCGTTTGAGATTTGCATGCGCGCCATGGCGTCCCTCCATCGCGATGGTCACTTGATCTGTGTCGATGATTACGCCGGGGAGCCAGCGCTGAGACGCCGCACCCGGATGCTCGGCTCGTCGACCCAGGCTTCGCGCGCAAACCACGCGTGATCGGTGTGGCAGATCACGCAACGCGTGCGCGAGAAAAACACCGCGCTGCGCCCAAAGCTTTCGCGATCAGTCTTGATGCCGGTGGGAATCGCCAGTCCGGTTTGCGGACATTTGACCATAACCATACCCATGTCGCCCTCCCTTGCGATTGACTTGTTGTATTTCGTAAAAAAGCACCGGCCGGTTGGAGTACGCCTGTTGTCGGTGCGGGTTACTTGGGGGGCATCGCGCACCTTGTTTGTGCGAGCATTGGCCAGTGGGGGCTGCATGCTCGCCGGGCTTGTTCCAACCGGCCGGATCCCTCCTGAAAACGATTCCTTGGACGTGAACTGAGCGGGCTTGTTAGCCTGCTCGGTGGAAAACCTTCGTGAAGTGCTTACTGATCGGCTCACCCGTTTCGGTCGCAAGCTTCTGGGTAAGCGCCCACAATTCCCGGTTCTGGTCGGAAGCTGTGTCGAACGCCTTGCGCGTTTGCGCCGCGGACAATGTGAAAACATCGGTCGCTGACTTGCTGCCGCATAGATGGATCAAGAAATCGAGCGCAGAGGTGGCATTGGCGTTTGAGATTTCAAGCACCTTCAGCCCGTAGTCGGTCGCGCTTCTGGCATTGCCCGAATAGGTCTCGCGCAGCGCTTCCGTCATCTCCTCCGACGCGGCCTTGATCTTCTCGAAGCCTTCCCGGGCGCGGGCAAGGACCTGCTCGTTGCCGCCGATGCCAGGCAAGGCGAACTTCGAGAAGTCCGGTAGCGGCATCCCGAAGACATTGGTTCCGTTCGCTGTCACTTTCATTTCGCTTTCACTCACGCAACATTACTCCTTCTCAAGCGAAAGCATTCTCCGCAACGCTCGCTTGCGTCACGAGAGCTCACGCTCCGTGTTCGATCAGATTTTGGATGAGCTTTGATTTAGCCCCGACCCAATACGACTTTGGCCTAAGAGAAGGTGAGCGTCGGTTCGAAATGCGACTCTCGCGAAATTTTTTTTGAGATTGTCAACGCATACGATCGTATATTTACGGAGCGCTGTGCATAACAGGGATATCTCAGGGAGCAGGACGCCTTTTCTTCAGCGTAGCGTTGCAAGGGAGACGTTGGCGCTAGCTGTGTTGTGGCGGGCATTTACATCGTCTGCTCAAACAAAAATCCCGGCATCGCTGCCGGGGTTTTGCATTCCCTGCGTATCGTCTTGAAGCGCTGGACGTGGAAATCCCGTCCGCCCTTGTTGCCAGTCGGTCGCTACTTGTCGTCCTTGCTCGAATTCATTGCGCCGTAGACCATCGCCCTCAGTTCGGCATGATAGGCGGCGCGGATCGACGGGCCTTGCACGAAGACGATACCGACCAGCTTTTCCTTCGGGTCGACGAAGTAGCGCGGTCCGGTGATGCCACCCCAGAACAGGTCGCCGACATTGCCCTGGAACGGAGCGCCGCCGGTGCTCACCCTGACCGGATTGACCAGGCTCCAGGAATAGCCGTCCCCGGGATGGGCGACGCCGCGCATCGTTCCGATCTGATCGGCCAGCGCCCATCGAACGGTCATCGGCGACAGCAGGCGCCTGCCGTCGAGCGTTCCGCCATTGACGAGCATTTGCAGCAGCCGGAAGTAATCGCCTGTGGTGGATGCCATGCCCGCGCCACCCGAAAACCGCTTGGGTGCCCGCGTCACGTTCAGCCAGTCGAACACCCACATATCGGGGTCCGTCGGCAGCGGCCGCGCGTAGCGTGCGACGGCGTCACCTTGAACATGAAACGTGGTGTCGCTCATCCTGAGCGGATCCAGCACCAGTTCCTTCAGGGCGACGTCGAGCGGTTTCTTGGTGACGCGTTCAATAATATGACCGAGCAGGTCGGTCGCGATCGAATACTCGAAGGAGGTGCCCGGCGAGAAAGCCAGCGGCAATGTCGCCAGCTTCTGCAGCATCTCATCGGCCGTCATGTTGTCGACGCGATCGATGCCCAGCTCCTTGTATTTGGTGCGCAGCGGATTGGGCGGGAAGAAGAAATAGGTGAAGCCGGCGCGGTGGGTCATCAGATCGTGAACCGTCGGCTGGCGCGCCGGGGCGGCGAGTTCGGACGTCACATTGCCGCTGGCGTCTTTCTTCTCGATTTTGAGGTCCTTCAGTTCGGGAAGATAAAGCGCGATCGGCGCCATGACCTGCAATCTGTTCTGCTCGAACAGCCGAAGTGCGGCCACGGTGGTGATCAGCTTTGTCGACGAGGCAATCGCATGAATGGAGTTGCGCTGCATCGGGACTTTCTTGTCCTTGTCCGCCCACCCGACCGCCTCGTGAAGAACCACCTGACCATCACGGGCAATCAGGACCACCGCGCCCGGCGTCCTGCCCTTGTCGACGTCGGCCTGCAACCATCCCGTGATGGCCTTCAGTTTCTCCGTGTCGAACCCCGCACGCGATGAGGCCGTGGCGACCACCGCGTCGCGTGCGAAGCCGGGTACAGGCGCGGCGAGCGCCGTGCCCGCCGCCAACAAAAGTGCCAGTGCGATGTTGCGCATGGTTGCTTCTCCCCCTGTTTTGAAGCCTGCTTCGGGGCACAAGGCGCGCCGCCGGCAGCTTCTTGTTATGGAGCCAGATTAGACTAATTAGTACGATGTCGCACTATAGACCTTGGAATAGCGTGGAGATGGTGCGATGCAGGATTTCGCGGGTGCGGTAAGGCCATGACGAAGCGATTGCTGCGGATCGAGACGGCTGACGGCGAGATGGCGCTCGGCCTGTGGGAGATGGCGCCGGCAGGCGAGGCGCTTCATCCGCCGGTGCTGCTGATGCACGGCGCTTCTTTCGGATCGGCGCTGTTCGATCTTCCGCTTGCCGGTTACTCGCTGATGCAGGAGCTCGCGAGCGGCGGCCGCTTCGTCTATGCGCTCGATGTTCGCGGGTATGGCGCGTCGGTCGCGCACGACGTGATGAACGCGCCGCCGGACGCACATCCGCCGTTTTCCCGGGCGCGGCACGCCGTCGCGGACATTGGCGTGGCGGTGTCAGCCATTCTGCAGCGACGCTCGGTTCAATCGATCGACCTGATCGGCTTTTCGTGGGGCTCGATCATCGCGGGTTGGTACGCCAGCGGACATGCCGCCGAAGTTCGCAGGCTGGTGCTCTACGCGCCGCTGTTCGCCGAGAACAACCCGATGTGGCTGGAGCGGATCGGCGATCCCGCAGACGGGCGCAGGCTGGCCGGGCATTTTGGCGCCTATCGCCTGATTACCAGGAACGATGTCACTGCGCGCTGGAACGGCGATGTGTCCGGCGACCCGCGCGATGTGCGCGAGGATGGCGTGGTGGAAAAATTATTCGAGACTCTGGCAGCCAATGATCCGCGCGCCGGCTTGCATCATCCGCCGGCGTTTCGTTGTCCGAACGGCGCATTTGCCGACTTGATCGAGGTGTTCAACGGCCAGCCGCTGTATGATCCGCGAACGATCACCACGCCTGTCCTGCTGGTGCGGGGAGAGCGCGACACCACCTCGACAAGGACCGACATGCAGCGGCTGCAATCAGCGATCGGCTCGGTGAACAAAACCTGTCTGGAAATACCCGGCGGCTCGCATTTCCTCTGTATCGAGAAGAATCACGTGAGCCTATACCGGGCGATAACGGCCTTTCTGGCGGGGAATTGAGTGGCGGCAATGGCGGGTAGAGCGGCAGCGAAGCGCAGGACCGGCAAGACAGAAGAGTTGAATGTCGGCTGGCAGCCCGGCGAACGCGTGCTTCACGGATTGCTGCTCGAGGCGATCCTGAGGGACAATCCAATCCCCGTGGCGTACCGGATGAACTACATCGCCAATTTCTATGTCGGTCCGCTGGTGGCGATGATGGAGAAGTCGTTCAAGCTGACACGCTCCGAATGGATCGTCCTGTTCTGCCTGACGCGGCAGCCGCGCCTGAACGCCCAGCAGATCAGCACGGTGACCGGGCGACCGAAAACCAGCATCGCGAGCGCGGTCAAGCTGCTCCAGAAAAAAGGACTGATCACGCGCAAGACCGACATTGCCGACAGCCGTCGCCAGGTTTTGCACCTGAGCGAATCCGGACAACGCACCTATGCCGCGATCATCAAGAGTTTTGTCGAACGCGAAAAGGAAATGCTGCAAACGCTCGATCCGGGTGAGCGGCGCGAACTCGTCCGGCTGTTCGGCAAGATCATCGCCGCTGCGGATGCGTGGGCCAAACCTTATTGAGGGGGTGTTCCGTGGGGGGTGTAATGAATAGGCTAATTTACGTCACAGTCTTTATTGATCGAAGAGCGATCGCAAAATATCCTTCGTCATTCCGGGGCGACGCGCAGCGTCGAGCCCGGAATCCATAACCACGATCGGGAGTATGGATTCCCCGATGCGCAACTGCGCATCTGAGGTCCGCGCCAAGCGGCGCGTCCCGGAATGAATGACGGTCGAGATTGTGATGGCATACTACGTCTATCTGCTTGCCAGCAGGAAACACGGTACGCTGTATCTCGGCGTGACCAATGACATCGTGCGTCGCGTATATGAGCACAAGACGAAGGCAGTCCCTGGATTCACTACACGGTACGGTGTCGACAAACTGGTGTGGTTCGAAATTTACGAGGATGCGCTGACGGCGATTGCTCGCGAGAAAGAACTTAAGAAATGGCGGCGCGACTGGAAGATACGGCTTGTCGA
Organism: Bradyrhizobium sp. 170; assembly: GCF_023101085.1. Lineage (NCBI taxonomy): Bacteria > Pseudomonadati > Pseudomonadota > Alphaproteobacteria > Hyphomicrobiales > Nitrobacteraceae > Bradyrhizobium > Bradyrhizobium sp. 170. The sequence continues at coordinate 6,343,031 of NZ_CP064703.1, read as the reverse complement.
AGAGCAGAATCCGGGATGGGTGGATCTCTATCCCGGTATCTCCAATTAGCATTCGTGGTTATGGATTCCGGGCTCGCGCCAGGGGCGCGCCCCGGAATGACGGGGGAGGGAATTCGGCAAACAAAAACCCCGGCATCGCTGCCGGGGTTTTGCATTCCTTGATAGTCGCCTTGAGTGGCTGGATTAGAAGTCCATGCCGCCCATGCCGCCGCCCGGAGGCATGCCGCCGCCGCCGCCGGCGTTCTTCTTCGGCAGTTCGGCGATCATGGCTTCGGTGGTGATCAGGAGCGCCGCGACCGAGGCCGCGTTCTGGATCGCCGCACGAACCACCTTGGTCGGGTCGATGATGCCCTTGGTGACCAGGTTGCCGTATTCGCCGGTCTGCGAGTCGAAGCCGTAATTGTACTGCTCCTTCTCGAGGATCTTGCCGACGATGACGGAACCGTCTTCGCCTGCGTTGATCGCGATCTGGCGGGCCGGCGCGGAGAGCGCCTTGCGCACGATCTCGACGCCGGTCTTCTGGTCGTCGTTCTGGGTCTTGATGCGCTTGAGCTGCTCGGAGGCGCGGAGCAGGGCGACGCCGCCGCCCGGCACGATGCCTTCTTCAACCGCCGCACGGGTCGCATGCATCGCGTCATCCACGCGATCCTTGCGCTCCTTCACCTCGACTTCGGTCGCGCCGCCGACGCGGATCACGGCGACGCCGCCCGCGAGCTTGGCCAGACGCTCCTGCAGCTTCTCACGGTCGTAGTCCGAGGTGGTTTCCTCGATCTGCGCCTTGATCTGCTGCACGCGCGCTTCGATGTCGGCCTTCTTGCCGGCGCCGTTGACGATGGTGGTGTTTTCCTTGTCGATCATCACCTTCTTGGCGCGACCGAGCATCTGCAGCGTGACGTTCTCCATCTTGATGCCGAGATCTTCCGAGATCGCCTGACCGCCGGTCAGAACCGCGATGTCCTGCAGCATGGCCTTGCGGCGATCGCCGAAGCCCGGAGCCTTGACGGCGGCAACCTTGAGGCCACCACGCAGACGGTTGACGACGAGGGTGGCGAGGGCTTCGCCTTCGACGTCTTCCGCGACGATGACCAGCGGCTTGCCGGTCTGCACCACGGCCTCGAGCAGCGGCAGCAGCTCGTTCAGGTTGGAGAGCTTCTTCTCGTTGATCAGGATGTAGGCGTCGTCGAATTCGACGCGCATCTTGTCGGCGTTGGTGACGAAGTAGGGCGAGATGTAGCCGCGGTCGAACTGCATGCCCTCGACGACGTCGAGTTCGGTTTCGAGCGACTTGGCTTCTTCAACCGTGATGACGCCCTCGTTGCCGACCTTCTTCATGGCATCGGCCAGGAACTTGCCGATTTCGGCGTCGCCGTTGGCGGAGATGGTGCCGACCTGGGCGATTTCCTCGTTCGAGGTGACCTTCTTGGAGTTCTTGACGAGGTCGGCGACCACGGCTTCCACCGCCAGGTCGATACCGCGCTTCAGATCCATCGGGTTCATGCCGGCGGCAACCGACTTGGCGCCTTCACGGACGATCGCAGCCGCGAGAACGGTCGCGGTGGTGGTGCCGTCGCCGGCAGCGTCGGCCGACTTGGAAGCGACTTCGCGCACCATCTGCGCGCCCATGTTCTCGAACTTGTCTTCGAGCTCGATTTCCTTGGCGACAGTGACGCCGTCCTTGGTGATGCGGGGAGCGCCGAACGACTTGTCGAGGACGACGTTGCGGCCCTTCGGACCGAGCGTCACCTTGACGGCGTTGGCGAGAATGTCGACGCCGCGCAGCATGCGGTCGCGGGCATCTACGCCGAATTTTACTTCTTTAGCTGACATATTTGATATCCCTGAGTTGATGCTTGTCTCTCACCCTGTCGGGGAGGCGCCTTGCGGGCGCTCCTCAGGGTGAGCGTTGCAGGCGATGCGCTTAGGCAGCCTTCTTCTTGGTGCCGGCGGGGACGTCGAGCACGCCCATGATGTCGCTCTCCTTCATGATCAGGAGATCTTCACCGTCGATCTTGACCTCGGTGCCCGACCATTTGCCGAACAGAACGCGGTCGCCGACCTTGAGGTCGATCGGGATCAGTTTGCCGGCTTCGTCGCGGCCACCCGGGCCGACGGCGGTGATTTCGCCCTGCGAGGGCTTTTCCTTGGCACTGTCCGGAATGATGATGCCGCCAGCGGTCTTCTCTTCGGCGTCGATGCGCTTGACCACGACGCGGTCGTGAAGCGGACGGAATTTCATGCAGTCCTCCTAAGTTTCTGAAGATGTTATCAGAATTGGAAATTTTGGCAGTCCGGGCCAGCGAGTGCCAGCTCGGCTGCGGCTGATTTAGGCCAGTCTTGTTCGGGGGACAAGGGCTTCTAGCAGAAAAATTGGCACTCAAATATGACGCCTGCCAATTTCATTAATCATGATTAATCGGGTCGGCCGGACCCAAGGCCCCGTACAAGCCCCCGAATTAGCACGTGCGGTAAGCTGCTGCTAATGCGTGAACTTTCAACAATTCATTAAACATTTAGGCTTGTGATGGGTTGGTATCGTGCGTCACATTTCTCTCATGTGAGCGCATCTCCGCCGGGGTGGCTCGGTGTGTGGCCACCACGTGAAATGCGCTTCCAGCAATGGAGGTTTGGCATGGTCTCGCGGGTTGGCGTTGCTTCCGAAGACTTCCGGAAGCAGGTGCTGGGTTACGGGCTGACGACGGCGAAAATCCTGTATCGGATGCCGGATCATCCCTCATTGCTGCAGACCTATGTCTGGCAGAACTACGATCTCTGCCCGAAATTTCCGGCGCTCAAGGATTTCCTGGCCTTCTGGCAGGAAAAGCTTGATGGCCCGTTGTTCTCCGTGACGGTCGCGCATTCCAGGCTGATCAAGCCCGCCGAGCTGCGCGCGGTGGATGGCGTGTTCAGGCTGCATTGATCGAGGTGGCGTAGGGGGCAAAGCGAAGCGTGCCCACCATGCCAATTTCTATCACGCTCCTGATGGTGGGCACGGCGCAAGCGCGCCTTTGCCCACCCTACGAAATCCGATTTGTGTTAGCCTCCCGCCACAAACAAAAAAGGGAGGCACCCATGGCCAAGAAGAAAGTCGCGTCGCGCGCCGCGGCGCAGCCCGCTGTGAAGAAGAAATGGTCGGGCCACAAGACGGCAGCCAAATCCTCACCCCGCAAGACCATCAAGAAGGCGAGGGGCGTTGCGGCGGCAAAGTCGAAACCGGCCAGGAAGGCGCGGCCGAAACAGCGCATCGCCATCAGCCATCACCGCGAAGAAGATTTCAAGGCCGACGGCCTGCGCGCTTACGCGCATTACCGCGACCTCGGCATCGCTGACGCAACCCACGGCCTGGCGCAGGCGCATGTGATCCGCCTGCAGGGTCCCTGCAATCCGGCGGAAGTTTCAAAACTGCATTACCACGACGTCGAATTCCAGATGGTCTACGTGCTCAAGGGCTGGGTGAAGACCTACATGGAAGGTCAGGGCGAGACGCTGATGAAAGAGGGCAGCGCCTGGACCCAGCCGCCGCGCATCAAGCACCTGATCATGGATTATTCGGACGACGTCGAATTGCTGGAAGTGATTTTGCCGGCGGAGTTCAAGACGGTGGAATTGGCGAGTTGACCTTGTAGCCCGGATGGAGCCAACGGGTCGCGCGAACGCGCGCCCGATGACAGGCTCCGCGAAATCCGGGGCCGCTGCGAGTGATTGAACACGTGTCCCGGATTGTGCTTCGCTCCATCCAGGCTACGGCTACGTCATCACCCCCACGATCGCCCCCATCAGGCACGTCGTCAGCGTGCCTGAGACGATCGACTTCAGCCCGAGCGCATTGATCTCCTCGCGACGCTCCGGGGCCATAGTGCCGAGGCCGCCGATCATGATGCCGAGGCTGGCAAAATTGGCAAAGCCGCACATCGCATAGAGTATGATCAGCCGCGAGCGTGGGTCGAGCGTGTCAGCGCCGAGTTTTGACAGGTCGACATAGGCGATCAATTCGTTGAGCACGGTCTTGGTGCCCATCAGGCTTCCCGCCGTGATCGCCTGCGGCCACGGCAGGCCCATCAGCCAGCACACCGGCGCCATCAGGTAGCCGAGGAGACGCTGCAACGAAATTTTCGCGCCGCCGATCTCGGGCAACAGCCCGAGGATGGCGTTGGCGAGATAGACCAGCGCGACGAGCACCAAGAGCATGGCGACGATGTTAAGCAGCAGCTCAAGCCCGGCCGTAGTGCCCTTGACGATCGCATCCATGGTGCTCGAGGTTTGCATGTCGGGATCTTCCAATGATCCGCCGGTGCGCTTGTCTGAAGTCTCCGGCACCATGATCAGGCTGATCAGGATGGCCGCCGGCGCGCTCAGCACGGATGCAATGACAAAATGCGCCGCCGCGTCCGGTATCAGCGGCGCGAGGAAGGTGGCGTAGAGCACCAGCACGGTGCCGGCGATGCCGGCCATGCCGCCGGTCATCACCAGAAACAATTCGCTGCGGGTGAGTTGCGCGAGATAGGGGCGGATGAACAGCGGCGCCTCGACCATGCCGAGAAAGATATTCGCCGCGGTCGACAGCCCCACCGCGCCGCCGACGCCGAGCGTGCGCTCCAGGAGCCATGCCATGCCGCGCACGATCGGCGGCAGGATGCGCCAGTAGAACAGCAGCGTCGTCAGAACGCTCATGACCAGCACGATCGGCAGGGCCTGAAACGCCAGGATGAAATCCGCGCCCGGCGCCTTGAGGTCGAATGGAAGCGCGCCGCCGCCGAGATAACCGAACACGAACGACGTGCCGGCGCGGGATGCCGCCGAGACGGTGTTGACGGCGTCGTTGATGGCGCCGAACGCCCTTGCCACCGGCGGCAGCTTGAGCAGCACCAGCGCCGTGACGACGGTGACCGCAAGCCCGACCGCCATTTGCCGCAACGACACCGCGCGGCGATTCTCGCTGAGCGCCCATGCGATCGCCAGCAACGCCAGAACGCCGAACCCCGATTGCAGTTGCAGCATGAATCCCCCGCCAACCCCAGGAGCGATTATGCCAGCGCCGGGCGGCCACGCAATGCCGTGTTGCGGGCCTGCCCGTTGACATCGGCATCGCGCTCGGCCACCGCTCTTGCCCATGTCCTCGACGATGCCGGTGGGCGCCCGCGAGTTGCTCAGGCACGGGCCGTTCCTGTTCTTCCTGTTGTCGCGAAGCCTTTCGCGCTTCGCCAGCCAGATTGCGGCGGTCGCGATCGGCTGGCAGATCTACGACATCACCGGCAGCGCCTTTCAGCTCGGCATGGTCGGGCTGGTGCAATTCCTGCCCACGGCGCTGCTTGTCTTCGTCGCCGGCCATGCCGCCGACCGGTTCGAGCGCAAGCGCGTTGTCCAGCTTTGCCAACTCGCGGAAGCGGCGACGGCGCTGTTCCTGGCCGTCAGCACCTTTGCCGGCTGGCTCACCGTGCCGCAGATATTCATCGCCACCTTCGTGATCGGGATCGCCGGCGCGTTCGAGAGCCCCGCCACGGCCGCGCTGCTGCCGCTGATCGCGCCCAAAGGTTCGGTGCAGCGCGCGACCGCGATCTCCTCCGGCGCGGCGCAGGTCGCGACCATCACCGGGCCTGCACTCGGCGGGCTGGCCTATGTGTTCGCGCCAAGCCTGCCTTATTTCGTCATCGTCGCCTTCTGGTTGGCGGGCGCGGTTCTGACCGGCTTCATCCATATGACGAGGCAGGAGCTTGCGAAGCCGGATGCGACGGCAGACGATGTATTTGCCGGCGTCCGCTTCATCCGCAACAATCCGGCGATCCTCGGCACCATCTCGCTCGATCTGTTCGCCGTGCTGCTCGGCGGCGTCACGGCGCTGCTGCCGATCTATGCCCGCGACATCCTGCAGACCGGTCCGCTCGGCCTCGGCATCCTGCGCGCCGCGCCCGCGATCGGGGCGCTGCTGATGACGATCGTGCTGGCGCGCTACGTTATCAACCGACATATCGGATTACGGATGTTTCAGGCCGTGATCGTGTTCGGCGCGGCGACCGTCGTGTTCGCTCTCTCGCAGTGGATGTGGCTGTCGGTGCTGGCGCTGGCGGTGCTGGGCGCGGCCGATACGATCAGCGTGGTGATCCGTTTTTCGCTGGTGCAGCTTTCGACACCCGACGAGATGCGCGGCCGGGTCGGCGCGGTCAATTTCCTCTTCATCAATGCCTCAAACCAGCTCGGCCAGTTCGAGAGCGGCGTCACCGCGGCGCTGTTCGGCACCGTGCCGGCCGCCGTGCTCGGCGGCGTCGGCACCATCGCGATCGCGCTGCTGTGGATGAAGTTGTTCCCGGCGCTGCGGAAGGTGGAGCGGCTGGAGTAAGGGTGGGCTGGTTGCGTTACGAAGCCTCAGCATGTCGTCCCTGCGAACGCAGGGACCCATACCGCGTGATCTCTCGTGTGAACACGAACGGTAGACGCCTCGTAACTCAATCAGCGCCGCGGAGTATGGGTCCCCGCTTTCGCGGGGACGACGGCGGTGGGTTTGTCTACCCCCGTCCCACGAACGGCATCTTCGTCGCCATCACCGTCATGAACAGCACGTTGGCATCCAGCGGCAGGCCGGCCATGTAGGCGACCGCATCGCCGACGGCCTTCGCGTCCATGCGCGGTTCGTGTTTCGTCGTGCCATCGGGCTGCATCACGCCGGGGCCGGCGACCATGCGGTCCGTCATGGGAGTCGCAGCATTGCCGATGTCGACCTGGCCGACCGCGATATCGTACATGCGGCCGTCGAGGTTGCTGGCCTTGGTCAGGCCCGTGATCGCATGCTTGGTGGAGGTATAGGCCGCGGAGAACGGCCGTGGCGCGTGCGCCGAGATCGAGCCGTTGTTGATGATGCGGCCGCCGCGCGGGTTCTGGTCCTTCATGATGCGGAAGGCGTGCTGGGTGCACAGGAAGGGGCCGGTGAGGTTGGTGTTCACCACCGCCTGCCACTGCTCGAGGCTGAGATCCTCGAAGTTGACCGGCGGTGCGCCCATCCCGGCATTGTTGAACAGCACGTCGAGCCGGCCATAGGTGTCCATCACCTTGGCGAACAAAGCTGCGATCGAGCCGGGGTTGGTCATGTCGGCGGACACGCACAGGCTCTTGCCGACATTGTCGCCGAGCTTCTTGGTTTCTTCCAGCATCTCCATGCGCCGCCCGGCGAGCACCACGGTGAAGCCGGCATTCATCAGCGCCAGCGATGCCGCGCGTCCGACGCCGGTGCCGGCACCGGTAACGATCGCGATCTTGTTTGTTGCGTCGGCCATTGTTTCCTCGCCTTCAGTTTTTTGTTTCTGTTTCGGATTTGTAGGGTGGTCTTGGAATATTCTGGTGCGCCGCGCGCAGCGCCGCCGACCAGCGCGAGCGCAGGTCGTGGAAGTAAGGCTCGCCCGCCTCGATGCGGTGGTTGAGATCGGCCTCGCAGGCATCCGTGCGCACCACCAGAACGTCGATCGGCAGGCCGACGCCGAGATTGGAGCGCATGGTCGAATCCATCGAGATCAGGCCGGTCTTCAGCGCCTCATACAGTTCGACGTCGTAGTGCATCGCGCGATCGAGCACAGGCTTGCCATATTTGTGCTCGCCGATCTGCAAATAGGGCGTGTCGGTGGTGCATTCGATGAAATTGCCGGCGGTATAGACCATGAACAGCCGCATACGCGAGCCCTTGATCTGTCCGCCGAACAGGAAGGAGACGTCGAAGGAGACGTCTTCGGACCGCAGCGCCGGGCCTTCGGTGGCATGGACCAGGCGGATCGCCCGCCCGATGCGCTGCGCCGCCTGGAACATGGTCGGCGCGTTCATCAGCGTCTCGATCTCGCCGGTGTCGGGATCTTCGATGCCCTCGGTCAATGTCGACAGCACCGACTGGCTGATCGCCAGGTTGCCGGCGCTGGCGATCGCCATGATGCGCTCGCCGGGCTTGCTGAAGATATGGAGCTTGCGGAAGGTCGAGACGTTGTCGAGGCCGGCATTGGTGCGGGTATCCGCGATCATGACGAGACCGTCCCGCACCAGAATTCCGCAACAATAGGTCATTCCCGATCCCCGAACGCGCCCGATTTTTTCGGCGCCAAAGCATAGCGTTTTCGAGCGAAGTGGGTACCGGTTCGCATGAAGAAAACGCGTCAAGCAAGACACTAGAGCCCGGTTCTGATGCAATCAGAACCGACAAGGCTCTAGTAGCCAATTTCAAGGTGGCGTCCAACCCCAATTCCCGTGGCGCGGCATGCGCCGAACGGGTAAAAAAGCCGTCGCATCCATGGGCGGGGGAAGGCATGCGGAAACCAGCTCTGATTGGCGCGATCGCGGCAACGCTGCTCGTGGGCACCGCCGGCGCCCAGGCCGGCCCATGGGAAGACGGCATGGTGGCCTACAACCGCGGCGACTATGTGCCGGCGATCCGGCTGTTCCGTCCGCTGGCGGAAGCGGGCAATCCGAAGGCGCAGAATCAGATCGGGCTGATGTACCGCAAGGGCGAGGGGACGGTGCAGAGCCCGGCCCGCGCGTTCATGTGGTTCAGCCTTGCCGCCAAGCGTGGCGATGCCAAGGCCAAGGCGGAATTGCGTGCGGTTTCGGGAACCATGACGCCGGCCGAAATCTCGCAGGGGCGGGCAATGGCTGACGCGTGCGAGGCGTCGAACTATCGCAATTGCGAGTATTGATTAGGCGAGCCGTCTCCGGCACGCTGCCTCTCCCATAAGAACAAGAATCTCCGGGGAGGGGGGCACCATGCGCGCCAGCACCATGTCAGGCGGATCAACCGGGTCGATGGCTGCGCTGCTTTGCGTCGTGCTGCTTGCCGCAAGCCCCGCCGCAGCGCAGAAAAAAGGCGGCACGCTGCGGCTCTATCACAACGACAATCCGCCCTCGACCTCGCTGCATGAGGAAGCGACGATCGCCTCGGTGACGCCGTTCGCGGCGATCTTCAACAATCTCGTGGTGTTCGATCCCGCCAGGGTTCATGAGAGCATCGACACCGTCATTCCGGATCTGGCCGAAAGCTGGTCGTGGGATTCCACCAACACCAAACTGACGTTCAAGCTGCGGCAGGGTGTGAAATGGCATGACGGCCAGCCGTTCACGGCCAAGGACGTGCAGTGCACCTGGCGGATGCTGATCGGGAAGACCGAGACCCAGGACTTCAAGCGCAATCCGCGAAAAGTCTGGTACACGAAGCTGCAGGATGTCAGCATCAACGGCGATTATGAGGCGACCTTCGAGCTGAGCGAGCCGCAGCCGAGCCTGCCGGTGTTGCTGGCGAGCGCGTTTTCGCCGGTCTATCCCTGTCATGTGCCGCAGCAGGTGATGCGCACCAAGCCTGTCGGCACCGGCCCCTTCAAATTCGTCGAGTTCAGGCGCGGCGAGTCGGTGCGTCTGGTGCGCAATTCCGATTACTGGAAGAAGGACCGGCCTTATCTCGACGAGATTACGTTCCGCATGATCGACAGCCGCGCCACGCGCATGCTGGCGTTCGCCACCGGTGACTACGACATCACCTTTCCCTCCGACGTCAGCATTCCCTTGATGAAGGACATCAAGGCGCGCGCGCCGCACGCGATTTGCGAGATGACGGGCACGGGAACCCAGATCAATCTGATGGTCAACCGCGTCAATCCGCCGTTCGACAATCCGGATATCCGAAAGGCCATGTCGCTGGCGCTGGACCGCAAGCCCTTCAACACCATCCTGATGGAGGGGATGGCGCGGATGGGCGGGGCGATGCTGGCCAAGCCCGAAGGCGAGTGGGGCATGCCGCCGGAAATGGTGTCGTTGTTGACCGGCTACGGCCCGGATGCCGAAAAGAACATCGCCGAGGCGCAGGCGATCATGCAGAAGCTCGGCTACAGCGACGCCAAACCGCTGCAGATCAAGATCCAGACCCGGAACCTGCCGACCTATCGCGATCCCGCTGTCATCCTGACCGACCAGCTCAAGAAGATCTACATCACGAGCGAGCTCGACATTCTCGACACGCCGCGCTGGTACGCGCGGCTGGCAAAGAAGGATTACACGATCGGACTGAACGTCACCGGCGTCAGCGTCGACGATCCCGACGGCAACATCGTCGAGAACTATTCCTGCAAGTCGGAGCGCAACTACACGCAGTATTGCAACGCCGAGGTCGACCGGCTGCTGGCCGCGCAATCGAGCGAGCTCGACAAGGAAAAGCGCAGGAAGATGGTCTGGGACATCGAGCGGCTGCTGGTTGAGGACGCCGCGCGGCCGATCATCCTGCACTCATCGGCCGGCAATTGCTGGCAACCCCATGTGAAGAACTTCCGGCCGCATGACAACAGCCAGTACAACAATCTGCGGTTCGAGGACGTCTGGCTGGATAAGTGACGGCCGAAAGGCCGTCATCTACGATGCGCAATTGCGCATCTGAGGGCGCGCTTAGCGCGAACCCGGGATCCATCTCACCGCGGGGGGCCGCCTCGCGATGGATTCCGGGCTCTCGCTTCGCGAGCCCCGGAATGACGACGGAGAGAGAGTGCTTTACGACTGCGACTGGCTCTGCCACTGGCCCGGCCGCCCGGCCTGCTCGACCCGGACCGCCACCGTCAGCGTCTCCGCACCCCCGCCATAGCGGGTGCCGCGGACCGGCGCGGCGCCGAGGTAGTCGAGCCCGATGGCGACACGGGCATGGGCGTCGGTGGTGCAGAGGCCGTTGGCGGCATCGAAGCCGACCCAGCCGAGGTCAGGCACGAAGGCTTCCGCCCAGGCGTGGCCGGCCTGCTGGTGCACGGTGCCGTCAGAGCGCAGGAAGTGCCCGGAGACGAAGCGCGCCGGAACGCCGCCGGAGCGGGCGCAGGCGATGAAGATGTGCGCATAGTCCTGGCAGACACCGCGCTTGAGCGCAAAGGCTTCGGCCGCCGACGTGCCCGAATTGGTGGGGTCCTCGTCGAACGTCATGTGTTCGTTGATCTGCACCATCAGCGCATGCAGGAAGCCGAGCACGTCGCCGTCGGACTCCGAGCGCAGCTCGCGGGCAAACGTCGCCATCGCCGGATTGACTTCGGTGAGCGCGGTCTGGCGCAGGAACAGGCTCGCCGGGAACCGCTCGTCGGTGCCGCGCAGCACGCCGCCGGTGTCGTGGGTCTCGATCAGCCCCTCGACACGGATGGTGAGGTCGGCGATCGGCCCGTGCGTCAAGACATGCGTGACATTACCGAACGCGTCCTGGTGCATGTCGAGCCGTGAGTCGGTTGAGACGTCGATCTGCCATTCGGCGACATACTGCCCGTCATGGCTACCGGGCGTCATGCGCAGGATCTGGATCACGCCGGAGGCCGGCGGCTCGTAGCGATAGCTGGTGGAATGGGCAATTCGCAGGCGCATGGTTGAACCCGGTTCGGATCGTCTTGCCCGGGCATAGCAGTCTGCCCAGACAGCGTAAACTTGTCTATTGCCTGGTCGCGGCTCGCGGCGAGGAATGGTGATGCGCGATCATCCAACGGCCTTCTCGCTTCACGACTACCATCGTGAAGCGAGAAGGGCGGGGTTCGTAATTCTGCTCTTTTCGCGCAAAATCGTAGAACCCCACAACAATTACGGCCTCGGGACCAAGAACAATCACATCTCTCTCCTTGATGGTGTTCTTGCGCCCACCCTTGTCAAGGGCCACGAAATATTCCCGGATTTCCTCGGTCCCGCGGGTCGCAGCCTGGTCGGTCGTCCCGAGAAGCAGGGCGTCCGGAGCGTAGAGTTTCACCAGGGCATTACGATCGTTGGCGCTGTAGGTTGCCGACCATTGATCGACAATTGCGCTGGCCTCGTCCGCAGGTCCCGCGAGGGCCGACGTTGCCGCCAGCACAAGTGAAGTGCAGAAAGCCCGAGCTAGCTTTCTCATGCGCTCCTCCCATGTATCAGGCTTGAGAATAGCACAAGGCTGTGCCGCGAGGGCGACCAGGCTCATGGGGAAACATTCAAAGGCTGCGCGATGGCTCTCCAGAAGCTTAAATCAAATACTGCCGGGTGATGATCTCACCGAGCCGCGCATTATCCGAAATGAATTCCTGAATGAACTCATGGACGCCGTGCTGGAAGATATCGTCCATATGGCTGTGTTCGAGCCGGTTGCGGACGCCGCGGGCGTGGCGCTGGGAGGCGCCCTGGCGGCCATAGGCGACGCCGATCTGGTCGAGGTTGCGCACGAGGTTGCTGTAGCAGCTCGCCAGCGAACGCGGCAGGGTGTCGTTCAGGATCAAAAGGTCGGCGATCAGCCAAGGTTTCAGCGTCTCGCGATAGACCCAGTGATAGGCCGTCAGCGCCGACACCGAGCGCAGGATCGAGGTCCACTGGTAGTAGTCCAGCGGGCCGCCGACGTGTTCCTCCTCGGGCAGCAGCACGTGATACTTCACGTCGAGAATGCGGGCGGTGTTGTCGGCGCGCTCCAGATGTAGCCCCAGCCGCGAGAACCAGTAGGCGTCGTTGCGCAGCATGGTCCGGTAGGCCGAACCGTCGAACCGCAGTGAAGTCTCCTGCACGAAACGTAGAAACCTCGCCAGTTCCTCGCGGCTGGAGGTGCCTTTGCCCCAGACCTCCTGCAATTCGATCCAGGCCGAGTTGATGGTGTCCCACATCTCTGAGGTCAGCGCGGTTCGTACCGAGCGCGAATTGAGCCGCGCGGCCTCGATGCAGTTCTTGATCGAGGAGGGGTTGGACGGCGAGAACGCCAGATACTCGACGACGTTCTGCTCGTTGGCTTCCTGATAGGCCTCGTAGAAGCTCGCGCTGACGCCGGCGGTCAGCAGCGCCGATTCCCACTCATTGGTCTTGCCGATATAGGCGGCGGGAAGTGCGGTGACGCGCAAGGTCGCGTCGATGGTGCGCGCGATATATTCGGCGCGCTCGACGTAGCGGGCCAGCCAGTACAGATTTTCGGCAGTGCGCGACAGCATACGAAAATTTCGCTCTCTATTCGTCCAGTATCCAGGTGTCCTTGGTGCCGCCGCCCTGGCTCGAATTGACCACCAGCGAGCCTTCCTTCAGCGCCACCCGCGTCAGCCCGCCCGGTACGATGGTGACGTGCTTGCTGCCGGTCAGCACGAACGGCCGCAGATCGACATGGCGCGGCGCGAGGCCGGAGGCGGTGCAGGTCGGGCAGGTCGAGAGCGCCAGCGTCGGCTGGGCGATGAAACCTTCGGGCTCGCGCTTGAGTTTGTCGCGGAACGCCTCGATCGTCGCCTTGGTGGCGGCGGGACCGATCAGCATGCCGTAGCCGCCGGAGCCGTGGACTTCCTTCACGACCAGTTCGCTCAGATTGTCGAGCACGTAGGCCAGATCCTTCGGCTCGCGGCAGCGCCAGGTCTGCACATTCTTCAGGATCGGTTCTTCGCCGAGATAGAATTTTACGACCTCGGGCATGTAGGAATAGATCGCCTTGTCGTCGGCAATCCCGGTGCCGACCGCATTCGCCAGCGTGACGTTGCCGGCCGCATAGGCCGACATCAGCCCGGGCACCCCGAGCGCCGAATCCGGGCGGAAGGTCAGGGGGTCGAGGAAATCGTCGTCGACGCGGCGGTAGATCACGTCGACGCGTTTGAGGCCCTCGGTGGTGCGCATGAACACCTCGTCGTTCTTGACGATGAGGTCGCGGCCCTCGACCAGCTCGATCCCCAATTTGTCGGCGAGGAAGGAGTGTTCGTAATAGGCGGAATTGTAGACGCCGGGTGTCATCAGGGCGACCGTCGGCTCCGCCGAGGCCGAGAACGGCGCCACCGAGCGCAACGCCGAGAGCAGTTCGTCGGGATATCGCTCCACCGGCGCCACGCGGTGGCGGGCGAACAGGTCCGGAAACAGCCGCATCATGATTTCGCGGTTTTCCAGCATGTAGGAGACGCCGGAGGGCGTCCGTGCATTGTCCTCCAGCACGATGAAATTGTCGGCGTCGACCCGGACGATATCGATGCCTGCGATGTGCACGTAGACGTCGTGCGGCACGCTCTGGCCGTTCATTTCCGGGCGGAACACCGGGTTCTGGAAGATCAGGTCGTCGGGAATGATGTTGGCGCGGAGGATGTCGCGGCCGTGATAGATGTCGCGCAGGAACATGTTGAGCGCGCGGACCCGCTGCTTCAGGCCCTTTTCCAGCAGCGTCCATTCCTTGGCCGCCATGATTCGCGGGATCACGTCGAAGGGGATCAGTCGCTCCTGGGCTTCGGCGTCGCCATAGACCGCGAAGGTGATGCCGATCCGGCGGAACAGCAGTTCCGCCTCCTGCCGGCGATATTCCAGGGCGTCCGGAGGCGTCTCCTTCAGCCAGCGGGAGAGCTCCCGATAGGCCGGGCGGAGGTCGCCGCCGGGCCCGTTCATTTCATCGAAGGCAACTGCCATAAATCCTGACTATCTCTCGAAGCCATGCGGCACAGTGCATGACTTCACGGGATGGTAGCAAGGCTCGGGCCAGCGCGATATGCATTGGCTTGCGGCATTTCGTGTGGGTAGCCTGCCGCGCTGCCCTAAAAAAGGGCTGCCGGGTGCTTATTTCGGCAGCAAACCCCGTGACTTGAATGCGTTGCTTGCGCAAGGTACGGGGACAGGTGGGGAGAAGTCATGAGCGAGATCGTCACGGCGGGTATTCTGGTCATTGGCGACGAGATCCTGTCCGGCCGGACCAAGGACAAGAACATCGGCTTCATCGCCGAGTACCTGACCAACATCGGGATCGACCTCAAGGAGGTCCGCGTCGTCGCCGACGACGAACCCGACATCATCACCGCCCTTGATGCACTGCGGCATCGCTACGATTACGTCTTCACGACCGGCGGCATCGGGCCGACCCACGACGACATCACCGCGGACAGTGTTGCGAAGGCGTTCGGCGTCCGCATCGACCATCACCCGGAGGTGGTGGCGCGCTTCCGCGAGCGCTGGACCGAGCAGGATCTGAACGAGGCGCGGCTGCGCATGGCGCGCGTCCCCGATGGCGCCGAGCTGATCCAGAGCGCCACCATCCTGGCGCCGGGCTTCAAGCTCGGCAACGTCATCGTGATGGCCGGCATCCCATCGATCATGCAGGCAATGATGGACATCGTCGCTCCCAAGCTGAAGTCGGGCGTGCGGATGCTCTCGGACTCGGTCCGCGCCAATGCGCGGGAAGGCGACATCGGCGGGCCGCTGCGGGAGATCGCCAATGCGCACCCGGACACCATCATCGGCAGCTATCCGTTCATGGACGAGGACAAGAAGCCGAATACCAACCTCGTCGTTCGCTCCCGCGATCCCGAAAAGCTCAACGCCGCGATGGCCGCGGTGAAGGAGATGCTGGCGAACCTGAACATCGCCGCCCGGTAGCGGCGGCTGGTGTACGAACAACCAGGGTGGTTGGCGACCAGCGATATGGCAACGTCATCATTATCAGGAGAACAAAAGTGACCACCTGTTCTGGAGCGCGTTCGTGATGGAGCGCGAAAAAGCCACTCCGCCGCCGGAGAAAGCCTTTCCGGTTTCCTGGGACCAGTTTCACCGGGATTGCCGTGCGCTGACCTGGCGGCTCAACGAGGTCGGGCCGTTTCACGCCATCATCGCGATTACCCGCGGCGGGCTGGTGCCGGCGGCCATCGTGGCGCGTGAACTCGGCATTCGCATCATCGATACCGTCTGCATCGCCAGCTACGACCACACAAGGCAGGGCGACCTGCAGGCGCTCAAGGGCGTTTCGACTGAGGTGGCAAAACTCGGCGGCGGCACGGGCAAGGGACTGTTGATCGTCGACGACCTCGTCGACACCGGCAAGACTGGGCGGCTGGTGCGTTCGATGATGCCGGACGCGCATTTCGCGGCCGTCTACGCCAAGCCGCAGGGCAAGCCGCTGGTTGATACGTTTATCACCGAAGTGTCGCAGGATACCTGGATCCACTTTCCCTGGGATACTGCGCTGTCGTTCCAGCCGCCGATCCGTCCGTGACGGCGGGGGGGTGATCCAACCACCGTCATTGCGAGGAGCGCCAGCGACGAAGCAATCCATACCGCCGCGGGTGGGGAGAGATGGATTGCTTCACTGCTCTCGCAATGACTGACGTGGCTAACGACTGAGCCTTTCATGCCCCTTCAAAACCGCGTCACGCCCACCGGCGACATCATCGCCACCCCGCATCGCGGCCTGTTCACCGGCAACCGCGGCATCATCCACGATCCCGCGACGAAGACGTTATTGAAGAAACGCTGGTCGAGCCCGGCCTGGATCACCTGCGTCTGCGAGTTCAGGGGCTGGCGGCGCAAGGTGATGGGTGGGCGGAGCTGGACTGAGCTGTTCTTTCTCGACGAGGCAACCGCATTCGCGGCCGGCCACCGCCCATGCTTCTTCTGCCGCCGCGACGATGCCAACCGGTTTCGCGCAGCGTGGGAGAAGGGCAATGGCGTTGCGGATATTCGCGCGCGGGAGATGGACAGTGTGTTGCATGGCGAGAGGCTGGAGCGCAGGAAGAAGCGGTTGCATCCACTGCCTGTACCGGTGGAGCGTTTGCCCGACGGCGCGATGGTGCAGCGAGGTGAGGAGAGCTTTCTGATGGTGCAGGGCAGGGCGTTGCAATGGTCGATGGGTGGCTATCAGATGGTGGATGGAGCGATCGAGGACGCGATGCTGCTGACGCCACCATCAACGCTGCGCGCACTGGGTGCAGGGTATCGACCGGTGCTGCATCCGAGTGTGGCGGGTTAGATTCTTTCGGTCGTCATTGCCTGCGACAAACGCGAAGCGTTGCGCAAGGGAGCGAAGCGACGAAGCAATCCATACCTCCGCAAGCGGCGATACGGATTGCTTCGCTTCGCTCGCAATGACGGAGCTACCCCAATCGCTCCCTCGCCAGCTTCGCGCCAGCACCCAGCGCCGCCAGCTTTGCTTCCGCGATATCGCGCCGCATCGGCGCCATGCCGCAATTCGTCGTCGCGACGATGTTGCTCTTCGGCACGAATTTCGACACCGCCTCAATGACCTTCACGACATCCTCGGCGGTCTCCACCGTGTCGCTGGCGACGTCGATGACGCCGGCCTGGACGACCTTGCCGGGGAGCAGCGCCAGCAAATCCAGCGGCACCTTCGAATTACGGCACTCGATCGCGACCTGCTGGATCGGGCTTTTCGCGATCGCCGGGAAAATATCCTCGTACTGCCGCCACTCGCTGCCGAGCGTTTCCTTCCAGTCGGTATTGGCCTTGATGCCGTAGCCGTAGCAGATGTGCACGGCGGTGGTGCAGGTCAGGCCTTCGGCGGCACGCTCCAGCGCCTTGATGCCCCAGTCGGAGACTTCATCCATGAACACGTTGAAGGCGGGTTCGTCGAACTGGATCACGTCGACGCCGTCGGCCTGCAGCGCCTTGGCTTCGTTGTTGAGCAACTCGGCGAAGGCGAACGCCATCTTGACCTTGTCGCCGTAATATTTGTCCGCGACGGTGTCGGCGATCGTCATCGGCCCGGGCAGGGTGAATTTCAGCTTGCGGGTGGTGTGGGTGCGGGCGACGCGGGCTTCATCGGCATGGACGCGGCCCTTCAGCGTCAACGGCGCGACCACTTGCGGCACCATCGCCTTGTAGCGGTCTTTCCTTATGCCCATCTCGACCTTGTGGGCGAAATCGATGCCCTCGACCTTCTCCAGAAAACCGTGGACGAAATGCTGCCGGGCCTGCTCGCCCTCGGTGACGATATCGACGCCGGCATCCTCCTGCAGCTTCACCGCCAGCATGGTGGCGTCGCGCTTGGCGCGGGCGAGCTCGTCGCCTTTGGATTTCCAGGGGGCCCAGAGCGTATTGGGCTCGGCCAGCCATTCCGGCTTCGGCAACGAGCCTGCGATGGTGGTTGGAAACAGCATGGGAGCCTCCCGGTCGGTTCTGATTGAGCGCCTGTCTGCCATGTCTTATGATCGAGGTACAGAACAACGAAAGTCGGCATTGTGGGGAATATTCCGCATCGGCAGCTAGGGGAGCCATGATCGACCTGCACTACGCGCCGACGCCCAACGGCTGGAAAATCTCGATCATGCTGGAGGAACTCGGGCTTCCCTATCAGGTCATTCCAGTCAACATCCGGGCCGGCGAGCAGTTCAGGCCGGAATTTTTGGCGATCAGCCCGAACAACCGCATTCCGGCCATCGTCGACCGCGCACCTGGCGATGGCGGCGAGCCGATCCCGGTGTTCGAGACCGGGGCGATCCTGATCTACCTCGCTGACAAGACCGGGCGCTTCCTGCCGAAGGAAACGCGGGGCCGCTCTCGCGTCATGGAATGGCTGATGTGGCAGATGAGTGGGCTCGGGCCCATGCTCGGCCAGCACGGCCATTTCGCGCTCTATGCGGCAGAGAAAATCCCGTACGCGATCGAGCGCTACCGCGACGAGGCGGTGCGGCTCTACCGCGTGCTCGATACCCAATTGGGCAAGACCGGCGCCTATGTCGCCGGCGATTATTCGATCGCCGACATCGCATGCTTCCCATGGACCATGACCCACAAGGCGCAGGGCTTTACGCTTGACGATTACCCGAACGTCAAGCGCTGGTACGCTGACGTGCGCGCGCGGCCGCAGGTGCAAGCGGGGCTCGCGATCGGCAAGTTCGTCAAGGAGCCGTTCGATGAGGAGGCGCGGAAGAATATGTTCGGGGCGCGCGCGAAGGAGTTGGCGGGAAGGAAGTAGAGTGCCGCCGCGTCGTCATTGCCTGCGACAAACGCGAAGCGTTTGCGCAAGGGGAGCGAAGCGACGAAGCAATCCATTCTTTCTTCGGGCGGAGCGATGGATTGCTTCGCTTCGCTCGCAATGACGGTGGAAACGTTAGTCGCAAGAATATAATTGCAATAACAAGGAAAACCCCATGCTCGAATTCTTCTTCGACTGCTCCAGTCCCTGGACCTATCTCGCCTTTCACAACATCCAGCCGCTCGCCAAGGAACTCGGCGTCGAGATCAATTGGCGGCCGATCCTGGTCGGCGGCATCTTCAATACCGTGAACCCGAGCGTCTACGCGCAGCGCGAGACGCCGGTGCCGCTGAAGGCGCGCTACATGAAAAAGGATCTCGCCGACTGGGCGCGCTCTGCGGGGCTTGCGATCAAGATGCCGCCGACGGTATTTCCGGTGAACAGCGTCAAGGCGATGCGCGGCTGCATCTGGCTCGGTAACGACATGGTGCCGTTCGCCACTGCGGTGTTCGAGGCCTATTGGGGTGGCGACAAGGACATCTCGCAGGATTCGGTGCTGACGGAGATATGCAAGAAGGCCGGCATCGACCACGTCAAATTCTTCGAGGGCATCGGCCAGCAGGCGATCAAGGACCAGCTCAAGGCCAATACGGATGAGGTGATGGCGCGCGGCGGCTTTGGTTCGCCGACGATCTTTGTCGACAAGACCGACATGTACTTCGGCAACGACCGCATGCTGCTGATCCGCGAAGCGCTGGAGCGCCTGAAAGCGCGGGCCGCCTGATGCCGAAGGCTGTCGTTTGCCGCGAGCTTGGGCCGCCCGAGAACCTGCGCCTGGAAACGTTTGACGCCGCACCCCTGGCGCCGGGCCAGGTGCGCATCGCCATCCGCGCCGCCGGGTTGAATTTCCCCGACGTTCTGATGGCGGCGGGCGAGTATCAACTCAAGCCGCCGCTGCCGTTTACGCCGGGTATGGAAGCCGCCGGCGATGTCGTCGAGGTCAACGCGGCCGAGGGCGTCGCTGTGGGTGACCGGGTGATCGTCAAGATGCGGCACGGTGCTTATTCCGATGAAGCGGTCGCTACGCCCTCGCAGCTCGTAAAACTGCCGTCGACGTTCGACTACGCCGAGGGCGCGACATTTCTGGCCGGCCACGGCACAGCCTATCATGCGCTGATCGATCGCGGCCGGCTTCAACCGGGCGAGGTGCTGCTGGTGCATGGCGCCGGTGGCGGCGTCGGGCTCGCCGCCGTCGAGATCGGCAAGATGCTGGGGGCGACGGTGATTGCGACGGCGTCAAGCGACGAAAAACTCGCGATTGCGAAAGCGAGGGGCGCCGATCATCTCGTGCGCTACGATCAGGAGCCGTTCCGCGATGCCGTCAAGCGCATCACCGACGGGCAGGGCGCGGACGTGGTGTTCGATCCCGTCGGTGGTGAGGTGTTCGAGAATTCGATGCGCTGCATCAACTGGGGCGCGCGGCTGCTGGTCATCGGCTTCACCGGCGGCATCGGTCTTGCCAAGACCAATCTTCTGATGATCAAGGGTGCGAGCGTGCTCGGTGTTCGTGCCGGTGAAGCGGTGCGGAGAAATCCCGCGCTCGGCGAGGTCAGGATCAAGGCGCTGACGGAATGGGCGGAAGCGGGAAAGGTGCGTCCGAATATCTCGCACCGGTTGCCGTTGGAAGATTACGCGAAAGCGATGCGGCTGCTGATCGATCGAAAGGCGATCGGGCGGGTGGCGCTGACGATGGGGTGAGGTCGCAGGGTGGGCAAAGGCGCGCTTGCGCCGTGCCCACCATTTCCGCGTTGTGCAAGATGGTGGGCACGCTTCGCTTTGCCCACCCTACGATCCAAACTTCCCGTCTTGAAGAAACGAAATCGTCTGCCCGATCGCAACTGAATTCCGCACCAGCCACGGATGCGACGCCCCGACCACGACATGATCCGCCATGCCGTTGAGTTTGGTATTCTCCACCGACACCCGTCCATCATGTGGCTTCGGCAGCATCGTCCCAGCCACTGGATCGATCGACCGGTTTCCGGCGATGATGCCGACGGGATAATCGACCGGAGGGAGCATTGCATCGTCCACTGCGCTCCGCTGCGTGCCAAGCTGCTGTCCGGCAGGTCCGAAAAAAGCGCGATAAGGCTTGAAATGCCTGAGGAGATCGGCGATCTCGCTGCCGCAGTTCGGCGTGCCGAGCATGACGACGCGGCCCAGGCGCTTGGGCCGATATCTGGCAATGTGGACCCGCGCCAACAATCCGCCCATGGAATGGCAAACGAAATGGATGGAGCCATCGATGCTATCCGCAAAACGCTGGATGGAGGGATGGATGTCCTCGGCCAGCGCTTCCAGCGCCTTGTGGCGGCTCGCATAGTCCAGATTGAGCGTTGCGAAACCTGTGCCTTCCAGCGCCGCCTGCATCTTTCGAAACGATCGCGCCGTCCTGCTGATGCCGTGCAGCAGGACGGCGCCGTCTTGCGCCGCGTTGGCCGATGCGGGCCGGCCGCTCACTTATACTCGCGCTCTGGCCACCACGGGAAATAGTCGGGCATGTCGCTGGAAACCTTGTTCTTGAACTCGGCCGGGCGCTTTTCCAGGAACGACACCACGCCTTCCTTGACGTCGTCGCTTCGTCCGCGCGCGTAGATGCCGCGGCTGTCGACCTTGTGGGCTTCCATCGGATCGTCGGCGCCCATCATGCGCCACATCATCTGCCGGATCAGCGCCACCGACACCGGCGCAGTCTTTCCGATGAATTCCTTGGCGAGCGCGCGCGCCGTCGGCGACAGATCATCCGGCGGCACCACCTTGCTGATGAGGCGGCCGGCCAGCGCTTCTTGGGCCGGGAACACGCGCCCCGAATAGCACCATTCCAGCGCCTGCGAGATGCCGACGATGCGCGGCAGGAACCAGCTCGAGGCGGCCTCGGGAACGATGCCGCGCTGGGAAAACACGAAACCGAAGCGCGCGGCTTCGGAGGCGATACGGATATCCATCGCAAGCTGCATGGTGACGCCGATGCCGACGGCGGGGCCGTTCACCGCCGCGATCACGGGCTTCAGGCACTTGAAGATCCGCAGGGTCACCTGGCCGCCGCCGTCGCGCACCATGGGATCGCTGTAGTCGACCGCGCCGCTGGCAAGCCGCTTTACCGGACCACGCCGCGCGTCGCGGTCGAAGGTATTGGCGCCAGACGAGAGGTCGGCGCCGGCGCAAAAGCCGCGGCCTGCGCCGGTGACGATGATGGCGCGGACATTGTCGTCCTTGTCGGCCGCGTCGAAGGCGTCGATCAGTTCCTGCTGCATCGTGCCGTTGAAGGCGTTGAGCTTGTCGGGCCGGTTCAGCGTGATGGTGAGAATCTGATCTTCGACCTCGTACTTGATGGTCTCATACGCCATGGGGTTGTTTCCTTCCTGTGTTCTTTTGTCGGTCATTTCTAACTCGTCATTCCGGGGCGCGCCACTTGGCGCGAACCCGGAATCCATGCATCCACGACTTCGATCGCATGTGTGTGCGCATGGATTCCGGGTTCGCCGCTTCGCGGCGCCCCGGAATGACGGATAGAGGTTACTTCTTCGGCGGCGACGGCCACGGCCGCTGCGGGCCGCGCAGGCCTTCGAACGCCTTGGCCATGCCGAGCACGCCGAGATCGTCGAAGCGGCGGCCGACGATCTGCACGCCGATCGGGAAACCCTTCGCGTCGTAACCGCCATTGAGCGAGATCGCGGGATTTTCGGACATATTCCACGGCACGGTAAAGCCGATGTGCTCGAACGGCTTGTCGGGGTCGTTGATCGGCGCGGCGAATTCGGCCGGGAAGTTCACCACCGGCGACACCGGCGAGATCACGTAGTCAAGGTCGCAGAACAGCTTTGCGGCCGCCGCGCGGATCGCCATCGTGGCGTTGAAGCCCCTGATGACGTCGACGCCGGAAAGTCTTGCTCCGGCTTCCGCCCATGTGTGGATGTAGGGCAGTACCTTGCCGCGTTCCTCGGGCGAAAGTTTTGAGAGATCATCCCACATTCGCGCCCGAAAGAAATTGTCGATCCCATCGAGCATCTCGCGCGTCAGGATGCCGTCGACCTCGGTGACGACGGCGCCGGCGGACTCGAACGCCTTGGCGGCTTTGACGGCAACGCTTCGCACGTCGCTTTCGAGCGCCTGGCCTGCACCGGCATCGAGCATCAGGCCAATGCGCAGCTTGCGCGGTGACTTGTCGAGTGTCTTCCAGTGAATGCTGCTGTCGGCCGGCAGGCTCATGCCGTCGCGGCGGTCCGGCTTCGACAATACGCACATCATCAGCGCCGCATCGTCGACGGTGCGGGTCATCGGCCCGGCGACGCGGCCGACATAGGGCGGATCGTACGGAACGCGCCCAAAACTCGGCTTCAGTGCGACGAGGCCGCACCACGAGGCCGGCAGCCGCACCGAGCCGCCGATGTCGGTGCCGAGATGCAACGGGCCGTAACCGGCCGCGCCTGCCGCGCCCGCGCCGGAAGAGGAGCCGCCGGGATTCTTGGCCAGGTCCCAGGGATTGCGGGTGAGGGGATGGAAACTGGAGAGGCCCGACGACAGCATGCCGTAGTCCGGCATCGTCGTTTTGGCGAAGATGATTGCGCCGGATTCACGCAGCCGCGCGGCGGGCGGCGCATCTTTCTCCGCCGGTACAAGCTTGACGCTGGCGGCACCCAGCGGGATCGGCTGACCTTTGGTGGCGATATTGTCCTTGATGGTGACGGGCACGCCGTCGAGCGTGCCGGTTGGTTCGCCCCTCTGCCAGCGATCGGTCGATACCTTTGCGGCGGCGCGCGCGGCGTCGGGATCGAACAAATAGAGCGCCTTGATGTGCGGTTCCCATGCCGCGACATGCTCAATCACTTCCTCCAGCACTTCCGATGGCGAGAACTGCTTGGCGCGATAGCCGGCGATCAGGTCGACGGCGGAAAGGTCATGCAGCGAGGTGATCTCTTCTTCGGCGGCTGGTTTATGCATGCGAACCTACCGGGAGACGGGTTTCGATGATGCGGGCGAACATGCTGGCGCCGATCGGCAGAATCTTGTCGTCGAGGACGTAGCCGGGATTGTGCACCGGCACCGAGCCGTCATGGCCGATCCAGAAATAGGCGCCGGGCACCACCTGCATCATGTCGGCGAAATCCTCGCTGCCCATTTTGGGCGTCGAGCGCGTCAACACATTGGCCGGATCGACGATCGTCTTCGCCACCTCCTCGACCACCTTGGACTGTTCTTCCTCGTTGACCAGCACGCTGAAACCATCGCGGATATCGACGGATATTTCGCACTGGAAGGTCGCGGCAATGCCGGCGCTGATCGTGCGCATGCGTTCACGGATCAGCGCGCGCACGCCGTCGTCGAACGCGCGCACCGTGCCGCACAGCTTGGCGTCGCCGGGGATTACATTATAGGCGGAGCCCGCGTGAATCTGGGTGATCGACATCACCGCCGCCTTCAAGGGATCGACGTTGCGGCTGACGATGGTCTGCAACGCCTGCGCCAGTGTCGTCGCGATCACCACCGCGTCCTTGGAGCGTTCCGGCATCGCGCCATGTGCGCCGTAGCCCTGGATAGTGATGTCGAAGAAATCGGCGCCGGCCATCGCAGGTCCCGGCAGGATCGCGATCTCGCCGTGGTTGAGGTCGGGCGCGTTGTGCAAGCCATAGACCTCGTCGCAGGGGAATTTCTGGAACAGGCCGTCCTTGATCATGGCGCGTGCACCGCCGAGGCCTTCCTCGGCGGGCTGGAAGATGAAATGCACGGTGCCGTCGAAATTCCTGGTCTCGGCCAGATAGCGCGCGGTGCCGAGCAGTATGGTGGTGTGGCCGTCATGGCCGCAGCCGTGGAAGCGGCCGGGAATGGTCGAACGCCATTTCAGGTTGGTATTCTCTTCCATCGGCAGCGCATCCATGTCGGCGCGCAGGCCGATGCGCTTGCCGCCACTGCCCTTGCCCTTGAGCACGCCGATCACGCCGGTGCCGCCGAGGCCGCGATGCACCTCGATGCCCCATCCCTTCAGCTTCTCCGCGACGATGCCGGAGGTACGCACTTCCTCGAAGCCGATCTCGGGATGGGCGTGCAGGTCGCGTCTGATGGCAGTGAGTTCCTCGGCATAGCCGTCGATGCGGTCGATGGTGGGCATGTCTGTTATCCCGTGACTTTAGATGTTGAGCGAGATGGAGCGGATGGGGTGAAGGCAGGGCCGTTCGGCTTGATGCGGATGCCCGGACGCAGCCGTGTCCAGGGCAGCGCCGCCGTATCGGCCGGCATCGCGCCGGGCGCGGCGCAGATCAGCAGTTTTTCGGCGATCGGTTCGAAATCGGCGCGGAAATGCACCGAGCTCTTGTTGACCAGGATTTTCTGTTCGGTCGGCTCGATGCCGACATAGCGGTACATCGACTGGTCCGCGAGCTGCGCCTTGTAGGAGCCGACGACCACTCTGATATCACCGATGCGCAGGCAGGCGGACAGTCCCATATCCATGTCGCGTCCGCGATAATAGGGGCCGGACGCCACGAATTTGCCGTCGGACAGTTTTTCGACGACGAAAGTTTCCCTGTACGGCGCGTCGCCGGGAATGCCGGACTTGCCGCCGAGATCCAGCGTAACCGTGGCGCCGACGCCGACCGCATGCGCAGCGATAGCCGACTCCGGATCGTAGATCACGCCGGTGGCTGCACCGATTGCCCTGTTGCGAACCAGCGCGCGCAGCATGCCCGTGGTGTCGGAATCGCCGCCGGCGCCGGGATTGTCCTGGGTGTCGGCGATGACGATCGGCTTACTTGCCGATTTCGCCAGATCCATCGCGAGGCGCACGCCATCATCGGGCGAATAGATGCGGCCGTCGAAATCGTCCTCGTGGCTCTCGACCAGCGCCACCAGTTTGTCGGCTGCGGCATCCGCATCGGCCTGCGTCCGGCCGTAGGCAAACACGCTCGGCCCGCAATCCCTGAAGTCCGCCGCCGGGAAGCCCGGCGCAAAGGACAGGGTCGGCACTGCGTCGCTCTCCAGCGCCGCGAGCTTCTGATAGATGCCCTTGGTCGGCTGGTCGTTGGTGCATTGCCAGGAGATCGGGATCAGGAACGGCAATTGCCGGAACGCTTTTGCAAAACGCTGCCCCGTCTTCAGCATCAGCGCGAGGTGTCTTGCACAGGCGCGGCCGGTGTCGGCCATGTCGATGTGGGGGTAGGTACGGTAGGCGATGAGTGCGTCGGCATGCTCCATCATCTCGGGCGAGACATTAGCATGGAGGTCGAGGCTCACGACCAGCGGCAGGTCCTTGCCGATCACCTTGCGCACGCGGGCAAGCGTTTCGCCTTCGCCGTCGTCGTAATGTTCGGTGACCATGGCGCCGTGCAGATCGAGATAGACGGCATCGATCGGTCCAGCCGCCGCGATGCCGTCGACCATCTCCTTCATGACGCGTTCGAAGGCATCGTTGGTGACATGCGCCGATGGGACCGCGGCCGCCGAGATCGTCGGGACCAGCTCCCAGCCATTGGCCTCGGCCTCCTCGACGAAGCCAGCGAGGCCGACATTGATCTTGCGCATGACCTTGAGGACATCGGCGCCATGCGCCATCGACGGCCAGCCGCCGCCATGGACGAAATCCTCGTATGTCGCCTTCGTCGGCGCAAAAGTGTTGGTCTCGTGCAGAAAGGCGCCAACGGCGATGCGGGTCATCAAGTCTCTCGGTCAATGCTTTTCGTTGGGGGGACGTTAAGCGTGACATCGTGGCAAGCGCAAGCTGCGAAGCAATTCCGTTTTGCATGCCGCCCCACCGTCATTGCGAGCGAAGCGACTCGTCCGCCGTAGCTCAATGAGCGAAGGCGGAAGCAATCTATGCTGCGTCTTGCGGTGCGTTAGATCACGTCAGCGTCGCCAGCAATCCGGCCATCAAACGGCCACGCTCGGCGAGGCTGTCGACCTCGATATGTTCGTTGAGCGTATGAGCGTCCGCGCCACGAACACCCAAGCCATCAAGGGTGGGGATGCCCATGGCGCCCGTAAAATTACCGTCGGAGCCGCCACCGGCGCTGCCATGCGGGAGCTCGACGCCCATTTGCCTGGCCACGTTGCGGGCGTGTTCGTAAAGCGCCATCGTGCCGGCATCGGGTTCCCACACCGGCCGGGTCACACCACGGGTGACCCTGAACGTGACATCGTTGCTGCTCCCGGAAAGCGCGAGCATCCGTTCGACGCCGCGATCGAGGTCGGCCTGTCGTTTGGCCATGCTGAGCGCCTCGCCGGTGCAGGTGGTGGCAACGCAATTGACCCATTGGCCGCCATGCACGATGCCGACCGAGAAAGTGCAATCTTCAGTCGTCATGCCGTCGATAGCGATAATCTGGCGTGCCATCTCGCGGATCGCGGAACGGCCGGCGGAGAGCGTGGCGCCGGCATGGCTCGGCTTGCCGACGGCTTCGAGATTGAAGCGCGCAATGGCGTAACGTCCGGTGACGACGCCGTTGTTGAGCCGGCCGGGTTCCGGCACCAGCACATATTTGTTGCGGGCGGCTTCGGCTTCGATGATGTCGCGGGTCGATGGCGTGCCAACCTCTTCGTCCGGCGTGAACAGCACGGTGATCGGCAGCGGCGTCGTGAACGCGGCGCGGGCCAGTTGCCGGATCGCTTCAAGGGTGAGGTAGTTGCCACCCTTCATGTCGAAGATGCCCGGGCCGTAGCATTTGTTGCCTTCGCGCCGCCATGCCAGCTTTTCCAGCGTGCCGACGGGATGGACGGTATCGAGATGGCCCGCGATCAGAATACCAGGCTCGCCCTGCTTCGGGTGAGGGAAGCGCGCGCGGACGCAGCCGGCAAAACCCTGCCGTCCGGCGATGCGTTCGATGGTCGCACCCATGATGGCCATTTCGCGCGCCGCAAGGTCGAGCATACGATCGACCGCACGCGCATCCCAGGTGGGGCTTTCGCATTCCACCCAGGCCCGCAACCCCTGCAGCATGGACTCGGAATCAAAGGGAAGGTTGGCAGGGTTCATATGGGTCCTCCCGGTTGGGCCGGAATGTTTGGGTTCGGTGTGGACCCGTTACGAGAAGGACCGGCGGCGGATTTGTAAAGGGAAAACATGGCACGTTCGGACCTTCCCGGTGCGCGGTAGGGGCAACGGTAATTCTGGCATCATTCTTGATTGTAGGTTTGCGAGAAGGCGTGTTGGCGGAGCTGAACCAGGGCAGCACTCCATCCAATGGCAGGCAGAGGCCGGCCACGGAGGGACCTGTCCGGAGGGCTGTCCTGATTTCTGCCTGAGCGCCGGCGTCACCAGTGTCGTCGGGTCAAAAGGGTGTTGTGAAGCTGAATATCGACCCTATAGTCCGGTCATAAACCGGGCAGGGGCCCGAACAATAGGCGTTCGGGCGTCGAGACGACAACGGAGGTGAAGGAATGAACGCGTTCAGAAAAGCAATTCTTGCTGCGACTTGCGTCGGCAGCTTGATGGTTGTTGCGGCAGCGCCTGCGCTTGCGCAGACCACGTTACGCGCCGTCATGCATTCGGATCTGAAGATCCTGGATCCGATCTGGACCACGGCCTACATCGTCCGCAACCACGGTTACATGATCTACGACACGCTGCTCGCACAGGATGAAAAGGGCGAGATCAAGCCGCAGATGGTGGAGAAGTACGAAGCCGCGGCTGATGGCAAGGGCTACACCTTTACGCTGCGCGACGGCTTGCTGTGGCATGACGGCAAGCCGGTGACGTCGGAAGACTGCATCGCCTCGATCAAGCGCTGGGCGGTCAAGGACTCGCTCGGTCAGAAGATGATGACCTTCGTCGACTCCATCGACGCGGTCGATGCCAAAACTTTCACCATCAAGCTCAAGGAACCGACCGGCCTCGTGTTGCTTGGCCTGTCAAAACCGTCGTCCAACGTGCCGTTCATGATGCCCAAGCGCGTCGCCGAGACGGATCCCAACAAGCAGATCGAGGATTTCACCGGCTCCGGCCCCTTCGTCTTCGTCAGGGATGAATGGAAGCCCGGCGACAAGACCGTCTACGTCAAGTTCGACAAGTACAAGCCGCGCGCCGAGCCGGCCTCGGGTCTTGCCGGCGGCAAGCTCGCCAAGGTGGATCGCGTCGAGTGGCGCGCCATTTCCGACGCGCAGCAGGCGATCAACGCGCTGAGCAAGGGCGAGATCGATTACATCGAGCAGCCCAGTCACGATCTCCTGGGGACTTTGAAGAAAGATCCCAACATCGCGATCGTCCAGGTACCGCAAATCAAGGCGCAGTACGTCTTCCGCCCCAACCACCTGCACAAGCCGTTCGACAATCCGAAAATCCGCCAGGCGCTCTGGTACGCCTTCAACCAGGAAGACTTCCTGATGGCGACCATCGGCGACGAGAATTACATCAAGGCGTGCAAGGCGTTGTTTATTTGCGACACACCGTTTGGCACGACCAAGGGAACAGACGGAATTCTCACCTCGAACGTGAAGAAGGCGCAGGAACTCCTTAAGGAAGCGGGTTACGACGGCACGCCGGTGTTGTTAATGCATTCGACGGACCTGAAGGCCCTGACCAACCTGGCGCCGGTGGCGAAGTCTTTGATGGAGAAGGCCGGCTTCAAGGTCGACATGCAGTCGATGGACTGGCAGACCTTGGTTGCGCGCCGCGCCAAAAAGGATCCGCCGAGCGCCGGCGGCTGGAATGCCTTTCTCACCGCCTGGGTCGTCGCAGACGTGATGAACCCGGTGTCCACCGCCTACGTGAACGCAGCCTGTGACAAGGCGTCGTTCGGCTGGCCGTGTGACGAGACGATGGAGAAGCTGCGCGACGACTTCGCGCGCACGACGGATCTGGCAAAGCAGAAGGACATCGCGGAAGCGGTCCAGAAGCGCAACATCGAGATCACGGCCGAGATTCCGGTGGGCGAGTACGTGCAGCCGATCGCCATCCGCAAGAACGTCAAGGGCTTGCTGATGGCGCCCGTGCCGGTGCATTGGAACATCGAAGTAACGAAGTGATGTGAAGGAAGCGGGCGGCTTCCCGCCGCCCGTTTCGTTTCGGGGATCGATCTATGTATGGCTATTTCTTCCGGCGATTGCTCGGCACGGTCCCCGTGATGCTGGTGGTCGCGGTCTTCATCTTCCTGATGCTGCGGCTGACCCCGTCCGACCCGGCGGCAGTCATCGCCGGCGACAATGCCACCACCGAGCAGGTGGTGCAGATCCGCAGCCAACTCGGCCTCGACCGGCCGATGATCGAGCAATTCGTGATCTGGTCGGGCAGGGTGCTGACCGGTAATTTCGGCGAAAGCTTCTTCTTCAAGAAGACGGTGGCCTCGCTGATCGGCGAGCGGATCGAGCCGACCCTGTCGCTCGCCTTGTTCACGATTCTGATTGCGGTGTTTGTCGCTGTTCCGCTCGGCGTGCTGGCGGCGCACCGGCACGGTTCGTGGATTGACCGCATCGTGATGGGCTTTTCGGTGCTTGGCTTTTCCGTGCCCGTGTTCGTGATCGGCTACCTCCTGATCTACCTGTTCGCGGTCTATTTGAACTGGCTGCCGGTGCAGGGCTATCAGCGAATCTCGGAGGGGGTTGGCGGCTGGGTGCAGCGGCTGATCCTGCCGTCCGTAACCCTGTCGGTGATTTATATCGCGCTGATTGCGCGCATGACCCGCACCAGCGTGCTCGAGGTGCTCTCGGAAGATTACATCCGCACCGCGCGCGCCAAGGGACAGTCCGAGCGAAAGGTGCTGTTCCGCCATGCGCTGCGCAATGCGGCGGTGCCGATCGTCACGGTGATCGGCCTCGGCGTGGCGCTCCTGATCGGCGGCGTCGTCGTGACCGAAAGCGTGTTCACGATCCCCGGCCTTGGCAGGCTCACGGTGGACGCGGTGCTGGCGCGCGATTATCCGACGATCCAGGCCGTGATCCTGCTGTTTTCATTCGTCTACGTCATGATCAACCTGGCGGTTGACATGATCTATACCGTGCTCGATCCCAGGATTCGCTACTGATGGTGGACACGACGATCCTCGAACCCGTGCTGCCGGCGAGCCCAACCAAGCCCGCCGCGTATCGCAAATTGCTGCGCAACCCCAGCGTGGTTTTTGGCGCCGCCGTCATTACGATCGTATTGCTGATGGGGCTATTCGCGTCCTGGCTCGGAACCATCGATCCGACGGCGATCAGCCCGATCGCACGAAACAAGATCCCCGGCGCGGAAATCACAATGCGGACGGACACCGGCGAACGCATCAAGATGATCGCCAAGTTCGGCACGGACAGCCTGGGACGTGACGTCTACAGCCGCGTGGTCTATGGCGCGCGCGTCTCGCTCTTTGTCGGCATCACGGTAGCACTGATCAGCGTCGCCTGCGGCCTGTTCATCGGTCTGCTCGCCGGCTTCTTCCGCTTTCTCGACGCCATCATCATGCGGATCATGGACGGGCTGATGGCGATCCCGGCCATCCTGCTGGCGATCGCCATGGTGTCGCTGTTCCGCTCCAGCGTGTGGACGGTGATCATCGCCATCACGGTTCCGCAGATTCCAGGCGTGGTCCGGCTCGTGCGCTCCATCGTGCTCAGCGTGCGCGAGGAACCCTATGTCGAGGCGGCGGTGACGCTCGGCACTTCGACCCCGAAACTGCTGTGGCGGCATGTGTTGCCCAACACGATCGCGCCCATGATCGTGCAGGGCACCTTCATCTGCGCGTCCGCCATCCTCATCGAGGCGATCCTGTCGTTCCTCGGCATCGGCGTGCCGCCGGAGGTGCCGACCTGGGGCAACATCATGGCCGAGGGCCGGCAGGTCTTCAGCCTGTATCCGCACAACATCATCTATCCCGGCGTGTGCCTTGCGCTCACGATCCTGGCCGTCAACGTTCTCGGCGACGGCTTGCGCGATACGCTCGATCCGAAGATGGCGAAGCGGGTGTGATGTGAGCAGCACTGTTCTCGAAGTCTCGAACCTTTCAGTCGCCATCAACGGAGGCGACAGGACGCATGCGGTGCAGGGCATCAACCTGACCGTCGGTGCCGACGAGATCGTCTGCGTCGTGGGCGAATCCGGTTCCGGCAAATCGGTGACGGCGCAGGCCGTCATGGGCCTGCTGCCGAAGGGGGCGATGCAGGTCGAGAACGGCTCGATCCGGCTGCAGGGCGATCAACTGCTCACCAAGTCCGACGCCGAGTTGCGCGCGATCCGCGGCACCCGCATGGCCATGGTATTCCAGGAACCGATGACCGCGCTCAATCCGGTCGAGCGGGTCGGCGACCAGATCCGCGAAGTGCTGGAGATCCACACCAGCCTCGACCAGAAGGAGCAGCGCGCGCGCGTGCTTGAGATCATGCGCGCGGTACATCTGCCCGATCCAGAACAGATGATCGACGCCTATCCGCACCAACTCTCCGGCGGCCAGCGCCAGCGGATCATGATCGCGGCGGCGCTGGTGCTCGACCCGGCCCTGCTGATTGCCGACGAGCCGACCACCGCGCTCGACGTCACCACGCAGGCGCAGATCCTCAAGCTGGTGCGGGAAATGCAGGGCCGCAAGAAAACCGGCGTTCTGTTCATCACCCATGATTTCGGCGTCGTCTCCGAGATCGCCGACCGCGTCGTGGTGATGCAGATGGGCCGGATCGTGGAGCAGGGCCCCTGCGAGGAGTTGCTGCGGAACCCGCGCGAGGACTATACGCGAATGCTGCTGGCCTCGGTGCCGAGCATGACGCCGCCGAAGCGGTCGCCGGTGATCGGACCGGTGGTTCTGGAGACCGAGAATCTTTTCAAGACCTATGGCAAGCGCTCGCTGTTCCAGCCGAAGGCGCGCGTGGTCGCCGCGGTCAAGGACGTCTCGCTGACGATCCGGCGCGGCGAAACGCTGGGCATCGTCGGCGAGTCCGGGTCCGGCAAGTCGACGGTGGCGCGCTGCGTCGCGCGGCTGGTCGATACGTCAGCCGGCGGCATCAAGATCGACGGCGTCGATATCGCGGCGATGCGGGAAGCAAAATTCCGCCCGATGCGCCGGCGTGTTCAGTTCATCTTCCAGGACCCGTATCGATCGCTCAATCCGCGTCGCACGGTCGGCGAGGCGATCATCGAGGGACCGATGAACTTTGGCCTCAGCCGCAAGGAGGCATTGCAGCGTGCGCGCGACCTGATGGCCGTGGTGCATCTGCCGCCGGCCGCGATCGATCGTTTCCCGCATCAATTCTCCGGCGGCCAACGCCAGCGGATCTGTATTGCGCGGGCGCTGGCGATGGAGCCTGAATTGCTGATCGGCGACGAGCCGGTATCGGCGCTCGACGTCTCCGTGCAGGATCAGGTACTGAAGCTGTTGGACGAGGTGCGCCGCAAGTTCAATCTGGCGGTGCTGTTCATCACCCACGATTTGAGGGTGGCCGCGCAAGTGTGCGACCGGATCGCGGTCATGCAGCGCGGGGTGATTGTCGAGCAGGGCGCCACGGCGGACGTTTTTGCCGCGCCCCAGCACGAATACACCAAGGCATTGTTCGACGCCGCGCCCGGCAGGCATCAGGAATTCGCTGCCAGCGCGTGATGGGTTTCTCAAACCCACTCTCTCGTCAATGCGAACGAAGCGACGTTGTCCGCCGCAGGTTGGGCTGCGGGGCGGACAAGTCGTGGCTTACGCTGGTGATAACGTGGACATCAGCAGTGGCTATCCCGCACCAGTTCCGGACCATCGTTCGCCAGCGGCGAGGGGATTTGCGGTTGTTGCGGCTGGGAGGGCCGCCGATCCGGGGGCGGTTTGCGCCCGGTTGCGGCGGGCTTGTCCGCGGGTTGTTCGCTGGCCATGTCGTCATACTCCTTTTTGTGCATGACAACATTTTTGCGGGCGTTGCGTTCCTCATCCCGGATGCGCGGCAAGATGTTCCAGCAGCAGTTGGCTCACACGTTCCGGCGCCTGATCCGCCGCAAAATGCCCGACGCCCGGAAGCACCTCGAAACGATAGGGGGCGGCGACGAAATCGACCGTGCCTTCGGCGGCGTTGCGGCCGACGGTGTCGTCGGCGTCGCCCCAGATATAAAGCGTCGGCACGCGGATCGGGCCGAGCGGCCCGCGGATCGCGCCGCGGGCGCGATACCACGCGAGCGCCGCTTCCATCGCATCCTTGTTGCCGAGCACGGCGAGATGCATCTCGATCGCGTCGGCAGGGACGCCATTGGCGGTCAGACGATCGCGCAGCCATTTGGCGTCGTCGGCCAGCACGACATCGGCGGCATCCGGTTCCAGAAACGCCTTGTGGTGCTTTGAGCGCTGGGCCTGCTCGCTGTCAGCCGTCAGCGCGCGATTGAATGCGTTCGGATGCGGCCGCGAGAGAATGCTAAGCGAGGCCAGCCGCGCGTGGTGGCGGTCGGCGATGCCCCAGGCGATGCTGCCGCCCCAGTCGTGGCCCACGAGATGGAAGCGGGCCTCGCCATAGCCCGCGACCGCCACGATCGCCATAGCGTCGTCCATCAGGCGGTCGATCAAATAGTGCGAAAACTCGCGCGGATCCGGCCGGGCGCCCGGTGAATAGCCGCGCTGGCTCGGCGCAATGGCGCGATAGCCCATGTCGCCGAGCGCCGTGACCTGGGCGCGCCAGCAATGCATCGATTCCGCAAAGCCGTGCAGCAGCAGCACCAGCGGCGCCCCTGGCGTGCCGGCGGTGATGGCATCGAAGACGAGATGCGGCGCGATGGCGATTTGTTCTGATGCCGGCATGAGGCGATCCTGGATGGGCAATCGGGCCGATCCGTGGTGAGACATATTTCAGTGGGGTGGCCGGAATTGTGCAACCCGGGAAAAGTGCTGTATTGGAAGCGGCATAGAGGCCCGAGGGGACGGACGTTTGCATTATCTGAGGTCTATATTATTCGATGCCGCCGTGGTGATCCTGACGGTCGTCGTTTCGCTATCGGTGCCGTTCATGGCGCTGTTCAATGCGAGCAGCGCGACCGTGCGCGCGGTCTCCCAGGTGTGGGCGAACGGCATCCTGTTCCTGATGAAGTACGTGGTGGGGCTGGATTATCGCGTCGAGGGGCGGGAGCACGTTCCCGATGGACCCTGCATCATCGCCTGCAATCATCAATCTCTGTGGGAGACCGCGGCGCTCTGCGTGATCTTCCCCGATGCCAGCATCGTCGCCAAGAAGGAGTTGAGGAAGCTGCCGCTCGTCGGCTGGTTTCTGGAGCGATACCCGATGATCCTGGTTGATCGGTCGGCGGGCCGCCAAGCGCTGCGTCAGATGGTCGATGAGGCGAGACGCGCGGTCGGCGAGGGGCGCAAGGCGCTGCTGTTTCCGCAAGGCACGCGGCAAGCGATCGACCAGCCCATGACGTTCCAGTCGGCCGGTATCTCCGCGCTCTACACCAACCTCGACGTCCCTGTGGTGCCGGCGGCGTGCAATTCCGGCCTGTTCTGGGGCAAGAAGACCCTGATGATGCATTCAGGCACCATCACCCTCTCTTTTCTTCCGCCGATCCCGCCGGGCCTGCCGCGCAAGGAGTTTCAGGAAAAGATGGAGCGGATGATTGCGGAGGAGGCCAGCCGGTTGCTCACGGTGAGCGAGGCGAAGGTGGCGCGCTAGGTAGCGCGGCGCGCGGCGAGCCAGCCCGCAAGCGGCGCGCCGAACGCCAGGCACCAAGTGAACTGCGCGACTTTCGGTGCGACGAAAGCCATGGCCGTGCCAAGCACGAACACGAACAGCGGAAACAGCGCAGTCGCCAGCAACTGCGGATTGCTCTGGCCCCGCAGCGCAAGGATCCACAACAGCGCGTTCAGCGCGGCGATCACGATCAGGTGGAATCCATAGAGCACCGCGATAACGCCATCGAGCCGATAGACGCCGTAGAGACCATTTGTCACCGGCAGGATGATGATCGCGAGCAGAAAAAACAGATTGAGAAACACTACGCCGCGGCCGCCCTCCGGCGCCACCGCAAGCCGCCGGTGGTGGCTGAACCAGAACAGGCCGGCGACGATGAAGCTGATCGTCAGCGCAATGACGGGTTGCGCGTAGACGTGAACCAGACCCATCCATGTCGGCGCTTGCGTGAAACTGCTGGCCTTCGGCAAATCATAGGCGAGCAGCGTCATGGCAACGCCAAAGATGGTGTTGCTCAGCATCTCCAGCCGGCGCATTTCGAAAAGATGGGTTTGCGGCAATGTGATTCCCCAGCCTCACCAGTCCGTCGTCGCCTTCGCTTCGCTCAGGCTATGCCGGACACGCTCAGACCTGGCGGTCTTCGCGTGGCTGCGCCACGCGTAGCCCGCCAGGGCGAAGCGTGGTGCGGGCGGTGGGACTCGAACCCACACGACGTTGCCATCGAGGGATTTTAAGTCCCTTGCGTCTACCAATTCCGCCACGTCCGCTTAGTCTCAGAAGATCAGATACTTAGCGCGTTTACCGGAGAAGTGGAATTGGGATAATCTCTGGCCAGAACGCTCCCCACCTTTAAGTGAGCGCGCCCGCCAAAGCAAAGCCTCAATGCGGACACTTGGGGTGTTTACCTGCGGCGAGCTTTAGGCAATCTCAACATAATCCACTTAACGAAGGTCCGATGTCCAACTCGCTGTCCTATCGCCGGTTATTCTCGCAGAGCCTTGCCGCGCTGGCGCTGGTTGCGCTCGGGGCCGGCCTGTCCAGCTGCGCCGGGATCAGCGACACCATTTCCCCGGCCTTTGCCGACCCCGCCAAGTACGATCTCTATGATTGCAAGCAGCTCGAACCGGAGCGCAAGAGCCTCGCGGCGCGCACCGCGGAATTGCAGGGGCTGATGACGAAGGCTGAAACCGGCGTTGCCGGTCCCGTGGTGGCGGAGATGGCCTATCGCAATGACTACATTGCGTTGCGCGGACAGTCGAAGCTGGCCGATGAAGCCTGGCAGAAAAACAGGTGCCAGGAATCGAAACCGGAAGCCAGGCCTGCGCCGGTCCCGCCATCGTTCGCGCCGGCTCCCGCCGCCAAGAGCGGCCGTTCGAAGGCCAGCAGCGCGGCGAATTAAGGGACCGTAGCCCGGATGAGCGAAGCGATATCCGGGGCAGTGGTGCTGTGGTCCCGGATGTCTCTTCGCTCATCCGGGCTACAGAATTCCCAGCTCACACCCGCCAATCATAAATCCAGTCCTGCCGCGCCAGCATGCGCTGCGGGCCCATCGCCTTGATGGCGAGGTCGCGCGCCAGCGCCAGCGGTCCGGTGAGATGATAGATCCGCCCCTGTTGCCGCGCGGCGCGCTGCACCCGCAGCACGCGGCCGCGCCGCTGCCGGCCGTAGCGCTTCAGCGCCGCCGGAATGCCCGCGATATTGTCGCCCGGGCTTTCGCTCAAGCATTTGGCGAGCATGGCGGCGTCCTCGATCGCCATTCCCGCGCCCTGCGCGGCAAACGGCAGCATCGCATGCGCGGCGTCACCGAGCAGCGCGATCGCGCCGTCCGTCCATTCGCCGAGATCGGGCAGGGTGAACAGCGCCCACCGCCGCCATTCGTCGACGGCGCCTATCAGCATCCGCGCGGTCGCGGGCCAGCGCTGCGAGGCGAACGCGTTCTTCAGTTCATTGGCGTCGCCCGGTGCGCTCCAGCCCGGCCTGTTCCAGGTTCCCGGCACGATCGCGACCACGTTGATCTGCCGCGCCGCCGAGATCGGGTAGGCGACCAGATGCGCGTCCGGCCCCATCCAGAGCTGGACCCGCGGTGCAGTATGTTCGCGCGGCAGCGTCGTCGCATCGAGGGTTCCGCGCCAGGCGATCAGGCCGGAAAATTGCGGTTGCACCTCCGGGAACAAATGGTTCCGCACCGTGGACCAGATGCCGTCGGCGCCGATCAGCGCCACCGCCAGCTCCTGTTGTCGCGCGTTGCCACGGCGCTGGACCACGGTCAGCCCCTTGGCGTGCGAGGTCACGTCCTCGAACTGGCAGCCGAGCCTGAGATCAATGTCCGGATGGTCATTGACCTGGGCTTGCAGGGCGCCTTGCAGATCGGCGCGGTGCATCACCCAGTAGGGCGCGCCGGCGCGAAGGCTGGCGGCTTCGCCGAGCGGCAGGCGGGCGATCTCGCCGCCCGCTCGGGCGCTCATGATGGCGACGGCCTCGGGCGTCACGGCGCGCGACACAAGCCGCGGCCGCAGGCCGAGGTCGACCAGGATTCGGCTGGCGTTGGGCGAAAGCTGCAGGCCGGCGCCGGCTTCCTCCAGCCGTTCGGCCTTCTCCAGAACGATGACGCGAAAGCCTTTGGCTGCGAGCGAAAGCGCAGCCGTCAGTCCCCCGATCCCGGCACCAGCAACGATGATGGTGCGCGCGGCAGCCACCGAAAGGTCAGGCGACCTTGTCCTTCAGGACGCATTCCGGCGGGCGGGCCTCACCTGCGGCCAGGTCGGCGGCAAAGCGGTACAGCGTGGAGCAATAGGGGCATATGATCTCGTTGTCGTTGCCGAGGTCGAGAAACACGTGCGGATGGTCGAACGGCGGATTGGCGCCCACGCACATGAATTCCTGCGAGCCGATCTCGATCACCGAGACTCCGGCGTCGTTATGGAAATGCGGAACGACATGGTCGGACATCAGTTTCACCTTGGATAGCAACGACGGGCGCACGCAATCAACGCGACGCGGCAATTCCGAAATGCCGCGCACCATCCATAATGGCGGGTGCCGATGATTCCTAGAGCCGATTCGGGAGGTCCCCGCCGCACATTTGCTCATGCAAATTCGACACAATCTTGTCGTGGGAGAAAAGCCCTTCTTTCGTCGGGGCAGTTGTGTCTTAAAAACGGCATACCATCTTGAGAAAGACGAAAACATTGGGCTTTTTGGGATGAGGCGGTTGCGGCTCGGTTCGGCGCTGGCAGGGGCTTTAGGGTGCATGGCGCTCAGCGTGGCGGTGTGCGCGGCGCTGTGGCCGCACGCCCGCGAGGCCACAGCCATTCTGGCGGCACAGGACGACCCTGCGGCGCTGTCCGATATCCACATCAATTCTGCCCTGAGGAGCAATCAGGCGCTGGTCGCCGACCATATCGAGGCCGCGCTCGCAGCTGACGATTCCGATCTCGCCAACAGCTTCGTCGAACTCGCCCGTGACAAGGGCATTGCCGTCAGCGACGAACTGTCGAAGCGCGTCAGCGATGCCGTTACTGACGCGGGTTCGGCGTCGCATTTTGCCAAGCGCTTTGCCACGGGTCTGGTGACCGGCAACGCCGACGACGTTGCGAGCCTGTCGGGCACGGTCGCGGGCGATCTGTTCGTGTTCGGCGACATCAGGGACGTGGTGCGCGAGGGCAAGCACCTGGCGACGGGCGAGGAGGTTGACCGGCTGGTGCTGGGTCTTGCGACGGTGGGCCTCGCGGTGACCGCCGCGACCTATGTATCCGTTGGAGGCATGGGGCCGGTGCGCGCCGGTCTTTCCATGGTCAAGGATGCCCGCAAGGTCGGGCGGCTGGGCGAGGGGCTGACGCAATGGGCCGGCCGCTCGGCGCGCGAGGTCGTCGATACGCCCGTCCTGCAGCAGGCGGTCGCGAAGGGTTCGGTGTTGCGGCCCGGCGAGACCATCAGCGCGATCAAGGCGGCGTTCCGCGCCGAGAAGGCCGGCGCGCTGGTGCGGCTGGCGAAAGACGTCGGACGCGTCGGCGAAAAGGCCGGCACGCGCGGGGCGCTCGATACGCTGCGCATCGCGCAAGGGCCGAAGGACGTCGCGCGCGCCGCACGGCTTGCCGAATCCAAGGGCGGTCAGACCCGCGCGATTCTGAAAGTGCTCGGCCGCGGCGCGCTGCTGCTGGCAACCGGCGCCTTTAATCTGACGATGTGGGTGTTCGGTGCGCTGTTGGCGCTGTTCGGTTTTCTGTCGTCGATCAAGGCGACCACCGAGCGGGCCACTGAAGCATGGCTGCGTCGCAGCAAGGCGCGGCGGTTACGAAAGCAGGCGGCGGCAGGCTTGCCGTCCGGCCCGGCTCTGGCGGGCGCTGTCGCGCAAGGCTAGACTTGCGGTTATTGCAAGCTTGCCCATTCCGATCCCCAAAACATGGAACTGATGATGCCGAGTTTTCACAACGGCGCTGTCGAAATTGCCTATCTCGACGAAGGCGAGGGTGATCCGATCGTTCTCGTGCACGGCTTTGCCTCCAGCAAGAATGTCAACTGGGTCTATCCGACCTGGGTTTCCGATCTGAGGAAAGATGGCCGCCGCGTGATCGCCCTCGATAATCGCGGCCACGGCGAGTCCGAAAAGCTCTACGATTCCGCTGATTACGAAATTGCGATCATGGCAAGCGACGTCATTGCGCTGCTGGATCATCTGGGAATCGAACGCGCCGACATCATGGGCTATTCGCTGGGATCGCGAATGACGGCGATCCTGGCACGCGAGCAGCCGCAGCGGCTGCGCTCGGCGATCCTCGGCGGCATCGGGATCGGGCTGATCGAGGGCGGCGGCCCCGGCGAGAACGTGGCCACAGCGCTGGAGGCGCCGTCGCTGGAGGATGTCACCGATCCGGTCGGTCGGACGTTCCGCGCCTTCGCCGACCAGACCCGCTCCGACCGCCGCGCGCTTGCCGCCTGCCTGCGCGGTTCGCGGCGGCTGATGACATCGGAGGAGGCCGCCGGGATCGGCGTGCCGGTCCTGATCGCGGTCGGCACCAAAGACGAGATCGCGGGCTCAGCCGCGGCGCTCGGGAAAATCATTCCGGGTGCCGAGGTGCTCGACATTCCGAACCGCGATCATATGCGCGCCGTCGGCGACAAGGTCTACAAGGTCGGCGTCACCGACTTCCTGTCGCGGCAGCAATGAGCGCTCGCGCGCGTCACCGGTGAAATGCCTGATAGCCGCGATCAGCACCACCGTGGTCGCAAGCCACGCCATGCGTGCGCCATAGCGATCATGCGGGCCTGATATCACGGCGCAGATGAACGCGTTGCCGAGCAGGGCTGACGTGACCGTGCCGGCGAGCAAAGTGAGATCGTCGAACGGCCGGCGCAGCACGCCATGGCCGAACAGGATCGCGGCCAGCAGCATCGACGCCAGCGCGACGGGAACGTGAATCCGGTTGATTGCGGTGAAATCGAAATGCCAGCGCTGCTGCTGCGCCGCGCGCATCGGCTTCATTTGTGCGGGAAGAAAGCGCTCGACGATGCCGTAGGTATGGCCGAGCCAGACCCCGATGCCTTCACCGGTGGCGACCTGCACCAGTTGCTGCGCAGTTCCCGTCAGTGCCGCCTTGGCCTGCCAGGCCGGATATTCGGCCAGCGAATGCAGCACGATAAAGCCCATCTCGTCGTTCAACCCTCGAAAGCGGCCGAGCGTGTTGAACATGCTGTTGCCCCACAGGAACTGGTCGGCGGTGGCGGGAAGCTGATCGCGATAGGGGCAGAGCTTGAAGCTCTGCTTCGGACAATGATCGCGCAAATACTGCGCGACGATGCCATCCTGCAGCATCCGTCCGAAGGCTACGCCAAAACCGCCGGGCGTCCACGCCAGTTTTCCGGACAATGCGAAATTGGTCGACAGCAATAACGCAGCCCCGGCGACGATGGTGAGGCTGCCCTGCGTCAGTCCGGAAACGGAAATCCGCCCGCGCAGAAAGGGACGCGCGATCCAGCCGATACAGCACAGTCCGAGCAGCACGGCGAGCGTTGCGCTGTGCGTTGCGGCGGCGAAAGCGGTGAGACCGAACAGCAGGCATTTTTCCGGGATCGATGTCCGCTCGGCATGCGCTGCCAAGATGAAGAGTGCCAGCATGGACAGGCCGGCGAAAATGTCGGTCAGCAGCGTGCTGGCGAGCCACGGCAGCGAGGTGGTCAGAACCAGCACGAGGCTCATGGCCAGGAGCCGCGACGGCTGGGACTGGCCTAGCACGCGCAGCGTCAACTGCAGGATCCACAACGTCGCCAGCGCGTTGACCCCGAGGTTGATCCAGAAGCTCGAATCCTCGCCGAAATGAAGATAGAGGCCGAACGTGGTGGAGCGGCTCGGCACCAAATAGCCTTCATACCACCTTGCCAGGTAGCCGCCGGTATCCCATTGGAGCAGGGGATAGCCATTCCACAGGGCGGGGGCCAGCAACATCAATGGGATGGCGATGGCGGCGATCCAGGCCGACCGCGAGTCCGCAGCGGTGCGCGCCCGCAATACCTGCGTGCTGGTGTGGCTTTCCCCCATCAGGGCAGCACCCGTCGAATGGTGGGTCCGCCGAAATTCACCAATAGTCGGACGCCGGCCGGCTTGATTTCCCGAAATCGCTGACCACCTTGAACTGACCCCAGGGGGCATTCGGCGGGGGCTTACTTTTGCCGAAGCCTGCCGGGGACAGCCGTCCGCCCGCCGTGCTATAATATCAACGAAACCAGTGAATTTGCGAGAGCAATCATGGCAGTGCATCAGGTCAATCCGCAAGGTTCGAAGCTCGCCGCACTCGATCCGATCTGGGACCGCGTCCGGGGCGAGGCGGAGGACATCGTCCGCCGCGAGCCCGAACTCGCTTCCTTCATCTATTCGACGGTGCTGCATCACGAACGCCTCGAAGATGCGGTGGTGCATCGTCTCGCCGAGCGGCTCGATCATTCGGCGCTGTCGGGCGACTTGATCCGCCAGACCTATGACGAGGCGCTGCGCGACGAACCCGATCTCGGCAACGCGTTCCGCGCCGACCTGGTCGCGGTCTACGACCGCGATCCCGCAACCTCGCGCTTCATCGATCCGTTACTCTACTTCAAGGGTTTTCACGCGCTGCAGACCCATCGCCTGGCGCACTGGCTCTATCAAAAGGGCCGCAAGGATTTCGCCTACTATCTGCAGAGCCGGTCGTCGGCGGTGTTTCAGACCGACATCAATCCCGCTGCCAAAATCGGCCGCGGCATTTTCCTCGATCACGCGACCGGCTTCGTCTGCGGCGAGACCGCCGTGATCGACGACGACGTTTCGATCCTGCACGGCGTCACGCTGGGCGGCACCGGCAAGGAGAACGAGGACCGTCATCCGAAGATCAGGCGCGGCGTGCTGATCGGGGCGGGCGCAAAGATTCTCGGCAATATCGAGATCGGCCATTGCGCGCGCATCGCCGCGGGCTCGGTGGTGGTCAAGCCGGTGCCTCACAACGTCACGGTGGCCGGCGTCCCCGCAAAGATCGTCGGCGAGGCCGGCTGTGCGGAGCCGTCGCGCACCATGGATCAGATGCTCGGCGCGATCGGCCTTTGATTTTCCACACTTTCTGGCAGCCGTATTTGTGAAGTTACGGCTGGTAGTCTGCGCCGTCTCGTCCTAAAAACCTCCCGGAAATTCAAAGAATCCGATTGGAGACCGCCGTGGACGTTCAGGAAGTCAGGAAGCTCGACGCCTATCTCAAGCGCGTATTCGGCAATCCCAAGATCCGCGTCGTGCCGCGGCCGAAAAAGGACGACTCCGCCGAGGTCTATATCGGCGAGGAGTTCATCGGCGTGCTGTTCGTCGATGACGAGGACGACGATCGCTCGTTCCAGTTTCAGATGGCGATCCTCGAGGAAGATCTGGCCGACGTCGGGTGAGGCGCGCATTCGCGCCACAA
The DNA here is from genome assembly GCF_023101085.1 of Bradyrhizobium sp. 170. Lineage (NCBI taxonomy): Bacteria > Pseudomonadati > Pseudomonadota > Alphaproteobacteria > Hyphomicrobiales > Nitrobacteraceae > Bradyrhizobium > Bradyrhizobium sp. 170. The sequence continues at coordinate 6,299,894 of NZ_CP064703.1, read as the reverse complement.
CGCCGTAACCGCAGTGCTGTAGGGTGGGCAAAGCGAAGCGTGCCCACCATTTCGAAGCGCGATCGGTGATAGATGGTGGGCACGGCGCTTTCGCGCCTTTGCCCACCCTACGGGGCCGGGCCTAACCCTTCGGCCCGCGCATCTGCGCGGTCAGGCGGTCCATCGCATTCGCAACGTCACGCCATTGCGCCAGCCAGCTCCGCGGAAAGCGGAACGTCAGGTCGGCGCCGTCGACGCGGCGCTCGCTCAGGCACATGCCGGGCGTCTGACCGTCGCGCGAGCAGCGCGCATTGAGGCCCGGCGTCGCGGCGGAGAACAGGTCCTCATTGGCGTAGGGCGAGCCGTCGCGAAACGTGCGCATCGTCAATCCGTCTTCCACCAACGTTGAGGCCGGTTCGAGATAGCGCGGATAGATGGTGCGCACCCGCATGTCGGGCGCCAGCGAGTCGTGATGGGCTGATATCGATACGAAGACCCGGTCGATCGGCTGCACCTTCTCCTCGATCGTATCGGCGCTGACGTGCTTCGGCGCATCCGGCGGTTCCAGCGACGGGAAGACGAAGCTCAGATCGACCCGCTCCTGCGGCCCGGAGTGGCGCTGGATCTTCCGGCGGATCGCCGCCGTCGGCACGTTGAAGAGCGTGGCGCCGACGCTGACCGGCAACCGTTCCGGAGCGCTGGCAGGCCGCGCCACCCAGGTCGGCCACAGCAAATAGGCGACCAGCGCAACGGCGCCCGCGGTGATGATTACCGCGACCATGATCAGGACCATGTGCGAGCGCGGGTCCCTGCGGGTGTCGCGGGCGAGGTGCTGGGCCGTCGAAAGCAGGGTCATGAACGAAGGATCGGTCGAGGAAGGAGCCAGGCGAATCATCCGGCGAATATGCCATGGGGCGCGTGATTTCCTCATGATTTCGCGGGGAGTCCGGCCCCGACAGCCATGCGCAAACGAGGTCCCTGCGGCCCGTTGTTAACCCTTCCTTAAGGATGCTGTGGCGGCCGCCGCCCAATTTTGCGAAAGCAGGGCGCGGTTTTTCGAGTAGGGGAAGTTGCCATGTCGCCCGATGCGTTGAATTCCCTGTTCTCCCTGTGCATCGGCTTTGCGTTCGCAGGCGCGCTCGCCAGCGGCTATCAGGCGATGGCGGCGCGGCCGGCCGGGTTCGGGCTGCTTGGCGAAGGCGTGGCGCCGAAGACGTTTGCGGCCGTGCCGTTTCTGGTTTTCGCCGCACCCTTCATCATCATGCGCAACACGTTGCGCGGCGCAAAGATCGAGCGCCGCCGCTTCGAATTCGTGATGATGGCGACCGTGCTTTCAGGCTTCTGGAGCTTGATGTCCGGCACGTTTTTCCTGATGACGCTGCGTGCCACCGGCGTGCTGGCCTGAGGCTTGCGGCCTGCTCGCTTGATCCCGCGCCAGCGGCTGTGCAAAGGTCTCCGCTAGAGCCATTTCCGTTCTGATTGAATCAGAACGGAGCTCTAGCCTTTTGTTTTGACGCGTTTTCTTCACGCGAACCGGGAGCCACTTCGCTCGAAAACGCTCTAACGGAGACCTTTCTGCTATGGCGATCTACGAACTCGACGGACAGGGGCCTGAACTCCCCGGAGACGGAAGCTATTTCATCGCAGATACCGCGGTCGTGATCGGCAAGGTGCGCCTTCTGAATTCGGCCAGCGTGTGGTTCGGCGCGGTGCTGCGCGGCGACAATGAGTGGATCGAGATCGGCGAAGGCTCCAACGTGCAGGACAATTCCACCTGCCACACCGACCGCGGCTTCCCCCTGACGATCGGCAAGAACTGCACCGTCGGTCATAATGTCATCCTGCACGGCTGCACGCTCGAAGACGACGCGCTGGTCGGAATGGGCTCGATCGTCATGAACGGCGCCAGGATCCGCCGCGGCAGCATTGTCGGCGCGGGATCGGTCATCACCGAAGGCAAGGAATATCCCGAATATTCCCTGATCATCGGCTCGCCCGCGCGCGTGGTCCGCACGCTGACGCCGGAGCAGGTAACGGCGATGGGAAGTGCTGCGAAATTCTACGCGCTCAACGGGCCGCGATTCAAAAACGGGTTGAAGAAGATCGGCTGAAGGCGGCAGCCGCTTTCCGGCTCAGTCGCCTTCGCTCTCGTTCGCCTCGCGCGCGCCGGCGATTTTTTCATGGCCGGCGGCCCAGAGCGCATGCTCGTCGCTGCCATCCTGATACGGATTGGCTTCCGCCGGAATGTTCTGGCGTGCGGCGTGCTGGCCCTGCTCGAAAGGGTCCGGGTCGGAATTCATGATGGCGCCTTTCCGGTTTTCGATCTTGCATTCTTCGGCGTCGCGCCCTTCGACAGTCCCGCACTTTTTCGCAGCGCATCCTTGAGGTCGATGGGAATGCCGTGCTTCTTGAGCAGGTCCGCAAAGGCTTCGTCGGCCAGCTCCTGAAACGTCGCCATCCGGTCGCGTGCAAGCTGGGTGAGCTTGTCGAGCGTGTCATCGTCAAAGGCGATCAATTTGCGCAAGCGTAACCACTCCGGGCGTCGAGCGGATGTGAATGAATGATCTGGCGGCGGAATCGTTCCGGCAGGAACAAGGGCCGGGGCGCTGTCGTTGCTCCGAAAAGGAGATTTCCGATGAAGCTGGTATCTGCGGCCGCCGCAGTTGCGGCAATCACAATCCTGATATCCCCGGTCGCTTCGTTTGCCCAGAGCGCAGGCGGATCTGCGGGCGGATCGTCTGCCGGCAGCAGCAGCGGTAGCGCCGCCGGCTCGCCGAGCGCAGGCTCTGCCGGTGCCGGTTCGCAAGGCATCAGCGGCGTTCCTCCCGGACCCGCCGCACCAGGCGGATTGAACAATGCCGGTGAAGATCCGAGTGGCGCGGCGAACCAGTCAAGGCGCGCGTCGCCGCCGGCGCCGGGCACCAACACCGCCGGCACCGCGCAATCGTCAGGCGGCGGTGTCAATACCGGCAGCGGCGTAACCACGGGGTCGGGAAGATCGGCAAAGGACGTCGACACCGAAATCGCCGAAGAGAACAAGACGATCGATCGCAAGATCAAGAGTATTTGCCGCGGCTGCTGATGCCGATTCCGCACGACGTCCGGTCGCGCAGAAGTGAGTAAAATTGCCCAGCCGCTTCCGAGAAGTCGTCCTAGAGTTACTCCACGATCTCTGAGGATCCGACGCCGAGAGCGTCGAGCCTTCGAACTCAAGATCACGGAGGATGTGTCATGTTACGGAAAATGATGGTCGCCTTTTTCGTGACCGCCTCAGCCGCCATGCTGGTCCCGGATACCGCTTCGGCCCGTTTTGGTGGCGGTGGGGGCGGCGGTTTCCGCGGCGGCGGTGGTTTTTCCGGCGGCGGATTCCGCGGCGGCGGCATGGGAATGGGTGGCGGCGGCTTCCGCGGCGGCGCGATCGGAATAGGTGGCGGTGGCTTCCGCGGTGGCACGATCGGAACAGGTGGCGCGGGCTTCCGCGGTGGCGGGATTGGAGTGGGCGGAGCTGGCTTCCGCACTGCCGCGATCGGAGGACCTGGCTTCCGCACTGCCGCGATCGGCGGCGGTTTCCGTTCGGCCGTTTTGCCAGCAGCCGGATTTCGCGGCGGCACCTTCGCCGTCAACCGCTTCCGGGGCGGCTTCCATCCCGGATTCCGGCATCGCAGATTTCCGGTGGTAGCGGTCGGCCTTGGCCTGGGCTACGGGCTCTACGGACCCTATGGTTATTACAGCGACTATGATTACGGCTATGACGATTCCTATTATTACGACGATAGCGGCTGCTACATCGTTCGCCGGAGTGTGCTTACTCCATATGGCTGGCGCATTCGGCCCGTTCAGGTATGCGGCTGACCTGGGACGTCCGGTCGCATGACGGGAGCAAAATAGGCAAAGTCAACTCCGAGAACTCGTTCTAGACTTAACCCGGGATCTGCGAGGATCCGACGCCCGAAAGCGTCGAGCACTTCGAGGGCGAGATCACAGCGGCATGAATAGCGCGACCTCGGTGTTTTCATCACCGAGGCTGTGGTTTTTATTCCGTTTGCTGATGCGCCGTTTGCATCTGATCAGGGATGTTGAACATGCTCACAGCCCCGGCATTGACGTTGCTATTTCTGATTATCGTGATTTGTCTGGGTGCGGCCTTCGTCTGGATGTTCTGGGAAATCGAGCAGAGGACGTCCAGGCCGCATCGGATTCCCAAGCCATACCGCAAGAGCGATCACGTCGGATAGGCGGTCTCGACCAGCGTCGTGCGCTATCGCGTACTGCGCGCGATGCTTGGCGTTTGCCGTCACCTGCCATCATTCGCAATTTTCCGAAAAATTGCGACTATTAGTTGATGCATCCTTAGATGGTCGCATGGAACTTTGCCGCGCGTGCATAGAACCGTCGCATGTCCGGCAAAGAATTTGTGGAGGCGGGAAACTTGTAGTGCCGCGACCTGTCGCGGATGGTGGTTCGATTGATCGTCTCATCCACGTCGGATCTCTCGTCGGCCCTCAAATCGTGCACACGAGAGTTTCGAACTTCCGTCAGCTTGATCGCGCTCGTGTGGGGCCTGGGTTGCGCGCAACCGTCGATGGCGCAATCGCTGCCGACCGGCGGAACGGTGGCGAGCGGAAACGTTTCGATCAGCTCGACGTCGCCGACCAGCCTCACGATCAGCCAATCGAGCCGCACCGGGATCGTCAACTGGTCGAGCTTTTCAATCGGGCAAGGCCATCAGGTCCAGTTCAATAACGGCAGCGGCGCGACGCTCAACCGCGTGACGGGCAATGTGCCGTCGTCGATCAACGGCGTCCTGTCAGCGACCGGCTCGGTCTACCTCGTCAATCCGTCGGGAGTGGTCGTGGGACCGACCGGCGTGATCAATACCGGCGGTAGCTTCGTGGCCTCGACGCTGGACGTCAAGGATGCGGAGTTCCGCGCCGGAGGATCGCTGACTTTCAGCGGCAACAGCAATGCCTCGGTTGTAAATCTCGGCAAGATCGGCTCGTCGAAGGGTGACGTCGTCCTGATCGCGCGCCAGGTTCGTAACAACGGCGCGCTGACGGCGCGCAACGGCACCGCCGCGATGGCGTCCGGCAGCGAGGTGGTGTTGAGCGACGGCTCGCTCGGCAATGGCAAGGTGCTGGTGCGGCGTCCGGCGCAGGATGGCGAGATCCGCAACAGCGGTGCGATCCGCGCCGCCGAGATAGAACTGCGCGCCAATGGCGGCAACATCTATGCGCTCGCCGGCAACACCGGGCGGGCCATTACGGCCACGGGCGTCGCCAGCAAGGGCGGACGAATTTTTCTCACGGCCGAGGGCGGTTCGGTCAACGTGACGCAGAAGGTCATCGCGCGGCGCGTCCAAGCAAACGTGGCGCGAACCGCCGGTCTGCGCGGCCCGTTCACCGGCGGCCACGTCTTCGTCAGCGCCGACAAAGTCGTGATCGGCAGCGCGATCGTGGCAAAGGGCAATGCCGGCGCCGGCGGCACCGTGGTGGTGACGGGCACGGACGTCACCTTGACCTCGGGCGCTACGATCGATGCCAGCGGGACATCGGGCGGCACCGTGCTGATCGGCGGCGACCGGGCCGGCGGGTCGGACGCCGCGCTGAAGTTTCTGCCGCAGACCATCGCCAATGCGCAGAACACGACGATCGAGGCGGGCGCGACGATCACGGCCGACGGCACGTCCGGCGCCGGCGGCAATGTGGTGGTGTGGTCGGATGGCACGACCTCGTTTGCCGGCGCCATCAGCACCCAAGGGCTGCGCGGCGGCTTCATCGAGACCTCGGGGCATATCTTCAATTTCACCGGCGGCAGCGTCAATGCCGGCAGGGGCGGCGCATGGCTGCTCGATCCCGTGGATCTGACGATCAATGCGACGCTCGCCGGCACCATCGCGACCGCGCTCAACGGCGGCAGCAACGTCACCCAGCAGACCACCGCGACCGGCACCGGCGGCAACGGCGACATCACGGTGGCAAGCGGCATCAGCTGGTCGAGCGATGCGACGCTGACGCTCAGCGCCTATCGCCACATCGCGGTCAACGCCAACATCGCGAGCACCGGCGGCGGCGGTGTCGTGCTGCGCGCCGACAACGCCGGCACGGGTACCGGTACCGTAACGTTCGGCGGCGGCCAGGTATCGACCGCGGGGACCGTCTCGATCTTCTACAATCCGACCGGCGACAATTCGACCGTCAATCCGGCCAAATACTCGGCCGGTACGCAGACGAACTTCAGCGGCAACGTCACCGGCGGCGCCACGCTCGACACGTACATGCTGGTCAACAATGTCTGTGACCTGCAGAACATGCAGAACTACCTATCGGGCACCTATGCGCTCGGCCGCGACATCGACGCCGCCGCGACGTCCGGTTGGAACGGCGGCGCCGGGTTCTTGCCGGTCGGCGGCAGCAGCAGCCCCTTCACCGGAACCTTCGACGGTCAGGGCCGCGTGATCTCAGGTCTCTTCGTCAATCGGCCAACGTCCGAGTTCGTCGGAATGTTCGGTTACAACGGCGCCGCCGCAACGGTAAGGAACGTTGGGCTCGTGGGCGTTTCCATTACCGGGTACACGGCGGTCGGCGGCATCGTCGGTGAAAACATGGGTGCCATCTCCGGAGTTTACACCTCCGGATCGGTCACCGGCACCGATTTCGGTGCTGGCGGTATCGTTGGTTTCAATGACGGGGCGCTGTCGAATGTCTATTCGAACAGCACCGTGAGTGCGCCGGGGGGGCTTGTCGGCGGAATCGCCGGATTGAGTTTCGGCAGCATATCGCAGGCCTATGCGACCGGGGCTGTGAGCGGCCAGAGCGATGTGGGCGGGCTGGTCGGATACAATGGCGGCTCCATCACGCTGTCCTACGCGACCGGCGCGGTGAGCGCCACGTCCAATGTCGGCGGTCTGGCCGGCTATAATGACGGCTCGATCACGCAGTCCTATTGGGACAGCTACACCACAGGTCGGGCCGCCGGAATCGGCGACGGCACCGCGCCGATCGGCCTGACTGAAGTGACCAGCGATCCGGCGCAGTCGGCCGCTGCAAACTATGCGTACAAGCAGAGCGCCTATGCCGGTTTCGACTTCACCGCCGGCAACAGCGCCACCGGCTGGTTCTCGATCGATGGCCGGACCCGCCCGTTCGGCCAGTGGGAATATTCGACCAATATCGCGAACGCACATCAGCTTCAACTAATGGCGATGGACCTCGGTGCGAGCTATCAGCTCACATCCAACATCGATTTTGCGAGCGGTCTTGCTGCCGGAGGCAAGTATCCCGGGATGTGGTCGTCGGCCGGCTTCTCGCCGATTGGTGATTTCTCCTACCTGTTCACCGGAAGCTTCGACGGGCAGGGCCATGTGATCTCAAACCTAATGATCAATCGGCCGTCCACTAACCATGTCGGACTTTTCGGATATGCCGGAGCCGGAGCTGCGCTGAGCAATGTCAGCTTGCAGGCCGCAACTGTCGCTGGGGCGGCGCGCGTCGGCATCCTGGTCGGTCTGTCGAGGGGGACTATCAGCAATGCCTCCGCGACGGGCACGGTCACGGCCGGTAGTTATGGCGGCGGACTGGCAGGAGAATCCCTGGGCAGCGTTGCCAGTAGCTGGGCGGCCGTCACGGTCGCCGGAACAACCACCACCAGTTCGTCCATGGGCGGCCTCGTCGGTTGGAACAACGGGATCGGCACCATCCAGGACAGCTACGCGACCGGCAACGTGACCGCCGGTACCGGGGCCACGCGCGCCGGTGGCCTCACCGCTCAGAGCAACGGAAGCATCCTCAGGAGCTATGCCACTGGAGCGGTGAGCGGCGGCAGCCAGGGAGTCGGCGGCCTGGTCGGTCTCAACACCGGCGCAACCATCGTCGATTCCTATGCGACCGGATCCGTGACTGCCACAGCCTTCGCAGGCGGCCTGGTCGGTTACAACAACAGTGGCGCAACCATCGTCAATTCTCATGCGACCGGAGCCGTGACCACAGAATCGTTCGGCGGTGGACTGGTCGGCACCAACGCCGTGGGAGCTTCCGTCGACAGGTCTTATGCGACTGGAGCGGTCGACGTCACGTCGTCGACCATCGCCACATTGACAGGGGGTGGACTGGTCGCCAGCAACTCCGGAGCCATCACCAAGTCCTATGCGACCGGGGCCGTCAACGTTACGTCCACGTATGCAGCGGCCACGGCCACGTCTGCGGGCGGACTGATCGGCACCAACGGCAGCACGGCTACGCTCACACAGTCCTACGCGACCGGTGCGGCCAGCGCCATCTCGGCTGCCGGCGTCTCAATGTCGGGTGGATTGCTCGGCAGGAATATCGGCGCAGCTACCGTTATGCAGTCCTACGCGACCGGTGCTGCTAGCGCCACGGCCAACGCCGCGACCGGTACGGCAATGGCGGGCGGACTGATTGGCAGCCACGCCAGCACGGGCACGGTCGCACAGACCTACGCGGCCGGAGCGGTCAGCGCGATCTCGCCTGGCGCCGCAGCAGCCGGCGGCCTGATTGGATCGGCCACCGGCACCGGGGCCATCACGTCGTCATACTGGGACACCGATACGTCCGGGCGAACGAATGCCGTTGGCAGCGGCGCCAGCACCGGCATCACGGGTCTCACCACCGCCCAGATGCAAAATCCCGCAAACTATGCGTCGACCTACGCGGGCTGGGATTTCGCCACCGTCTGGTCCGCGCCGAGCGCCGGTTACTATCCGCAGCTCTATGGGGTCAATTACGTGCTGCGCGTCGATCCGGCCAACGCGTCGCGGGTTTACGGTGAGGCCAACCCGGCGTTCACCTATTCGATCTACGGCCCGCATGCCGGCGACACATCCGGGATCATCACCGGTCTCTCGGTGTCGACGGCGGCGACGTCATTATCGAACGTCGGCAGCTACGCGATCACGGCGAGCGGCAGCGCCGTCAGCGTCTCCGGGCAGGCCTATCGCTTTATCGATGCACCGGGTGCGCTGACCGTCACGCCGCGCTCGATCACTGTCACGGCCGACGCCGCGAGCCGCGTCTATGGCTACGCCAATCCTGTTCTCACCTATCAGGTCGGCGGCTCCGGCCTGGTCAATGGCGATACACTGTCAGGCGCGCTGGCGACATCGGCGACAACAGCCAGCAACATCGGCGTCTACGGCATTACGCAGGGCACGCTCGCGGCCTCGACCAACTACACGGTGTCTTCATTTGCAGGCGCCAATCTCACCGTCACGCCGCGCGCGATCACGGTCACGGCCGATGCGAAGAGCCGCGCCTATGGTGACGCCAACCCTGTTCTGACCTGGCGGGTCGGCGGCTCGGGCCTCGCCAACGGCGACACGCTATCGGGTGCGCTCGCGACGTCGGCGACAGCAGCCAGCAATGCCGGCGTCTACGGCATCACGCAAGGCTCGCTGGCGGCCTCATCGAATTACGCCTTCACCTTTGTTGGAGCGAACCTCACGATCACGCCAGCGGCCCCTCAAGTGCCGACCGAAAGGCTCGGGTCCTACGCGAGGTCGTCAGTGCGGGCGCCCGCGCCGCAGCCGCCCGGGCAGAAGTTCGAGTCCGAAGGCATCGAGGAATCGTCTGCGGCAATGATCTGCAAATCCGAGCAATGCCTCCGGCTTCCTCATCCCGACAACCGGCGAATTGGCACCAGGGCCAGATTCGTCGGCACGATGACCGATCGCAATCGGCTGCCGGCCTCTCTCGATAATTGATCTTGATCGCGTGAGCCACGGCCGTCGTGCGCGGCCGTCCGCGCGAAACTTCGGCGTCGTCCTCGACTTGTTTTCCTTTGCCGGCGACGCCTGCCGTCTCTTTGAGCGCAAGCGACTGCACAGATCATCTGCTTCGATGCGCGCATCGGATGTCCAAGCCGTATCGCGAACGCGATCGCGTCGGATAGGCGATCTCGACAGCATCGTGCGCTTTTGCGCTGTCACGTATTGCGCGCGATGCTGGCGTCTGCCGTCACCGGCGATCATTCGCAATTTTCCGAAAACTTGCGACTATTGGTTGGTACATCCTTAGATGGTCTCGTGGAACTTTGCCGCGCGTGCATCGAACCATTGCAAATCTGACAAAGAATTTGTGGAGGCGGGAAGTTCGTGGTGCCGCGATCTGTAGCGGATGGTGGTTCGATTGATAGTTTCATCCATGTCGGGTCTTTTATCGGCCAGGGAGCTTCGGGCCTCTGTCAGCGTGATCGCGCTTTTGTGGAGTTTGGGCTACATTCAACCAGCGATTGCACAATCCCTGCCCGCCGGCGGAACGGTGGCGAGCGGAAACGTTTCGATCAGTTCGACTTCGCCGACCAGCCTCACGATCAGCCAATCGAGCCGCACCGGGATCGTCAACTGGTCGAGCTTTTCAATCGGGCAAGGCAATCAGGTCCAGTTCAATAACGGCAGCGGCGCGACGCTCAACCGCGTGACCGGCAATGTGCCGTCGTCGATCAACGGCGTCGTGTCGGCAACCGGCTCGGTTTATCTCGTCAATCCGTCGGGGGTAGTCGTCGGGCCGAACGGCGTGATCAAGACCGGGGGCAGTTTCGTCGCCTCGACGCTGGATGTGAAGGACGCCGATTTCCGGGCCGGAGGCGCGCTGACCTTCAGCGGCAACAGCAACGCCTCGGTCGTTAATCTCGGCAAGATCGGCTCATCGAAGGGCGACGTCGTGCTGATCGCGCGCCAGGTTCGCAACGACGGCTCGCTGACCGCGCGCAACGGCACCGCCGCGATGGCGTCGAGCAGCGAGGTGATGCTGAGCGACGGCTCGCTCGGCAACGGCAAGGTGCTGGTGCGGCGTCCGGCGCAGGATGGCGAGATCCGCAACAGCGGTGCGATCCGCGCCACGGAAGTGGAGTTGCGCGCCAATGGCGGCAACATCTATGCGCTTGCCGGCAATACCGGTGGCGCCATTTCGGCAACCGGTGTTGCCAACAAGGGCGGGCGGGTTTTCCTCACCTCCGAGGGCGGTTCGGTCAATGTAACGCAGAAAGTGGTGGCGCGGCGCATCCAGGCGGACGCCCCAACCGCGCCGGTGCGTTCAGGCGAACCGCGCGCGTTCACCGGCGGCGACGTCGTCGTCAGCGGCGACAAGGTCGTGGTCGGCGGCGCCATCACCGCTAAAGGCAGCAGCGGCACCGGCGGCACCGTGGTGGTGACCGGCAAGGACGTCACTCTGACGTCAGGCGCAAAGATCGACGCCAGCGGGACATCGGGCGGCACCGTGCTGATCGGCGGCGACCGCGCCGGCGGATCGGACGCCGCGCGGAAGTTTCTGCCGCAGGCCATCGCCAATGCGCAGAACACGACGATCGAGACGGGCGCGACGATCACGGCGGACGGCACCTCCGGCGCCGGCGGCAATGTGGTGGTGTGGTCGGACGACACGACGTCGTTTGGCGGCGCGATCAGCGCCACCGGGCTGCGCGGCGGCTTCATCGAGACCTCGGGGCATACGTTCGACTTCGCGGGCGGCAGCGTCAATGCCGGTCCCGGCGGCACCTGGCTGCTCGATCCGGTGGATCTGACGATCAACTCAACGCTCGCCGGCACCATCGCGAGCGCGCTCAACGGCGGCAGCAACGTCATCCAGGAGACGAACGCGGCCGGCAGCGGCGGCAGTGGCGACATCACGGTGGCCAGCGGGATCAGCTGGTCGACCAACGCGACGCTGACGCTCAGCGCCTATCGCAACATCGCGGTCAACGCCAACATCACGAGCACCGGCGGCGGCGGTGTCGTGCTGCGCGCCGACAATGCCGGCACGGGCACCGGCACCGTGACGTTCGGCGGCGGGCAGGTGTCGACCGCGGGAACGGTCTCGATCTACTACAATCCGACCGGCAGCAACTCGACGGTCAACACCACCAAATATACGGCACCGACGCAGACGACTTTCAGCGGCAACGTCACGGGCGGCGCCACGCTCAAGACGAACATGCTAGTCAACAATGTCTTTGACCTGCAAAACATGAAGAACAACCTGTCCGGCACCTATGCGCTCGGCCGCGACATCGATGCCGGCGTTACATCCGGCTGGAATAGCGGCGCCGGGTTCGAGCCGATCGGCAGCGGGACCAGCTTCAGCGGAAACTTGAACGGCCAGGGCCACACGATTTCCGGGCTCTTCATCAATCGGCTGTCAGTCCAAAACATCGGGCTGATCGGCTATCTCGGCGCCGGCGGCACGGTAAGCAACGTTGGCGTCATCGGTGCGACCGTCACCGGCTGGGAGATTGTCGGCGGGATCGTCGGCACGAACTACGGGACGGTCAGCAACGTCTATTCGAGCGGATCGGTCACCGCCACCAGTGCCGGCGCCGGCGGTCTCATCGGCTACAACTTTCAGACCGTGTCGAATGGCTATTCGAGCAGCACCGTGAGCGGACCGCTCTACGTTGGCGGTGCCATCGGGTTGAATAACTGTGGCAGTTCCGGCTGCGCTACTAACCCCGGCTCGGTATCACAGGTCTATGCAACGGGCGCCGTGACAGGCACCGGCGCTAGCCCGAGCGCTGTCGGCGGGCTGATCGGCTTCAACGGCGGCTCCATCACGGCGTCCTACTGGGACACCTACACGAGCGGAAAGACGTCCGCCATCGGCACCGGTTCGGGCAGCGCGACGGCCGTGACCAGCGACCCGGCGCAGTCAGCCGCCGCCAACTACGCCTTCAAGCAAAGCGCCTATAGCAGCTTCAGCTTTCCGGGAGCGGGCACGGCCGGTTGGTTCATGGTCGACGGCCAAACCCGGCCGTTCGGCCGCTGGGAACATCAAACCACCATCACCAACGCGCACCAGCTTCAGTTGATGGCGATGAATCTCGGCGCGAGCTATACGCTGGCCGGCAATATCGACCTCAGCTCCAGCCTGGCGGCCGTCAACGGCAAATATCCCGGCATGTGGTCGTCGGCGGGCTTCTCCCCGATCGGCAGCACCACCACGAAATTCACCGGAGCGTTCAACGGCCAAGGCTACACCATTGCCAACCTGACCATCAATCGGCCGACCACCGATGATGTCGGACTGTTTGGGTATGTCGGCGCGGGCGTAACGGTGCAGGACGTGGGTCTACTGGGTGCCGCAGTGACCGGCAGCAACCATGTCGGCGGGCTGGCAGGCACCAATGCCGGCACCATCACGCGGTCCTATGCGACTGGCGTGGTGAACGGCACAGGCGGATATATCGGCGGGCTGGTCGGGTACAACGTTGGTACGGGCAGCAACGTCACGCAATCCTATGCCAGCGCGACGGTCGGCAGCCCTAATTTTTATGTCGGCGGGCTTGTCGGCTACAATGACGGCGCGATCGCACAGGCCTACGCCGTCGGCGCGGTCAGCGGCCAGTACGCCGGAGGTCTTGCCGGCAACAATAGCGGCACCATCACCCAGGCCTACGTCGCCGGGGCGGTGAGCGGCTCTACCCTCGGCGGGCTGGTCGGCAATAACGGTGGCACGATCACCCAATCCTATTTTGACACGGTGACGACAGGCCAGAACGCCGCCATCGGAAACGGAACCGTCAACGGCGGGATCGGCCTGACGACCAGCCAGATGCAGAATCCTGCCAACTACGCGACCACGTACGCCGGCTGGGACTTCGCCAACGTGTGGTCGGCGCCGAGCGCCGGTTATTATCCGCAGCTCTACGGCGTCAACTATGTCCTGCGCGTCGATCCCGCCAATGCGTCGCGGACCTACGGCGATGCCAACCCGGCTTTCACCTATACGTCCTATGGCCTGCACACCGGCGACACATCAGCCATTCTCGGCGGCCTCTCGCTGTCGACGACGGCGACGACGACGTCCAATGTTGGCAGCTACGCGATCACAGCGGGCGGCAGCGTCACCAGCACCACCGGACAGGCCTATCGCCTGATCCAAACGCCAGCCGCGCTGACGGTCACGTCGCGCGCGATCACCGTCACGGCCGATGCCAAGAGTCGGGCCTATGGCGATGTCAATCCAGCGCTGACCTGGCAGGTCGGCGGCTCCGGCCTGGTCAACGGCGATACGTTGTTGGGTGCGCTGGCGACATCGGCGACGACAGCCAGCAATGCCGGCCTCTATGGCATCACCCAGGGCACGCTGGCCGCCTCGAGCAACTACACACTGTCTTCATTTACAGGCGCCAATCTCACCGTCACGCCGCGTGCGATCACGGTAACGGCCGACGCCAAGAGCCGGGCCTATGGCGACGCCAATCCGACGCTGACCTACCAGGTCGGCGGCTCCGGGCTGGTCAATGGCGATACGTTGTCGGGTGCGCTGGCAACGTCGGCGACAACAGCCAGCAATGTCGGCCTCTACGGCATCACGCAAGGCACGCTGGCCGCCTCGAGCAACTACACACTGTCTTCATTCACAGGCGCCAACCTCACCGTCACCCAGCGCGCACTCACGGTGACGGCCGATGCGAAGAGCCGGGCCTATGGCGATGCCAATCCTGCGCTCACCTATCAGGTCGGCGGTTCGGGCCTGGTCAACGGCGACACGCTGTCGGGTGCGCTGGTGACGTCAGCGACGACAGCCAGCAATGTCGGCACCTACGGGATCGGGCAGGGAACGCTGGTGGCTTCGGGCAACTATGCGCTGAACTATACGGGCAACAACCTCACCGTCACCCAGCGCGCGATCACGGTGACGGCCGATGCCAAGAGCCGGGCCTATGGCGATGCCAATCCGGCGCTCACCTATCAAGTCGGCGGCCCCGGGCTAGTTAACGGCGACACGCTGTCGGGTGCGCTGGTGACGTCGGCGACGACAGCCAGCAATGTCGGCACCTACGGGATCGGGCAGGGCACGCTGGCGGCCTCGGGCAACTACGCGCTGAACTATACGAGCAACAACCTCACCGTCACCCAGCGCGCGATCACGGTGACGGCCGACGCCAAGAGCCGCGCCTATGGCGACGTCAATCCGGCGCTGACCTATCAGGTTGGCGGTTCCGGCCTGGTCAATGGTGACACGCTGTCGGGTGCGCTGGTGACGTCGGCGACGACAGCCAGCAATGTCGGCACCTACGGGATCGGGCAGGGGACGCTGGTGGCTTCGGGCAACTATGCGCTGAACTATACGGGCAACAACCTCACCGTCACCCAGCGCGCGATCACCGTGACGGCCGATGCCAAGAGCCGCGCCTATGGCGACGTCAATCCGGCGCTGACCTATCAGGTTGGCGGCTTGGTCAATGGTGACACGCTGTCGGGCGCGCTGGCGACGTCGGCGACAACTTCGAGCAATGTCGGCATTTACGGGATCGGGCAGGGTAGCTTGGCGGCCTCGGGCAACTACGCGCTGAACTATACGAGTAACGACCTCACCGTCACCCAGCGGGCGATCACCGTGACGGCTGACGCGAAGAGCCGTGCCTATGGCGATGCCAATCCAGCGCTGACCTATCAGGTCGGCGGTTCGGGCCTGGTCAACGGCGATACATTGTCGGGTGCGCTGGTGACGTCAGCGACGACAGCCAGCAATGTCGGTATTTACGGGATCGGGCAGGGAAGCCTCGCGGCCTCGGGCAATTACGCGCTGAACTATGCGAGCGCTGATTTGACCGTCACCCAGCGCGCGCTCACCGTCACGGCCGATGCGAAGAGCCGTGCCTATGGCGATGTCAATCCAGCGCTGACCTATCAGGTTGGCGGCTTGGTCAATGGTGACACGCTGTCAGGTGCGCTGGCGACATCTGCGACAATTCCGAGCAATGTCGGCACCTACGGCATCACGCAGGGTAGCTTGGCGGCCTCGGGCAATTATGCGCTGAACTATGCGAGCGCTGATCTGACCGTCACCCAACGCGCGCTCACCGTGACGGCCGATGCCAAGAGCCGCGCCTATGGTGACGTCAATCCAGCGCTGACCTATCAGGTCGGCGGCTCGGGCCTGGTCAATGGCGATACATTGTCGGGCGCGTTGGCGACATCGGCAACGACAGCCAGCAATGTCGGCGCCTACGGGATCGGGCAGGGTAGCTTGGCGGCCTCGGGCAATTATGCGCTGAACTATGCGAGTGCCAATCTCACAGTCACGCCGCGGGCGATCACTGTGACGGCGGATACCCAGAGCCGCGCCTATGGTGATGCCAACCCGGCCTTGACCTATCAGGTTGGCGGCTCGGGCCTGGCCAATGGCGATACGCTGTCTGGCGCATTGGCAACATCAGCGACAGCAGCCAGCAATGTCGGCGTCTACGGCATCGGGCAGGGGACGCTGGTGGCCTCGGGCAACTACGCGCTGAACTATGCGAGTGCCAATCTGACCGTCACCCAGCGCGCGCTCACCGTCACGGCGGATGCGAAGAGCCGCGCCTATGGCGACGTCAATCCGGCGCTGACCTATCAGGTTGGCGGCTTGGTCAATGGCGATACATTGTCGGGTGCGCTGGCGACATCGGCGACAACAGCCAGCAATGTCGGCACCTACGGGATCGGGCAGGGGACGCTGGCGGCCTCGGGCAACTATGCGCTGAATTATGCGAGCAACAACCTCACCGTCACCCAGCGGGCGATCACGGTGACGGCGGACGCCCAGAGCCGCGCCTATGGTGATGTCAATCCAGCGCTGACCTATCAGGTCGGCGGCTCGGGCCTGGTCAATGGCGATACATTGTCGGGCGCGTTGGCGACATCGGCAACGACAGCCAGCAATGTCGGCACCTACGGGATCGGGCAGGGAACGTTGGCGGCCTCGGGCAACTATGCGCTGAACTATACGAGCAACAACCTGACGGTCACCCAGCGGGCGCTCACGGTGACGGCCGACGCCAAGAGCCGCGCCTATGGCGACGTCAATCCGGCGCTGACCTGGCAGGTTGGCGGCTTGGTCAATGGCGATACATTGTCGGGTGCGCTGGCGACATCTGCGACAATTTCGAGCAATGTCGGCACCTACGGGATCGGGCAGGGCACGCTGGCGGCCTCGGGCAACTATGCGCTGAACTATACGAGCAACAACCTGACGGTCACCCAGCGGGCGCTCACGGTGACGGCCGACGCCAAGAGCCGCGCCTATGGCGACGTCAATCCGGCGCTGACCTGGCAGGTTGGCGGCTTGGTCAATGGCGATACATTGTCGGGTGCGCTGGCGACATCTGCGACAATTTCGAGCAATGTCGGCACCTACGGGATCGGGCAGGGCACGCTGGCGGCCTCGGGCAACTATGCGCTGAACTATACGAGCAACAACCTGACGGTCACCCAGCGGGCGCTCACGGTGACGGCCGACGCCAAGAGCCGCGCCTATGGCGACGTCAATCCGGCGCTGACCTGGCAGGTTGGCGGCTTGGTCAATGGCGATACATTGTCGGGTGCGCTGGCGACATCTGCGACAATTTCGAGCAATGTCGGCACCTACGGCATCGGGCAGGGCACGCTGGTGGCCTCGGGCAACTACGCGCTGAACTATGCAAGCGCCAATCTGACCGTCACGCCGCGCGCGATCACCGTCACGGCGGATACCCAGAGCCGCACCTATGGCGAAGCCAATCCTGCGCTGACCTATCAGGTTGGCGGCTCGGGCCTGGTCAATGGCGATACGCTGTCGGGCGCGCTGGCGACGTCGGCGACGACTTCCAGCGAAGCCGGCGTGTACGGCATCACGCTGGGGACGCTGGCGGCCTCCTCGAACTACGCCTTCGCCTTTGTTGGAGCGAACCTCACGGTCACGCCAGCGGCGGCTCCTCGCGTACCGACCGCAGAACTCGGAGCTTACGTGAAGTCGCGGGTGGCTTTGCCCGCGCCGCAGCCGCCCGAGCAGATGCGCGAGCCCGTGAGCATCGAGCAAGCGTCTCCCGCAATCATCTGCAAATCCAGGCAATGCCTCGAGCTTCCTCATCCGCACAATCGGCGGATTGGCGAACGCGCCAGATTCGTCGACACGATGATCACTCGCGATCGGCTGCCAGCCTTTGCCGACAATTGACGTTGATTGCGTGAGGCCACGGCAGGCGGCCACACACACATTCCGGTGTGTTGATGCACGCGTAAGTTGGTGTGAGCGGATTCGTTTCAACCGTTCACGCAGCAGTTATGTCACACACGGAACTCAACCTTAAGCCGTTCTTAATCCATAAACCATATTGGTCGACTTATTCATTGTTCGCCGTGTGCGACAGAACGTCGGAACGTGCAGCTCATGCGGACTCACACGTCGATACCGCGAAGCCTTCGCAGGCTGCGGACGTCATGATGCTAGCGCTTTCAGGACATTTCGGATCGCGCATGACACAACGGGCGCGAACATCCGCGCGTCATGGAAGCGGAATCGGCACCTGTTGCGCGCTGATCATGACCTGCGCCGTTGCGATCGCGCCTGATGGCATCGCGCAGGCGCAAGTGGTGGAGCGCAATCTGCCGCCGGAGCCGCCGCGCCGCGCGTCGGCGATCAACATCGATACCAACGATCTGCTCAAGAGCGATGACGCAACGCCGCTCGGCGTGAATGTTCAAGGCATCGTCCTGATTGGAGCAAACGCCGGCGCGAAGCCGATCAGCGGCGTGAAGGGTGTCGATGTAAGTCAGGTCAGCGGAATCGACACCGCAGTACTCCGCGAGCAACTCACGCCATTCGTCGATCGGCCGCTCAGCCGCAAGCTGATTGCCGAAGTGCAGGCGGCGGTGGCCGCGGCTTACCGCGAGGCCGGGCGACCATTCGTGTCGGTCACGCTGCCGCCGCAGGAAGTATCGTCCGGCGTGCTCCAGTTGCGCGTGATCGTCTTCAAGGTCGCCGGCATCAAGGTCACGGGAGCCGCACCCGAGAGCTATCCGCAAAGCCGCATCCGCCTCGTCCCCAGACAGGAAATCGATGCGCGTAAACTCGAGACCGATCTCGACTGGGCCAACCGCAATCCCTTTCGGCAGGTCGAAGCGGTGTTCGGTCCCGGCAAGGATCTCGGCCTGACCGACGTCAACATCCAGGTGACGGACCGCAAGCCGTGGCAGGTGTACGCCGGCTATGCCAACAGCGGCACGCTCCTGACCGACCGCAATCGCTATTATGTCGGCGCCAGCGGGGCGCCGTCCGCCGATATCTTCGCGTCCTATCAGCTCACCGGCAGCGGGAATTTCTGGATGGACGACGGGCTGTTCAGCCGGCCCGACGACGCGAAGTATGTCAGTCAGGCGGGACGGTTGCTCACGCCGCTCGGATTGCGCACAAGTCTCGAAGTCGTGGGCGATCACGTGCTGACCAATGAGCGGCCCAACAATCTGTTCCGCATCAAGACTCAAACCAGCCAGGCCTCGGCAATCGTTCGGACCGCGCTGTCCGGTCTGGTGCCCCCGGCGATCGGCGATCTCCTCGGCGGCGTCGAACTCAAGCATCAGCTACGCACGACCATCTTCGATGGTACGCCTGTCGCGGAGGGCAGCGCCGATGTTGCCCAATTGGTGGTCGGATGGAACGGGCGCTGGTCGGACAATCTGGGCGCCAACACCCTCGACGTCCGGTTCAAGTCCAACCCCGGCGGCATCCTGTCCGGCAACAATTCGCTCGCCTGGAATGCCTTCACCAATGGACGCATCACCGACGTGCGGACCAATCTCGTCACCCTCGAGTTTGGCCGCGTGACGCCGCTGCCGAAGGGCCTGTCGCTGAAATCAGAAGTGTCCGTGCTGGCATCGTCCAAGCCGCTTCCGGACACCGAACGCATCGGGCTCGGCGGGATCCACGCGGTGCGCGGTTATGTGACCGAAGACGGTGCGGTCGACCAGGCCATGATCCTGCGCAACTCGCTCTACGTCTCGATGCCCAGCATGCCTTCCTGGATGCCGGGCACGCTGGCGCCGTTCCTCTTGGCCGACGTCGGCTGGGGGCGGGATCTGTTTTTCCGGCGCGACTCCACGCTGTCGTCGGTCGGGGCCGGACTAGACTTTGCGGCCGGGTCGAACTTCAATTCCAAATTGCTGGCGGCCAGGGCAATGACCGACGGGCTGCACACCCCGGCCGGATCCTGGCGCGTATCGCTGCAGGCGTCGGTAAGCTACTGAGGTTCTTGCACGCCGCGGCGGTTAAAGGGGCGCAAAAAAACAAGGCCGTCGACGCAGTATACCGTCAACGACCTTGCCAGCCCCGGATATTGAAATCGGCTCACGCCATCCGGTGAATTTCAGGATGCCCGGGATTCCTGCGGGGATATGTGAACCAGTTCACAAAGGCGGAAAAAAGTTGCGGCAAGACGTGCCGTAACGGTGGAAAATATCCCGTCGCCCGGCCGCATGATGGCGTGGCCCGGATCGGACCGCCTCTCAAGGTACCTGCAATGACGGTCGTTGTGAGGCGGCTGGACAGGTGAGGGGCCGGACGTGCGTCAGCCCGCTGAGCGGGCTTCATCGCCAAGCGCCGTTCATACCGATCAGCCGCGCGCCTTGGCGCGGCTGCGGTTCGCGCTCCGGTTTGAGCGGGGCTTTGCCTTGGCTGACCGCGTGCGCGGCGCGGGAGCCGCGGCGGGTTCGGAGGCTTGCGTGCTGGCAAAGGATTGCCGCAAGCCGTCGATCGCTTCGGTGAGCGTTCCGACCTGCTCGGAAAGCTTTTTGTTGTCGGCCTGCTGCGCGGCGAGCAGGCGGCGTACGGTCAGCAGCTGATCCTGCACCACCTGCAGCTGATCGATCGATTCCTGCTGCGTCGCCTCCAGACCCTTGGTCTTCTCGACCAATTGTTCGGACGCCTGTGCGGCGCGCGCCTGCAACTGCCGGGTCGCGGCCACGCGTTCGGTCTCGGGGGCGCTGCCGGTATAGGCACGCCAGAGGGTGATAGAGGTTACGCCAACCACAACAATGACGAGGGCTGCAGCGGCGATCGCAATCGGCTGTCCGCCGAAACGCGCGATGGGGCTGGCACTCCGGGGGGCGAGTTCGATCATGCGACTCCAAATCCGGACGTGATTCAATGTTCCCGAATAGCACAGGCCAGGCGGCGCTAAAACCCGGGATTTGCCTGGAAGCCGCGGGATTCCGGGCAAAACCCCGCAAGATCAGGGTTTTGGGCTACAGGAACGGCCCTTGGCTAACGGATATTCGTCCGGATGAACTGGCCGGCGTACGCCAGCGCGCGTCGGCCGTCCTCGAGATTCGCATTCCAGACCGGCCATGCATGGATCATGTGCGGCCAGATTTGCAGCGTCACATCGACATCGGTCGCCCCTGCGGCCTCGGCGAGCCGCGTCGCGTCCGCGAGTAGCGTCTCGGCCGATCCGACCTGAATCAGGACCGGCGGAAAACCCGTGAGATCGGCAAACAGGGGCGAGACCAGCGGATCGCGGCGATCGATCGATGGCGGCGCGTAGGCATCCGCGAGTTCAGCGAGGTAGGCTTTGTGAATCAGCGGATCAATGGCGTCCTTGGTCGCGAGCGTGCTGCCTGACATGGTGAGGTCGGTCCACGGCGAAATCAGCCAGGCGCAGGCGGGCAGCGGCTCTCCCGCCGCGCGCAGCCGGTTGATCAGCCCGAGCGTCAGGTTGCCGCCGGCGCTGTCGCCGCCGACGGCGATCCGCGTCGCTGCAATACCGTGCCGGCGCAGAAAGCGCCATGCCGTGAGCGCGTCGTCAAGCGCGGCAGGGTAGGGATGTTCAGGGGAAAGCCGATAGTCGATCGCAAGCGTGCGTGTGCGTGCCGCGCGCCCGGCCTCCGTCACCAGCCGGCGGTGGCTCACAATCGAGCCGGAGCAATATCCGCCGCCGTGGAAATACAGCAGCACGCGCGAAGGCTCGCTGCCCGGAACGATCGACCATTCACCGGCGACGCCGTCGCAATCGACCGCCTCGCATTTTACGTCGGACGCCACCGGCCAGGTCGATCCGACCTCGTCGAGGCGCTGCCGCCGCTCCGACCAGCCAACCGGCCGCGGCTTCGAGCCCAGCAATGCGCGGATGGCGTCGATCTCGCTGTGGGCCAAGGTGCGTTCTCCCGAGGCCGTCCATCATGGCACATCGTTCGTGCAGTGCAAAAAATAACGGAGACGAGCCAACAGGGAGCCAAAAATTTTTATTGGCCCCCTTGAAACCAAATGGCGGTTTTCTGATTTTTTTGCTGCCGCCGCAGGGCGGTCCGGGCGCCTGATGGGCCCGGCCTTGAGACGGGCACCGGCCGTGTCCGGTGCCGCTCGTATCCAACTTGCTCTATGGAGGATTTGGCTATGCGCACATACGACTTCACCCCCCTCTGGCGTTCGACCATCGGCTTCGACCGCCTTTTCGACCTCGTCGAAACCGCGCAACGCGCCGGCGAGGATAACTACCCTCCCTACAACATCGAGCGGCTGGGCGAAGACCGCTATCAGATTTCGCTCGCCGTCGCCGGCTTCTCGGCCGACGAGATTGCCGTTACTGCCGAGCAGAACACGGTGACGATCGAAGGCTGCAAGGCCGAGATGGGCCAGCGCGAATATCTCTACCAGGGCATCTCCGCGCGCCCCTTCAAGCGCCAGTTCAGCCTTGCCGACCATGTGCAGGTGAAGAGCGCGTCATTCGAGGACGGCCTGTTGCGGATCGAGCTGTTCCGGGAAGTGCCGGAGGCAATGAAACCGCGCCGCATCGCGATCAACGGCACGGCGCCGGGCAACGTTCAGCAGATCGAGGCGAAGGCGGCTTAAGCCCGTCACGCTTCGCGAAGGGACCGAAGGCTTTCCGCCCGACCATTGCGGCGGGAAGCGTTTTCTACCTTTGGGAGGACAACCCGATGATCGACCAGACAGATAATGTATTTGATCTGAATGCCGTGCTGCATCCGGCGACCGCGTTCGATCACCCGCGCGACGTGGTTGCTGACGTGACGCTTTCGTTAAGCGAAAAGCGCGCGATCCTCGCGTCCTGGGCCTCGGATGCGGCGGCGGTGACGTCGAATCCCGCGCTGCGCGAGCTGGCAGGCACAAGACGTATCGTAACAATCGATGAGGTTCTCGAGGCGCTTTCGATGCTGGACCACCAACCGTCCGGACCGCCCGGCGGCAAGCCGATGCGGCAAAAATCCACCTCGCGCGTGGCGCTGGCGGCGTAGGCTTCGAGCTACCCTTATTCCAAAAAAGGTGCGGCCAGCCTTTGGGGGAAGGCTGGCCGCGCGCGAACCGGTCTGGGACGGGGAGGGGTGGGGATGTGACCGGGTCGCGGGTTCGTAAAATCCTTCTGTGTTATCGATCGCGTGACGAGGCGGTAGCGACCGCAGGGCGGTTGTCACCGAGCGAGACCCACACATTGGGATCGCTCTGCGACTGACGCTTGACGAAGCGGTAGCCGGTATCGGCCCAGGCCAGGACGGTCTCGTTCTGGTTGTCGAGAACGAACTCGCCCTTGTCGGTCTTCACGGTCAGCACCGCGTGGCCTTCGCCCTTCTTGTCGCGCACCACCGTGATCAGCAGCGCTTCGCGCGGCCATCCGGCATCGATCAGCATCTTGCGCTTCAGAAGCACATAGTCCTCGCAGTCACCGTATCCGTCCGTCGGCAACGACCATTTCTCGATCACACCCCAATGATCCATGTCGGTGATCGGCTTGATGGTCTCGTTGACCCACTTGTTGACCCGCAGCAAATCCCGCCACGCCGTCTGCGACATCACGATGTCGCGCGGCTGTGATGCGCCGCCGCGGCAATCGCCGGGATTCTCGGCACAAAATTCGACCCAGCCGATCGGCGAACGCGCGGTCTCGCCAAGGCTGGCATAGAGAGCCTCGCCGGCTTTCGCCGGGACGCTCATTGAAGCGTTTAACCCCAAAAGGACGGCGATGACCGCCAGTCCTTTCCCCTGTCCCCTGAACAACATTGTGGCCCCCGTTTCTTGTTGGGACCATGTTTCGCACAAAGGATTTGCGCTGCCGCTAAGTCAGGCAAGTACATTTGACGTGAATACAAGTAAAGCTAGCGGCTAATTCGATCTATACTTGAATCGAATTCGACTAAAATTTGAAACAACTGCAATTGATTCAAATTTTATACATTAACGCGCGCAGCGCTGCGCCAGCGACGGATCAGCGCGCGAAAGCCCGCCGCGTTAACCGCGTTTTGCACGCCTCAGACGCGGCAAAGGCGGCATCCGTGGTGCGGATACCGCCTCTTGAGGTCGGAAAAGCAGGGATTTTCGGCGGCTGGCGCTTTACCGCGCGGTAACCGCTTCTTCGAGCGCCTCGCCAACTTGCTCGTGGACGAACTCGAGCGCGAAGCCTTCCTCGAGATTTCGCACCACACGGGACTGCACCTTGCCCAGCATGACCAGCGATTTCAGCGGCGGGCGGTTTTCTGCGGCGATGGCGGCGCCCGACAGCGAGAGGTCGATGATGCGGCAGGTCATCTTGCTGCCGTCCTCGAGCGTGAGCAGGGCGATCGGGTTGCGCGGCACGATACGGTCGTGGCGGCGGTCTTCCGGCAGATTGAGGATATCGCGGTTGGCCAGCCAGGTGAGCTGGGCGGCGAGCTTGTCGCGCTTGCGCGCGGTGGCGCCGACAGTCATGGCAAAGCCGTTGTCGATGATGCGGGTGATTTTGCCCTCGACCCGGCCGATATGGTCGAGATAGGCGATCACGCGGTCGCCGACATTGCCGATGCCGGGCGCCAGCAGGGCCAGTCCGCCCGGCGACATGTTAATAATCTGGCAAGGAAATTCGCGGCGGTCCGGCAGCATGTAGCGGCCAAGCAGGTGGACTTTGACGCGCTGAAAGCGCCGTCGCTCCTGGGCAGACGGTACAGTGGTTGTTTTCTTTTGCGCAAACGACATCTTCGCCACCAGACAGCCGGTCCTTCGGCGTCGGGAAGACCCTAAGGCCGACAGGGTTAACGATGTGTTAGCAGCGGTTGCATGAAGTGCGGGCCTTTACGCGGCCTGCGGTCGCGGCGCAACAATCCGGTTGTATCCCCATAATAATGCTGGACAGGCAAGCAGGGCCGCCGTCCCGAAGTCGAGGGCCGCCGCCACACTGCCTGTCGATTTTGCAATGGCGCCCGCAACCGCCGGCCCCAGCATCATCGCGGCGTAGTAGACGGTGTAGAAGATGCCCATCCCGACGGCGCGCGTCTGCGGCTGCAATACGCGCGCGGGCAGGCTCATGATCGGCCCCGAGGGCAGGGCGCTGATCAAGCCGATCGCGATCACGAGAGGGATCACCGCCGGGCTGCGTGGCAGTGTCATCATCAATAGCGCGAACATGATGCATCCAACGACAAGCACCGATTGCGGCCTTTTGGTCCAATCGGCCAGAAATCCGCCGGCCATTCCGCCGAACGCCGCGAGCCACAATACGATGCTGATGGCCGAGCCCGCCGCCGTGATCGACCAGCCACGTTCGACCAGCAGGGTGGGGCCGAAACTGAAAATCATCGCGAAGCCGATGTTGTAAACGCCCCAGATCAAACCCGCGACGATGACGGCGAACAGGGTGTTGCGGTCGAGCCGTGATGCGGCAGAAGATGCGGCTGTAGTATCCGGCGGCGATCGATAGCCAACGACAAGAAGCAGGATGCCGAGGCCAACCAGCGTGGCAACCGAAAGATAGACCGCGCTGACGCCATAGGCGGTGCCGATCGCCGGCAAGGTCAACAGCGAGATGGCGACGCCGGCCGGCCACGAATTGACGAAGATCGCCATTGCGGTTGCGATTTCCTTGCCGGCAAACCAGTCGGTGACCATTTTCGACATCAGCACATTGAGCAGAACGCCGCCACCGCCGGCGATCAGCCGTCCTGCAATTTGCCAGCCCCAGGAATCAGAGGCCACCATGGCGAGTTGACCGATCAACATCAGCAGCAGCGCGCCTGCCACTGTGGCCTTGTCTCCATGCCTTTTTCCGATCGCGCCCCCCGGTAACGACAACGCGACGCCAGGCGTGAAATAGAGGCCGATCAGGAGTCCGATATCGGCAAGACTGGCATCGAATTTGGTGCCGAGCAGCGGCGCAACCGCAGCAACGCTCTGAAACTGGAACGCCATGGTCAGCCGCACGGCGAACAGAACGGCCAGAATGCCCCAGCGATTGCTCAACGCTCGCTCCTCCACCGGGTAGACCGACACGGCGCCGATGCTGGCGCAGTGATTGCGGGTCGCCTATTTCTGCACCAGTTGATTGAGGTCCTGCTTGATCGTGTTCAGCAGCGACGCCAGCCGTTCCTGCCGGAACGGCGGTTGCGCAGGCGCGGCTTCAACGGGGCGTTCGGGCGGCGTGGACCGAACCGGGCGCTTCGGGAATACAGGGCGAACAGATTCTTCGGCAGGCGGCTCGCTTTCAACGAACTCGCCATGCAGCACGTCCTCGCGACGTCCCATCAGCCACAGCACGGCCCAATAGGCCACCGCCAGAAAAATTACGCAGAAAATAACGATCTCAAACATAACTCACGTCCAATCGGTCAAGTATCTCTGGGAACCGCGATTTCGGTCAAGTCTGCGAGAGGCGATTGTTGCGCGCGGTGGCATTAGGGTTACTCTCGCGCCCGGCCGGGCCGGCCAAGCATGCGTGCGAACGGAGGTTGCGAAATGCCGGGTGTGAAGCGGGAGCGCGATGACAGCGTCGGCGTGCTGACACTGGATGAGCCTGCGACGCTCAACGCGATGACGCCCGACCTGTTGGGCGATCTCGCGACTGCGATTGGCGAGATGAATGAGGATCCGCAGGTGAGAGCGCTGGTGCTGACCGGCGCCGGCCGTGGCTTTTGCTCGGGGCAAAATCTCAAGGCCGCGCAAATTCTCGGCGACGACATCGCCGCCGGCGTGATGAAGTATTACTGGCCGACGTTCAAGGCGATGCGCGAGTGCCGCGTCCCGATCGTGGTGGCGGTCAACGGCGTGGCGGCCGGCGGAGGCTTCAGCCTTGCGATGGCGGGCGACATGATCGTTGCCGCGCGTTCGGCGCGCTTCATTCAGGTGTTCAGCCGCATCGCGCTGGTCCCCGATCTCGGTTCGACCTGGCTGTTGCCGCGTCTCGTCGGCCGGCAGCGCGCGCTCGAATTGATGATGACCAACGAGCCGCTCACGGCCGATCAAGCGAAAGAGTGGGGATTGGTCCGCGAGGTGTTCGACGATGCGGCGCTTCGCGACGGCGCGCTTGATCTGGCGCGCAAGCTCGCGAGCGGGCCGACACGCGCGCTCGTCGCGACGCGCCGCCTGATCGACGAGAGCGAACACGCCAGCTATGCCGATCAGTTCCGCCGCGAGATCGAAACGCAGGCGGAAATCCGTCTCAGTGCCGATGCGGTGGAAGGGCGCAACGCCTTCCTCGAGAAACGTGCGGTTCACCGGACGCTGAGCAAGGGATCATGCAACATGAAGATCGACAATGTCGCAGACCTTATCGCGGAGACATTGGCCCAGGCCGGCGTCAAGCGCATCTTCGGCGCGGTCGGCGACAGCCTCAACGGCCTCACCGACGCGTTGCTGTCGCGCTAGGCGGTGTACTCGGGTGCAGCCTTTGATTCGGCTGGATGGCTGTTCAGTGTGCTAAACACCAGGGCTCTATGTCCAAATGGCTTAAACAGTTTCTGTTTGGAGTTTGGGGTCTACTGCTGATCCCGTTGATCACGCCTATCCTCAAAAAATGGTTGGAGGAAAACGTCTTCTCCGATCCTGACGATGTGGCCACGACGGTTTTTCGTAACGCTGTGGCCACGGCCGCCTTTGATAACCTTCTCGCACTGGGCCAACAGCGTTGGTTTAAATTTGCGGTGGTCTTTTTGACCGGAGTCGTACTTGGCGTCTCAATAGAATGGTTGAACCGGAAGTCGAATGAGAAAAAAGCTTCCGAACTCCGGAGTCTCGGTTCTAAGTTTCGCAGTCTTTCAGATAGCCTCAAAATTCGGAGCGCGTCGTCAGGATGGCCGGACAATATGCGGGATCTTAAACCTGCAATCATGTCTGCATTTGGCTCCGCCAGGAAATTTCATCTATGGGTCCCGGATGAGCACGTGTACCAATTGCCCGATGCGTCATTCCTTTGTGAATACTTCAGATGTGTCGGTAAGCTTTTAGAGGATGGACAATTTGACAAGGCCAACAGTGAGGCGCTCTCCTGGAAGCCGTTCCTCGATAACGTGACGCTGTCTTGAGTTTCCGCGCTGGTTCAACCAAACTTGGGCCGCCGTGCTGCGTGCGTAATGAGTCCACGCCTAGGCTAGTGCTCTGAATCTACTTCTGCTTTCGACTGAACAGCGGACAAGGCCGGGCTTGCCATTGGTTGGCCCCGGTCGCGAATGAACCCAAAGCGGACGTTGCGCGCCCAAGGCAGGAACTGTGGTATCCTCCGTCAAACGCGATGGGGCTGTTCAATGAAGCGGCGGCCCTCAAGTGGCCCCTGCCGCTCGTGCTGAGCGTCCTCGTGTCCTGCGATTGCACAACGGATCTGAAGATAACTCTCCCGGATCTCAAGGAGGACCAAGTCGTGAAGCGGGACTTCGACCTCATCGTCTATGGCGCAACGGGTTACACTGGTCGTCTCATCGTCGAGTATCTGGCGACGTCCTATCGCGGCGACGATGCTCCATCCTGGGCGATCGCGGGACGCTCGACCGACAAGCTCAAGAAGGTGCGTGCCGACATCGGCGCACCCGACGATTTGCCTTTGGTCAAGGCGGATGCCGCCGAGCCGGCCAGCCTGCGTTCGATGTGCGAGCGTGCGGCCGTGATCATCACGGCGGTCGGGCCTTATCAGCTCCGCGGTCCCGAGCTTGTGGCGGCCTGCGCGGCCACGGGCACGGCCTATGTTGATCTGTGCGGCGAACCGGCCTGGATGCGGCGCATGATCGACGCCCATCACGAAGAGGCGAAACGGACCGGCGCGCGCATCGTCTTCTCCTGCGGCTTCGATTCCATTCCGTTCGATCTCGGCGTGCTCACGTTGCAGGAGAAGGCGCGCGAGAAATTCGGACGCCCGGCGCGGCGGGTCAAGGCTCGCCTGCGCAAGGTGAAAGGCGGTATGTCTGGCGGCACCGCAGCGAGCGCCCAAGCGACATTGGCCGCCACCGTGCGCGACCCGGCCCTGATCCGGCTGCTGACCGATCCCTTCGCGTTGACGCCGGGGTTCACCGGGCCGTCTCAGCCGTCGGGCCTTGTTCCTGAATACGACCCGAGCCTGAACGTGTTGCTTGTCCCGTTCCCAATGGCGCCTATCAACACCAAGAACGTGCACCGCACGAATTTCCTGTTGGGTCATCCCTATGGCACGGACTTCGTTTACGACGAGATGATGGTCGCGCCGGGATTTGGGGAAATCGCTGGTGTGGCGACGGAGACGTTCGCCACGATGGTTTCCTTGCTCGGGACCGGAGGTCTCAAGCGCGGCGCAGGCCCTTCGAGGGAAGAGCGCGAGAACGGCTTCTACGACATCCTCTTCCTGGGCGAGCTGCCGGATGGCGGACGGGTCGAGGCGGTAGTCACGGGCGACCGCGATCCAGGCTACGGCTCGGCCAGCAAGATGATCGCCGAGAGCGCTCTCTGCCTTGTGCGCGACGTGCAGGGCGATGGCGGTATCTGGACGCCGGGCGCACTGATGGGTCCGGCGTTGCGCAAGCGTCTGAAGGAGCGCGCCGGCCTCACCTTCAGCGCGCGTTGAGGTAACGCTCAGAACTGCAGCGGCGCGCCGGATGCCGCGGCGATCTCGGAAATCGCAGACAGAAAAATGCAGGGAGGATGCCATGAGCGGTGGAAGGCTAAAACATTACGGCTGGGGCCGCGAAGACGAAGGCATGACTGCCGAGGAGCAGGCTTTCGTGCTCGGCCGTTATCACGCGAGATTCGCGCGCGATGCGTTTGAGACAAAAGCCGTGCCGCGTCTCGAGGACCTGGCACTGCGCGCGCCGCGTGTTGCCTTGCCGAGCTCACTTGCCGCTTTCTGTACGAGCGAACGCTACGACCGGGTCGCGCACACCTACGGCAAATCCTATCCGGACTACGTGCGAGCCATGCTCGGCGACTACGACAGCGCGCCCGACGTGGTCGCATATCCACGCAACGAAGCAGAGATTTCCGCTGTGATGGACTGGGCCGGTGGTGTCAGCGCCTCGCTGACGCCGTTCGGGGGCGGGTCGAGCGTCTGCGGCGGCGTCGAGCCGCGAATAGATGGGCTTCGCTATAAGGCGGCCGTCACACTTGACCTGCGCAATCTCGGCAAGGTTGTCGAGGTAGATCAGATATCGCGCGCCGCACTGATCGAAGGCGGCGCCTTTGGTCCATCGCTGGAGAATCAGCTTAAGCCGCACGGCGTCACGTTGCGGCATTTTCCGCAGAGTTTCGAATATTCAACCCTTGGCGGCTGGATCGCGACGCGATCGGGTGGTCATTTCGCCAGTCTCTACACGCATATAGATGATTTCGTCGAAAGCCTGCGCGTCGTGACGCCGCGCGGCATACTCGAAACGCGTCGGTTGCCGGGATCGGGTGCTGGACCGAGCCCCGACCGCATGTTCATAGGCTCGGAAGGCACGCTCGGCGTGATTTCGCGCGCCTGGATGCGATTGCAGCCACGTCCGAAATTCCGCGCCGGCACATCGGTTCGTTTTCATTCGTTCTTCGGTGCGGCACGCGCATTGCGCGCCATCGCACAGGCCGGCCTCTATCCATCGAACTGTCGCATCCTTGACGCGCAAGAGGCGTTCAACACCGGTGCGGCCGACGGCAGTGTCGCGATCATGGTGCTCGGCTTTGAATCCGGCGACCATTCGCCGGATGCCTGGATGGCACGTGCGCTCGAATGCTGCGCCGACCATGGCGGGACGCCGGAGGCCGCAAAAGGCAGCGATGCACATCTCGAAGGCGCAGCAGGAATCTGGCGGAACGCATTTATTCGCATGCCATATGCGCGCGAGTTTTTGACACCGGCCGGTCTCATCAACGACACGTTCGAGACCGCTATTACCTGGGATCGGTTCGAAAGTTTCCACGACAAAGTGAAGGCGGCGACGGAGCGTGCGATCCTCGAAGCGACTGGCCTGAAAGGCGAGGTCACATGCCGCTTCACCCATGTCTATCCGGACGGGCCCGCGCCCTATTTTTCTTTCCACGCACTCGGTCGCCACGGTGCGCTTCTGGAGCAGTGGCAGGCGATCAAGAATTCGGCCAGCGACGCGCTGATTGAAGCGGGTGGTACGATCACGCATCATCACGCTGTTGGCCGTGATCATCGGCCTTGGTACGATCGCCAACGCCCGGGTCTTTTCGCGGCCGCGCTTCGGGCAGCAAAAAGAGAACTCGATCCACAAGGCATGCTCAACCCGGGAGTGCTCATCGATCCGTAAGGCGGATCGACGCGCCAACGGACTAAGCGAATAATTTTGTTATTTGCTGCGGTACACGAGTCCGCTGTTGTGAAGGTTTTCGGATGCCGGCCCCATGAAGGTGGTGCGGCGGACTCCGGGGCCGGCGTCCGCAAAATGGCATTTAGCGTCGTTTCGGTGCGATGCGGAATTTCGTCCACTATCTTCGCATAGCGGACCTGACAAGCCGTCCGCTCGGTAGATTTATGGGTCCACGCCCTTGCTCAGCCGACCTGGCCCACGAACTGCTGCAGTTCCGGTGTCCGTGGGGCGGCGAACACCTCCTTCGGTACGCCTTCCTCGTGCACCTTGCCGTGGTGCATGAAGACGAGCTTGGTGCCAACGTCGCGGGCGAAGCGCATTTCATGCGTGACCAGGATGAGTGTCATGCCCTCGCGCGCGAGTTGCTCGACCACACGCAGCACCTCGTTGACCAGTTCGGGATCGAGCGCCGAGGTGATTTCGTCGCACAGCAGCACCTTCGGCCGCATCGCCAGCGAGCGGGCAATGGCGACGCGTTGCTGCTGGCCGCCGGACAGTTCGCTCGGATAGGCGTCCATCTTTTCCGATAATCCCACCTTGGCCAGCACCTCGGCGGCGGTGGCGCGGGCCTCCGCCTTCGACACCTTGTTGACGACGGTCGGCGCCAGCATGACGTTTTCGGCGGCCGTTAGATGCGGAAACAGGTTGAACTGCTGGAACACCATGCCGACATGGCGGCGCAGCTCGCGCAGATTGGTGTTGGCGCCGGCGACTTCGATCCCATCGGCGGTGATGCTGCCGGATTGATAGGTCTCCAACCCGTTGATACAGCGCAGGAGTGTGCTCTTGCCGGAGCCGGAGCGGCCGATGATCGCGACCACGTCGCCCTTGGCGATATCGAGCGAGACACCTTTCAGCACCTCGTTCGCACCAAAACTCTTCCTGACGTCACGAATGCTAACGAGCGACATTGAGGCGGCCTTCGATTTTCTTCGCCCACCAGGACAGCGGGAAACACAGGCAGAAATAGATCAGCGCGACCAGCGAATAGACCAGGAACGGGCGGAAGGTCGCATTGTTGAGCATGGTGCCGGCCTTGGTCAGCTCGACGAAGCCGATGATCGAGGCGAGCGCCGTCCCCTTGATGACCTGCACGGAGAAGCCGACGGTCGGCGCGACCGCGATGCGCGAGGCCTGCGGCAGGATCACGTAGCGCATCTGCTCGATGTAGCTCAGCGCGAGGCTGGACGACGCCTCCCACTGGCCCTTCGGTATCGACTCGACGCAGCCGCGCCAGATCTCGGTCAGGAACGCGCTGGTCCAGAACGTCAGCGCCAGCGTGGCGGCAGTCCACGGCGACACCTCGACGCCGAACAACGCGATGCCGAAGAAAAACAGAAACAGCTGCATCAACAGCGGCGTGCCTTGGAAGAACTCGATGTAGACCTTGGTGAACCATTCCAGCGGCGCGATCTGCGAGGTGCGCATGAACAGGAGCGCCAGCCCGACGATGCCGCCGCAGACAAACGCGATCAGCGACAGCGCGATCGTCCACTGCGTGGCGATCAAGAGGTTGGAGAGGATGTCCCAGAAGCTGAACTGCAGCATGGTTCACCTCGCCTTGAAGATGACGCGGCCGAGCGCACGCAGCAGCGAACGCGTCAGCATCGCCAGCACGAGATAGGCCAGCGCCGCCAGCAAATAGACTTCGAAGTTTCGGAAGTTCCTCGACGCCACGAAGTTCGCGGCATAGGTGAGGTCTTCCGCGGAGATCTGCGACACCACCGCCGAACCCAGCATCACGATGATGATTTGCGACGACAGCGCCGGATAGATCTTGCGGAATGCCTGGTTGAGGACGATGCGGCGCAGCACCTCCCATTTGGTCATGGCGAGGCTGAGGCCGGCTTCGATATGGCCTTTGGGCACGGCCTCGATGCCGGCGCGGATGATCTCGGTCGAGTAGGCGCCGAGATTGATCACCATGGCGAGGAAGGCGGCGGTGGTTTCGCTGAGCTTCAGCCCGAGCGCCGGCAGGCCGAAGAAGATGAAGAACAACTGCACGATGAACGGCGTGTTGCGGATCAATTCGACATAGACCGCAACGATCCGGCCGAGCCAGGCGGGGCCGAAGGTGCGCGCCGAGGCGCCGGCGGTGCCGACGGCTATGCCGGCCACCGTCGACACAACAGTCAGCACGATCGTGAAGATCAGCCCCTGCAGGAGCACGTTCCAGTAGGGCAGCAGTTCGGCGAATTGCAGTTTGTAAGACACGCGGGTGCCCCGGCGCTGGCGTTTAGAAGCCGGGCGGCAAGGGCGCTTTCAGCCACTTCTCTGACAGTTTTCCGATCTCGCCCGAGGCCTTCGCCTTGGTGATGATCTCGTTGACCTTGGCGAGCAACGCCGGCTCATTCTTGTTGAGCCCGACATAGCAGGGGCTGTCCTTGATCACGAATTTCAGCGCCGGCGTGCGCGCCGGAACCTTTTCGGCGATCGCGGCCGCCACCGTGTTGCCGGTAGCGATCAGGTCGACCTGGCCGGACACGAAGGCGGCGATGGTGGCGTTGTTGTCCTCGAAACGCTTGACGGTGGCGTCCGGCGGGGCCGAGGCGGTCAGCGCCTGTTCCTCGATCGCGCCGCGGGTGGCGCCGATGGTCTTGCCCTTGAGATCGGCGGCGCTGGCAACCGCGATCGCCTTGGTGCCGAACACGCCGGAGAAGAACGGCGCATAGGCGATCGAGAAGTCGATGACCTTTTCGCGCTCCTCGTTCTTGCCGAGGCTTGAGATCACGAGGTCGGCCTTGTTGGTCTGCAAATAGGGAATGCGGTTGGCGCTGGTCACCGGGATGATCTCGGTCTTCACCCCGAGTTCCTTGCCGATCAGATTGGCCATGTCGATGTCGTAGCCCTGCGGCTTGAGATCGAGGCCGGCGGAGCCGAACGGCGCAAAATCCTGCGGCACCGCGATCTTGATCACCTTCGACTTCATGATGGAATCGAGGGCGTCGGCATGGGCCTGGGTCGCCACCGCGGCAGTGGCCAGTGCGGCGGCAAGCATCAATCTCTTCAACAGCATTCTAGGAATCTCCGAGGTTAAGGCGAATAAGCGCCTCCGAGATTCCTCTCGGTGCGTACAATTCGGCTGATGTGGCCCGGCTCCACGTCGTGATTCGACCCTGCCTGACGCCTCGCATTTAGGCAATGCTTGGCGGTGCTTTTTTTGGAGGCGTTTGTGGGTCGTTTTCGAGCACCGTCACGCGACCATGCGTTGTGCGGCGGCGTTCGTTGAACCCGTCGGTTCGTGATTACCGCAGGCCTTCATACACCATGAAGCCGCGCGCGATGGCCAGCTTGCGCAAGGCGCGCGGAACGAGCTTTTGCGGCCGGTGTAAATAGCGCCACGACGTCACCTTGAAATCCCTGATCGTGCCGAGGTCGCCTTCGAACGGCGCCAGCACTCCGGTCAGGCTGATCGGCGCATGGGCGCGGTTGTTGAATGGCAGCAGCAGCAACTCCAGATGCGCCGTCGTACCGTCTTCCGAAGTCGCGGTGATGCCGGCAATCGCCGCCAGCATTTCCTCTGCGACGTAAGTGACGATGTCCTCGATCTCGCGGCGGCTGTCCGGGGTGAACAGCGCGGAGAAGCTCGTATCCTTCAGGTCGCGGCCGAGCAGGGCGCAGACCCGGGTTCCGGCGACGCGAAACGGGTAGCCGGCATCGTTGTCGTAGGACAGCACGAAGATGTCGCCGAGCAGTTCGCGCACCGCGCCGGGTTCGATCTCGCTGCGGTCCGGCGCCCGCGCATCGCCCCGCTTCGCATCCCAATAGGCGAAGAACTCGCGGCTCGATGGGTGTTTCATAACTAATCCTCGCCCCGGGTTGCCTTGGCGAGACACTTCTGTCCCGCTTTTGCGCAACACGCCTTCCCTTGGGTGTTGTGCAGGACAGGCTTTGCAGCGTCCATGCCGGGAACGCGATTTGGCCGCGCGAGCCACGGCTTTGCGTTGTTAACGTTAAATTAACTATGAGGTTGGCGAAGGCGGGGCGGCGTGCGTAGTGTGGAACGCATCAGACGGCGCCGGCTTATCTCCGGGTTCTCGGCGCAGTTGGTACACAGGCTGGCGTCAAACAGTTTGGTCATCGCGCGGGGAGGGGTGGGGATGTGATCCCGGCTCCAGGGGCGCGAGAAGACCAGCAAGACAAGGGAGGATGTTCTCAGCATCCTCCCTTTTTCTTTTCCAACGAACTCCGTGTCCCGGACGCTGCGCCGCGTCCGGGACACGGATAGCTGTGATTGTGCACTTGCACAGGGCGGGCAAAGCCGCCTATCTGGACCCATACGCCGCGAAGCTGCCTTGCAAGGTCCTGGTCTTTGGAATCCCAGCCTTACTCATCCCTGGACGAGCCGCCGGACGCCCCGCGGGAGCCGATCCTGACGCTGCCGGGCGCGCTGACGGCCTATATCGTGCTGATCGCAGCGATTCATTTGCGCGTGCTGCTGCCGGTGGAACTGGAGAACTGGACCATCGACGTGTTCGGTTTCATTCCGAAGCGCTACGATTCCACGCTGCTCAACATCACCTTTCCCGGCGGGGCCGGCGCCAAGGTCTGGACCTTCGTCTCCTATTCGCTGCTGCATGCCAATCTCAGCCATATCGGCTTCAACGTGCTGTGGCTGTTGCCGTTCGGCAGCGCGCTGGCCCGCCGGTTCGGTCCTGTCAGGTTCTTCGCATTCATGGCGGTGACGGCTGCGGCGGGCGCACTGGCGCATCTCGTCACCCATGAGCACGCGATCGCGCCGATGATCGGCGCCTCGGCCTCGGTATCCGGCGCCATGGCCGCCGCCATCCGCTTCGCCTTCGTGCAGGGAAGTTTTCTTTCGTTCAGCCGGGGCGATGCGGATGCCGCAGCGAAGGTTCCAGCGCTGTCGCTGGCCCGGGCGCTGCGCAACACGCGCGTGCTCGGATTTCTGGCGGTGTGGTTCGGCGTCAACATCATCTTCGGCCTTGGGGCGATTTCGATCGGCACTGAAGGCGCCAGCGTCGCCTGGCAGGCGCATATCGGCGGATTTCTCGCCGGCCTGATGTTGTTTTCGCTGTTCGATCCGGTGCCGCGTGCGACGCCGCATGCGACGGACGTCTCATCGCCGGACGAAACCGGCCGCGTCTGATCGCCGCTTGCGGCGAGGGGCGATTTCATCCATCATCTACTTAAGTTGTAACGCAAGCCGATGCCGCTGCCGTGCAGGACAGCCGCACTTGCAGGCCGCGCCCTGAAAACGAAACCGGCGCGGAACTGTTGATTGAAGACTCGCGAACAAGTCGGGCCCCCGGGGCGCGAACGGATTCAGGGAGACGACAATGACGGTACGTTCAATTCTCGACACCAAGGGCCATCAGATCCAGAGCATCGAACCGGAGGCCAAGCTTTCGGCGGCGATCAAGATCCTTGGCGACCGCAAGATCGGCGCCGTGCTCGTGATGAACCAGGAGCACCTTGAGGGCATCCTTTCGGAACGCGACATCGTCCGGGTGCTGGGCGAGCGCGGCGCCAGGGTGCTCGAGGAGCCGGTCAGCGCGGTCATGACGCGCAAGGTCGTGAGCTGCCGCGAGTCCGACACCGTTGCCGGCATCATGGAAATGATGACGCTCGGCAAGTTCCGCCATTTGCCCGTGGTCGAGGACGGCAAGGTGGTCGGCCTGATTTCGATCGGCGACGTCGTCAAGCGCCGTGTCCATGAATACGAGACCGAGCAGGAAGCGTTGCGCGACTACATCAAGACGGCCTGACGATGCGTTTGCGCTGAAATGAGGACCGAGGTCTTCATTTCCGGCATTGCGCTGTTATCAGCCCTGACCCTCGTTCAGGCGAGCCAGCCGGCGCTTGCCTGTGTGTGCCAAGGATGCGGCTGCAAAGGCGGTCCAGGTTGGCGCGACAGGAACAATCATTGTGTCTCGTACAGCCAATTGAAGAAGGTTTGCGGGGAGCCGTTGACCACCAACTGCAGCTACGAAGGCTCCACTCAGGTTTGTCCGACCGAGCGCCGATCACGCGGCCGGTAGCCAAGCGCAATCCCGCAGTAACCCCGTTCCCCTATTCCTTCTCGGTCTTTTCGACTGCCGGCTCGGCTTCGCCCGCCGGCGGCGGCGGCGCCAGAATGTGGATCGCTTCCTGGATCGACTCGATGGCGCGTTCGGCCGCGCGCACGCCGTGGGCGATCAGGTCGTCGGCGCGGTGAAAATCGAACCAGCCGATCTTTCCGACGCGGGGCGAAATCAGGAGGTCCGGCGGATCGCCGGCCAGCCGTGCGCGGGTGATGCGGTCCTGCATGATGTTGAAGGCATCGACCATGACCGAGGAGATGCCCGGCCGTCCGCCGCCGCCGAAGAACTCACGCTTCATGGTGCGCTCTGCGGAGAAGAATTTTCCGATACCGCGTTTGCGTGGCCCGGGTTCGGGCAGCGCTTCCGGCATCACCGATACCGAAACGCCGGCCGTCGGGCCATGGGAATAGATTGTCGTGGAGTGCGTGAAGACGTCGCTGGAAAGATTGGCGGCGATGACGATCTCCGCACCGAGCGCGCGTGCCGCCGAAACCGGCACCGGATTGACCAGCGCGCCGTCGACCAGCCAGCGGTCGCCGACCATGATCGGCGAGAATATTCCCGGCAGCGCATAGGAGGCGCGCATCGCATCCACCATCGGGCCATGGGTCAGCCAGATCTCGTGGCCGGTGCGCACCTCGGTCGCCACGGTGGCGAATTTCACCGGCAGATCCTCGATCAGGCTCTGGCCCAACGTGCGCTCGATTTCGGCCGCAAGCTTGGCGCCGCCGATCAGGCCCGAGCCGTTCAGGCGGATGTCGAGATAGGAGAGGACGCTTCGCGGCTGCAGGCTGCGCGCCCATTCTTCCAGTTTGTCGAGATGTCCGGAGGCATAGGCGCCGCCGACCACAGCGCCGATCGACGTTCCGACCACCACGTTGGGAATGATTCCGTGCGCCACCAGCGTCCGGACGATGCCGATATGGGCAAAGCCGCGAGCGGCGCCGCCGCCCAGTGCGAGCCCGATCACCGGCCGGCGGATACTGCCGAGCCCTACCTTGTCCTGGGCCTTGTCTTGGGCATCGGAGCCCTTTTGGCCGCGCCCCATCCAGCTATCCAACACGCAAACTCTCCTGCGGCTTCAACATATTCGCCGCGGCGCGGCCGCGCCAGAACAGTCCATTCCGATCCGCCTGCATGGTTTATGCCCGGCGAAAGCGGCCTTAGGCGGGGAATGTGACTGGACCACGACTGCAGCATTAACATTGGGTCCCGGCGCGGGTTCCGCTACCTCCGCCGGCCGAACTTCCGCCACGGAGGCTTGAATTTGCCGCGTTTTCAGTGAAAAGCATGGCCATGATTTCGGGCGATCACGGTATCGTTGGAAACGGGCGGGGCGGATGGCCTTTCCCGGCGCTGGCGCTTGCCTTGACGCTTGCCTTGGCGCTGGCTGCACTGCTCCCGGCGCCAGCCTCGGCCCAGATGTTCCAGGACCGCCCGCCACCGGTGCCGCCGGCCGCGGTTCCGGATGTCCAGACCGCGCCCGCTATGAATCTGGCGCCGCCGTCGGGGACGGGAACGGCTCCAGCGCTGCCCGCGCCGCTGAACCAGCCCACCATTGTGCCCCCGTCGATCGCGACGATCTCGCCGGTAGCGCCTCCACCAGGGGCCGCAGCTCCAAATCAGGGGGTGCTGTCACTAACGGCGCGCTACGGCAAGGATCTGCCGGTCATCAACGGCGGGCTGGTGTGGCGGGTGTTCGCCGACAAGCCCGACGACACCGGCACGTTCAAGCTGATCCGCGAGGAGCGCGGCGCAACCCCGAACATCGTGCTGCCGCCCGGCAATTACGTCGTCCACGTCGCCCTCGGCCTGGTCAGCGGGGTGCGGGCGGTGAGCTTGAAAGCGGAGACGGACCGCGTGGCCTTCGTGCTACCCGCCGGCGGACTGCGCATCGAAGGCCGCGTCGGCTCTAGCAAGATTCCACCGAACCAGATTTCGTTCGCGCTCTACAAGGGCAGCCAGTTCGAAGGCGGCGCCGGCGCCGAACGCCAGTCGCTGGTGCCCAATGTCGCCGCGGGCGACGTCGCGCTGCTGCCGGAGGGGACCTATTACATCATCTCCAACTATGGCGACGCCAACTCGGTCGTGCGCTCCGACATCCGCGTCCAGGCCGGCAAGCTGACGGACGTAACCGTCAGCCACCGTGCGGCGGTGATCACGCTGAAGCTCGTCAGCGACCGGGGCGGCGAGGCGCTCGCCAACACCGCCTGGTCGGTGATCACGCCGGGCGGCGACGTCATCAAGGAATCGATCGGCGCGTTTCCGCGCGTCGTGCTGTCCGAGGGCGAATACCGCGCGATTGCCAAGAACGAGGGCAAGGTGTTCGAGCGCCCCTTCAACGTCGTCAACGGCGTCGACGGCGAGGTCGAGGTCGTCGCGCGCTGAGCGTTTGAACGATCGTGATGCCCGGACTTGATCCGGGCATCATCTCCCTTCACGGAAAATCTTCTTCAGGCCGCGGGTTGGCCGGGCCGAGCCCGACAATGGCAAGGCGCACAGCTTCTTAGAACCGCGTCACGATGTCGGATAGCGCCGGCCGCGGGCGGTCCTCGACAGGCTTTGCCGGCGTGCCGATATGGATGAAGCCGGCGAGTTTTTCATCCGCCTTCAGTCCCAGTCCGTCCAGCACGTCGCGGTCGAACGCGAACCAGCCGGTGAGCCAGTTGGCGCCATAGCCGAGCGCGGCGGCGGCGGTGACGATATTCATCGCGCTGGCGCCCGCAGACAATTCCTGCTCCCACGCCGGCACCTTCGGATGCGGCCGGGTAAAGCTCACCACGGCGATCACCAGCGGCGCGTCCATCAGCCGGCGTTTCTCGATCTCGATGTCGGCGGTGGGGGCAGCCGGATTCTTCTTTGCGAACACTTGCGCAATGACGTTGCCGGCCCGCGCCCGGGCGTCGCCCTCGAACACGATGAAGCGCCACGGCGTCAGCTTGCCGTGGTCGGGCACCCGTGCGCCGATGGTCAGGATGGTATCGAGTTCGGAAGGCGTGGGGCCGGGCCCGCTCATCTCGCGGGGTTTTACCGAGCGGCGGATCTTCAGGAGTTCAATAGCGTCGGGCACAAAGGTTCTTTCATGAGGAGTTAGGTCGGGATTGAAAAATACCATGCGGCAACCCGATCGACGAGGCTGCCATGGAATCTTAGGCAGGACCTTAGACAGATTGTGAGAAAGCCTGTGGCGTGCCGGCCAGTCCCGGAAGCGGGATCACCACGGTCAGCGAGGCGTGATCTTGCCGACGTAATCGTAGATGACCTTGACGCCGTCGATCGTTTTGGGCAGCGAACTCTTGTTTTTCGGCGCGGCCCGCAAGTTCACCTTCAAGGCTGGGTCGGAGCCGGAAACACCGATGCCGACACCCACCACATCGACGCCCTTCGGCACCGATCTGCTGAAGCGGGCCTTGGCCCGCCGAACGGCTTCCAGCTGTTTCTCGTCCATAGGACTAATCTAGGCCGTCTGCAGCTCGATTGCCAGCCGTTTGAGGACGATCGCAATCGGATTGGCATAGGTCAGACCGCGATCGTTCGGGCCACCCCGTTCGCTGCCGGCGAACAGCAGCGCGCATCCGAAATTTTCCTCGTCGAGGATCAAAGAGCCGGAATCGCCGCCGGCGCTGAAGGCGCTGTTGCCAACCGATTCAATCTCGACCTGGTTGTCGAATGACAGGGAACCCAAATCGTAATCCACGACGACTTTGTCGATTTCGATCGCGCTGACCTTTCCGCGGGTCAAGCCGGTCGTACGCCCAAGCTTTTTGACAGCCATTCCCGGCAGAATGGGGGTGGTGCGGGTTCCCGCCAGTTTTCCGATTCCCTTGTAGGTAAGCGCATCGAAGTCGATCGATTTGGTGATCGGGGCGATCGCCGCGTCGATCAGGTTGGCTCGTTTGGTAATCAGGTCAATCCATTTTGAAAGCTTGGCGACCGCGTCGCGTTTCAACGAGCCGCCGTCGATGACGCCTGCCTGCACGATAGCGTCGCCGATCTTGGCGGCGTTTTCGTTCGCCAGAACGTGATTGTTACTGAGGATGACGTCGCGGCCGGTCTTCTTGTCCCGGGCGATTGCGCCGATGGTTCCTGCGGTGATCTTGAAGTGTCCCACTGAACCACCGGGGAGCAGTGGCCGCTGCCGTATGCGATACCAGGGCAAGGCATGTTTGGCGACGCGTCCAACAAAGCGGACATCAACTTCGTTCTTGGCGCGCTGGCGGATATTTTCGATCATCGATTGCGAATGTTCGAGCGAGCGGCGCTGCAAGCGCACGGCCACCCGGACGTCGCCATGACCCGTTCCCTGGGCAATGCCAAGCGCGACGAGCGGCTCGGCTTTGGTCATCCGGCTCAGCGAAAACGTGGTGATCGAGAAGCCGCCCGCCCTCTGAATAGCGGACACGGCGGGCGGGACCACCTGGCTCGCAATCTCTTCTTTCAAGGCCCGTGCGGAGTCGATATTCATCTCTGCGCCCCCGGTTCAAGACGGGCGCACTTTACACGCGGTGATTGAATTATCAAATGCCGAGGATTGCCGGCGTCTCCCGCCGGTCGGCGGTGCGGCTGCATCGCAACAGCAAGTCGGATCGGAAACCCTGGAGGGGCAGAGATCAGCCCCCACCCCCGCACCGTCGATGGACGAATTATTCCACTCGCGCCCGTTTCACGTCTGGCGGGGTCGCTTCCTCGACCAGCGCGGCCAGCGCCTCCTCAGTTGGCAGGACCTTCTGCCCATCGCTGCCGAGCCGGCGGATCGAGACCGAATGGGTCTCGGCTTCCTTCTTGCCGACGACGAGGAGGGCAGGGATCTTCGCCAGCGAGTGCTCGCGGACCTTGTAGTTGATCTTCTCGTTGCGCAGGTCGATCTCGACGCGCAGGCCTGCGCGCCGCGCGGCGGCGGCGACCACCTTGGCGTATTCGTCGCCGTCGGAGGTAATCGTCGTGACCACCACCTGGATCGGTGCCAGCCAGAGCGGGAAGTTGCCGGCAAAGTGCTCGATCAGGATGCCGATGAAGCGTTCCATCGAGCCGCAGATCGCGCGGTGCACCATCACTGGCGCCTTCTTCGAGCCGTCGGCGTCGATGTAGAACGCGCCAAAACGTTCCGGCAGGTTGAAGTCGACCTGCGTGGTACCGCATTGCCAGTCGCGGCCGATGGCGTCGCGCAGCACATATTCAAACTTCGGTCCGTAGAACGCGCCTTCGCCGGGATTGATCGCAGTCTTGATGCGATTGCTGCCGCTGGCCTGAATTTCCGCCAGCACAGTGGCCATCACGCGCTCGGCATGGTCCCACATCTCGTCGGTGCCGACGCGCTTCTCCGGCTTGGTCGAGAGTTTTATCGTGAGCTCGCCCTCGAAGCCGAAATCGGCGTAGGTCGACAGGATCAGCTCGTTGATCTTGAGACACTCGTCGGCAAGCTGGGCTTCGGTGCAGAAGACGTGCGCGTCGTCTTGCGTAAAGCCGCGCACGCGCATCAGGCCGTGCATGGCGCCCGACGGCTCGTAGCGATGCACCACGCCGAATTCGGCAAGGCGCAAGGGCAGGTCGCGGTAGCTCTTCAAGCCATGCTTGAAGATCTGCACGTGGCCCGGACAGTTCATCGGCTTCAGCGCAAACCAGCGCTTGTCCTCGGCCTCGTCGCCGGCCGACTGCGCCGCGAACATGTTCTCGCGGTACCAGTCCCAATGGCCGGAAGTTTCCCACAACGCCTTGTCGAGGATCTGCGGCGCGTTGACCTCGCTGTAGTCGCCGGTCAGGCGGCGGCGCATATAGGCGATCAGCGCCTGGAAGATGGTCCAACCCTTCGGGTGCCAGAACACCACGCCGGGGCCTTCCTCCTGGAAGTGGAACAGGTCGAGCTCGCGGCCGAGCTTGCGGTGATCGCGCTTCTCGGCTTCCTCGATCTGCTTGAGGTACGCGTCGAGCTCTTCCTGCTTGGCAAACGCCGTGCCGTAGATGCGCGTCAGCATCGGATTGTTGCTGTCGCCACGCCAATAGGCGCCCGCCACCTTCATCAGCTTGAAGGCGTTGCCTATCTTGCCGGTCGAACTCATATGCGGGCCGCGGCAGAGGTCGAACCAGTCGCCCTGGAAATAGATCTTGATCGGCTCGTCGCCGGGAATGGCGTCGACCAGCTCGACCTTGAAGGCCTCGCCCTTGTCGCGGAACACCTGCTTGGTCTTCTCGCGGTCCCACACTTCCTTCGTAAACGGCTTGTCGCGCGCGATGATCTCGCGCATCTTCTTCTCGATCGCCGCAAAGTCTTCCGGCGTGAACGGCTCGTTGCGAAAGAAGTCGTAATAGAAGCCGTTCTCGATCACCGGGCCGATCGTGACCTGCGTGCCCGGCCACAGCGACTGCACCGCCTCGGCGAGCACATGCGCGCAGTCATGCCGGATCAGTTCCAGCGCTCTGGCGTCGTCGCGGTTGATGAGCTCGATCTTCGCATCGCCCGAGATCGGATCGTTGAGGTCGGCGACCACGCCGTCGAGCGCCATCGCCACCGTGCGCTTGGCCAGCGAGGGCGAGATGCCCTTGGCGATGTCGAGCCCGGTGATGTCCTTGGCGTATTCGCGCTTGGCGCCGTCGGGGAAGGTGAGGGTGATTTTTTCCAAGGGCTCGGCCGGTTTCAAATTTGCAAGGCCGAACTGGAATCCGGATGCAGGCGTATTCTGGTCAGGCATAGTCGTCTCCTAAAGCTCACTCCTGCGAACGAGCGCAGGTAAGCGGGAAGCAGCGGTATAGCAGGGGATTCGGCTCCTGCAATCGGGCAATATCGAGAAATTCAGGTCATATCCTGCTTACAATCAACGGCTTTAAGTCCGAACGCTGGAGCATTACGTGAGAGGCGCGGCGACCAAGGGTTGCGGCGCCGGCGGGCATTGTCTAGCCTTGGCCTTTGCTTCCATTACCCCGCTGATTACGCCGGTCATGATGCTTCGCCTTC
The DNA here is from genome assembly GCF_023101085.1 of Bradyrhizobium sp. 170. NCBI lineage: Bacteria > Pseudomonadati > Pseudomonadota > Alphaproteobacteria > Hyphomicrobiales > Nitrobacteraceae > Bradyrhizobium > Bradyrhizobium sp. 170. Next base: position 6,255,658 of record NZ_CP064703.1, on the reverse strand, counting down.
TCCTTCTCGCAGCCCTGCTGCTTGTTCACGGCGAGGTGCGTGCCGAAACGCCGGCCGAAAAGGCCGGATTTGCACCCAGGCTGATCATCTACAGTGCCAGGGGCCCGGCCAATTCGTGCGGTCCGGGCTGCGATCGCTGGATTGCGGTCGAAGGCCAGGTCGATGAGGGCGCGGCCGCGCGCGTCAGCCGCTTCCTGCGCGACGTCAAGGACACCAGGCGCCCGATCTATTTCCATTCGCCGGGCGGCTCGGTCAGGCCATCCTATGTCATCGCCCGCCTGCTGCGCAGCAGGAAGGCCGTCGCCCGGATCGGACGCACCATCGCAACCGCCTGCGCCGGAGGAACCCAGGTCGACGCGGCCTGCCTCAAGGTCAAGACGGCAGGCGGGGAGGTTGAGGCCGAACTCACGACCCGTAACGCTATGTGCAATTCTGCCTGCGGCTATCTGTTTCTCGGCGCCACGACCCGCGAAGTCGCGCCCGATGCCGCGATCGCCGTACATAACTCCAGGCTCACGCTGCTCGTTCGCGGACCATTCTCGGCGCAGCGGATTGCCGATTTCAAGCAACGCGGCATGGCGAGGGCCGACCGCGAGCGCGCCACCTTCGTCGTTTCCATGGGCATCAGCCGTGAGCTGGACGATCTCATCAAGACCGTAAAATTCGAGAGCTTGCATGTCCTCACGCGAGCCGAGCTCTATCGCTTCGGCATCGATACGCGCCCCTTGCCCGAAACGGCGTGGACACTCGAAGCCGCGTCGCGCCCGTATGTCCGCAAGATCGCCTCGGCAAAGCAGGGGGACGGCGCATCGTTCCGAACAATGGAGTGGCGGCTGTTCTGCGAGAACAAGGATCGCGCCAGGATGACATTCGTGCGGGAAGCCGATCAGGGCGCTGGCGGCCTCAAGACGATGATGTTGATGGCGGGTTCGGACAAATCCGTCGCCTTTGGAAGATATCCCGCGCGCGTCGGCAAATACGAAGTGTGGAGCGATGTCGTCGCCCCCGATGCCGTGCAGGCAATGCTGGCGGCCTCGCGCCTGCAGATGGGTGAGGGCACCGTCAGCGCGGAGGGCAAGACGACCCTGGCGACATTCGACATCGATACGCTTGGCCTCGGGACGTCATGGATGCAGCTCTTGACATCGTGCCCGGCAAATAGCGCCCGGCCAGCGGCGGCGTCTTCCAATCCCAACGCAGCTCCCGCAATTCCGGCGACTTCCGCAGCCCCCGCAAGTCAGGCGAAGTGAGCCGGTGGGATCGGCGGCGTTCTGTAGGCGTGATCTCCCTCTATGCCGCGGGCTACGTCTCTTCGGCCTTCGTCGCGCTGGCGCTCGGGACGGTGATTGTGACCAAGCCGACCAAGGTCGAAGGAAGCGCACCGCGCTGATGCCGGCCGAAGACTTTTGACATCCTTGCGCGAGTTCCATAGAAGTAATGTTATAACATTACATTCTTGGCGTAGGCTGTAAGCAATGGAAAAGATTGGTCTTTGGTATGGAGTCAGGCGGCGGGTCGGACGCCGAACGCGGTTCTTGGCAGTTTTCTTGGCAGTTCTGGCCGCAGCATCCTTTGTTGCGGGCGGTGCACGCCCCGCCATTGCTCAACCCGTCCCTCAGGCTGTGCTGCCTGCGATTACGGTGGAAGGACGGCCAGCCACCAAGCAAAAGCAGCGAACGAGCAAGCGCTTGCAGATGCGGGCTGCGTCCAACGCGCGCCAGGCGCAGACCGGCGCGGATCGAGCGCCGCAAGGTCCAATCGACGGATGGCCAGGAGGCTTGCCGCGCGACTACATCCGTTCGACGACCGATCTCAACGTACCCAATACGACCGGATCGCGACTGCCGGGCACGGCTCGCGACATCCCCGCCAGCGTGGAGAGCATCAATCAGGCGACGATGCAGGAGCGAGGCAAGACGAGTTGGGTGGACGCCCTTCAAGGCCTGACCGGTTTCACGTCCGCCGTCCGGCCAGGAGCTGCCGGCGTCGCATCGACGCGGGGGTTCATCGAGAACGGCATCGCGGTGCTCTATGACGGAATCCGCGTCACCAACACCACGATCAGCACGCGCAACTACGACAGTTTCATTTTCGATAGGGTAGACGTGCTGCGCGGACCGGCGTCGGTCCTTTACGGTGAAGGCGCCATCGGCGGCGCCGTCAATCTCGTTCGCAAGCAACCGAGCGGAGTCAACGAGCCGTTCGAAACAATCTCCTCGCTCACTACTCGCGAAGGCCTCCGCCAGGCCGTGGGAAAGGGAGGTCCGCTGGGGAACGGCTTCTCTTATCGGCTCGACGGCGTCGTCAACGGATACAATGGCCCGGTCGACGACAATCAGGTCAGATACGGCAACATCGCAGGCGCCTTGCGCTGGGACGTGACGCCGCAATTGTCGTCGACCGTCGATTTTGACTACATGAAATCGAAAATCGAGAACGCGTATTGGGGCACGCCCCTGGTGCGAGGGCAAATCCGCTCCGATCTCCGCGAGGTCAACTACAATAACCTGCCGAACAACAAATACGACGACAGTGTGCTGTGGCTGCGCTGGAACACGACGTATGACACCGAGGAGCTAAAGATCCGCAATCGCTTCTGGTCCTATCAATCTGATCGCGATTGGATCAACACATATCGCTTTGCCTATATTCCCGCAGGCGGCACCTGCTCTTTCCGCGGGCAGAACCTCCTCAACAACACCGGTACGGACCAGGTCTGCCGGCAAACGTGGGAGAATCTCGGCTACGACCACCGCTTCGTTGGCGATCGTTTCGACGTGAACTGGAACGGCAGCTTGGGGGCGATGCCGCTGTCGACGGTCATGGGCGTTGAGGTTGCAAGCACGCGATGGGACAGTCCGCGCAACGAGGTGACATCGCTTCAGCTCGTCGATCCCTACAGTCCCGCACCGACGGACTTCTTCACGCGGGGAACTGCACGGACACAAAATGTGCGCGCGGATCTGACGCAGAAGGCAGTTTTCGGCGAGGCACGCCTGGAAGTGCTCAAGGGGGTCAAAATTGTTGGCGGGTTTCGGGTCGATCAAATGGAGGTGGACTACAATCGGCAGCCGGCGAACCAGCTCTACAGCAAGACCTTCGAACCCAGCACCTACCGCATGGGTGCACTGTGGGACATTCGCGCCGACACGACGCTCTACGCCCAATATGCAACTGCGGTTGAGCCGCGCTTTGCTCTGTTCACATTGGGCGTCACCGATACCCCATTCAGCCTCGCCAATGCGCGTCAGGTGGAAGGCGGTATCAAACACTCCTTCGCGAACGGACGAGGTGAGCTGTTGGCGGCCGTCTATCGCATCGAAAAGACCGATATCCCCTCGACCGATCCGCTGACGGGATTCACGGTTCAGGTGGGCAAGCAGTCATCGCGCGGCTTTGAGATTTCCGGCAGTTACCGTCCGATGGAGACTTTGCGTCTCGAGGCGAACTTTGCCTACGTGAATGCCCGGTATGACGAATATCGAACCAGTACGACCGCGAACTACACGGGTAACACGCCGCCGAATGTGCCGCAGGTCGTGGCGAACTTTGGTGCCACGTGGCAGCCGTTCACAAATTGGGCGGTTGGCGGCTGGATCAATCACAGGGCCTCCATCAAGGCTGACGATGCCAACCTGGTTACGTTGCCGTCTGCCACCATCGCGGATGTTTTTGCCACCTACCGCTTTGCGCAAAACGCCGACCTGACGTTCCGCGTTCGCAATATCACCGACGCGGTCTATGCAGCGTGGGCCACGGACGCGAACTACGTCATTCTTGGCGCGCCGCGGACCTTCGAGCTTTCTCTCCGTACCCGGTGGTAAGCAGGTCCAGGAATGCTCATTCGCAGCAGGCGCCGTCGTGCTCCGCCGGCTGCGACGGGCACGGTTTCCGAGGCCGGCAAAAGCGTTCGTGTCCGGACACGGGACGCCGTCGATCCGAACGCACGGCGCCGATCATTCACCGCGCCAATCATTCAATGGCTCACGCCATCCCCTCCGATCGCAAGCAGGTTCGAGGGGACGCCCTCTACCTTGATACGCTGTCGCTCGGCGAGGGTTGTTGCGTCGAGAATTGCCACTTCGCCCGTACGCGGGTCGGAGACGGCGACATACGGGCCGATGGAAGCGATCCGCGGGCGGACGGTGCTCTGATCCATCGCATAGCGCTCGGTAACGCGTGTTTGGGCTTCGGTCGTGCCGGTCAACGGGTTGATGCTGAGAAGGGTACCATCCTCAATGACGACGAAGAGCCGGTCTCCCGACTCCGGATGGAGATTGAAGTCCATCCTGCGCGCCGGCAGAGCGATGAATTGGAAGTCCCCATCCGCAGCAGAAGGATCGACGATGACCATGCCGTCGGCACCGAAATCGCCGGCAACGAATGTAAATCCGGTTGCGCCGGTCATGCGGCGGATCATGCGTCCAGGCGGTAGCGAAGCTGGATAGGGGAGTTGGCGACTGACGACGCCGTTGCGTGCCATCTCGAAGATCGCAATGCCATCCGCACATCCGAAAACGGCGAAGCGGCTCGTCGCCGCTTCGCCGTGCAAGCTTGGGCATTCAATCCGGTGCGGCTTTGGCGTGTCCTCGCTGCGGAGCTCGATCGCATCCGGAAGGCCTTCGCCTGCGGGTGGAACGGTGACGGCCAAACGCCTTGCAACCGGAACGGCCACGCCGTGATGCTTGACGCCCGTTTCGGCACGCTGAATGCGTTCCATGCGGCCCGCGACGAAGTCTTGCTCGTTGAAAATCTGGGCTGTTCCGTCGCCATCGAAAAACACGGCAACGCGGACGTTGTCGTGCGTGAGATGCGAAGGGCGCAGGCCTCGAAGCCGCGAAGACAGAAGCGCTGGAGTGGAAATCTTTATGTCGGCATGGTCGCCGTGGCTCCCCAGCTCAATGCCGGTGTCGATGACAGCGACTTCGTCTGCTTCGGGCTGCACGGCATACGCATAACGGCCAGAGGCTCCCGCGTGGAGCCGCGCCGGACTGGCCAAGGGCAGTGCGGCAAGCAATTGGCCGTTTTCGAGATCAAAGATCTTGAGTGCCGCCGCCTTAGCATCGGCAACCACGAGCCGAAAAGCCTGCGCGGTGCCTGCAGCCTGGGTGCGATGTTCGATGGCGGGGCCGTGCGCATCGCTGGTTGCGCAGGACATTCCGCAAAGAACCATCTCGATAGCAAGAAGTCGGCGCATCGCTGTCCTGTAAGATGGATAGTATGCAATGTTATAACGTAACAGCTATATGCGGCAAGATCTCATCGCGAGCCTGATGGCGCGGCGAAGAGGCGGCTACCGGTTGGCGTAGGGTGTGCTGGCGACCCGGCTCAAAGCGGGCGTTGCCGCCATCTTGACCAGCACGTCCTTGACCGGATGCTCGGTCCAGGCCTGCGTGACGTAATCGCGGTGGGTGATGCCATCAGGCGTCTGCACGAATACCACGCTGCCGGGCCGCAGCAGTCCGTCCATGCTCTCGGTAACCGTGATGCCCCTGTCGCGGAGCATCTGCATCAGTTCCTGGTCGTGCCGCTTCGTGTAGCGGGTATACGAAGAGACGAAGAAGCCGGTCCGGTTTTTCTCGATCCAGGACGCGAACTTGTCGAGTTCGCCATAGACGGCGTCGAGCAGGAACACGCCGCGGACCCGGTTGGGGATGCCGCCGACCTCGAGGCTCCAGGCGGTCGGCAGGAAGCCGCCGCTATAGCCGACGATCACGATCGGCAGGTTCGCGAATGCCTGCGCCGACTTCGGATCGCCGTAGAGGCGGGCGAGGTGGCTGGCTGACTCATCGATGAAGCGCTTGAAGCCGCCCGGCTGCCAGAACTTGCCGGCCGAGGAATCGGCTGCATTCACCGCCATTTGGGGCGCGAGCAGCACGGCGTTGACGCCGGAATCGGAGATCTGCCGCGGCACCAGTTGGCGGTCGCGGACGTCGCGCTCCAGCGTCGCGCCGTTGCCGTGGAAGAACACCACGATCACGCCGGGCTTCCTGACATCGAACGTCTCGGGGACATGCACCAGCACGCGGCTGTCGTTGTAGGTCTCGTCCTGCCAATAGACCCGGCCGCCATAGCTGCGGTGGCCCTTGCGGTCGCCCTTGGAGATGTTGAGGAACGGCTCTTCGGAGCGCGGATTGGTGCCGAAATAGGGGAAGGCCGAGGACTTCATGCTGACCAGCGTGGTCAATTCTTCGCGCTCGCTGCGGGGCAGCGCCAGCGTCTGCGTCAGCGACGCGACCCTCACGGGCTCGGTACGCGCGGCGCGCGGCTGAGGCGCCAGCGCAACCTGGCGCTGGTCCTGCGGCAGGCTTTCATTGGCGGTCGGGAAACGGTCGGCAAATTGCGGCTGGGGGAAACGGTCGTCAAACGTATCGATTGAAGTCCGGGACTTTGCGGCCCGGGATTTTGCGCCATCCGTGTTCGCCGCCAGCATTCCCGCGCTCGGCGCCTTGCCGCATTGAACCAGGACAAACGACAGCGGCACGCACAGCGCAGCCATCGCAACCCAATGCCATCGGAGCGGCAAGGGGAACGGCAAGGCGCGGCGCGGCATGACCGGGGAGGCTGCCCGGTTGGCGCGATCAACTGTCAGGAATTTCGGAATTGCTCCGACCATCCACCCCAATGTCCCAAGATCGACCGTCAACCGGCGTAAGCTCGCACGCGTTTAGGCGACATTAAGCGTCCGGAAAAACTCCCCACGTCCGGAAGCCCCGAGGAGACCATGCAATCGTGTCGCGATTGTGGGACCGTCACGATGTTTTCGCAATCCAGTCGTGCCACGGGGAAAGGCTGGCGGTACCATAGGACCTATTTTGTCTCTCAATTTAAACCATTGTTAACATTGCTTGAATTGAGGCGCGTGTGCCTGCACGATGGCAGCTCCTGGCTGCGGCGCTGAAGGTACGGTCCGAGATGGCGGCATCAGAAACGGGAAGCCCGGCGTGGCCCGGCTCGCGCTCCGGCAGTGGCTCCAGCGTTTCGGTACTGGTGGCGGTTGCCATCGTCGTTGCCGACATGGTCGGCGTCGGCGTCTTCACCAGCCTCGGCTTTCAGGTCAAGGACATCCCCTCGGGCTTTTCGATCCTGTTGCTGTGGACGATCGGCGGCATCGTCGCGTTGTGCGGGGTGTTTTCCTACGGCGAACTCGGCGCGATGTTTCCGCGCTCGAGCGGCGAGTACAACTTCCTCGGCCGGGCCTATCACCCGGCCTTCGGTTTTGTGGCGGGCTGGGTATCGGCAACCGTCGGCTTCGCCGCACCGGTGGCGCTGGCTGCCATGGCGTTCGGCGAGTACGGCAAGTCGGTGGTACCAGATGCGCCGCCGCTGGCGCTTGCGATCGGCGTGGTCTGGCTGGTATCGCTGGTGCAACTCACCGGCGTGCGGCATTCCTCGACCTTTCAACTGATCGCGACCATCCTGAAGGTGGTGCTGATCGTGGCCTTCCTGGTCAGCGGCTTCGTGATCGGCACGGCGCAGCCGGTGTCGTTCGCGCCATCGGCTTCCGACTTCACCCATATCGTCAGCGCGCCGTTCGCGATCAGCCTCGTATTCGTGATGTATTCGTTCTCGGGGTGGAACGCGGCCACCTACATCATCGGCGAGGTGAGGTTGCCCGAGCGCAACGTCCCGCGGGCGATGCTGATCGGAACGCTGATCGTGCTCGTATTGTATGTGGCGCTCAACGCGGTGTTCCTGCATACCGCGCCGATCGACAAGCTCGCCGGCCAGCTCGACGTCGCCCGGATTTCCGGCAGCTACATCTTCGGCGAATTCGGCGGCCGCATCGTCGGCGCGATGATCTGCTTCGGGCTGATCTCGTCGATCAGCGCGATGATGTGGATCGGGCCACGCGTCATGATGACGATGGGCGAGGACCTGCCGGTGCTGCGGCCGTTCGCCCGAAGGTCGACCGGCGGCGCGCCGGCTTACGCCATTCTGTTTCAGCTCACGATCGCGAGCCTGATGCTGTTTACGCGCAGCTTCGAGGCGGTGCTCGACTTCATCCAGTTCGCGCTGCTGTTCTGCTCGTTCTTCACCGTGCTTGGCGTGATCAAGCTGCGCATCACGCATCCGGATCTGCCGCGGCCCTACCGCGCCTGGGGATACCCGGTGACCCCTGTGGTTTTCCTGCTCGTGACCGGGTTCATGATGTACTACCTTTTGACCGAACGGCCGTTGCAGTCGCTGCTGGGTCTTTTGATCATGCTTTCAGGTCTCCTGATTTACGCCGTTTTCCGCAAGCGGGTAGATCAAGTCCCCGTGGCCGCATCTTCGGGTCGTGAATGAACATGCTGCGTTCCGTTCGAATGGCGACGCTTGCTGCTGTGATGCTGTTTGCGGCGGCACTTCCTGTTCGTGCCCAAACTGCATCCGCTGACGATACCGCGAAATTTCTGGCGGGCATGATGCCGTCGGCGGATTCGTCGCTCGCGCCGCTCACCAGGGACCCGGCCTGGCAACGTCACGCCAAATTCTTCGACACCGCGTTCGAGAAACTCGAGCAGCGCCAGTTGTCGCGGATCCGCGCCTGGGCGGATACCAATCTGGCGGCGCCCAAGCCGACCATGTTCTACATGTTCTCAGGCCCGGACTTTCTCTACGCGAACGCGTTCCATTCCAAGGCGTCGACCTACGTGCTGAGTGCGCTCGAGCCGGTCGGCTCGGTGCCGGACCTCTCGAGATTGCCGCGCGGCGGCATTGCGTCCGCGCTCTACAACGTCGAGCGCTCGCTGGGTTCGATCCTGAGCTTCAGTTTCTTCATCACCAAGCAGATGAAGACCGATCTGCAAGCGGGCCAGATCAGCGGCACCTTGCCGATCCTCTACGTGTTCCTGGCGCGCTCGGGCATGACCGTGAAGAGCGTCAGTCCGATCTCGCTGGACGACCAGGGCGCGGCGTATTTCGCAGGCGAGAATGCGGGGCCGAATGCCGTGCGCGGCGTGCGCATCACCTTCGCCGGCGGCGACGGTGAGGAAAAGACGCTGTATTACTTCTCGACCGATCTTTCCAACTCCGGCGTGAAGGCGAGCGGCTTCCTGAAATTCTGTGCCACGCTCGCGCCCGGCAACAGCCTGATCAAGAGCGCGTCCTACCTGCTGCATTCCGGCAACTTCACCACGGTGCGCGACTTCCTGCTCAATAACAGCGCCACCATCATCCAGGACGATTCTGGAATCCCGCTTGGCTATTACAGCACGAAGAAGTGGCGTTTGTTCCCGTTCGGCCGCTATCTGGGACCGATCGATGAATTCCCGGGACGCTATCAGGATTCGTATGCCGCACTGTTCCGGCGCGCGCAGCCGATCGATTTCGGCATCGGCTATCGCTGGCGCACGCCTGAATCGAATTTGCTGCTGTCGGTGAGATTGCCCGACGACGGCTCGGCGAGTTCCGACGCGACGTTGTCGACCGAAACACCGCCACCGCCGCCGCCGCGCGTGCGAAAGCCGCGTCCGCCGGCGGATATCGGTCCGCAGCCGAGAGGCGGCGGCTTCTTCTTTTGGCGATAGAACGCCCGGACTTCACCAGCGTACGCTTTGACTCGGTACGATGAAGGCCGCTTTGCTTGACGGTTCGGAGCGCGCGCCGAAATATTGCCACGCCGCGACAATGAGAATGAGCAGCGCGAGGATCGCGAGCAGGTCGTTCAGTCCGGGATCGTGACGGGCGGGGGAACTGGAGTTCCCGTACATCAGCAATGCACGATCATGAAGCATTGACGCCGCGCCATCGACCATAACGCCACGGCAGATACCATCGCGCGCCCGCGGGCGTGATCAGCGGCACATTGTCGATGCCGGATGTGCCCCAGGGTTGGCAGCGCAGGATCCGCGCCAGCGTCATCCATCCGCCGCCCCATAGACCGAAGCGTTCGATTGCTTCGTCGCCATACACCGAGCATGTCGGCAGATGCCGGCAGTTGTAGCCGACCAGCGGCGACAGCGTGTGGCGGTAGATCCAGATCAGTGCGCGCCCGGCATTGCGCGGCAGACGACGGGCAGTGTTGGCACAATCCGTGCAGTGTTTTGGAGGTGACGATGAATGATCCGTGGGCGCCATGCTGAATTATGTACGTAGTTTTGCGGGTGTTCCCAAGAAGGAACTCAATGCGTGCAGATATTTACGCCACAGTTCGCAACTATCGCACCGCAGTATACCGGAGCACGCCAAGGTATTATGGACGACACAGGACAGGACGGTTACCGTTTTGGCTACGCTTCGATGACAGAATCATGTCGCGTTGAAGTGGGGCCATTGCCATCGCTCCCTGAAAGGGGCTTGGGGGAAGGAACCAAATTGAGGTCTGTGAAGTCGCTGAAATTTCGCGGCTGGGCGCTCCTCGGCGTCACCGCCTTTTGTCTCGCATTGCCTGGCGCGATCACGACGCTGGGCAACTCGGCGCACGCCGGCGGCACCCTCGAAGAACGCAAGCAGCCGATGCGTTTCAAGTGGAATGCTTGCCAGCCCGATTGCAGGGGCTGGATCTCAGCCGTCGGCATCGTGACGTCAGATAGTCCGAGGGAGTTCGAGGAATTCGCCAAGAATCGTCAGCTCGCCGGCGCGACCATCGTGCTGGATTCCAGCGGCGGCTCGGTCAACGATTCCATCGCACTCGGCCGGCGGTTCCGCGGTCTCGGCGCGCTGACCACGGTCGGCGCCACCGTGCGCACGCAAACCCCGCAAGGCGAACGCGCGAGCGTGGCGCCGGAAGCCTATTGCGAGTCGATGTGCGTGTTCCTGCTGCTGTCAGGCAAGACCCGTTACGTGCCGCCTGTGGCGCATGTCCGCGTGCACCAGATCTGGATGGGCGATCGCGCCGACGACGCCAAGGCCGCGAGCTACTCTGCGCAGGACCTGATGATCGTGGAGCGCGACATCGGCCGGCTCGCGAAATTTACCTTCGACATGGGCGGCACCGGCGATTTGCTGTCGCTCGCGCTCAGCGTGCCGCCGTGGGAAGATCTGCACAAATTGTCGGGCGGCGAATTGCGCCTGACCAATCTCGTCACGACTGATGCGGTCGCCGATGTGTTCCCGCAGGACAATACTTCGGTGCCGATGGCCGAGGCGAAGCCTGCCAGGCCTCAGGATCGCTTCGTCAGTTCCGCCGTCGAGGGCGACGCGCAACCGCAGGCGGGCAAGTCCACCAAGACCGCCGAAGCCGCAGCTCCTCCGACCGGCGGCTCCGCAGCCGCGCCGGCCCAGCCGCAGCAGAAGTAGGCTGTATCTGCACAGACGGTGTCATCATCCGCGAAGGCGGATGATCCAGTACGCCGCGGCATTGGTGATAAATCGAGAATTCTCAGCGTAATGGATGCCCGCCGGAGCCTGTCATCGGGCTCGCCGAAGGCGAGACCCGTTGGCGGGCATGACAGGATTGTGGTGGGCGGGGACGTACCCTTAGGCCGACGCCGTCTGCTTCGCCCTGGCCTCGATCTGGCCGATGGCGTCGACCACGGCGTCGAAGGTCAGCATGGTCGAGGCGTGGCGGGCCTTGTAGTCGCGCACCGGTTCGAGCAGGCCGATGTCGCCCCATTTGCCTTGCGGGGGACTGCCGTTTTCTTTCAGCATCTTGCGCACGGTTTCTCGCAATTCACGTAATTCGCCAGCCGTCGAGCCGACCACATGGCTTGCCATGATCGAGGAGGAGGCTTGTCCCAGCGCGCAGGCCTTCACGTCATGGGCGAAGTCGGTGACCACGGGCCCCTCCATCTTCAGATCGACCTTGACGGTCGAGCCGCACAGTTTGGAGTGGGCGGTGGCGCTGGCGTGGGGGTCGGGGAGGCGGCCGAGGCGGGGGATATTGCCCGCCAGTTCGATGATCCGCTTGTTGTAGATGTCATTCAGCATGAGAATCGGTGTCCCGGGCGGCGGTTCGAGCGCCCTTGGCGGCTGGGTTTCATCGTCCTATATATGGACAGGAACGGCCGAAAAACAGCCCGGCCTTTCGCCGAGGCGTGCCGAAATGGAAACCAGTTCGCCCGCCAACGTATTGTGATGGGACTCAGGCGCCCGGCGGCAAAACCGCCCCGTCTGCCCGGTGACACTCCGGTCCTTCGGGCCGGTCGAACGGAGAAGACATGGACGCATTGATCAAATCCCTCCGCCCCGGCAAGGCGCCTGACTTGAAGCCTTCCGAAGTCAAATCGCCCGATGTGGCCCCGGAAACCCGCTCGGCCGAGCTCGATCCGGCTGAGTTCCTGGCGGCTGCCGTTCGCGCTGACCTGCCGCGCCCGTCGCGAGGGGAGGCCGAGCAGGCCGTGCTGACGCTGCTCAGCTATATCGGCGAGAACCCCGGCCGCGAAGGCCTGCTGGATACGCCGCGCCGGGTGGTCGAAGCCTTCGACGAACTCTATCAGGGCTACCACCAGTGCCCGGCCGAGGTGCTGGACCGCACCTTTGGCGAAACCGCGGGCTATGACGATTTCGTTCTGGTCCGCGACATCGAATTCACCTCGCAATGCGAGCACCACATGATGCCGTTCTACGGCAGGGCGCATATCGCCTACACGCCGGTCGAGCGGGTGGTGGGATTGTCGAAGCTGGCGCGGCTCACCGATATCTTCGCCCGCCGGCTGCAGACCCAGGAGCACCTGACCGCCCAGATCGCGGCCGCCATCGACGAGGTCTTAAAACCCCGCGGCGTTGCCGTGCTGATCGAGGCGGAACATACCTGCATGTCGGTGCGTGGCGTCGCCAAGCATGGCGCGATGACGTTCACCAGCCGGTTCACCGGCATGTTCCGCGATAATCCGGCGGAGCAGCAGCGTTTCCTGTCCCTGGTGCGAGGACCGAGCCGGTAACCTCGCTGCATCTTTAATTGACGCGTTTTCTTCACGCGAACCGGCGTCCACTTCGCTTGAAAACGCTATGGATTGGCAAGGCCAGCCGTGTCCACCTCAAAACATGATCACGATCGCGAAGAAGGGCTGGATTTCCAGCCCAAATTCGACGCGTCCGGGCTCGTGACCTGTGTCGCGACCGACGCCGCCACCGGCGACGTGTTGATGGTTGCGCACATGAATGACGAGGCGCTGCGCAAGACGATCGCGAGCGGCGAGGCGTGGTACTTCAGCCGTTCGCGCAATGCGTTGTGGCGAAAAGGTGAGACGTCAGGTCAGACCCAGCGCGTGGTCGAGATGCGCCTGGATTGCGACCAGGACGCGATCTGGATCAGGGTAGAGCAGATCGGCGCCGCCTGTCATACCGGCCGGCGCTCGTGCTTCTACCGGCGGGTCGGCAGCGATACGCGATTGTCATTCGTCGATGCGGACCGCCTGTTCGATCCAAAGGCGGTCTACCGCGAATAGCCTCGGTTCGTCCGGCCGAAAGCCGGATCATTCCAGCAGCTCGGCGATCATGCGGGCTGCACGCCTTGCCCCATCGGCCTCGACTGGTTTCGGCTTATCCGACCTCGATAAAGCCAGCATCATCGCATCGGCAATCATATCGGGCGTGGAGGCGGCGAAATCCATTTGAATGCCTGCGCCGTAGCGGCGGAGGCGATGAGCGACATGAAAGGTCTGCTCAAAATGGTTTCGCAACGGAAAATAGACGAACGGCGTGCCAGCGGCAGCAAGTTCCATGCAGGTGGTCAGCCCGCCCTGTACCAGCGCAAGATCGCAGGCCGCGAGATGGCGATCGAGATTGGCGACGAAAGCCCGCACCTCGACGCCCGCAGGTGCTGCCAGTGACGCCGCATCGATGCGCGGGCCGGCGACGACGATCATGCGCAGCTCGGCAAGCTTCGCCTTTACGATGGGATAGGCCTGGAGGATACGCCGTATCAGGTGCGCACCGATGCCCGAGCCGCCGACGGTGACAATGCAGATCCGCTCGTCGTCGCGGTAACCCAGCCTTTCGCGAAGCGATTCCCGGCTGCCGAAGCCCTGGGGATGCTCGCCGATAACGTAGCCGGCAAAATCGAAATGCTTCGGTATCCAGTCGCGCATCGGAGGTAGATCCGTGCCGAACGACAGCGGCACGATGTCTTCAGGTGTGCCGACGAAAATCGAGCGATCGCGCACGCCCGGGTGTTGCTCGATGTGCTCGATCATCTCCGCATTATAGTCCGTCGTGAGAAACGCCTCATGTTCGCCGCCGGATGGCATCGGGACGTAACCGACAAAGTCCGTCAGCCAGGCGAGCTTTGCCTTCTTCAATTCGGGGTGCTCGTGCCAGTAATGGTCGATGTCCCAGGCCTCGTCCGCGATCACGAGGTCATAGGCGCCTTGCTCGACCGCCTCCTGGAAGGTCATGAAATTCCTGATCAGCACTTCATCCATGCGGCGGAGCGCCTGAAAGCAGTGCAATTCGTGCTCACCGCTTTCGAGCTCGATGTGTCGCGTCTCGCTGGCAAGCCGGGCGCTTAGCGGGTGAACATGCTCGTTGCTGGCCTCTAACAGGCGCGTGACCGGGTCCTGCGCCAGCCAGTCCACGCTGAGATCGGGGTGGAGCCTGCGCATTTCGTGCGCGATGGCAATATCGCGGCGGCCATGTCCGAGACCGATGGGTGATGAAAGGTAAAGGACACGTTTCCCGGCCCTGTTGCGTCGGGCAGTTCCGCGCGACGCCGCCGTGATGCCCAGCCGTCGATCGATAAAGTCGTTGATCAGGGTGTTCGCCTTGGCCGGATACCGCCCGAGCGGGTTATGACCGCCGCCGCCGATCGTGACGAACTCCGAGCCGCTCACTTCAGCATGCGCGGCCTCCGCGCGCCCGTGGGGCTGGATCTGGTCGTTGTCGCCGTGGACGAGCAGCACCGGACAGCGGATCTTGCGGTACATTTCTTCGCTGACGTCGAACCCGGGCAGAATGCCGCGCGCTGCCACCGTCTTGAGCAGCGTCGGTCCATTGGTCTCGACGGCCCAGCCGATCCCGTCCTCGATCTGCTTGGTCGAATGCGGCTCGTTAAAGATATTACGGATGAAGAACTCCGCGAAGTCAGGATAATTCTTCAGCCAGTAGCCATGGTTGAACTTGTCCCAGCCTTCGTAACTGTCGCGCTTGGCCGTAAAATGAGAGGCGTCAAATCTCGGATATTGCGGCGGTCCTATGGTCGTGACCGTACCGACAAGAATCGCTGCCCTGACGCGCTCGGGATGATACGCCGCGAGGATGGAGGCGAGCAGGCCGCCGAACGAAAGTCCGACCAGGATCGACTGGCCGACGTCGAGGGCATCCATGACGGCGAGTGCGTCGGCCACATAATTGTCCAGCGTGTAGGCGGCGACATCCTTCGGCCGGTCGGATTTGCCATTGCCTCGGCCGTCATAGGTGATGCAGCGGAAGCGCTCGCTGAAGTAAGGCAGCTGCGCCTTGTAGATTCGCGAGTGAACGATGCTCCAGGGCGGGATGAACAAAATGGTGTCAGGCGCATCACTGTAGATTTCGTAGGCGAGATTCACGCCGTCGCGGGTAACCAGCCCCTCACGATCCGGCAGTTTTGCGCGCATGCTTCACCTCTTGTCTGACGAGGATCCTTCCGCAATCCGGATGAGATCGCCGACGCGACGTAGCGACGCCCGTATCGGCGAGCCCTTCTTCTCGAGGCCGAGCAGGAACAGGCTTTCGCCTCCGATAAAGCTGGAAGCGGCGATCGCGCCGGCTTCCTCCGCCGAGAACGGGCCGAGCGGGCCGATCTTCGCTTCAGCCGCCCGTGCCAGGCCGACGATCAGATCGACCCAACCCATGATGCCGGCGCGGATCACCTTGGCTACTTCCGCGTCATGCCAGCTCACGGCGATCAACTCCTGCAGCACCCGCACGTAGCCTGAGGCGATGTCCTCATCCAGGTAGTCGCAGGCGCGGTCCCACTGCTCGGACAGTTTCAGGGATGGGTCTCCGAACAATTTGTTCTGCCGGTCCAGAAGCTGGGCATTGAGATATTCGAACAGCTGGAGGACCAGGTTCTGCTTGGAGCCGAAATGATAGTGAATTTGGCTGAGCGGCACGCCCGCTTCCGCCGCGACCTCCCGGGTCGAGAGGCCCGCATAGCCGGCATGACGCAGCACCTTCTTGGCGGCCTCGAGCAGGCTCGTGCTGGTCTCGATCTTCTTCACTGCGGTGCGCGCCATATTGTCTCGCGATGTGATTGATCTCAGCCAAACGCTACATGAATTCCGGCCGCAATGGCTAGGCGCGCCGTCTCGCCCGCGGCTTGCTGTCTTGATATCCTGGCGTCGATGCCCGGCGCGAGGCCGGGCATCGAGGCCGCGACTAACCCAAATCATCCGCACGCGCTTTGCGTCCCGGTAGCGGGATCAGCATCGATACTTGCTCCCGATAGCGGCGGTACTGGTCGCCGAACAGCGCGATGAGATCGCGTTCCTCCAGCCAGATGCCGATCAGGATGTAGCCGGTGGTCGCGATGGCGAACAGCAGATGCCCGGCCGTCATCACCGGTGTCGCCCAGAAGGCAATCAGGAAGCCGAGATAGATCGGGTGCCGGACCGACTTATAGAGCATCGGGGTCTTGAATTTGGCCGGCGGCAACTCCTGCCTGAGCAGGCGCGCCAGCACCTGGCGCAAGCCGAACAGCTCGAAATGGTTGATCATGAAAGTGCTGGCGAGCACCACGGTCCAGCCGATCCCGGAGACCACCTCAAGCATGATCGCGCCAAGTGGATCGGTCACCGACCAGATGATGTCCGTCATCGGCCGCCACTGCCAATAGAGCAGGAGCAATGCGAGGCTGGCAAACAGCACGAACGTCGTGCGCTCGACCGCAGGCGGCACCAGGCGTGTCCACCAGCGCTTGAAGGCGGGACGCGCCATCACGCTGTGCTGGACAGCGAACAGGCCGAGCAGCAGGACATTGATGATCAGCGATGGAATCAACGGTCCCGGCTGGCCGCTGTCGATGGTTTTGGGCACCGGCAGGTTGCCCACGAAGGCGATCGCATAGAGGAAGGTGGCGAGAAACAACACGTAGGTAACGATGCCATAGAGCATCGCAACCAGGCCGCCGGCGGTGGTCTTTGCAGAGGGAGGATTGATGACGTGATCACTCATGAGCTGATCCTGTTTCTGGAAAGTTGAAGGTGGATGCCCGTTCAATGGTCGTCGTTCGGGGAAAACCGCCCGGCATTTCCCCGTCATTTCGCGGCTGCCAGACCGCTATAATATTAGGTCGGTCGATCGACCGAAATGTTCATCGCGCGATGCGGCTTTTTTGAGGCGAGGGGGCCCTTAACGCGCTATTAACCATAATTGCGGCAGTCTCGACCGCGTATAGGCGCTGATTGCCAGGGCCTTGAGAGCCCACGCGGTCGTTTCGCGAGGAGCGGGGCACCAGAGACATGTCGGTCGACACAACGAGCGCCACGGCTGCGGCAGGTGTCGATCCCACGCGCGCGAAGATCGCGGGCTCGATCAGGCAGGCCGCCTCGACCACCGGCGCCAGCTTCGAATTTCTGCTCGCCACCGCGAAGATGGAATCCAACTTCAATCCGAAGGCCGCGGCCACTACCTCATCGGCACGCGGGCTGTTTCAATTCATCGACCAGACCTGGCTCGGCACCGTGAAGGAAGCGGGCGCCCATCTCGGCTACGGCAAATATGCCGACGCCATTACCCGAAATCCTTCCGGCAGCTATTCGGTCAGCGACCCCGACGCACGTGCGGCGATCATGAAACTGCGCGACGATCCGGATGCCGCCTCGTCGATGGCGGCGGTGCTGACCCAGTCCAACAGTTTCAAATTGACCGGCAAGATCGGCCGCCGCCCGACCGATGCCGAACTCTATATGGCGCATTTCATGGGCGTCGGCGGCGCCGGCAAGCTGATCCAGAACGCCGAAGACAATCCGAACGCTTCTGCCGCGCGGATGTTTCCGAACGCGGCGGAAGCCAATCAGTCGATCTTCTATGACCGCTCGGGGCAGGCGCGCAGCGTCTCGCAGGTCTATTCGGTGCTGAACACGCGCTATGCGGCGGCCGCCAACTCGCCGGTGACGCGTACCGCCATGGCGGCCGCCGGCGGCGATCTGCCGAGGCGCATCACGGTCGCGAGCAACGCCGTGCCGGCGACGACGGCGATCGACAACGCGGCCTATCTCTCGAGTTTTCCGGATCAGCGCAGCGTGACGCCGGTTGCGGCAACGTCGCAGACTGCCGCGGCGTCATCCGAGCCGATCTTCCGCTCGCTGTTCCAGGCCGGCGAACGCACGCAGCCGATCTCGCCTGCGGTGCAGGAATTGTGGGGCAAGGTCGCATCGGCAACGCCCGAGGTTCGCGCACCCGGCCGGCTCGATCTCTTCAGCGACCGCGACGGCACGTTCAGCAGCTAGCCGACAGAGGACGGTTTCCGGATGGAATCCAGGATACGACCGCTTTCGGACGTGCCTGTCACGACGGGGCTGCCGGGTTCTTCGTCCGGTCGGATCAAGCCTGAGTTGTTCATCGGAAAGCACGAAGCAGGTTTGGCGCGCGCTGTCGATATTACCCAGTTCGGCGTGAATCATGTCACGCTTGAACCGGGTTCGATATCGGCGTTGCGGCACTGGCATGAGGCAGAAGACGAGTTCGTCTACGTGCTATCGGGAACGCTCACCCTGATCGACGACAATGGTGAACATACGATGGAGCAGGGGTCCTTCGCGGGATTCCCTGCCGGATGTTCCAACGCGCATCATCTGGTGAACCGGTCGAACGCTTCGGCGATCTTCATCGTTGTTGGCTCACGGAAGCCGGGAGAGGAAAGGATCCATTATCCCGACGACGCCATCAAACATTAACGAGGCGTTGTCGCGCCCTTAACAAAACGTCAATAAAACCAGCCGTTTATGGTGAACCCTTTGTTAAGCGTCATGGTTTATTTTTTCTAATAGTGGCACCGCGTCACGGTGTCGTCACAGGTTGCGTAAGCCAGGACCATGATCGTTCGGCAGTTCATCAGTTGGATTCGTACCGCTCCGGCAGGCGAGCGGGCAGAGGCGACCCGGGCTTTGGCGCGGGCCTGGTTGATTTCAGATCTCAGCGAGGACGATCGCATCGCCGCCGAAGGCGCGCTGCTGATGCTGCTCGACGATCCGTCGCCGCTGGTCCGCCAGGCCATGGCGGAAGTATTTTCGCGCAGCTCCGACGCGCCGGCGGCGATCGTGCAGGCGCTCTCGCTCGATCAGCCCTCGATCGCGCTGCCGGTCCTCGAATATTCACCGCTCCTGATCGATGCCGATCTCGTCGACATCGTCGCGACCGGCAACAGCGACATGCAATGCGCCATCGCGCGTCGCATCAATCTGCCGCCCTCGGTTTCCGCCGCGATTGCCGAAGTCGGCTCGGCGGCCGCAGCGCTCGAACTGATCGAAAACGCCTACGCCGAACTGGCGCCGTTTTCCTGGGACCGCATCGTCGAACGTCACGGCCATCTCGCCGCGATCAGGGAATCGATGCTGGTGCTGGAAGGCTTACCCGCCGCCACCCGCGTGGCGCTGGTCGCCAAACTCACCGATACACTGGCGCAATTCGTCGTCGCGCGTAACTGGCTGAGCGCCGACCGGGCAGGGCGGCTTGCGAATGAAGCGCGCGAGCGCTCGACCGTGAACATTGCGGCGCGTTCGCGCGGCGAGGATATGCAGGGCCTGGTGCGGCACCTGCGCGCCACCGGGCAATTGAACGCCGGCCTGATCCTGCGCGCGCTGTTGTCGGGCAATCTCGAACTGTTCGATGCGGCGCTGGCCGAACTGGCCGATCTGCCGCTCGCCCGCGTGACGGCGCTGCTGCACGACCGCGGCGGCGCCAGCCTGCAGGCGCTCCTGATCCGCGCCGGCCTTCCCGAATCGACCTTCGCGGCGTTTCGTGTGGCGCTCGAGGTCAGCCATGAAACCGGCTATGTCGATACGATTGGCGGCGCGGCGAGACTGCGCCGCCGCATGGTCGAGCGCGTGCTGACCCATTGCGAGACCGACCGCAAGGCCGCCGAACCGCTATTGATCCTGCTGCGGCGCTTCGCGACCGAGTCCGCGCGCGAAGAAGCCCGCATGTTTTGCGAGGAACTGGTCGCCGACGAAGCGTTCGTGCCGCCCGAGCGCGATCTGATCGCGGCGTAAATCCGAAGATCTCGTAGGGTGGGCAAAGCGAAGCGTGCCCACCATCTTTTCGCATATGGCGCGCGACTGCGACAACACATTCGGTGTCGTCCCTGCGAACGCAGGGACCCATAACCACAGCCGTTCGTTGTTGAGCGAAAGGCGTCGATTAGCTTTTTCAACGGATAGGCCGCGGCGTATGGGTCCCTGCGTTCGCAGGGACGACCGCGTTGAGAGACGCGGGGCTACTCCGCCGGCACAATACTCGGCGCAAGGATCGCTTCGAGATGTTCGGGGCGGTCGCGGTTGACCTTGAGCAGGAATTCGTCGGCGACGCCGCGCAGTTGCTTGCTTAGCTTGCTCGCCATCGTGGTGGTGTCGAGCTTGGTGCGTTCGCGCACGATCGCCTGAATGGCGTTGATGTGGTGGGTGATCAGCTCCGCCGGGACCTGGTCGAGGTCGGGCGCGTGTTCGATGATGCGGCAGAGGCTTTCGGCGGCGGCTCCTGCGGACGGGAAGCCGAACGTGGCGGCGTCGCCCTTGATGTCATGGGCGGCGCGAAACAGCTCTTCGCGGTTGTCGGTGGTGAAGCCGTCGCGGAGAACGACCGCATGCGCCGCCGAGAGCCGGTCGGCCTCGATCGTCATCCAGTTCTTGAATTCGCCGGACAGTCCGGCGAGCGCCTTTTCCGCGCGCCCGACCGGATCGTCGAGATCGGATTCGGGAACGCGCAGCAATACCTTGCGCAGGGGATTGGGCTGCGTGATCACGTGGTGATCGCCAAACGACTTGACCTGTATCGTCCCGGGCTTTTCTTTCGCCATGATGGTTCTCCAGGCCGGCGCTAGACGGCCGAACGCGCCTTGTCGAGCAGCGACGGCTGTTGCATGACTTCCACCTCGCCGCCAACGCGGCGCTCGGGGCCGATATAGGCGTTGTTGGTATTGCGTCGGCGGTCGGGGCCGAAATAGGTCTTGGTCTTGATGAAGGGGCGCGGGTTGGCGACGACGTTGAGAATGCGCTGGTAGAGTCCCTTGGCCGAGATCGGCTTCGCCAAAAACTCGGTGACGCCGGCATCGCGTGCGACGGTCACGCGGCGTTTCTCCGAATGCCCGGTCAGCATGATGATCGGCGCGTAAGGGTTACCCTTCGATTCCGGCTGCCGGATCATCTGCGCCAGTTCGAGGCCGTCGAAGATCGGCATCGACCAGTCGGTGATGACGATATCGGGCACGTAGTGGCTGTACATTTCCAGCGCAGTGGCGCCGTCCTCGGCCTCATAGGCCTCGCGCGCGCCGAACGAATGCAGCAGCGTCCGCAGGATGCGGCGCATGTGCGGATTGTCGTCGCAAATCAGAAACCGCAGCTTGTTGAAGTCGATGCGATACATGGTCCGGCCCGGCCCAGCAAAACAGTATACTGGTGTTAACCATATCGCGGCGCTCGTTAAGGAATGGTTGCGAAGCCTGCCTATCGGGCTCGCGCGAATACCGATGGCGCCACTTTTTCTGGATAGGAACCCGGTTCAAGGTCACCGGGCGGTCACCGGGCGGGCGTCAGGATCCGAACTGCTCACGCAGAATGCGTTCCTCTAGGCTGTGACCGGGATCGAACAGCATCCGCATCGAGATCGTCTTGTCGGACAGCACCTCGACGCGGTGGACATCGCGCACGTCGTCATGGTCGGCGGCGGCCGCGACCGGGCGTTTCTCGCCCTCGAGCACCTCGATCACAACGAAAGCGGAGTTGGGGAGCAGGGCGCCGCGCCAGCGGCGCGGGCGGAATGCGCTGATCGGGGTCAGCGCCAACAGCGCCGCGTTGATCGGCAGGATCGGCCCCTGTGCCGAGAGATTATAGGCGGTGGAGCCGGCCGGCGTCGCCACCAGAATGCCGTCGGCGATCAGTTCCGCCATCCGCTCGTGCTCGTCGATCAGGATGCGCAGATGCGCGGCCTGGTTGGTCTGGCGAAACAGCGCGACCTCGTTGATGGCGTGATGCAGATGCACCGTGCCATGGATGTCGGTGGCGCGCATCAGCAGCGGATTGATCAGGGATTCCCGCGCAGCTGCCAGCCGCGTATGCAAATCGTGCGTGGTGTATTCGTTCATCAGGAAGCCGACGGTGCCGCGATGCATGCCGTAGATCGGCTTGCCGGAGCGCATGTGGCGATGCAGCGTCTGCAGCATCAATCCGTCGCCGCCGAGCGCCACCACGACGTCGGAATCGTCGGCATCATGATTGCCGTAGAGCTTGACGAGCTGCGCCAGCGCGGCCTGCGCCTCGGTGCTTGCGCTCGCGACAAAGGCGATCCGGTCGTATCGCTTGGGGGTGGCCATCGGACGACGAACTCACTCACGGGTGGCGCCGGATTGCGCCGCGCTCGTCTATACACCATGACGAGGCTTGTCGAGATGGCCGAGGGGCTCTTTCGCGCCGGTAACCTAAATCGCTGGTCATCAGGGCGTCATTTTTCCTGCAACGTCCGGATCGGGTCCCAGTCCTCGCCCGGCGGGTTTTGGGCCAATTCCCGGGCTCGCGCGGCAAACAACGATGCCGGCCGGTCGATATCCGCCGAACGGGCGAAATACTGCGCGGCGCGCTCGAATTCGCGGGCCCGCCACTGCGCCAGCCCGTCGGCGTAGTCGGTGATCAATACCGCTTGCGAGGATGTCAGCCCGGCCGACAGCGCCAGCAATTCGTAAATTTTCAGCGCCTGGGTTCGCCCCTTGACCCTGATGGCGTCGAGTTCGCGCCAGGCGAACGCCTCGCCGGTGAGGGCTACGGTGGTCTCGGAAGCGATGACGGTGGTGCCGTAGAATTTGTTGGCGCCCTCCAGCCGCGACGCCAGGTTCACGGCGTCGCTCATCACCGAGTAGTTGAAGCGCCGCCGCGATCCGAAATTGCCGACCAGCGCCTCGCCGGAATTGATGCCGATCCGCTGCGCCAGCTTGAATTCCTGGAACAGGGCGGATGAAGCATTGAGTTCGGCAAGCTGCTTGCAGCAATCCAGCGCGGCGCGTGCCGCGTTCGCGGCATGGTCGGGATCGTCGGCCGGCGCGCCGAACACCGCCACGATGGAGTCGCCGATATATTTGTCGACATATCCGCCGTGACGCTCGATGACGTCGGTCATCGCCGAAAGATATTCGTTCATCAGCTCCATCAGGCTGTCGGGCGACATCTTTTCCGCGATCAGCGAAAATCCCTCGATGTCGGAGAAGAACACCGTCACGTTGCGGGTTTCGCCGCCGAGTTCCGGCAATTTGTTCGACGACAGCATGCGGTTGATGACGTGCGGCGCCAGATAGAGCGCAAAGCTCTTCTGCAGCAGGCGTCGGTCCTTGTCGGCGATGACGAAGCGGAATCCGATCGTGGCGGCGAGCGCGAACAGGCTCGCCAGGAACGGCTCAGCGATCGGCAGCGCCAGCGCATGGTTGAACGCGATCGTGGCGCCGGCAATGCTGGCCACGATCACGGCCAACCAGGCCAGCGCGGCGCTGAGCGGCCGAAACCGCCACGCGGCGACGGCAGCCAGCGCCGCAAACAGGGTAGAGATCAGGAAGCGCACCAGCGGGCCGGGTTCGACCACCGCGTTGCGCGAGATCAGATTGTTGACCGCGGTCGCATGGATATAGACGCCCGCGATCGTGCTGATCCTGAAGCCAGCCATGACCGGCGTGCTCTCGGCTGCGCAACGCGGTGCGCGCGCGCCTTCAATGCCGGTCGCAAAGCGCTTGGAAGTCTGCCGGCGGTCCTCGATATCGAGAACGCTGCCGAAAATGACGACCTTTCCGGCGAACCAGCGCCGAAAGTAATCCTTGTCGTTCTTGACGGCGCACGCGCGCAGATCGGCAAACGAGAAAGTCGGAATGTCGTCGGCGCCGCCCTCGAAGTTCAGCGTCATCGTGTTCGGCACGCGGCCGGGGACGCGGTAGCCGGCAAGCGTCAGCCTGCCGCGTTCGTCGAACTCGGGTGCCGCGCCCAGCGCCCGCGACGCCAGCTCGACCGCCATCGAGGGCACCTTCGCCCCATTGACGGTGAAGCCCAGCGGCATGCGTCGCAGGATATCGTCGCTGTCGATGTGAACGTTGAGGGGGCGGATGTTCTGCTGTTGGCGTACCGCGACGCGCTGCCCCGGCGATGGCCTGACTGGCTGGTTGCCGCCCAGGACTTCTCCGAGCACCACCTTGCCATTCGCCGCCGCACCGGCGAGCGCACGAAGAAAGTCTCGGTCAAATCCGCGGACTTTGTCGCCGAGCGTGCCCTCGCCAAACGGAATCTCCGACTGCTCGATCGATTTCGGGATCACCATGTCGAAGCCGGCGACCTTGGCGCCGCCTTCGAGTGTCGCTGACAGCACGCGGCCGATCTCCCCGGTCCAGGTCAGCATCGGCGCGTCCTTGAACGGGTCAGTGCGCAGGCTTTCCTCGTCCATTGCGACGATGACCGCCGGCGAAGCGGCCGGATCATGGCTGCGGCCGAAGATCTCCCAGCGCAGCGCGGTGAGGATATCGAGGGAGAGCCCGCGGATCGGTCTGGCCACCGGAGAAACTGACGCCGCCGCGCAGACCAGCGCGATGGCGGCAACCATCATCCTGTTGCGCGTGCTGCGCCGGATTCTCAAGCGGGATGGCCCGTCACGCCTATTCCATCCGCAGCAACCGGCCGACGATCGGCGTCACGCCGGGTTTGGCCTGCGCATCCACCCGGAACACGATCTGCGATGATTTGAACGTGGCAGCGTAGAGGCCGCCGGGAGCCAGGGCGACGTTCTCGCTGGCGAAATCGAGGAAGCGTCCCTTGAGCTGGGTGCCGCCCAGATTAATCTCCTGACGCTCGCCCGGCACGTCGAGGCGTCGAATGACCAGCTTGCCGCGGCCTTTCGCCTCCACCAGCGGCGAGGCGCCGTAAAGGGTGAGCTGCGGCTGCGGCAAGGAAGCTGCTTTGCTGCTGTCGACGCTGCGCAGCACGGTGGCGGCGACGCCGCTGGTCTCCCGCGTGGTCGCGTTGGCCTGGTTGGGATCGCAATTCGTCTTCTCGGCCTTGACCTCGGCGAGGTGAACGGCGCTCTCCTCGGTGCCGACGACGACGGTGCCGGCACCGCTGATCGCCTCGCGCCGGCATGACTTCAGGTAGCTGAGAATGACAGAGCCGCCGTCGCCGATCTTGATGACCGCTTTGGGCGTCACATAGTCCATGAATTCAGCGCCGGTGACCTTGCCCTGAACGTCCTCGACCACCGCGACCGGCGAATCTGCGGCCGCCGGAGAAGCCAGCGCCAGCAGGCCGAAACAGAGAGCAATCGTACGTTTCATTTTTTAGGACCCCATTGAAAAGCGCAGGTTCGTTAGTCGCGCCAGCGCCAAAATGGTTTCATGGATCGATCAAAAATACCTGGCCGGTGGCCAGCGGAACCGACCGATATCACCGATCGGCCGGCGAGGACAACCACCGGACGCACTGACCGCTTTCTCACGTGATGCTGTCGGGATTGTGATTTTCGGAAGGATTTCTCCGTGTTGTGCACCACGGCCTCATTGTCGCACTGTTACGGGAGAATCCGGCTGGATCGCGGGGCGCGCAGGGAGCAAACGGCATGGCTTTTCATTTCATGGCGACGCGCCCCATGCGTCTTGCCGCCACGCTTTTGATCGTGTGTTGGGTGAGCGGCGCGCGCGCCGAGGAGGCGAGTTCGCCAACCCCGCAGCAGCCGGCCGCGGCCACGCCGTCACCGTCGCCGTCGGGCCAGAAGGGGGGAGCGGGGCGGGGCACCGCCACGCCGCCGCCTGCGGCCGAACAACATCGCCTGCCGCCGGATTCCACCACCAGGCAGACGCTGGCGCTGCCCGGCCGCACGCTCAACTTCGCCGCCACCGCAGGCTCGATCCGGCTGTTCGACGACAAGGGCGAGCCGCAGGCCGATATCGCCTACAACTCCTACCAGCTCGACGGCGCCGATCGCGCCACCCGGCCGGTGACGTTTCTGTTCAACGGCGGCCCGGGCGCGTCCTCGGCCTGGCTGCAGTTCGGCGCGGCCGGGCCGTGGCGGTTGTCGATCGGCGGCGATGGCGCGGTATCTTCCGCGACGCCTGACGTGTTGCCCAATGCCGAGACTTGGCTCGACTTCACCGATCTCGTTTTCATCGATCCCGTCGGCACCGGCTACAGCCGCTTCGTCGCGTCCGGCGAGGACGTGCGCAAGCGGTTCCTTTCTGTCGACGGCGACGTCAGCTCGATTGCGCTGGTGATCCGTCGCTGGCTGGAAAAATACGACCGGTTGCTGTCGCCGAAATTCGTGACAGGCGAGAGCTATGGCGGCATTCGCGGTCCGAAAATCGTTCGCAACCTGCAGACCCAGCAGGGCGTCGGCATACGCGGGCTGATCCTGGTTTCTCCCTTGCTCGACTTCCGCGACTTTTCCGGATCGAGCCTGCTGCAATACGTGTACAGCCTGCCGAGCATGGCGGCGGTGGCGCGCGAGGCCAAGGGCGCGATGACGCGCGCCGATCTCGCCGAGGTCGAACGCTACGCACAGACTGAGTATCTCACCGATCTCATCAAGGGACAGGCCGACAAGGAGGCAACGACGCGGCTCGCCGACAAGGTGGCTGCGCTGACCGGCATCGATCAGGCCGTGAGCCGCAGGCTTGCCGGGCGTTTCGAAGTCGGCGAATTCCGCAGGGAGTTCGATCGCCGCAGCGGCCGGGTGACCGGACGTTACGATGCCTCGGTCTCGGGTCTCGATCCCTATCCGGATTCGAACTACGCCCATTTCGGCGATCCTTCCGGCGATTCGCTGATGGCGCCGCTGACGAGCGCTGCGGTCGACCTCACCACGCGCAAACTCAATTGGCGGCCTGATGGTTCGTACCAACTGCTCAGCGAGAGCGTGAACCGGTCGTGGGATTTCGGCCGCGGGCCGGCCGAGTCGGTCTCGCAGCTCCGCCAGGTTCTCGCGCTCGATCCGAAAATGAAACTGCTGGTCGGCCACGGCCTGTTCGATCTCGCCACGCCCTATTTCGCTTCCAAGGTGTTGCTCGACCAATTACCGGCCTATGCCAGTCCGGACCGGGTGAAGCTGGTCGTCTATTCCGGCGGCCACATGTTCTATTCGCGCGACGGCGCGCGTCAGGCATTCCGCGCGGAAGTCGAAGCGTTGATGAAGTGACAACAAAAAACCGGCGCAGTCTTTCGAGCTGCGCCGGTTGTTACGATACCGTCATTGCGAGCGAAGCGAAGCAATCGATGTCCCGGCATAACGGATAGATGGATTGCTTCGTCGCTACGCTCCCTTGCGCAAACGCTTTGCGTTTGTCGCAGGCAATGACGTGGATGGGCTAATGCCTCAATAAACCAGCCCGGTGCCCGGCGGCTTTTCCAGCGCGGCGGCGAGCGAGCGATACTCTTCGCTTGTCGTGCCGGTGAGCTGAGCGATCCGGTTCAGGTGATATTGCGCCTGATCGCGGTTGCCCTGTTCGACCTGCCACAGGCCGTAATACTGCCAAGTCTTGACGTGGCTCGGATCGGCCTTGAGCGCGCGCTCGTACCAGATTTGCGAGA
This sequence comes from Bradyrhizobium sp. 170, assembly GCF_023101085.1. Classification (NCBI taxonomy): domain Bacteria; kingdom Pseudomonadati; phylum Pseudomonadota; class Alphaproteobacteria; order Hyphomicrobiales; family Nitrobacteraceae; genus Bradyrhizobium; species Bradyrhizobium sp. 170. The sequence goes on along the minus strand of NZ_CP064703.1, from coordinate 6,228,065 downwards.
CCTTGTAGTCGCCGAGCTGGCGATAGGAGTAGCCGATCAGGTTGGCGACGGCAGCCTGGTCGTCACGGCCGAGCGCCTTGAGCTGCGTGATCGCCGAGGCGTAGTCGTGGCGCTCGTAGATTGCGGCGTAGGCGGCGCGATAGCCGTCGGCGAATGCGGTCTGCTCGATGCCCGGGCGGGCTTCGCTGGATTTCTTTTTCTTCTTCGGCGGCGGGGGCTCGTTGTCGGGCGCTGCGTAGACGACGCTAACGACAGGGGCTGCCGCGAGCGTGAGCGACAATATTGCAAGAGTCAAAAGCCTTATCGCAATTCTATTCATGCATCTCTCCTGATGGCCGGTTCGGCAATCCTACACCGAAGCCCGTTGATTTGAACCCCCGCCGGCCGAGAACATTCCCGCGCCGCTACCCACGATTCCGCCAATCGGCGGTACATCGTCAGCGAACATGACGAAGATGTCATTCAGATGAACGGAATCCGAAAGTCCGATTCAGGGGAGGTTCAGCGCGCAGCCGCTAGCGTCGCCTGCATGATCGGCGAGCCCGGCCTTTCGACCGGAAATGCCCGCGGGTCCCAAGGCACAGGAAAAGGAAGAGGAGACAACCATGCTCAAGACCATTTCCGCAGCGCTCGTTGCCGTTTCCGTTCTCGCCGCGCCTGCACTTGCCGGCACGCCGGGCAAGACCGCGCAAGCGCCAGTGAACAAGACCACGCAGGCACCTGTCATCAAGGCCGAGGGTAAATCGAAGGCGCTGAACGCCAATGCAAGGATGGGCCGCCATCACAAGCATTATCGGCATCATCGCCACCACAAGCACATCGGCCTGCACAAGACGCATGCAAAGCCGCACATCGCGGTCAAGCACGTGACGCCGGCCGCAAAACGCAGCTGAATCCGATTCGCCGGCGCGCGTTTCGCCCCCATTGCCCGGCGCGCCTAGCGAATGTCAGACCAGCCCACGCGCCATTTGCTTTGCTAATGGCCGTGGGCTGGCGCGCGCTCAACTTTTCGAGAGCGAAGCGAGGAGATAACCGAGTTGCGAATTCCATTTCGCCGCCGGGCGGTCTAAGAGACGGCGAAGGGCAGGGGAAGAGTTCGCTTGAGACGTTCGGCCAAATTCGCGGCGATGATGTTGCTGCCGATCATGCTGTCGGCCTGTGCCGCCGCCATCGATGACAGCAAGCCGATCACCTTTACCGACGATCGCGGCGTCTCCAGTCAGCCATTTCCCAAGAATTACCGCACCGAAGTGCTGGCGTTTCTGAAGACCTATCTCAACAATCCCGTCGGCGTGCGCGACGCCGTCATGGCCGAGCCGGTCGAGCGCGTCGTCGGCGGGCGGCTGCGCTATGTCGTCTGTCTCCGGTTCAGCCCGCGCGAGCCCGACGGCGGCTACCGCGAGCCGCGTGAACGCGCCATCCTCTTCGTCGACGGCCGCCTCGACCGCATCATCGAAAATGCCGTCGAGCCCTGTGCGGGGGTGGCGTACGTGTCATTCGCGGAACTGGAGAAAATGACGCGCTAATTCGCGGCGTCTGCTTGAGAGCGCAGAAGGGCCAGGATTGGCCGGGTCGGTCTCGGCAGATTCCTTCCATGGCGATTCCTGGCCTCCACACGACACTGTGATGCTTGCATCATCTACATCGCGTGCGATTAAATCGGAAGGGTTGACACTGGGCTGGCGTTGTTTATATCGCATGCGATATAATCGTATCAGATAGAGAGCCGGAGTGAGATCCATGTCCCAGCCCACCACCCCTGACCGACGCCGCTTCCTCGGCACCGCCGCCGTGGCGCTTGCGGCGGCACCGTTCGCCATGAGCGGCGCCCTCTTTGCGCATTCCGGCGACGCCAAGCCCGCCGCGGGCGCGATCAGGCCCGGCGCCCATTCCTCGTTTGCCGCGCTGAAACAGATCGAGGCCGGCGTCCTCAATGTCGGTTATGCCGAAGCCGGGCCCGCCGATGGTCCCATCGTCATCCTCCTGCACGGCTGGCCCTACGACATCTACGCCTTCGTCGATGTCGTCCCGGTGCTGGCGTCGGCGGGCTTCCGGGTGATCGCGCCCTGGCTGCGCGGCTACGGCACGACGCGCTTCCTTGCAAGCGACACGCCGCGCAACGGCCAGCAGGGCGCGCTCGCCACCGACGTCATCGCCCTGATGGATGCGCTGAAGATCGACAAAGCGGTGGTCGCCGGCTTCGATTGGGGCGCGCGGACCGCCGGCATCGTCGCGGCGATCTGGCCGCAGCGCGTCAAGGCGCTGGTCTCGGTCAGCGGCTATCTGATCGGCAGCCAGGAGGCCAACAAGAAGCCGTTGCCGCCATCGGCCGAGCTGCAATGGTGGTACCAGTATTACTTCGCGACCGAGCGCGGCCGGCTGGGCTACGAAAAATACCGGCGCGAATTTTCAAAACTGATCTGGCAGCTCGCCTCACCGAAGTGGAATTTCGATGACGCCACCTTCGAACGCAGCGCGGCCTCCTTCGACAACCCCGACCATGTCGCCATCGTGATCCACAACTATCGCTGGCGGCTTGGTCTCGCCCCAGGCGAGGCGAAATACGACGAACTGGAAAAGCGGCTGGCCGAATTCCCCACCATCGCCGTGCCCGCCATCACCCTTGAAGGCGACGCCAACGGCGCACCGCATCCGGACCCCAAGGTCTACGCGAGGAAGTTTTCCGGCAAATATGCCCACCGCCTCATCACCGGCGGCATCGGACATAACCTGCCGCAGGAGGCGCCGCAGGCCTTTGCCGACGCCGTGATCGAAGTGGCTCGCGAGGGAGGGTAGGGTCTTGATCGCGCCGGCGGCCGTGAAGCCTGCCGGCGGGCCGTATTTGCGGTGTTCCCGGGACGGAACCGTGAACGAATTCGGATCACTTTTCGGCGAGGGTTGAACCTTGCCTTAGTGATCCCGGACATCAACTAAGCGGGAAACCTCCTCCTTAACGGAGGAAAAAGCGTTACGTGCGAGGGAACTAAACCGTTTTGTTGCTGTGCCGTCACAGTGGCGCGCCATCGGGTCGCGGGCACTTGTCGCAAAGCAACCTAAATGAGGTCACGTTGTTTGGATTGGTATCCGCCACGTCCGTAACGGGGAAAGTTATGATGAAGAAGATACTGCTCGGCGCTGCCGCGCTGGCCGCCATGGCGGCTCCAGCTTTTGCGGCCGACATGCCGCCGCGGCCCTATACCAAGGCGCCTGCCTATACCGCGCCTCAGGTCGTCTATAACTGGACCGGGTTCTATATCGGCGGCCATGCCGGAGGCGCCTTCGCGGGCAACAATTCCCTGCAGGGCAGCGATGCCCGCTTCCTTGGCGGCGTACAGGGCGGCTTCGACTATCAGTTCGCGCCGAACTGGGTGATGGGTGCCGAAGCCCAGTATAGCTGGCTGCCCAACTCCAATAATAATGGCGTCCTGTTTCCGGGAGGCACCCTCGTAACCTCCAACACCGACCAGCTCGGTTCGGTGACCGGCCGGCTCGGCTATACTTGGGGCCCGGCGCTGCTCTATGCCAAGGGCGGCTACGCCTGGCGCGACGGCAGCAATCTCGGGGTGACGACGGCGGCCGGCGTGCCGGCGGCCTTCACCACCAACGGCAGCCACAAGGACGGCTACACCGTCGGCGGCGGCCTCGAATACATGTTCGCCCCGAACTGGTCGGCCAAGGCCGAGTACCAGTATTACAATTTCGGCGACACCACCTTCACGACAGGCCCCGCCGATATCACCGGCCGCAGTTTCCGCAACGACGAACACACCGCCAAGGTCGGCGTGAACTACCGGTTTGGTTGGGGTGGGCCTGCTGCCGCCAGATATTGATACGGCGCTTCGTATCGACGCGACAAAGGCCGGCTTCACGCCGGCCTTTTTGTTGGGGCAAAGGCAGCTTCACGCCGGCCGTCGTTTGGGGCAAAGGCCGGCTTCACGCCGGCCGTCGTTTTGGGAATGTCGGGGCGAGCGTGCCTCGGCTGCTTTTTGGCGGACGCGAAAAAAATTTCGCGCTGCATGCAACTTTTCGTCACGATCCGATATTATGGTTCCGGCCGGCTGGTGGGACAACGAACATGCGTGCTCTTGCGTTAGGGCTGATCTTTTCCGCAGCGGGGTTTCCGTGCCTTGCTCAAACTGTCCTGAAATCCGAACCGCTCATCCTTGCTCCCTATGAAATCGCCTTCGTGCAGGATCCCTCGTGCGGGGCCGGCAAGGTGCGCAAGGTAACCGGCGCGATCAGGGGACTGCAGCGGCGCAAGGCCTGTGTCACTCTGGCTGCGGAGCAGGCATCGCTGGTCTCGGCGACGCCGTAGAACCGATTTACCGCCTCGGATGTCGTCCCCGGCGACCGGGACCCACCTGCCGAGAGCCGTTGTTTGCCCGCCCGGTGCCCGCCCGGCCGCCGTCGCCCTTACGACGCCAACTGCAATTCCGTCTGCGCTTCGCGCTCGGCGTCGGCCTTGTTTCGGGCGGGGTCTTCATGCGGCTCAAGCTGGCACGGCTTGATCTCGTAATCATGGTCCAGCACCGGGCGGGGGGCGGTGCTGTCTTGCTCGGAGACGACATCGACCACGAGGCCGCTCTTCTGGGCAATTTTCCAGACATCGGCCGCGGTGGGATAGGCCTTGCTCAGCTTGGCATCGTTTGAGAACAGCGCGTAGGGCATGGTCGGCTCCGGTAAAAACGGTCAACGCGGAAGCCGCGTCCGGGTTTCAGGCTTGGCTGCCATGCCGCCATTCCACAGGCTGTTTCGGGAGCAAATTAGCTCGTTTCGGCCCATTTTCGTGGAGTCTCTGAGTCTTTAACGAGCCGTAAATTCCCGAAAAAAGAATCCCCGAGACTCGACGGCCAGAATCGCCGGATGTTTCCGATCATGAGAACGAGCCTCCAGACCTCCTGCGAGCGTGTCCAACTCACGCTGACCGTCTGCCTGCTGGTCGCCTGCGCGGCCAACATGGTGCTGGTCTACGCCTGGCTCTGAATTTGGTTCTGAAGATCGTGCGGATGCCGGGGAATGCGGTTTTGCGTCCTGGGTCTACTTCCCCGGACGCGTCGGCGGCTCGCCTTCCCTGAGAGATGCATGGACCTTCGCCATGGTCGCGCTGCAATAGGCCTCGCGCTCGCGGCTGAACCGCTCCTGATGGGCGCGGAAATTGGCGACCCGCGCCCTGATCTCGGCCTGGAAGTCCTCCCGCAGGTCAAGACGCGCAGGAGGAGCCGGCCTCGATATCTCCCGCGGTACTTCTTCTCTTGATACGTTTATCGGCGCTTGGGTAGCGGGCGGCGTCTCCGCCAGCAGAGCCTCAATGTCGGGAAGGGCCGCAGCCGCGCGGGTGGTTTGGGATGTCTCGACGGAGAGCAGGGCAACCGACGCCGTGATCGTCTTCTCGGCCTCCGGCGTCTTGCCGGTCACCGATTGAACGAACGCCATCGTTTGCGCGATCAGGAGATCGCGTTCCCTCATCCATTTCATGAAACACCTCGGCCCAAGTCACTCCATCAAACGGCTTTTGTGGAATCAAGCGGGTGGGGAGGTAACCGGGGATAACTGCCACGCTTTTTCGCGCGAGGTGACAAAACGGTGACAGTTCGCGACCGGCGCCGTGCACATGGCACATCAAGTAGCGGCCAGGCTCTGCAAGCACGGCCGCCCGAAGCGGGAGCTAGCGCTCGCGGGGATTCGTGTTGGGCACGAATGGCGCGCCGATCACGCGCACCGGCGGCTGCTCGTTGACGTAGATGATCCGCTTGTCGGGCGGGGGCGGCTGCTCGACACGACCGGCCGTCTGATCAGCGAACTGGACCGGCTTGTTATCGGCAAACCCCAGCAGCGTAGCGCCGCCAGCGATGGCCACGCTTAAAGAGGTGACAATGGCGAGCAAAACCATGTTGCAGTTTTCTTCGCGAATTCTCATGCGAGAAAAACGTGCAAGAGGAGGGGTGGTTCCGGCTGGAAAGGGGAGAGATGGGCGCGGGGGCGGGGTTGGCCGGTTCGACACGAGACGCGAGCGCCACCGGTGAATAGCCCCAGAATCGGGTCCAGCCGCCGGATCCTGGTTTTGGGCCGTAAAATAAACCTACGGATGATTGCGGTCTAAGCGGGCAAGCTGCACGAAAGGCAGTGAGTCGGCCACCAGTATAGGCTGACATGCTCTTTTCGCCCATCGCGGATGGATGCCGTAAAGGTTGGCACATTCCGGCCTACTCGTTGATCGAAGCTACCCTCGATTTGCAGTAACCCTACCGCACGACCAGGATCCATAGGGCGTTCCGGAGCTTGTCCTTAGGTAAGGTATTAGGTTATATTATATTGTATAACTAATTTTGTCACCTGATCTGCTCCCGGACTGTCTCCGATATGAAAGTTCAATTTGGCCCAGGAGGCTGGGTCCAATGGCCTGACAGCGACGAGTTCTCGATCGAGTTCATGAGGCTGCTGGGTGCGGCGCAGGAAGGCGGTTCGATGATCTCCGAATGCTTCCTTGCCGCAAGCCGGATAGACCCAACGGATGGCGGCGATTCCTGGTATCGGGAATGGATAGCGATGGCCGACCTCAGTAATGAGCGTGCCGATGCTGCCTTCAAGCGCGGTCATGTGCTGACCGCACGAAGTAACTGGCTTCGCGCCATCAACTACTATCAAGCCTCAGCGTTCGGTTTGGACGCCGCCGACACGAAACAGGAGCGTGCGCTCCTAGCCATGCGAGGCTGCGCCCGCAGCTACATCGAGCATATGACTCCCGCCGGCGAGGTCGTCGAGATCCCCTGGCTGGAAGGCCATGCGTTGGAGGGCTATTTTTTGCCTGCCCCCCGCGCTTTTCATCAATCGCCCGTCGTCGTGTGCATGGGCGACCCCGGACATCGGAAGGAAGAATCTCTCTTCAAAGTGGCACGCTATGCCCGTGACCGGGGAATGTCGTTGCTGGCCGTGGATCTGTTTGGATCCGGCACCGGCGCCAAGTTCGATGAAGTCGTCGGCCGTTCCGATCTGGAAACGTCGGTGGGCCACGTGATGGACTACCTCTACACGAGGGACGATATCGACGAACACAGGATCGCGATTCTCAGCGACGGTTTGGAGTCGTCCTTTGTCGCGCGTGGCGTTGCCCTCGACAATCGTTTCGCCGCCGCGGTTTGTGACGGCGGCATCTGGGACATGCATGAGCGGGCATTCTTGATGAATCGCCTCTCGCTGAGTAGTTCCGGAACTGAAGGCGGTTGGCTCGGGCCAAAACTCCGCTGCCCGCTCTTGATCACCCTGGGTGAGCAGGGCTGGCTCGAAAGTGACTACGTGACCGATCTATTCGAACGTCTCAAGGCCGAGCATCCCGATGTTTCACTGAAAATTTTCGAAAGCTCCGAAACGGCTGCCGCGCATGGACATCGCGACAACCCCACGCTTGCCAACGAGTTCATCTTTGACTGGGTGGCCGATCGCCTCGAATCGGTATCTGCCTAGTCCACGGCCGCCTTGCAGGTCATATGCCCACAGTCAGTTTCAGGCTGGCCTTCTCAATCCGGTTCTTCAGCGCTGCAAGCTTGTCAGTAAACTCGCTGAGTTCGCGGTCGCTGAATTCCGCAAAGATGAAATTGTTGAGGGCCTCCTGCTCGGAAGCCAAGCCTGCGAAGAGCTTGTAGGTCTTGTCCGTCAAGGACATCTGCACGACCCGGGCGTCTTCCCCTGACGTCTTTCGACGCATGAAGCCCTTCTTCTCGAGCATTTTCGACTGGGTTGTCACGAAGGACGGGTCAACATGGAGCATCTTTGACACGACCTTCACAGGCACGCCCTCTCCCTGATCCAGATCGGCCAGAGCCATCAGGATCATCCATTGCGGGCCGCTGATGCCGAGAGCTTTTGCCCAGAAATAACGAATCTCCTGGAGATGCACGTTGATGGCGGCGATCTCCCAGGCGAATTGCCGGGTGATGTCGTGATTCTTCCCGCTGAACTCATTTGCCTCTCCGCGTTTGGCGCGGTTCGATGAGTCCGATCCCCTGCGTGCGTCCTGTCCCATGGCTTTGTCTGCCCCCGAGTCTGCACGAAGCAGCTTAGCTGATTTAATAACAAAATCATCCAATTGGACACCGTTAGGGTGGTTCCCCGCGCACAATTTCGCGTGTTCTTCGGTGTTGCCGCAGCGACACAGTCGATTGGGATAGAGATAGCTGAGTTCATAAAGTATTTTGATTACGTAAATTGCACATGCATAGTTCTGAAGACGGTCTGGGGGGTCCTTGATCGTTCCGTTTTGGTGGTTCGCTTAAGTCCCTCGCGTTGATGCGGGTGTGTCCGAAGACGCGAAACGACTGAGCGGTTTCAAAAGGCGAGGGCGGACCTTTTCTGGGGGAAACAGCTGGGTCCGCCCTCGTCCTTGCAGAGCAACTTGGAGGTTTAACATGACTATGATCAAGAGCCTTATTCTCGGCTCAGCGGCGGGTCTCGTCGCCCTGAGCGGAGCACAGGCTGCCGATCTTCCCGTCAAGGCCAAAGCGGTCGAGTACGTCAGGATCTGCTCCCTGTATGGCGCGGGTTTCTTCTACATCCCGGGCACCGACACCTGCATCAAGCTGGGTGGTTACGTTCGCGTCGACACCACGTTCAACGGCACCACCTACGGTGGACCGGCCTGGAACGGCGATCAGGGTCAAGGCAATCGCTACCGCGATTACTTCACCTCCCGTTCCCGTATGGCGCTGACGGTTGATACCCGCACCGCCACCGAATACGGCGTTGTCCGCACCTTCGGTCAGGGCGACTTCCAGTTCGACAACTTCGGCAACGGCACCAAGAACCCGAGCGTGCTGACTGCTGCTGGCGTCAACTCGTCGCTGCTCTCCGGCGCTGGCGGCGGCTATGTCGCGGTTGAAATGGTGTTCATCCAGTTCGCTGGTTTCACCTTCGGTAAGTCGGCCTCGGCCTACGCGACGCCCTGGAACGGTTATCCGGGCAACAACAACTCGTTCTTGATGGGTGGCCCGGACTACGTCACCGGCGTCAACAACATCCAGTACACTGCGCAGTTCGGTAACGGCGTGTCGGCCACCATCGGTCTCGATGATCCGCAGGTCTTCAACCGCACCTCGCTCTACAACCTGGGGCTCGGCGTCAACGTCAACGGTCTTGGCACCAACGCCTACGCTGGCGTGCATGCTCCCGATATCGCGGGCAACATCCGCGTCGACCAGGCGTGGGGTCTGTTCCAGATTTCGGGCGTGCTGCATAACGTGAACGCTTCCTACAACAACCTCAGCGCCGGTGGCGTTTCGAACAACCTCTCGGAAATCTCCGGCCATCCCGAAGACAAGTGGGGCGGTGCTGTGACGGCGGCGTTGCAGATCAAGAACCTCCCGACCGGTGCGGGCGACGATTTCAAGATCGACGCAACGTACGCGAAGGGTAACACCAAGGCCGTGATCTCGACCTCCGGTGGTTCGCCGAGCTTCGCGATGTTCGGTAATACCGGCCTTGCCGGCGGCTATCAGAGCGTTGGCTTCGGTGCCACCTCGGATGGCGTCTACCTGCCCGGCGCTGCCGGTACCGGTGGTATCATCCTGACCTCGGCTTGGGGTATCCGTGGTGCGTTCAACCACAACTGGGATCCTTACTGGTCGACCAGCCTCTGGGGCAGCTACGCCCAGGTCAAGTACGATGGTGGTGCTAACGACAACCTCACCGCTGTTGGCACGACTTCCGCCAAGGGCGCTTACTGCGCCGCGTTCGCAGCCACGCATCCCGGTCAGACCGGTGTTGCTGGTGCGGGTACCTACAGCTGCAACCCCGACTTCAACGTCGCGCAGATTGGTGTGGTCACCCGCTGGACTCCCGTCAAGAACTTGACGTTCTCGGCTGAAGTCGGCGCGTTCTTCCTCGACCAGAAGATGTCTGGCAGCTCGGTGTTCACTGCCTCCGCACCGAAGCCGACTGCTCTGTACGAGTTCAAGGACCAGAGCACCGTCTTCCTGAACGTTCGCGCTCAGCGTAACTTCTGATCCTGAACGTCTGACACTCTCTAAAGAACCCCCAGCGGAAAACCGCTGGGGGTTCTAATTTTTTCATGCTCCCCTTTCGTAAGTCGCCGCTCGTCCAGAACCGATCGCGCGAGGGCTAGGAGACCGGGACTTCAGCTGGCCAGGGCAAGGCACGAATGCTTTAGCAGTCCGAAGAATATTATTTACTCAGGTAATTTTATAAGATATTTTAGCGCTCAGGTGGCCGGCAGATTCCTTGGCGGCCTCCTTAGTCTCGAAGGAGACGCAACTACTTTATGCTAAACCTCCGAAACCTCCGGCAATGCCCTGCCGGAGGTTTTTAGTTTTTGGGACGACTGTTGGCTAAGCCCGGGCCTGCCGCACGATCAGCGGGTTCTCGGCAAGAAAAGTTCTACGGTCGGAAGCCGGTACCGAAACCAGCTTGCACTTGCTGTCTTGAGGCTTGGGTCGTGGTGCCGGTTGAGAGGATTGAACTCCCGACCTTCGGTTTACAAAACCGCTGCTCTACCGCTGAGCTAAACCGGCGAATTGAAGCGATCGGCGAGGGGTGAAGTGATCCCGCCACTTGGTCCGATCTTCGGCGGCTCAAATATCAGACTTGGTCGCAAAGGGCCAGAACCTCAAGAACCGCTTTCATCCTCCCGCACGGAGAAGGCGGCCTTTCCAGCCGCCTTTTCGAGTTCGATTCGTAATCGTCCTATTGGCAGAGATGGCTCCGCCCGTCCTCGCCGCGGAACCAGGCGCCGGGCACACAGATAAAACCGTTGCGGCGGGCGTATTCGTCGCCGCCGATCGGGGAGGTGGCGATGGCAGCCGCGGTGCCGACCGCGCCGCTGACGACGCCGGCCGCGACATCGGCCGGCCAGAAGCCGCTGTTATCGTCCCAGCGGTTGTAGCTGTTGCGCCAGGTGCGGTCCTGATAGGCCTGATCCCGATAGGCCTGACGCTGGTAGCTGCCGGTATAGGGACTTCCCGGTCCCCGGTTCTGGCAATTAGCGTTTGGATAGAACTGCGCGCAATAGCCAGGATTGTAGATGACCTGCTGCGCCATCGCGGGCGCGGCGAGCGCGGACGCAAGGATCGCGGCGGCCGCGAGAATTCCGGATCTTGTCATGGAGCACTCCGTTGCTGGTGACGCGAGGTAAGCACCCCTTCAGCCGATCGTTCCGGTGTTCGCATTCCGGTTGAGTCAAGCCGGCGTGATGCCGATCAACGGGAAGGCGCGTGGCTTTGCGATTTCGGTTGTGCGGCCTGCAAACCGGTGTGAAGTTCCGGCTCCTTGCTATTTGAAGGATCTGGAAATTTGATTCAGGCGCGCGACGTCGACTACCGCTGCGACGAGGCCAATCTGCGCGGTTATCTTGCCATTGACGAGAATGCTGCCGGGCCGCGGCCCGGCGTGCTGGTGTTTCACGAAGGGCTGGGGCTCGGCGAATTCGCGATGGAGCGTGCGCGCCGGCTCGCCGGTCTTGGCTATGTGGCATTGGCCGCCGACATGTTCGGCGATCGGCGGCAGGCGTCCAATCTGCAGGAAGTCGCTACCCTGGTTGGCGGGCTTCGCGCCGAGCCGGAAAAGCTCCGCGCCCGCGGCCGTGCCGCGCTGGCTGCGCTCGCCGCGCTGCCCCAGGTTGATGCCGGCAGGCTGGCGGCGATCGGATTCTGCTTCGGCGGATCGGTGGTGCTGGAGCTGGCGCGCGAGGGCGCCGACCTGAAGGCGGTGGTCAGTTTCCACGGCGTGCTGGCGACAAAAATGCCGGCACAACCGGGACTGATGAAGGCCAGCGTGCTGGTCTGCACCGGGGTCGACGATCCCCTGGCGCCGCCGGAACAGGTCGCCGATTTCGAGAACGAGATGCGAACCGGCGGGGTGAAGGACTGGCAGGTCATCGCCTACGGCAACACGCTGCACGGTTTCACCAATCCCGCTGCCGACGGCTCGATGATGCGCGCCGCGCTATACAATGAACGGGCCGACCGCCGCTCCTGGGCGTCGATGAAAAGCCTGTTCGATGAAGTCTTGACCTGACAAGGACTTCCGTCTGGTATCTGATGGATCGATACAGCGGGTAGGGGGCGTATGTTCGGAATTCTTGGGCTGGGGTTTTTGCTGGGCATGCAGCATGCGCTCGAGGCCGATCATATCGCCGCCGTATCCAGCATCGCCGCGCGCCGCAGCCATGTTGCCGATATCGTCAAGCACGGGCTCACCTGGGGGCTCGGCCACACGCTGACGCTGTTCGTCTTTGCCGGCTGTGCCTTCCTGCTCGGCCGCGCGATTCCGGAAGACGTTGCCCGGCCGATCGAGACCGCCGTCGGTGTCATGCTGGTCGGCCTCGGCGCCCATGTGCTGTGGCGGCTGTGGCGGGACCGCGTGCATTTCCACCAGCACGGCCATGGCGACGGCACGGTGCATTTCCACGCCCATAGCCATGCCGGCGAAACCGCGCCGCATGCCCGCGCGGCTCATGCTCACGGCCATGGCTTCCGTTGGCGCACGCTGCTGGTCGGCCTGATGCACGGCATGGCGGGTTCTGCCGCGCTTCTGGTGCTGACGGTTTCGCAGGCTTCCAGTCCCGCCATAGGCCTCGGATATGTCGCGCTGTTCGGGATCGGCTCGATGATCGGCATGGGCGCGCTGTCGACGGTGATCGCGGTGCCGCTTGCGGTCTCCGCCCGCTGGCTCACCTGGGCCAATCGCGGGCTACAGGGGGCGGTGGGCCTTGCCACCGTCGCGATCGGAATTATGACAGTAGTCGAAACGGTGCTGGCCTGACGCGGGGGCGTCCTCGGCGCGGCGGCCTGATCAAAAATTATAAAGTGTTCGGAGGAATAGGATGAAACGCCGAGATTTTCTGGCTGGAGCCGCCGCATGCTCACTGGCCGCATTGACGGGCCAGGCGCTGGCACAATCGGGTCCGCTGACCAAAATCATCTTTCCCTTCGCGGCCGGCGGCGGCGGCGACGCGCTGTGCCGCTTGCTGGCGCAGCACATCGGCCCATTGCTCGACCGCAACATCATCGTCGAGAACCGCACCGGCGGTGACGGCCTGATCGGCATCAAGGCGGTCAAGGGCGCCAACCCTGATGGCACCACCATCCTCGTGACCACGGGACCGACGATGTATCTGCTGCCGATGGTCGAGACGACGCCGAGTTTTGACGCGGCAAAGGATTTCGTTCCGGTCAGCCAGCTCGCGCGGTTCGAGTTCTGTGTCTTCGTTGGCACGGCCGTCCCGGCCGAGGTCAAGGACTTCAAGCAATTCGTCGCCTGGCTGAAAGCCAATCCGGACAAGGCCACGTTCGGCGTGCCCAGCAACGGCACCATTCCGCATTTTAGCGGATCGCGGCTCGAGCAGGCGCTGGGCATCAAGCTGACGCGCGTGGCCTATCGCGGCAGCGCGCCGATCATCAACGATCTCGTCGGCGGCCATATGCCGTTTGCGATTTCCACGTTGACCGATGCCATCCCGCAGCATCGCGCCGGCAACATCCGGATTCTCGCGGTCGGCAGCGAGACGCGCTCGCCGTTCCTGCCTGATGCCCCGACCCTGAAGGAGAACGGCATCGATCTGGTGGCGGATGCCTGGTACGGCATGTGGCTGCCGGCAGGCGCGTCATCCGATTTCGCGAAGAAACTGAGCGAAGCGGCCGCCGCCGCGCTCGCCAAGCCCGAGGTCAAGGAGAAGCTGCTCGCGATCGGGCTGATCCCGGTTGGCTCGACCCCCGAAGGCCTGACCCAGCAACTCGCTGCCAACACCGCGTTCTGGCAGCCGGTCGTGAAGGAAACGGGGTACAAGATCACGAATTAGGCCGTCATTGCGAGCGGAGCGAAGCAATCCATTGCGCGGCATAACGGCTAGATGGACGCTTCGCTTCGCTCGCAATGACGGAGCGTTGCGATCTTCCGTCCTCACACCACCGGCTTCATCCCGATCTTTTCCCTGATCGCGCCGAGCTCCGCCTCGTCCCAGATGCCGATCAGCACGCCGTTCTTGACCTGCAATTGCTGGGCCGCGTACGCCGCGATCCTCGCATTCGGCGTGGTGATGTGCATCCTCGGATGCAGCGCCCAGTCGAACAGCTCCGATTGCAGCCGCGCCACGACCTCAGTGCAGGCGGGGTCGGCGCCGCGGTCGACAAATTCCTGCGGGTCGCTTTCGAGGTCGTACAACATCGGCCGGAAGCCGGAGGCGTGAATGAATTTCCAGCGGCCGTCGAACACCATGAACAGCCGGCAGCGCTCGATCGGCTGGCCCAGCATCACGCGGACGTCCTGCATGGCGTAGTCGTATTCGGAGAACACGACCTTGCGCCAGTCGGCAGGCTTGTCGCCATGCAATAGCGGCAGCAGCGAGCGTCCTTCCAGAATGTGGTCTGGGGGATTGCTGCCGAAATAGTCGATGAAGGTCGGCGCCAGGTCGATCGCCTCGACCAGCGCATCGCTGACGGTGCCGCGCGTGCTGTCGGCGGCCGCCGACGGGTCGATCACGATCAGCGGAATTTTGGCCGATTGTTCGTGGAACAGATCCTTCTCGCCCATCCAGTGATCGCCGAGATAGTCGCCATGATCCGACGTGAACACGATCATGGTGGTGTCGAGCAGGCCGCGCCCTTCGAGGAACTGCATCAGGACGCCCATCTGGTCGTCGATCTGCTTGATCAGGCCCATATAGGTCGGAATGACTTTTTCGCGCGCCTCGTTGCGCGACATGTTGCGGGAGTAGCGCATGTCCATGTAGGCGGCGAACACCGGATGGGCGTTGGCGCGCTCCTCTTGCGAGCGGATCACCGGCTGCACGTCCAACGACCCGTACATGCTGGCGTAGGGCTCCGGCGCGATATAGGGCCAGTGCGGCTTGATGTAGGACAAATGCAGGCACCACGGCCTTCCGTCGTCCTCGGCCTCGGTAATAAAATCCATCGCGCGCCGCGTCATGTAGGGCGTTTCGGAGTGTTCATCCGGCACGCGCGCGGCCTTGTCGGCGTGCACCAGCAGCCAGCCGTTCTGCAAGGTCCCGTCATCAGCCGCGCCGGAATTGGCCCAGTGCTCCCACGGGTTCGGCGCATCGTAGCCGTGCTGGCGCAGATAATTGTCGTAGGCCGGTCGCGGCCGACCGGTCGGATGCAGGCCGTCGTCGCGCTCATAGGGCTCGAACCCGCATTCCGACACATGCACGCCGATGATCGAGTCGGGCGGGATGCCGAGATTCTTCAGGCCCTCAAGATCCGGCGCCATATGGGTCTTGCCGACCAGAACGTTGCGGACGCCGATCTTCTTCAGGTGATCGCCGAGCGTCGGTTCGCCGACGCGCAGCGGCCAGCCATTCCAGTGCGAGCCGTGCGAGCGCATGTAGCGGCCGGTATAGAACGACATCCGCGACGGGCCGCAGATCGGCGACTGCACATAGGCGTTGGAAAACAGCACGCCGCGTTTGGCCATCGCGTCGATATTCGGCGTCTTCAGGACCGGGTGTCCGGTGCAGCCGAGATAGTCGTAGCGAAGCTGGTCGCACATGATCCAGAGCACGTTCTTCGCAGGCGTTTTGGTCGTCATTTCAGGCATTTCGGCTGGAGTTCGGATGAAGCGGGAGAGCGCCGGGATGGTGCGATATCGCCGCGCAAATGACAATCGAGCGGGCGCCCGGTCCACGGGGTCGGCCTTCCGATCCCCCCCGGGGTCGGCCTTCCGATCCCCCCGGGGTCGGCCTTCCGATCCCCGGCGTTAACGTTTGGATAGCGACTTTTCTCGCAATTGAGCGGCGATTCAGGCTGGCGCGTTAGCCTTACCGGCAGTTTGGCCGGCCGCCTTAACCCCTGAAACGACGTGTTGGATTAAATTGGGACTCCAGGAAAACGGGATCCCAAGCGATGCGCGTTGCCTCGACACTGGCAATTTTGGCGGCGATGACGTCGACGGCCTTTGCCGGCGGTGGCTTCGAGATCGTGATTCCGGGCCGTCCCGGGGTACCCATCATCATTAACGGCGTCGACGCATCCTATGCGGTGGTCGAGGGCGATTGGGGGCTGGGCAAAGGCACCCATGTCGAGCCGACCGTCTACGGTGGCCGCTATGTCGATCCGGTCCCGCGCGTCGGCCATTATTATCCGAGCGCCGGCCGCATGCCCGGTTACGGGCGGCTGGAAATTGAACCGCCGGCGAATCGCAGATTGCCGCAACCGGCCGAGAGCTATCATCAATCCTGGTCGGCGCAGTCGGCGCCGCTGCCGGCGCAATCGAACGTACCCGTCGATCCGCCGGAGATCATCTACGCGCCGCGAGATTACAGGCGAGGGCCGCAGCACCTTCCACGCTAAGAAGACCAAGGAAAATACGAACAGGAGAGAGTAATGCGTCAGATATTTAAAGGATTGATCGCGGCAGTCGCCATTATCGCCGCAGCGCCCGCGATGGCCTGCGGTTACACCCCTTGCGGACAGCCGGTCTATGTCGCGCCGGTCGCGGCCTATGCGGGCTGCAATCCCTGCGGCGGCTGGGTCCGCGAACGTCTGCCCGATCCGGAGCAGCAGTACTATTACGTCAACCAGGGCCCCACCTATACCGGTCCCGGTAACTTTGCGCCGTACCGGGTCGATCGCGAAGGCTCGATCTCCGGTTACGGTTATGGCTACAACCGTCCGCACTACGGTTATCGCGCACACCGCTACGGCCACGCCGGGCGTTATTACGGCCAGCGCGTGCTGCGCCGCTACTACTGATCCAGCATAGCGTTTTCGAGCGAAAGCCTGCCCCGGACTTGATCCGGGGTGGATGTCGGTTCGCGTGAAGAAAACGCGTCAAAACTATAATCTAGAGCTTCAGCGCCCGTTCGCTTCCCGCGAGCGGGCGCTCTTCATTTCATCAGCCCCAACCGGCTCGCGCCGATATAAAGCGCCAGCACCGCGGCGTTCGACACGTTCAGGCTCTTGATCTCGCCGGGCATGTCGAGCCGCGCCACCACGCTGCAGGTCTCGCGCGTCAGTTGCCGCAGGCCCTTGCCTTCGGCGCCCAGCACCAGCGCGAGCGGCTGCTGCAGCGTCACCGCGCCGAGGTTCTCGCTGCCCTCGCTGTCCAGCCCGACCGTCATGAAGCCGCGGTCGTTCAACTCGTTGAGCGCACGGGCGAGGTTCTGCACGGTCACCAGCGGTACCAGCTCCAGCGCGCCGGACGCGGATTTCGCCAGTACGCCGGTGGCCTCCGGGCTGTGCCGGGCGGTGGTGACGATCGCTTTCACCGCAAATGCCGCCGCCGAGCGCATGATCGCGCCGACATTGTGCGGATCGGTGATCTGGTCGAGCACCAGCACGATGCCTTCCTGAGCCAGCGTGTCGATATCCGGCGAGGGCAGGGGATCGGCCTCCGCCAGCAGCCCCTGGTGCACGGCATCGGGGCCGAGCCGCTGGTCGATCGCGTTCGGGCGGACGATTTCAGGGGGAACGCGGGTGTCGATATTCTCGTCCGCCAGCCGCCTTGCGGCGTTTTCGGTCAGGAACAGCTTTCGGATCTGCCGTTCCGGGTTGGCCAGGGCCGCCGAAACCGTGTGCCAGCCATAAAGAATCACCGGCCCGTCAGGGTCCGCGTCCCGGTCCCGGCGGCCCGGCGGACGGGCGAATTTCCGCCCTTTTTCGAAGGGTTTACCGCCACCACGGCGGAACGGCGGTCTTCGGTCGCGATCGCTCATGGGGAGCTTGTGTCACGGAGGCCCGAATATGGCAATTTGGGTGCCTACGTCACTATTTAGGGTGCGGCCGTTGGTTGACTTTGCTGGTCCGTTTCGCCCATAAACGCGCCGACCGGGAGCCCCGCCATAGGCTCGCGGTATTAACGTCATCTGTGGCCTGTCTGCCGCCATTTCGGCGGGTGGGTTTCCGATGGGGTTCAAGTGGGGGAGTGTCCCGAGTGGCAAAGGGAGCTGACTGTAAATCAGCCGCCGTCAGGCTTCGAAGGTTCGAGTCCTTCTTCCCCCACCAGCCTTCGCTCGCGAAGCGAGAGAAGGCTGCCACGCCGAAGCCCAAAGGGCGAAGGCGGGCTGTTGCCGCGAGCTACGGCTAGGCAAGCCATCCCCCTTCAACTCTCCCACCGCCGCCCGCTCAAATACGAACCACCTACTTCTGCGCGTTGGAGAAAGCCGTCTCGAGCACGTCGCCGATCGGCTGCCAGGTGCGGCCGTCGAATTGAATCAGCCGCAGGTGTTTGATCGGCCGGAAGTTCCAGGGGCCGGTGCTGATTTTGATCCCGGGCAGCAACATGGAGCCTTGGTAGTCCTTCAGGGCCGCTGCCTGCTTCATGACGTTCTCGCGAGACAGGTCATTGCCGCATTGTTTGAGCACCTGGACCAATGTCTCGGCGGCGGCGTAGCCGAACACGGCGTTACTGTCGTCGCTGCCGCCGGCCCGATTATATTTCTCAACAAATGTCTGCCAGTCCCTGGCGGCTTGCTCGTTCTTCCAGGCCGGATCATTCGCATCCTTCAAGAAAGTGGCTGTAATGACGCCCAAGGAGCGTTCCTGGCCGGCGGGCTTTGGCGCCGTCGCGATCGATGACGCCATATGGTTCAGGATGAACACCGGGTGCCAATTGAGATCCGCCGCTATTCGGGCGACTTTCGCTGCGTTTTCCGGCACCCCTGCGAATACGAAAATTTCGGCGCCTGATCGCTTCAGGATCGATACGTGCGTGTCCAGATGCTCATCTGCGATATCGTAGGCGATGTCGACCCTGATCATCCGGGCGATGTCACCGAGCCCGTCTTCCAGCCCCTTGAACAGTTCCCGACCGAAATGATCGTTCTGCCAAAGAGCGACGATCTTTTTTCCGGGGTAGAACGCGTGGATGTAGTTGGCGTAGATGCGGCCCTCTTCCCGAATGGAGGGCTGCCAGCCCATTGTCCATGGGAACATCGACGGATCGCTCAGATGATCGTCTCCGGAGGCGACAAAGAGTTGAGGAATTTGCCTTTCATTCAGGTATGCGCGAACGGCAAAGTTTCCCGGCGTTCCGAACGAACCGAACATCAGGAGGACGTCGTCTTTCTCGATAAGGCCGCGCGTAAGGTCCAGCGCGGTCGACGGATCGGATTTGTCATCATATGAGATGAAGCGCACCTTGCGGCCGTTGATCCCGCCACGCTCGTTGATCATCTCAAAATACGCCGCTTCGGCTTTTCCAATCGCTCCGAAGACCTCCAAACTCCCGCTATAGGGCATAACGTTGCCGATGCGAATTTCAGTGTCGGTCACGCCTGGTTCGCGCACTCCCCCGGTGATCGCGCTCAATGACGTAAGCGCCAGGACAAGTGCAATCAGCGTTCGGACCCAGGTTTGCATCGGATGAACTCCGTTACAAAGAGTGCAGCCTGATTTCGAGACCTATGGGAGGCGCTCAGCGTGATCTAGATCAAACGCCAACAGATTGACGGCAGCGTGATCGTCATTTTCTTTGACAAGAACGGATGAGCCTGTGTCCGACCGGCTCATACCGAAAACAGTGCGATAGCTCGCGACAGGCTAGAGCAAGTTCCCGCAAAACGTGATGCGACAAGCGTACGCCGTCAATCGGTTGTGTCAACGAACTCGCTTTTGTTCCCGTGGAGGCAAGCCGCCCCCATGAACGCTCTCGCGCCCCGCCGCGACCAAGCGGGCGAGGAGAGCACATCATGTTCGAATGGCTGATACCGCTGCTGATCCTGGTCTTGCTGCTGATCTGGATTCTCGATCTGCCTCAAATCGTAGGCGACGCGTTGGGCGGCCTGGTGCTTGCCGTGATCGTGGGCACGGTGAAGCTGACCGCCTTCCTGATCCGCAAGCTCGTTACGGCCGGCAAACCTCAGCCCTGACCCTCGCTCGCCGTTTCCGGCAAAGCCGCGCCGGGAAGATAAAGCCTGATCGGGCGGATCTCATAGACGGCGGACGGATTGACGCGCCGCAGGTCGCGGGCAATCCCGATCGCTTCCTCCTCGTCGGCGCAATTCAACACGTACAGGCCCAGCAATTGCTCCTTGGTCTCGGCAAACGGCCCGTCGATGACCATTCCCGCGCCCGGTCCGCGCAAGGTGCGGGCGTCCGCCGTCGCGCCCAGCCGTGCGGTCGGCCCGAGCAGCTTTTTCGCGTTCAACCGGTCATGCACCGCCAGCAGTTCGGTCATCAGGGCCGCGTCCTCGTCCGCCGTCCAGGACGTGACCTCGGCTTCGACGTGATAGGCCAGCATGGCGTAGAGCATCGCTTTCTCCTTTATGCGCGGGCCGGATGGCGGCCTCCCGAGAACGTCTTGCCGCGGCCAGTCCCGACGTTTCGGCGGCCCGCGAAACATTCCTGAAACACGATATATCGGATTGCCCTTGAACGTGCCGCGACAAGTTCTCGACTGATGAGCAGAACGCCAGCCAAGGCGCACCCTTCAAGGAGACGGTCATGCGACGCCAGCCAGCCACCATCATCTGCGATGCCGCCAGATTGCGTGCAACACAGCCGGCGTCGTCGCAAGCAGGCGATTGGCACGACGTCACCGGCCATCACCGCTACTACGGCAGTTCGGCCATCAATGGCGGCGAGCGCATCGTCGAAGACCGCGGCCCGCGCCCGCGCTTGGTCAATCTCTGCGGCTTCTGACCGCTCCCCGTCGCGCAAATCCGCCAAACAACGAGCGCCATCGTCGGGTCGATCGCGAGCCTTTCCTTGTGAAGCGAATTCGCAGGCCAGGCCATCCGCGCAAACGAGCTTCGGGCAAGCAAAAAGGCGCGGCGGGATGGCTCCCGTCGCGCCCCACTTGTTGTGCTCGCTGGTCCAGGGCTGAGAGCGCCCCGATGCCAGGCCCGTAAATTCAAGGCCTAGCGGGCGATCCCAGCGAGGTGACAGCGCTTGGTAAGAGACACTGGATCACCTCCTTTCGTTGGGTTGATGGAAACATCAATATAGGAGCCGAATCAGGCCCTGTTAAGGGCCCGGACCGGACGATGGGGCCGCCCCGCAGGATGTTCTGACAGGGCCGGCGGGGCGGGTTGAGGCTGCCCGCATGGCGTGTTAGTTCAACGCCAGCGCGGGTGTAGCTCAATGGTAGAGCAGCAGCCTTCCAAGCTGAATACGAGGGTTCGATTCCCTTCACCCGCTCCAGCTGTTTTTCCAGATGTTACGTGTGCCGCTAGCGGTGTCGGACAGCTTACTTTCGTTACCAAACATTCCCGACGGTTTTCTGAAATTCCGCGTTCGGATTTTGCCGGCGCGGTTGTGCTCGACGTTGAACAAGCGGCGGACCGCCTCCAAAGCTTGCACATCCGAATGTCGCGCTTTCGAGTTCCAATGTGGTTTTTGGGTGACATGATTGTGGGTCAGAACAGTCTAGCTTGACCTATCGAATTCGCATCCCCGCGGAAATTGGATTTGAGAAAGTTGATTCTGACATGAGAAAGTTGATTTTGGCGGCAGCAATGATCATCGGCGGCACCGCAGCCGCCTCCGCGGCCGATATGCGGATGCCGACAAAGGCGCCAATCATGGCGGCGCCGGTTTATAGCTGGTCCGGCTTCTACATCGGCGGGCATGCCGGTTACGGCTGGGGCGACACTGATGCGCGCTGGGATCCGCTCCCGTCGCCGGCCGCCTTCAACGCAGACCCCGTTGCTCGTAATCTCAAAGGCGACGGTTTCGTCGGCGGTGTTCACGTGGGCTACAACTGGCAGTTCGCGCCACAGTGGCTCCTCGGCATTGAGGCCGATTGGACGTCGACGAGTATTGGCGAGTCGCAAACGCAGGGGGTTAACTTCTTCGGCGGCGCCCCGGCTCCTCCGGCAAGCACCACCTTGGGTCGTGACGTCAATTGGCTCGCCAGCTTCAGGGCTCGGGTCGGGCTGCTGGCGACGCCGTCCTTCATGGTCTATGCCACCGGTGGCTTGGCGATCGCCGACATCGACTATAATGGCCGGTTCAACAACAACAGCCTCACGTATCTTGCGAACGTCTCGTTGAATGAGACCAATACCGGCTGGGTGGCAGGCGCTGGCGCTGAATGGGCGCTGTCGCAGAACTGGTTGCTGCGTGGTGAGTATCTTTATTACAGATTCGACGGCACGTCCGCGCTCTTCAATAGTGCGGTGTTCCCCGCATTTCCGGTTCGCTTCAGCTGGGGCGATACCCAGATTCACACGTTGCGCGCGGGTTTGAGCTACAAGTTCTGATCGAGGCGCTATTGGCTGCGAAACGCCCGGCCTTGTGCCGGGCTTTTTGCTTCACGGATCCTCTTCCGCTGCTTGCCGCAATGCGCTTTTTCGCATTCGGATCGAACACTTGCTTGCGGACAGAGACACATTGGAGGGCGTGAACAGCTACAACGAAGCGAAACGAAGGGCGCGACCACTCGGCTTACTTTCCCGATTGGCTTGCGCGCCGCGGCGGCCAAGTGTTTCCGATGGATGCTCCTCGAATAGCGAATGATAGTAATGCGAGAAGCGTCCAAGCTCGATGAAGCCGTGTTGAATCGCAACTTCCGAAACTGTGACCGACCCGGGGTTGCTCTCCCTCAGAACAGAATGGATGGCGCAAAGCCGTTTGTGACGCAGGAACGTTATCGGCCCCAACCCGAGAACGTCGAAGAATGCGCGATGCAGCGTCCGTCGCGTGACGTTGAGGTGCGCGCAGATCTCGGAAATGTGCACTGGTCTGAGGCCGGTCGTTTCGAGGTAGTCATCGACTTTTCCCACCAACTGCGTCGCGGAGGGCAAAGGCCCCCTGGAGTCCGGAGGTAGCGCATGCATGATCGTTCCGGTCACGGCGTCCACGATGGACCGTTTCCAGAAATCGGCGGCCGCGTCGGATAAAGCACCCTGGTGCTGTGCCAGGCGGGAAATGATCAGAGGCAGCCGGCGTGTCGCGGCGACGCTGATCGACGTGTCCGCCCGATAATGGTTTTTGGTGAGCCATGCGGCCGGATCGCTCAACCTGGGTTCGCCTTTGAACAGAGACGTGACCTCGGCGAGGTCGAGGCGGATCGCGGCATAGGCCGAGGCACCACGGAAAATTCCGTCATGCTCGGTACTGGGCGGCATTATCAGCACGTCCGCTGGACGCATATCAAAAGACCAGTGGGTGACGCGGTCTTCTGCGTTGAGCAGCATTCCGACAACGAGCTTGTCATCGGTTGGTACGCGCTGGGTGCGAACGCCGACGGAAAACGAGCCGATGCTGAGCGAAAAATCTCCGATGCCGACATGGCTCAATGAGCCCCGGAACTTTCCGCGGCCGAGTTGCATCACCTCGACATGGGATCCCTGAATTGCATGGTGAAGGCCTTCGAAGCTGTCCAGGCTGCAGCTATTCACCAAGATCGGCCGGCGCATGGCGCGGCCTCCGTGTTGTTAGAATTTTGTTTTGATCGGCTTCACTGCAGCAATCTGGCTGCTGGTATTGCCGCCGCCGATCTTGCCGCTGTAGAAGTAGGTGTTATCCTGGAAGTAGACGCTCGCCGGCGGCGCAATGCCGGCTCCGACGGTTCGCGAACCCAGAAGATAAACGCCGGTCGCAGCCTCGGCTGCTTCCGCTCGCGTGCCCAGCGAGTAGAGAATTGCGACTGCGAGCAGCGCCACGCACAAACCGACGCGCATCGGCCACCCCCTAAGGAAGCGATGCCCCGTCCCCGAATCGATCTAGACACAACTCTAGCGCGACCACAATGAGTTTTACGGTTCCACTGCAACCGATGCTCTTCTGTTGCAGAGAATCCTGGCGCGGCTTGCGGAGCCGATGAGAATCAATTGGTTCAAATTTTCGGACAGACGCTATGGTCGTTCGGTCAGTGGATATCGATTGATCGATTAGCGAAGTGCCGCATTAAGCCTGGAATTGCGCGGGTGCTGATTGGCACAAACTGCACATCACAACAACGTCGAGTTGTCCTAACATCGCTGAATCGTCAACAGGTCGCGCGTGAATGTCCGATCGAGTCGGACACACGCGATGGGGAGGTCTGCGCACTCCGATGCGATGATTCGGTCATACCGGGAGTGGGCGCAATGACAAAGAACAACAAGTTGTGCTGGCCGCCGCGACGGCTACGGCGCTCGCGACCATGCCGGCAGAGATAGCGGCGGCCTGGCTGCTGGCGTTACACCGATCCGAATCGAACGCAGGGTCTTTAGGACAGCCGTCCTTGGCCGTGCGCGTCTGGAGTCTGTGCCATGACGTTGCTGCAAGCCGAAAGGCCGAGCGAAGAGCAATCGGAGGATAACGGGACCGTCGACATGATCCGGATTCCCGGCGGCACATTCCGCATGGGCTCCGACAAGCATTATCCCGAAGAAGCGCCGGCCCACCTCGCGACGGTGGATGGCTTCTGGATCGACCGCACGCCGGTGACCAACCGCCAGTTCGCGCGCTTCGTGATCGCGACAGGTCACAAGACCAATGCCGAAATCCCGCCCGATCCCAGGGATTACCCCGGCGCGTTGCGGCACATGCTCTACGCGGGCTCGCTGGTGTTCGAACGACCGCACTCGACCTACGATTTGCGCGACTGGAGCCAGTGGTGGACCTTCATGAAGGGCGCCAACTGGCGGCATCCCTATGGGCCCAAGAGCAACATCAACGTCCTGAACGATCACCCCGTGGTGCACGTGTGTCACGCGGACGCGCTTGCCTATGCGCGATGGGCAGGCAAGGACCTGCCGACCGAGGCGGAATGGGAGTTCGCCGCGCGCGGCGCGCTTGATGGCGCTGAATTCGCCTGGGGCGACGAACTGACGCCCGGTGGTGCGCATATGGCCAACATCTGGCAGGGCGAATTCCCGCTGCACAATCTGCACCAGGACGGCTACGAGCGGACCTCGCCGGTAGCGGCATTCCCGCCCAACGGATATGGCCTTCACGACATGATCGGCAATGTCTGGGAATGGACGGCCGACTGGTATGCTCCGAAGCATGAGGCCGACGCGCCGAAGGCGTGCTGCATTCCGGAGAACCCGCGTGGTGGGCGCGAGGAGGGCAGCTACGACCCGCGCCAGCCCAACATCAGGATCCCGCGCAAGGTGATCAAGGGCGGCTCGCATCTGTGCGCGCCGAATTACTGCCGCCGCTATCGCCCCGCGGCGCGTCATGCAGAGGCAATCGATACCTCGACCAGTCACCTCGGGTTCCGCTGCGTGATGCGTGGGGAGGCGGCGCCGTGAGCGAGCTTGCGCCATCGACGATGGCGCGTGCCATGACATGGCTTGTCGTTGTGCTGACCATTATCCTGCTAACACTCGGTGTCTACTGGTACGGCTGGTCGACGGAAGTTCATCGCCGCTTCTGGGCAGATATCTACGACCGCATTCACGGGCCGATGACGTTCCGTTTCTATCTGCAGCCAGCGATGGCTGCACTCGCCGCGCTTGCTGACGGGATCAGGGATGCGCGACAGGGCCACAAAGCGTTCTTTTGGTCCGCGTTGTGGAGTCCGGATGCCCCGAAAGGCAGGCTGCGCGAGGGACTGATTTCCACCGCGCGCGTCGTACTGCTCGGTCTCAGCATGGATGTGATCTACCAGTTCAAGGTGCTTGATCGCTTCTATCCCGGCGAAGCGCTGATGATGGCGCTCCTGCTCGCTGTCATTCCCTATTTCATCTTTCGATGGTTCGTCGAACAGGCCGTAACCTAGTGGTTCGCTGTGGAAAGACAATGGCGCGTTGATGCAGTTCAGAGGCGTTCAGTTCATGGAAAGCGCCACCTCCAAGTCAAATCCTGACCAGGTCTCGGTCGAGCTATCCTCGCGCCGCACCGGCATGTCGTTCCAGCGTACGCGCATGAGCGCTGACCGCACGCTGATGTCGGTGATCCGGACGTCGCTGTCGCTGATCTCGTTCGGCTTCACGATCTTCCAGGTATTCGAGAAGCTGCGCGACCAAGCCGTCATTTCGCATGCGGCTTCGGCCCGCAATTTCGGCATGGCGCTCGTCGTGCTGGGCATTCTGATGCTGATCGGCGGCATCGCCTACCACCTGCAGTTCATGGGTCACCTTCGCGAGGAGCGAAAGGCCATGACCGAGGCCGGGCTGATCCATGCCCAGAGCAGCTTTCCGGTTTCGCTGACGCTGATCACCGCTGCAATTCTGCTGTTCATCGGCATCGCTGCCATCGTCAGCATGGTGTTTCAGGTTGGCCCGTTCGGGTGAGGAGACAACGACAAAGGCAGAAGAACAACTATTGGATGAAGGGAGGTGAGAAATGGCGAAGCCGGGAAAGCCAAACATACTTTTCATCATGGCCGACGATATCGGCTGGTTCAATCTCAGTTGCTACAATCACGGCATCATGGGCTATCGGACGCCCAACCTCGATCGCATCGCGAAAGAGGGCGCGATGTTTACCGACTTCTACGGACAGCAGAGCTGCACCGCGGGGCGCGCCGCCTTCATCACCGGGCAGACGCCGATCCGGACCGGCCTGACCAAGGTCGGCATGCCTGGCGCCACGCTCGGCCTCAAGGCTGAGGACCCATCCATCGCGCAGTTCCTCAAAAATCTCGGCTACACCACCGGCCAGTTCGGCAAGAACCACCTCGGCGACCGTAACGAACACCTTCCCACCGTACATGGCTTCGACGAGTTCTTCGGCAACCTCTACCACCTCAACGCCGAGGAGGAGCCGGAGTACACGGATTACCCGAAGGACCCGAATTTCAAGAAGAAGTTCGGACCGCGCGGCGTGCTGAAGTGCAAGGCTATCGCCAGGGAAGACGCTACAGCCGATCCGGTGTTCGGCAAGATCGGAAAGCAGATCATCGAGAACACCGGCCCACTGACCCGCAAACGGATGGAAACGGTAGATGAGGAGTTCCTGGCCGCCGCGCTCGACTTCATGGAGCGCAAGACCAGGGAGGGAGGGCCCTGGTTCTGCTATTTCAACCCGACGCGGATGCATGTGTTCACGCACCTGAAACCGTCTTCCGTCGGCAAAACCGGCCACGGCCTCTACCCCGACGGCATGGTGGAGCTTGACGGCCTGGTTGGCGAGCTTCTCAGGAAGCTCGACGATCTCGGCGTCGCCGACAACACTATCGTGGTCTTCACCACCGACAACGGCGCTGAGGAATGCCTCTGGCCGGATGGCGGCGCGACGCCGTTCCGCGGCGAGAAGGACACCAACTGGGAAGGCGGCTGGCGCGTGCCTTGCGTCATGCGCTGGCCCGGCGTCATCGAGCCAGGCCGGGTCATCAACGACATCTGCTCGCTGCAGGATTTCATCCCGACATTCGCGGCGGCGGCGGGTGAGCCGGACCTCGTTGCGAAGGTGAAGAAGGGATACAGAGCCGGCGACACGACCTTCAAGGTCCACCTCGACGGCTACAACCTTCTGCCGTTCCTCTCGGGGAAGGAAAAGGAATCGCCGCGCAGGGGCTTCCTCTACTGGAGCGACGACGGCGACCTGATGGCGCTGCGTGTCGACCAGTACAAGATCGTGTTCGCGGAGCAGCTTGCCACCGGACTGAACGTCTGGCGCGAGCCGTTGAAGCAGATGCGGATTCCCAAGATGTTCGACCTTCGCTCGGATCCGTTCGAGGCCGGAGAGGATAGCTCCAAATACGACGACTGGTTCATCGAGCACGTGCCGTATCAGTATGCGGCGCAGGCGATCGTCCACGAGTGGCTCGAAAGCTTCAAGGAGTTCCCGCCGCGTCAGAAGGCGGCAAGCTTCACCGTCGACCAGATCGTCGAAAAGCTGATGCCGAGAAGCTGAGCGCGCTCAGGTCCGCGAAGGAAGTGCACAAGAAAACCAAAAGTGGGAGTAAAAAGTGGGAGTAATCGGTATGGCAAAGACCAGCAAGCCAAACATTCTCGTCATCTGGGGCGATGATATCGGTCAATCGAACCTCAGTTGCTACACGCACGGATTGATGGGTTACCGGACGCCGAACATCGATCGTATCGCGAAAGAAATTGCGCAGAATGACGCGCGCTATCATTCAGTCGCTTCCGTTCGTCGTGCGGATCAAGCTGGATGACGCCGGGTTCGCGCGCGCATTGCCGGCCGGCGCCACCGGCGAAGCCGCGATTTTCACCGAGCACGTCAAGGCGACGCATGTGATCCGCAAGGTGCTGCTGCGACAAGTGGCGATCATCTATTACGTCAATCCGTTTTGAGTGGGGCAATAGATCGTGAGCCGAAGATGAAAAGCGGAGGCGTACAGCTAGGGTTCAAGACCTCCATCATCGCGCTGTTTGTCGCGATTGTGCTCGTTATCGGCCTGACGCTGGTCTATCTCAGTTTTCAGCGCATCGCCGCGGTGACGGAGACGGCCGCCAGCCAGTTCATCGGCAAGGTCGCCGAACTATCGGCGGACCGGATCGGCTCGCAATTGAAGCTGGTGCGGGACAATCTCGAGATATTGAATGCGCTGCCGCCGATCCAGTCCGCGGATATCGACGATAATCCGCGGCTGGTCGCGCTGCTCGCTGCCATGCTGAAGAACAACAACCAGCTCTTCAACCTGTACGTAGCCTACGACGACGGCTCGTTCATCGAGATGGACGCTATCGATGGCGCGGGACGGGAAACGCGCGCGAGGCTGGAGGCGCCCGAACAGGCTGCGTTCCGGATGGTCGTGATTTCAAGGTCTGACCCGGCCCAGGCCAAATCGAGGAGGCTGTTTCTATCCGACCGGCTCGAAACGATCAGGGAGCTACCGGGGCCTCTCGACTACGATCCACGCGAGCGCCCCTGGTACAAGGACGGCGCTCGCCGCGATGGCAGTTGGCTGACCGGGCCCTATGTTTTCTTCGCAACCGGAAAGCAGGGCTACACCGTCCAGTCCGCGCTGAAACAGGGCAGGAGCGGCGTGAGCGCGGGCGACCTTCTGCTTGATGTGACCCAGGAGGTGTTGAAGAAGGAGAACCTGACCGCCTCCGGCGTCGCCTTCCTGTTTGATGATGACGATCGCATTCTGGCCCATCCCCGGATGTCTGAAATGCTCGGAAGGGAGGTTTCGGGCACGATTCCACGCCTGCGTGAGACCGATATGTCGGGTGTTCTCAAGGCGATCCGCGGGTGGCGCGAGAATGGAATCGCCGAGCAGTTCTTTTACGATCCGCGCGGCCGGCTGTATGCCGCGGCGTTCCAGACCATCCCCAAATCAGGTCCGGCCAATCTGCGTGTGGCGGTGGTGGCGCCGGTCGATGAGTTCTTCGCCAGTATCCTCTCCGAGCGTCGGCGGCTGTTTGCCGTTACGCTGGGTTTCGTCGCGTTGATGGTGCCGATCGTGTTTCTGATCGGCTCGCTGCTGTCCCGTTCGCTGCGCGCTCTCGCCGGGGAGACCGATCGAATTCAGAGGTTCGAACCGTCCGCGGCTCCGCCGGTGCGTTCGCTCATCCGCGAGATCGATGAACTCGGCCGGTCGGTGTCGACCATGCGCACCGTCACCGAGACATTTTCGCACTTCGTGCCGCGCCGGCTGGTAGAGAAGTTGATTGAAACCGGGACTCCGCTGCAACTCGGTGGCACGCGTCGGGAAGTCACACTGCTGTTTTCCGACGTGGTGAATTTCACGGAGATCACCGAGAAGGCCGACCCGACGCAGGTCATGAAATACACCTCGCGATACTTTGCCGCGATGTCGCACGAGATCATGATCCATGCCGGCACCGTCGATAAATTCATCGGCGACGCCATCATGGCGATCTGGAACGCGCCGGCAGACGATCCGGATCACGCGGCCAATGCTTGTGTTGCCGCGCTCGCGCTTCAACGCGCCAATGATCGCCTCAATGCCGAGTTCGAGCAGGAGGGATGGCCGGCGTATCGTACGCGGATGGGCCTGCACACCGGCGAGGCCGTCGTCGGCAATATCGGGTCAGAAGACCGCATGAATTACACCGCGCTCGGCGCGACGGTTAATCTCGCGGCGCGCCTCGAAGGGCTCAACAAGCATTACGGAACCTCGATCCTCATCAGCTCTGCGTTGAGGGAGCGCGTGGGCCCGCAATTTTGCCTTCGCAGTGTCGACCGGATCACCCCCAAGGGATTCGCCGAGGCGTTCGATATCTATGAACTGCGAGATGAGACCGCCTCGGCCGGCGTCGACGAGCTGAGATTCTGCAGTGAATGGGAAACGGTGTATGTGGCGCTTCGCAATGGTCCTCCGGCTGTCGCAGAAACCGAATTGGCCCTGTTCCTCGCCAGGTATCCCCTGGACGGCGTCGCCCGCTATCACCGATCGATCTGCGATGAAGCGGCAGCGTTGAGCAGATATCGAGCCCAGGATTTGGAGGCAACTCGCCTTGGTTCCGGGAGCGGATGAGATGCCGGGATCGCCGATACGCCGGACCAGGAGCGAACCGCACCTGGTCCAAAATCAATCGGGCAGGGTGCCCGAGTCGACGAATCACCCGCTCCATCATTCAAAAGTTATTCGAGATATCGCTGATATCGTGTCGCAATATGATGCGCGGCAGGCACCGGTGGTGCACACACGAACACGCTTCGATTGCGCGGTGATGTCAATTTCAGGGCGTTTCCAAGTGGCGAAATGCTCGCCGGTTAACCATGCCTTGCGGAACGCATGGACTCGCCACAAAATCAATCCGATTCAGACACATTGTCGGCGAGTAGGGTTGAAACGCTGCCCGCACGCATCACGCCTTAAAAATATCAAAAAAATATGGGCTCACAGGGGGGACTACAATGGGAGCTATCGGAATCGCTCGTCCGCGAATGGAGCAACTGTCCCGGTTTCGGACAGGAGAGGCCATGCGCCGGCTTTTCACCGCGCCTCGGCGCAACGCCGCAACGGCGCTGATGCTGGCCGCGATGGCGGCGCCGGCTTTCGGGCAGGGCCAGGCGGCGGCCCCGGGGGCAAACGAGATCCGGATCGGCATGCCCTATACCGGTCCGGCTTCCGCCTATGGCGTGATCGGCAAGGTCATGGCGGCCTATTTCGACAAGGTCAACGCCGAGGGCGGCATCAAGGGCCGCAGGATCAATTTCATTTCCTATGACGACGCCTACAATCCGACCAAGACGATGGAGGCGACCCGCAAGCTCGTCGAGGAAGACAACGTTCTCTTTATCCTGGCGAGCCTCGGCACCAACACCAGCCAGGCGGTCCACCCCTATTTGAACGCGAAGAAGATCCCGCAGCTCTTCGTCGCCTCGGGCGCCTCGATGTGGGACCAGCCGCGCGAGTTTCCCTGGACCATGGGCTTCCTGCCCAGCTACCAGACCGAAGCTCACATCTATTCGCATTATATCCTGGAGAACCATCCGCGCGGCAAGATCGCGGTGCTCTATCAGGACGACGGTTTCGGCAAGGACTACGTCAAGGGCCTGAAGGACGGCCTCGGCGGCAAGGTTCCGATCGTGGCCGAGGCGCCGTACAAGGTGACGGACACCTCCATCGACGCCCAGATCGCCAAGCTCAAGGCCTCGGGCGCCGACATCTTCATGCAATTCACCACGCCGAAATTCGCCACCATGGCGATCAAGCGAAATGCCGAACTCGGCTGGAAGCCGGTGCATTTCCTCGCCTCGGTGTCTGAATCGGTGTCGGCCGTAATGGTGCCGGCGGGCGTGGAAAACGCCGAAGGCATTATGTCGGCCATGTACCGGCTGGAGGGCGAGGATTCGGCCAGCGCCGGCCCCGCGGCGTTCCGCGAATGGAGCGCCTTCATGGAGCGCTATGTCCCGAGCGTCAGCAAGTCGAACGGCCAGGCCGTCTACGGCTATCTGAACTCCAGGCTCATTATCGAGGTCCTGAAGAACTGCGGCGACGACTTCTCGCGCGAAAACATCATGAAGCAGGCCCGCTCGATCAAGGGCCTGCAGATTCCCATGATGGTGCCGGGCATCCAGATCAATACCAGCGCGAGCGACCACGCGACGATCGAGCAGATGCGGATGATGCGCTTCACGGGCGGCCACTGGCAGTTCTTTGGGCCGGTGCGAAGCGGCATCGATCCCGGCACCGTCAGCGATTCCTTCAAGACACTCTTCAAGTACGGCACCGCCACCAAGCGCGATCTGGCGAACCAACTCAACGCCAACACCGTGAGCCTGATGACCGGCTCGTTCGGCTCTACCTACGCCCAGGTCGGCGCCGATCTCGCCTCCGTGCTCGACAACGGCACGGCGCTGCGGATCCTGCCGGTAATGGGCCGAGGATCGGTGCAGGCGGTGTCGGATATCCTGTTGCTGCGGGGCGTCGACGCCGGAATCGTGCGCAAGGACACGCTGTCCTATCTCGACCGCAAGGACTTCGCCAAGGACATCCGCAATCAGTTTGTCTACGTCGCCAAGATGTTCAACGAGGAAATGCACGTCCTGGCGCCGAGGTCGATCACCAGCATGCGGGATCTCGACGGCAAGACCGTGGTGGTCGATTTGCCTGACAGCTCTACCTTCGTGACGGCGATCAATGTATTCGACCGGCTCGGGATCAGGCCGCATCTGATCTATCAGGAGCCGCGGCTGGCGGTGGACATGCTGCGCAAGGGCGAGGTCGACGCGATCGTGGCGATCGAAGGCAAGCCGTTGCAATGGCTGAACCAGATCCAGGACCGCAACCTGCATCTGGTGCCGGTCGACTATGCCAAGCCGCTGCAGGAGGAATATCTGCCGTCCAAGCTTTCGTCGGCGGACTACCCGAACCTGGTGGCGGATGGCGGCTCGGTGGAGACGATTGCGGCCGAGGCCGTGCTGGCCTCGTATAACTGGGCGCCGAACAGCGATCGCTACCGCCGCCTGTCGCTTTTGGTGGACACCATGTTCGACAAGGTCGCGCAGCTGCAGCGTCCGCCGTTCCATCCGAAGTGGAAGGAAATGGCGCCACGCGCGACGGTGTCGGGCTGGACCCGCTTCAAGTCCGCGCAGGAATGGCTCGACCGCAACATGCCGTTGCCGGCGGGCGCGGCCATGTCGTCGGCATCGGGCACCGCGCCGGCGCCGGTTGTTGCTGCACCGGCCGCCGCACTTGCCCCGCAGGATCCCCTGTATCGCGAGTTCCTGGAATGGCGCGCCAGCCGCGCCAAGGCCAGCACCAACAGGTAATCAGGCCAGCCGATAACACGATTTGACCACAAGACGGCCCGCTTTTCGGCGGGCCGTCGTGCTTTTGGGATTGAGGGACGGCGCAATGCGTATCGTTTTTGCAACCATAAGACGAATCAGTATTCACGAACGCAACCGAGTCCAGATTTGGTAACGATAATGTCCAGCATTGTTGCGGCAGAACGCACGATCGACTAACCGTTGTCCGCGAAACGACTGGCCATGACACAAAATCAATCCGATTGAGACACAATGTTAGCGAGTAGGGCTGAAACGCTATCTTCTCGCTGCTCGAAAAATCGCACAGGAATATTGCTCAGGGGGCTGGCAGATGCGGGCTTTGATTGACACTCGTTGGGCGGCGCAATTGTCCGGGTCTGTGGCCCGTGACGCACTGCGCCGGCTTTTCACCGCGCCTCGGCGCAGCGCTGCCGCGGCACTGGTGCTTGCTGCGATGGCGGGGCCGGCTTTCGGGCAGGGCCTGGCGGCCCCGGGGGACAGGGAGATCCGGATTGGCAACACCGCGCCCTATACCGGTCCGGCCTCCGCCTATGGCGTTATCGCCAAGACCATCACGGCCTATCTGGACAAGGTCAACGCCGAAGGCGGGATCAACGGCCGCAAGGTCAATATGATATCCTATGACGACGCCTACGAACCCACCAAAACCATGGCGATGACCCGCAAGCTGGTCGAGGAAGACAACGTTCTCCTGGCCTTGGGGACCATCGGCACGAACACGAACGCCGCGATCCAGCCCTATTTGAACTCAAAAAAGGTCCCGCAACTTTTTGCCTTGTCGGGTGCGGCGGCCTGGGACCAGCCGCACGAGTTTCCCTGGACCATAGGCTTCTTGCCGACCTACACCGCTGAAGCGCAAATTTTTGCGCAGTATCTGCTGGAGAACCATCCGCGCAGCAAGATCGCCGTCCTCTATCAGGAGGATGGGATGGGCAAGGAATACCTGAAGGGCCTGAAGGACGGCCTGGGTGGCAAGATGGCGATCGTGGCCGAGGCTCCATACAAGGTCACGGACACCAATATCGATGCGCAGATGGCCAAGCTCAAGGCCTCCGGCGCCGACGTCCTCATCGAGTTCACCACGCCAAAATTCGCGATCATGGCGATCAAGCGAACCGCCGAACTCGGTTGGAGGCCGCTACAGTTCGCCGCCTCGATCTCTAATTCGTACTCGGCCGTGATTCAGCCGGCGGGCCCGCAAAATGCGGAAGGCCTGTTGTCGGCCGCTTACAGGCTCGAGGGCGAAGACGCGGCGGCGGCCGGCGACGCGGTGTTCCGCGAATGGAGCGCCTTCATGCAGCGCTATCTCCCGAGCGTGAGCAAGACCAACGGCCAGGCCGTCCTCGGCTATCTGGTCGGCAGGTTGACGGTCGAGGTCCTGAAGAACTGCGGCGACGACCTCTCGCGCGAAAACATCATGAAGCAGGCCCGCCTGCTCAAGGGTATCCAGCTTCCCATGATGGTGCAGGGCATCAAGATCGACACCAGCCCGTCCGACCATGCGCCAATCGAACAGATGCGGATGATGCGCTTCACCAACGGCCAATGGCAGCACTTCGGCCCGGTGCGAAGCGGCGTCGATGCGGGCGCCGTCAGCGATTCCTTCAAGACCATCTTCAAGTACGGCACCTCCACCAAGCGCGATCTGGCGAACCAGCTCAACGCCAACACCGTGAGCCTGATGACCGGCTCGTTCGGCTCTACCTACGCCCAGGTCGGCGCCGATCTCGCCTCCGTGCTCGACAACGGCACCAATTTGCGGATCCTACCTGTGATGGGCCGTGGATCGGTGCAGGCGGTGGCGGATATCCTGCTGCTGCGGGGCGTCGATGCCGGTATCGTGCGCAAGGACACGCTGTCCTATCTCGACCGCAAGGACTTCGCCAAGGACATCCGCAACCAGTTCGTCTACGTCGCCAAGATGTTCAACGAAGAGATGCACGTCCTGGCGCCGAGGTCGATCACCAGCATGCGGGATCTCGACGGCAAGACCGTGGTGGTCGATTTGCCCGACAGCTCGACCTTCGTGACGGCGATCAACGTGTTCGACCGGCTCGGGATCAGGCCGCATCTGATCTATCAGGAGCCGCGGCTGGCGGTGGACATGCTGCGCAAGGGTGAGGTCGACGCGATCGTGGCGATCGAAGGCAAGCCGTTGCAATGGCTGAACCAGATCCAGGACCGCAATCTGCATCTGGTGCCGGTCGAATACGCCAAGCCGCTGCAAGAGGAGTATCTGCCTTCCAAGCTTGGCTCGGCGGACTACCCGGGCCTCGTTGCGGAGGGTGGCTACGTGGAGACGATCGCCGCCGAAGCCGTGCTGGCGTCGTATAACTGGGCGCCGAACAGCGATCGCTACCGCCGCCTGGCGCTCTTGGTGGACACCATGTTCGACAAGGTCGCGCAGCTGCAGCGTCCGCCGTTCCATCCGAAGTGGAAGGAAATGGCGCCACGCGCGACGGTGTCGGGCTGGACCCGCTTCAAGGCGGCGCAGGAATGGCTCGACCGCAACATGCCGCTGCCCCCGGGCGCTGCCGCGGCATCAGGCGCCGCGCCGGCGGCGCCGGCGCCGGTTGCTGCACCGGCCGCAGCGCTGGCCCCGCAGGAACGCGATCCCCTTTATCGCGAATTCCTGGAATGGCGCGCCAGCCGCGCCAAGGCCAGCACCAACAGGTAATCAGGCCAGCCGATCACACGGTTTGACGATAGACGGCCCGCTCGGCGGGCCGTCGTGCTTTTGGGGCGATGTCCCGGCAGCCCCTTTGCCCGGAATGCCGCATCTGCTGCCCGGCGAGATCGCTGAAACCTTCGCTTCGTCCGACCACTGGCGTGCAAAGCGGGCGGCGAACGGATGGCGTCATGCCGTTAATGCAGGGCTCAGCCACATAAAATAGTGTATCGGCTTGGCTTCGCAGCGCCCGGACACGTTCCCGCGCCACCACGCCAAAAAATTCGGAGGAAGTTCATGTCGGCTCTGCCACTTTCGGGCATCAAAATTCTCGACCTGACGCGGGTGCTCGCAGGCCCCTTGTCGGCGCAGATGCTGGCGGATCTCGGCGCCGAGGTGATCAAGATCGAACGCCCCGGCGGCGGCGACGACGCCCGCGCCTTCGGCCCGCCTTACCTGAAAGACCCGGACGGCAAGGCGAACAACAACAACTCGTTCTACATCTGCGCCAACCGCAACAAGAAATCGGTCACCGTCAATATCGCGACGCCGGAAGGGCAGGACATCGTCCGTGATCTGGCAAAGTCCTGCGACGTGATGATGGAGAATTACAAGGTCGGCGACCTCAAGCGCTACCGGCTGGATTACGAATCGATCA
This sequence comes from Bradyrhizobium sp. 170, assembly GCF_023101085.1. Classification (NCBI taxonomy): domain Bacteria; kingdom Pseudomonadati; phylum Pseudomonadota; class Alphaproteobacteria; order Hyphomicrobiales; family Nitrobacteraceae; genus Bradyrhizobium; species Bradyrhizobium sp. 170. Next base: position 6,191,725 of record NZ_CP064703.1, on the reverse strand, counting down.
AGGCCATCAACCCCGGCATCATCTATTGCTCCGTAACCGGCTTCGGCCAGACCGGGCCCTACGCGCCGCGCGCCGGGTACGACGCGATCCTGCAGGCGATGGGCGGCTTGATGAGCGTCACTGGCCATCTCGACGGCGAGCCTGGCGCGGGACCGATGAAGGTCGGCCCCTCCATCGTCGACTACATGACCGGCATGAACTCCTCGATCGGCATTCTGGCGGCGCTCTATCACCGCAAGGCCAATGGCGGGGAGGGGCAGCATGTCGACGTCTGCCTGTTCGACACCGTGATCGCCTCGCTGTCGCATTACGCGCAGATCTTTCTCGTCAACGGCCAGACCCCGCCGCGGCGCGGCACCTGGGGCAATGGCGGCATGCCGGCCGGCGTGTTCCGCTGCACCGATGGCGAGCTGATGCTGGTGGTCGGCAATGACGGCCAGTTCCAGCGCACCTGCGCCGTGCTCGGCGCGCCCGAGCTCGCGACCGATCCGCGCTTCGTCAAGAACAACGACCGTGTCGTCCACGGCAAGGAAATCATGGCGATCTTCGCAGGTCTCTTCCTGAAGAAGCCCGTGGCCTACTGGCTGGACGAGCTGGAGAAGGCCGGCGTGCCTTCAGGTCCGATCAACGATTTCGCGCAGGTGTTCAACGATCCCCACGTGCAGTCGCGCGGCATGCAGGTCAAGGTCGATCATCCCCTGGAGCCCGACCTGTCGCTGATCCGC